>NZ_JBEZGC010000010.1:0-14816 GCF_040649795.1 Nonomuraea sp. NPDC048881
TGGCGACCGGGGACTTCGGATTGGTAGCGGGGACAGGATTTGAACCTGCGACCTCTGGGTTATGAGCCCAGCGAGCTACCGAACTGCTCCACCCCGCGTCGGTGTGTTGTTATCAACTATACCGCCCTTCTGGACTCCTCCGACCCGGCCGGGCTTGTCCGGGCGCGTCGGCGGCTGTGACCATGGGCCTCATGCTGCTCGAACCCCTGCCACCACGGCGCCGGCTTCACTGGCGGCGGATCCTCCTCCTGGCGTCGCCCGTCGCGCTGGCCCTGCTCGTCATGGTGCCCATATGGGCCGATGACCTGCGCTTGGCGGACATGAAGGATCGGCTCCTGGCTCATCCGCTGCCGCCCGAGACCTCGTTCAACGCCGCCGGCGCCCAGGGCTCGGTGGGCGTGCAGGAGGGCAACGGCGACCACTGCGACTTCCTGGTCAGGTTCTCGCTGCGCACCAGGCTGTCCGAGGCCGAGCTCACGAGCTACTACGACCGGATCAACGGCAGGGTGTACTTCCAGGACGGCGATCCCGCGTCCGCGGTGGTCGAGGTCCTGAAGACCGACGGTGCCGGATGGGACCTGCGATGCCGCTGAAAAGCAACGAGGCCCTGGCCATCGGCCAGGACCTCGAATCTTGGTAGCGGGGGCAGGATTTGAACCTGCGACCTCTGGGTTATGAGCCCAGCGAGCTACCGAACTGCTCCACCCCGCGTCGCTGTCTTGCTTTTCAAGACTATCGGCGAAGGGGTGCGGGCGCAAACCGAATGGGCTAGGTGGTGCCTCCCGCCTGTGTGCCCGAGGGTGTCGGCGTCGGTGTGGACGTGGCCGGCGGCGAGGCGGAGGGCGTCGCCGACGGGGAGGCGGAGGGCGAGGCCGAGGGCGACGGAGTGGCCGCCGGCTTGGCGTTGGCGCTCTCGATCTGCTTCAGCGCCTCCTCCAGCCGCTTCTGCGCCTTGCCGTACTCGTCCCAGTTCGGGGGGCTGGCCTGGAGGGCCTTCTGGGCGTCCTCGTAGGCCTTCTGGGCGTTGGAGATGGCGGTGTTCATCGCCGACGTGTTCGCCTGGTTGGGCGTGGTCTGCTGGGGCTGGGTGTTCGGCTGTTGCTGCTCGCCGCCGAAGACCTGCTCCAGCGCCTGGTCGAGGGTGTCACCCGAGCCGACCTTGTTGCCGAACGCCACCAGCACCCGCCGCAGGATCGGGTACGGCTCCTGACCGGTGCCGGCCTTGGTCTGCACGTAGACCGGTTCGATGTAGATCAGGCCGTTCGCGTAGGGCAGGGTCAGCAGGTTGCCGTACCTGACGTTGGCCTGGCCGAGGCCGAGGGGGCCCAGCTCGCCCGAGAACTTGTTCTGGAAGTTGTTCTGGGCCTGACCGGGGCCGGGGACCGTGGTGTTGGACGGCATGCGCAGGATGCGCAGCTTGCCGTAGTCCTTGCCCACCGTGGAGCCCGCGGCCATGAAGGCCGCCAGGTTGGGGCCCTCCCTCGGGACGAAGGTCGTGGTCAGCGAGAACGACGGCTCGGACTCGTCGGGCATCGTCGCCGTCAGGTAGTACGGCGGCTGCTTGACCGACTGGTTGCCCTGCGAGGGGTCGCTGGGGATGTTCCAGAAGTCCTGGGCGCTGTAGAAGGCGGCCGCGTTGGTGACGTGGTAGCGCGACAGCATGTAGCGCTGCACCTTGAACAGGTCTTCCGGGTAGCGGATGTGCGCCTGGAGGTCGGGGCTCATCTGCGAGGCGGGCTTGATCGTGCCGGGGAAGGCGTTGGACCACGTCTTGAGCACCGGGTCGTTGCCGTCCCAGGCGTAGAGCGTGACCGTGCCGTCGTAGGCGTCGACCGTGGCCTTGACCGAGTTGCGGATGTAGTTGATCTCGTCCTGCGGCTGCTGGGCGACCACGCGGCGGTCGGTGGCCAGGTCGCGGGTCATGTCGCCGAGGCTCTCGCTCTGCGAGTACGGGTACGCGTTGGACGTGGTGTACCCGTCGATGATCCAGGTGATCCGGCCGTCGACGATCGCCGGGTAGGCGTTGCCGTCGAGGGTCAGGAACGGCGCGACCTTCTCCACCCGCTCCCGCGGGTTGCGCACGTAGAGGATCTTGGAGTTGTCGTTGATGTCGCCCGACAGCAGGATGTTCATCTCGCCGTACTTGGCGGCGTAGACCAGCCGGTTGAGGGCCGAGCCGATCGGCACGCCGCCCTTGCCGGTGTAGGTGGTGTTCTGCTGGCCGGTCTGGCCGCCGGAGACCGGGTAGTCGAGCTCCTGCGGCTTGCTGGGGTTGCCGCCGGCGATGACGTACTCGGTGGAGCCGGGGTTCTCGCCGAAGTAGACGCGCGACTCCTTGAGCCCGGTCGAGGCCGCGAGGTCGCCGGTGACCGGCATGTCCTTGCTGTCGTAGGCGGGCAGGCCGCCCGCGTCGACCTCGTTGCCGGGCGCGGCGACGAAGCCGTAGCCGTGGGTGTAGACCAGCGCGCGGTTGATCCAGTTGTTCTGGGGCGCGGGCGGGCCGAGCAGCTCGCGGACGCCGACCACGTGGTCGACCAGCTTGCCGTCCTTGCCGGGGTAGCGGTCGACGTCGAGCTGGTCGGGGAAGCCGTAGAAGCCGCGGATGCGCTGGGTCTGCTCGAACGTGGACGACACCAGCGCCGGGTCGAGCAGGCGCACGCCGGTCACCGACTCGTCGCCGCCGGCGCTGACCTTGGTCGGGTCGGCCTGGGCGTTGTAGTCGATCACTTCGGCGTTCTGCACGTCGTAGGCTGATCTGGTGGCTTGGATGTTCCGGTCGATGTAGAGGGCTTCCTTGCCCTGCTGGTTGGGCTTGACCTGGAACTGCTCGACCAGCGCCGGGTAGACGCCGCCGATCAGGATGGCCGAGAGCACGAGCAGCCCGAACGAGACGCCGGGCAGCATGCCGCCGGGGCGCACGACGCCGGCGAAGAACAGCGCGGCGCAGATCAGCGCGATGATCGCGAGGATGTTCTTGGCCGGGAGCACCGCGTTGACGTCGGTGTAGGACGCGCCGTGCACGTAGCCGCGGTCGGAGAAGACCAGACCGAACCGGTCGATGTAGTAGGCGACGGCCTTGAGCAGGACGAACACGCCGAGCAGCACGGAAAGATGGATCCGCGCGGCCCTGGAGGCGTGCACGCCCGGCGACTGCAGCCGGAAGCCGCCGTAGAGGTAATGGGTGATCGTGGCCAGGATGATCGAGATGATCACGGCGGTGAACAGGAAGTTCAGCACCATCCTGATGAACGGGTAGTCGAACATGAAGAACGAGATGTCCATGCCGAACAGCTCGTCCTTCTTGTCGAAGGAGGCTCCGTTCACGAACTGCAGCCACGTCTTCCACTGTCCCGCGAACGAGGAGCCGGAGAAGAGCGCGAGCAGGCCCATGCCGACGATGAAGATCAGCTTGCGGTGGGGGTCGAGCGCCATGCGATAGCGGTCGGCTCCGCTGCCGCCGCCGAACACGGCGGGGCCGAACATCGGCCGGGTGCGGAAGGCCAGCAGCATGTTGCCGCCCGTGATGCCGACCATGAGCACCGCTCCGACGAGGAACAGCACGATCTCGGTCAGCAGCACCCCGGAGAAGACCGACGTGTAGTTGGTCGTGTCAAACCACAGGTAGTCGGTATAAATCCCAGAAAAGAGAAAAAACAGGGCCACGATCGCGACCAGCGCGATGGCCACAGGCAGAAGCAGCCGCGGCCGGCGTGGCAAGCGCATCGCCCTGCCGGCCCCTGGGGTCCGGAAGCTCAAGGCCAACCCCTCGTCGTGATGAAGAAACGGTCCGTGTCTGGCAACTTACACCGCAGCGCCAGCCGTACGGCTAACGCACGGCGCTCGCCGGAAGTTTCATCCGGCCTCACAAGCGGGCACATTGCCCTTTCCGGTGCGCAGCGCGTCGAGCGCGAGCACCGCGTCGTGCAACGTGTCGGCCTTGACCAGCCGCAAGCCGTCGGGCACGGCCTTCATGGCCTCCGCGCAGTTGTCCGCGGGGGTGAGGAAGACGGTCGCGCCGGAGTCGCGGGCCCCCACCATCTTCTGGGCGATGCCGCCGATGGGCCCGACCTGGCCCTCGGTGTCGATGGTGCCGGTGCCGGCGATGCGCTTGCCGCCGGTGATCTCGCCGGGGGTCAGCTTGTCGAGTATGCCGAGCGAGAACATCAGCCCGGCGCTCGGGCCGCCGACGTCGCCGACGTTGATGTCGACGTCGAAGGGGAACTTGAACTTCTCCTGCATGAGCACGCCGACGAGGGGCTTGCCGTCCTTGCTGGCGATCGGCTGCAGCGACACGTCGAGCTTCTGACCGCCCCTGGTCACGTTGAAGGTCACGGTCTCGCCCGGCTTGTGCGCCTTGACGGTGTCGCCGACGAACTGCGAGTCGGTGGCCGGTTTGCCGTCGACCGCGTTGATCTGGTCGCCTTTCTGCAGCTTGCCGTCGGCGGGCTTGCCCTTCTCGGTGGACAGCACCGTGACGACCCGGTCGTAGTGGATCTTGAGCTCGTTGAGCGCGGCGGCCTTGGCGGAGTCCTGGGAGTTGGTCATCTCGACCGCGTTCTCCTCATCGACCTTCTTCGCGTCGCGGCCGGGCGGGAAGATCGTCTCCTGCGGGACCACCGCGACGGTCGGGTCGAGCCAGCCGCGCAACGCCGTCAGCAGGTCGATCTGGGCGGCCGGGCCGCCCTGGTAGGCCACCGTGACCAGGCTCAGCGCGCCGCTGGTGGGATAGGTCTGCCGGCCGCTGATCGAGATCACCGGCTTCTTGTCGATCTCGCCGATGGTGTTCTCGGTGGGGCCGGGGCTCAGCACGACGTACGGGACCGGCCGGAACGCGCCCAGGACGCCCAGCGCGAGCACGAAGAACCCCGCGAGCAGCAGGGTGAGGACGCGTCGTGACATGGTGATGAGCTTATTCGCAGGCGCCGACCCACTCGGTCTCGCCATCGGCGAACACCTGGTGTTTCCAGATGGGGACTTCGGCCTTGAGGTCGTCGATGAGCCTGCGCGAGGCCTTGAACGCCTCGTCGCGGTGTGGCGCGGCCACGGCGACGATCACCGCCGTGTCGCCGAGCCCCAGGTCGCCGACCCGGTGGACGGCGGCCATCGCGGTGACGGGGAAGTCGGCCGCGACCTTCTCGGCGACCCGGCGCAGCTCGTCGGGCGCCGAGGGATGGGCGGAGTAGGAGAGCCGGGTCACGGGTTTGCCGTGGTCCTGTTCGCGCACGGTGCCGATGAAGATCGCGGTGCCGCCCGCCGCGTGGTCTCCCACCGCGGCCAGCACCTCGTCAACGGACAACGGGGTGTCACGAATGCCGAGCAACCGGATGACGTCCACGGAAAGAGCCTAACCTCACGTTCCTACTGGCGACGCTTTTTGCGGACCTGCCGGACGATCGCCGCGGTGCCGATGACGGCCACCGTCGCGCCGGCCGCGGTGAGCGTGGCCTCCTTGACCGGCAGCCGCCTGCCGACCACGGTGGTCCTGTTCTCGCGGAGTTCGAGGAGCTGCCGGAAGGCGGCCTCGTTGGTCCACGTGGGCTTCCAGCCCGCCTCGCGCAGCGCCGAGCAGTCGACCACCCACGGATAGACGACATAGTGCAGGTCGGTGGCGGGGGCCGGGGTGATGCCGAGCCGGTGCAGGCGTTGCGCGGTGCCGAACGTGAGCCCGGCCGGCAGCTCGAACCGCCGGATTCCGGACAGCTCCTCGACCTGCTCCTGCTCCAGCCAGCCGTCGGAGCCCACGGCCACCACGCCCGTGACGGCCCCCTTGGCGGCCAGCTCCAGCGCCGAGATGAGGTCGTCGATGTGGCAGAACTGCCAGTTGGGGTTGCAGCCCTTGACCGTGAGCAGCCTCGGCGACTCGAAGTGCCGGGTGATGACCGTGTCGACGCCCGGACCGACGACCGCCGCCGGGCGCAGCACCGTGACGTCCAGGCCCGGGTGGCTGCGCAGCGACCTGCGGACCAGCGACTCGATCTCCAGGTAGTCGCCCACGACGCCGGTGTCGGGCTCGGCGGCCACCGGGGAGTCCTCGGGCAGGGGGACCTCGTTGTCGGGCGCGGCGCCGTACACCATGGCGCTGGTGACCAGGATCACCCGCCGCACGCGGGCGGCGGCGCAGGCGGTGAGCACCGTCTGCGCGGCTCTGAGGTTGTACGCGCGCCGCTCCCCCGGGTCGGAGTCGACGGCGTAGTCACCGGCCAGATGGACCAGGACGTCGATGTCGGAGATCCGGTTCGCCAAGAGCGGATCCCGTACGTCGATCACTCTCCACGTGGCTTCCTGAACGTCGCCACGCTCCTCGTCGATGGCCACCACTCTGCGGAAATCCGCGGCGGATGCGAGTCTCACCAGCAACTCGCGGCCGATGCCGGAGGCCGCGCCGGTGACGGCGACGACGGGTTGACGCGGGCGTTTCGAGGTAGGCACCAGGTCCTCACTTTGCACTGATCCGCCGTAGGACGACTAACGTGGCGGATGTGGACTCCTCCATCCTGCACGAGGTAGAGCGGTGACTGACCTGCCAGGTCGCGAAAACGACCCTAACGAGAACCCGTTCGCCATGTTCGGCAACCCTGAGCAAATGGCTCAGGCGATGCGCCAGTTCGCCGACATGTTGTCGGCGCCCCAGGGTTCAGGCCCTGTCAACTGGGACATGGCCAAGAACATCGCACGACACGCCGTGGTCGCCCAGGGCGATCCGAGCGTCATGGAAGGCGAG
Source organism: Nonomuraea sp. NPDC048881 (assembly GCF_040649795.1). Lineage (NCBI taxonomy): Bacteria > Bacillati > Actinomycetota > Actinomycetes > Streptosporangiales > Streptosporangiaceae > Nonomuraea > Nonomuraea sp. NPDC048881. Next base: position 6,722 of record NZ_JBEZGC010000010.1, read on the forward strand.
CGCCGCCAGATCGTCGAGGCGCTGAGCCTGGCCGACCTGTGGCTGAACGAGGCGACGACGCTGCCGAGCGGCGTGTCCAACCCGCAGGCCTGGAGCCGGTCCGAGTGGATCGAGAACACGGTCCCGGTCTGGCGCAAGCTTTGCGAGCCCGTTGCCGAACGCATGGTCGAGACCATGGGCGGCGCGCTCGGCGGCTCCGGGCTGCCGCCCGAGGCCCAGCAGATGGCCGGGCCGCTGATGGGCATGCTCAAGCAGATGGGCGGCATGATGGTCGGTCAGCAGATCGGCCAGGCGCTCGGCTCGCTGGCGCGCGAGGTCATCGGCACGACCGACATCGGCCTGCCGCTGTCCGGCACCGCGGCGCTGCTGCCCGGCGGCATCGCGTCCTTCAGCGAGGGCCTTGAGATCCCCGCCGACGAGATCCGGCTCTATCTGGCGCTGCGCGAGGCCGCGCACCACCGGCTGTTCCAGCACGTCCCGTGGCTGCGCTCGCACCTGCTCGGGGCCGTCGAGGAATACGCCAGGGGCATCACCGTGGACACCTCCGCGCTGGAGGAGCAGATCCGCGGGCTCGACATCAACAATCCCGAGGCGATCCAGGAGGCGCTGAGCGGCGGCGCGCTGCTCAAGCCCGAGGAGACCGAGCGGCAGAAGGCCGCCCTGGCTCGCCTGGAGACGATGCTCGCCCTGGTCGAGGGGTGGGTGGCCACGGTGGTCGACCGGGCCGCCGACGGCAAGCTGCCCTCGGCGGTCGCGCTGGCCGAGACCGTACGCAGGCGCCGGGCGACCGGTGGCCCCGCGGAGCTGACGTTCGGCACGCTGGTCGGGCTGGAGCTGCGGCCCCGGCGGCTGCGCGAGGCCGCGGCGCTGTGGCGCGCGCTGGAGACCGAGCGCGGCGTCGACGGGCGCGACGCCCTGTGGGGTCACCCCGACCTCATGCCGACGGCCGAGGACCTCGACGACCCCGACGCGTTCGTCCGCGGCGAGGCCGCCTGGGACATCTCCCAGCTGGAGGCCAAGCCCGGCGACGAGAACGGCGACCAGGACGGCGACCAGGACGGCGGCCGGTGACCCTGCACGACGACGCGGTGGCGGTGCTGTCCTCCTGGACCGCGCCGACCCCCGAGGAGGAGGCGCTGCGCGCCGAGTTCCTCGGCCATCTGCGGACGTACGACGACGCCATGTGGCGCGCGTGCGCACCCGGCCACCTGACGGCCACCACCGCCGTGCTCAGCCACGACGGCGCCCGGGTGCTGCTCACGCTGCATCCGAAGGCCGGGCAGTGGTTGCCCATGGGCGGCCACTGCGAGGACTTCGACGCCACGCTGGAGGCGGTGGCGCTGCGCGAGGCCACCGAGGAGTCGGGAATCTCCGGACTTGAGCTGCTGCCCGGCCCGCTGGCCGTGGACAAGCACGAGGTCTGGTGCCATCCGCCGCGCAGCTGGCACCTCGACGTCGAGTACGCGGCCGTGGCCCCTCCCGGCGCCGAGGCCGTCATGAGCGACGAGTCGCTCGACCTGCGCTGGTTCCCCGTCGACGAGATCCCCGAGCTGTCCGACGAGGCCACGCGCCGGCTGGCCGCACGCGGACGCGCCGCGCTCAGCTCGCGCTCGCGTTCGCTGGGCTAGAGTCCTTCGCATCGTTCCAAGGGGGGCCGCGTGGAGACTTCTGCCGTTGGCGGCACGATCGTGACGCCTGCCCGCAAGCCGCGGAAGTTGCCCGGCAACGTCCTGACCTGGCTGGCCGTGACACCCTTCGCGGCCTGGGCCGTGGCCAGGGTGGCCGGGCTGGAACGAGGCTCGCTGCCCACGCAGCTGATGACGGCGACGCCGTACGCGGCGGCCGGGTCCCTGGTCCCCCTCCTGATCGCCGCGGTCGGGCGCAGGCGGGCCGCGACGGCCGTCGCGCTGCTCACCACGACCGCGCTCGGGTTCAGCGTCCTGCCGCGCGCGCTGGGCACGGCCGAGGCCACGACCGGCAGGCCGTTCAAGGTCATGACCATCAACATGTTGTTCGGCAAGGCCGACCCGCAGGTGATCGTGAACCTGGTGCGCGAGTTCCGGCCCGACGTGCTGAGTACGCAGGAGCTGACCCCCGGAGCCGTGGCCGACATGGACGCGGCCGGCCTGAAGGAGTTCATGCCCCACCGCGTACTTGAGGACGAATGGGACGCCGGCGGAAGCGGCCTCTACTCCAGGCACCCGCTTCAGCCGCTCGACGACGTGGTGCCCCCGGTGGGGCACAAGATGCCCGCCGCCATGGTGGCGCTGCCGGGCGGGAAGCCGATCGAGTTCGTCGACGTCCACCCCTATCCGCCGCTCGGTCCCAACGTGGTCAACTGGAACGAGGCGCTCGCCGGCCTTCCTTCCGCCGGCGGCGAAACCGTGCGGATCCTCGCCGGCGACTTCAACGCCTCGCTCGACCACGCCTCGCTGCGCAGGCTGCTGGCCCGGGGGTACAAGGACGCGGCCGACCAGGTCGGCGCGGGGCTGATCCCCACGTGGCCGGCCAACAAGCGGGTGCCGCCGATCATCACCATCGACCACGTGCTGGTGGACGAACGGGTGGGCGTCAGGGAGGTCAGCGTGCGCGACGTTCCGGGCACCGACCACCGGGCCGTCCTGGCCGAGCTCACGGTTCCCTGACGCGGGTCAGCGGCTGATCAGGGCGCGGGTGTTGTCCCAGCCTTCGAGACCCGGGTCGAGGCGTCCGACGTCGTCGAACGTGCGCAGGCGGTGCCATCCGGAGATGGTGGCGACCCTGCGCGGGCCCGGGGCCTGCTCCCGGAGGACGGCGACGACGTCGGGGTCGTCGAGGTCGGGGTCGGCCCAGGTCGGCAGCGGCAGCGAGCAGGCCAGCGCCACCGCGCCGCCGTCCGCCGCGGGGCAGATCGTGATCTCGGCCCGGCCCAGTTCCCTGAACAGCTTGCCGACCAGCAGCGAGGGCAGGTCGGGCGCGTCGGCGTTGATCACCGCGGCCTGGTCGCCGGACAGGCGGCCGAGGACGGCTCGCAGGGGCTCGTCCTCGTCGATGGTGATGATCTCCGTGCCGGGCCAGACGATGTCGTCGAGGCCGGGGACGGCCGTGATCAGGACCGGGGTGACGAACTCCAGGCCGGCGACCATCTCGTAGGTGTCCTCGGCCACGGCCGCCAGGAACTGCCGTGGATCGACGCCGGGGGGCGCCGCTTCGGCCATGCGGCCGCGTACCAGGACGGCGACGATGCGCGTCAACACTCCTCCGGTGCCGTGTGGGCCGCCGCGGAGAATCCTTCGAGGAACCCGCGCGCCCGCTCCGCCTTCGGATACTGTTCTACCAGCGCCCAGAACCCCGGGCCATGGCTCGGCACGATCAGGTGCGCGAGCTCGTGGATGATGACGTAGTTGATGACCCACTCGGGCAGGCCCTTGAGCCGGGTCGAGATCCTTATGGTGCCGTTCTCCGGGGTGCAGGAGCCCCAGCGATGCTGCTGGTTGTCGACCCATCGAACGCTCACGGGGTCGGGCCGGCCGTCGAGGTATTTCACCGACAGCTCCCTCGCCCGTTCGAGCAGGGCCTCGTCGGTCGGCCTTCGTCGTTCTTCCTTGGCGGCCAGCCGGTCGAGCATCCGGCTCACCCATTCATCCGCGTCTTCGCCGCTCAGCCAGGCGGGCAGGAGCACGATCGTCTTGTCGCCGTCGCGGTAGGCGGAGACCGTACGCCGGCGACGAGAACTGCGACGGACCTCGACTGTCTCGGGGGGCACATAAGCACGTTAGCCGAGACTGGCGAAATTCCACAGAGGGTGGACGTTGTTTTCGCTGGTCAGATGATTAAGAGCCGGTGAATTTGGGCATGCGCCTTTCCCGATGCGCCGCCAGGCCCTCCAGCAGGTCGGATGATGCCATGGTGACGGGCTGGGCCAAGGATTCCCACCTCAGAGCGGCTTCCAGGTCTTGATGGTCTTGGTTCAGCGCGACCTTTGTGAGGCGGGTGGCGACTGGAGCCATCTCTGCGATCTTCTTGGCGATGACCGAAACCTCGGAGAGAAGGTCATTCTTCGGGAAAGATTGATTTACCAAGCCTTTATCTGCCGCTTCCGTACCCGTAAGGAGACGGCCGGTCAGGAGCATCTCCCGGGCCAGTGCCGTACCGGCTCTTCTGGGCAGCAGGTAGGTGGCGGCCATGCCCGGGTGCAGCCCGAGCCGGGTGAAAGGGGCCAGGAGTTTGGCGTCGTCGGCGGCGTAGACGAGGTCGCAGGCCAGGGCCACGCACAGGCCCGCGCCGACGGCGGGGCCGTTGACCGCGGCGACGGTGGGCACCTCCAGGTCGGCGATCATCAGCCAGGTGCGGTAGAAGGCGAGCATGCGGTCGCGCAGCGGCGGCACCGCCTCGGCGCCCCGCTCGCCGATCCATGACAGGTCGCCGCCCGAGGAGAACGCGCTGCCCGCTCCGGTGACGACGACGCAGCGCAGGTCGCGGTCGGCGGCCAGGGTGGTCATGGTTTCGCGCCATTCGGCCGTCATGGTGTCGGTCATGGCGTTGCGCAGTTCCGGGCGGTTGAGGGTGAGGACGACTACTCCGTCGTCTGTGCGGTCGACCAAGATCTCGCTCATGCGGCGAAGCGTAACGCTCCGCGGGGCGCGGATGCGGATGTGGTTCCTCGCCAGCCGCGGCGGTCCCCGGCCTGCCTCAGGTGCGGATGTGGTTTCTGGCCAGCCGCAGTGGTCCCCGGTACGTCTCAGGTGCGGATGTGTTCGTGGCCAGCCGCGGCGGTCCCGGCTTGCCTCAGGTGCGGATGTGATCGCCGGCCCTTCGCGGGTGTACTCCGCGGTAGGACGTTATCCACAGGGTGGGCATCGCGGTCGGAGGTTGTCCACAGGCGGCGCGGAAGCGGCTCGGGATCTTGGTCGGACGTGCGAACCTTCCGGCCATGAGGCCACGTGTGAAGCCGGCCCTCCGGCGAATCCTCCGCGACGAGCACACCCTGCAGTACGGCGTGCATCCCCTCCGGGCCATCACGCTGACCGGCCTGACGAGATCGGTGCGTCAGTGGATCGAGGGGCTCGACGGCACCCGCGACCTGCGCCGGGTGATGCGCGACGCGGCGGCGGCCGGCCTCGACGAGCAATGCGCCCAGGCTCTGCTCGACTACCTCGCCACACGGGGCGCCCTGCACGACGCCGGCCCGTTCCCGGCGCCGCTGCGGGAGCTCTCCCTCGCCGAGAGGGATCGGCTGAAACCCGACCTCGACGCGCTCGACCTGGCCTCCAACAGCCCGGAGGGCGGCATCGAGCTGCTTCGGCGTCGGCGAGAGGCGAAGGTCAGGGTCTACGGGGCCGGGCGCGTGGGGGCGCAGATCGTCGCCCTGCTCGCGGCCGGCGGGGTCGGCGACATCCGGGTGATCGATCCCGGGCCGGTCCGGCCTGGAGACATCACGCCGGGCGGGCTGACGTGGGCCGAGGTGGGGCTGTCCCGGGAGGAGGGCGCGGCGGCGGTCGCCCGGCGGGTGCTTGCTCCCCCGCCGAAGAACGCGCCGGCCGTTCCGCCTCCGCGCGATCGCATCTCAACCCCTCACCCCACAGGCCGGAACGTCATACCCGCCGGTGACGCCACAGGCCGGCCCGCACGCGGGGCGCCATCGCCGTCCGGCGGCACGACCGCACAATCCAGGCGGGCGGGCATCGCGCCGAGCGGCGGCACGACCGCACGCCCCAGGCGGGCGGGTGTCACGCCGTCCGGCGCCGCCGCTGCGCGGGTCTCTCGTGCTGTGCCATCCACTCCTGGGGAGGTGAGTCTGGACGCCGTTCCGTCATCCAACGTCCTGGCCGGAGCTCCGCATCTGGGGGACGGCACGGCGCGTCCCGACCTCGCCATCCTCGCGCCCGTGGGGCCTCTGGACGGGGTGCTGGTCAACGAGCTGGCCGACTTCGGCATCCCGCATCTGCTGGTGTCGGCCTTCGAGGGGCACGGATCCGTCGGGCCGCTGGTGTTTCCCGGTGAGACGACGTGCCTGCACTGTCTCGACCTGACGCGCCGCGACCACGATCCCGCCTGGCCGATCGTCACTGCCAGGCTGGGCGGCTATCCACCCGGCGAGATCGCCTGCGACACGACGCTCGCCACGCTCGTCGCGGCGGCGGCGACCGGCCAGGCGCTTGCTCATCTCGAAGGCCGGGCGTCCTCTGTGACGAACGGCACAATGGACGTAATGCCTGATTGGTGCTGGAAAAGACGGTCGTGGAGCGGTCATCCGCAATGTCGTTGTATGCGAAACAATCCTTATTCGCTAACAATGGACATGTCACCTACCAGCGACTGACGTGCTCAGGGGACGACCACGAAGGGGGGAAGCGGCATCTCGGGCGAGGTTCCGCGCATGAGTGTGAGCGATCTTCCGCGCCGGGCAGTCACCCGCTCAGCCAAGTTGGCCACCCTTCCGCTCGGGTTCGCCGGGCGGGCCGCCCTCGGCCTCGGTAAGCGCATCGGCGGCAAATCAGCAGAAATCGTGGCCCAGGAGGTTCAGCAGCGCACCGCCGAGCAGATCTTCAAGGTGCTCGGCGAGCTCAAGGGCGGGGCGATGAAGCTCGGCCAGGCACTGTCGATCTTCGAGGCGGCGCTTCCGCCGGAGATCGTCGGCCCCTACCGGGCGACCTTGACGAAGCTCCAGGACGCCGCCCCTCCATTGCCGGTCGCCACCGTCCACAAAGTGCTCGCCGAGCAGCTGGGGGACGATTGGCGCAAACACTTCCTCTCGTTCGACGACCGGCCCACGGCCGCCGCCTCGATCGGCCAGGTGCACAAGGCCGTCTGGAACGACGGGCGCGAGGTGGCCGTCAAGATCCAGTACCCGGGGGCGGGCAAGGCGCTGCTCGGCGACTTCACCCAGCTGGCCCGGCTGGGAAAGATGTTCGGGGCGCTACTGCCCGGCCTCGACATGAAGGCGCTGCTGGCCGAGCTGCGCGAGCGGATCGCCGAGGAGCTCGACTACCTTCGCGAGGCCGAGGCACAGCATGCCTTCGCGCTGGAGTTCAACGGCGATCCCGACTTCCACGTCCCTGATGTGGTGGCGGCCAACGAGATGGTGCTGGTCAGCGAGTGGATGGACGGCACTCCCCTGTCGCGGGTGATCAACGAGGGCAGCAAGAAGGAGCGTGATCACGCGGGGCTGCTGTTCGTCCGGTTCCTGTTCAGCTCGCCTGCCCGGGTCGGCATGCTGCACGCCGATCCCCATCCGGGCAACTTCCGCGTGCTGGCCAACGGCAAGCTCGGCGTCCTCGACTTCGGCGCGGTCAACCGTCTGCCCGACGGCTATCCGAAGGTCTTCGGGCAGCTCACGCGCATCTTCAACCAGGGCGACATGGACACCGTGATGACGGGCCTCCGTGACGAGGGTTTCATCCGTCAGGACATCGACATCGACCCCGACGCCCTGCGCGCTTTCCTGGCGCCGTACGTGGAGCCGACGGCCGTGGAGGAGTTCACCTTCAGCCGGGAGTGGCTGCAGGCCCAGGCGGCCAGTGTCACCGACCTCCGCCCGACGAACGTGGTTCGCCAGCTCAACCTGCCGCCGTCGTACGTGCTCATCCATCGGGTCCATGCGGCCGGTGTCGGGGTCCTCTGCCAGCTCGGCACCACGGCGCGCTTCCGTGACGAGGTGATCCGCTGGGTTCCGGGCTTCGCCGACGACCCGAACGGCGAGGCACTGGCGATCGGGTGATCAGGCGCCGCCTGCGCTTCGTGGGCGAAGGCGGTGCCTTGCTTGTGGACATGCAGGACCGGCACAGGAGACCCACGGCGGCGCAGGAGACGCGCGACCTGCACAGGAGACGCACGGCCGGCGCAGGAGGGGACCTTCTTAGTCACGGCCGGCTTAGGAGATGCGGGCTGGCTCAGCGGGAGCGAGTGTGACCGCAGTATTCGCTGCCGACGTGTGCAAGCTGCGCCGCGGGATGGCGGGGAGAGGGCGAAGGCATCGGCCTCATCCTCACCGTCCCATGCGGTCGGCAGAACGCCTCGCCGGGAAGGCGGTTATCGGTCTGCCTCGGCCGTCGCCTCACTCTCGTCCACCCGGCACCTCACCTGCGCCCACCCAGTTCCTCGCTCCCGTCCTAGG
>NZ_JBEZGC010000010.1:14912-322617 GCF_040649795.1 Nonomuraea sp. NPDC048881
CCGGGCTCCGGGCTCCGGGCTCCGGGCTCCGGGCTCCGGGCTCCGGGCTCCGGGCTCCGGGCTCCGGGCTCCGGGCTCCGGGCTCCGGGCTCCGGGCTCCGGGCTTCGGGCTTCGGGCTTCGGGCTTCGGGCTTCGGGCTTCGGCAGGAGGGTACGGCTCTGCGGTAGGCCGTTTGTGATCTGACGTTCAGGTCCGTTCGTGCAGCCTTCGTCGCCACCAGGCATCCAGGTGCCGATCTGTGGGTTCGAGGTCCGGATCGGGCAGGGTGCGACGGCGTAACTGTCGATCAAGCCTGCTCACGATGCGGCGCAGTTCGGTACGCGCGAGTGCCGGCAGACGGTCGATCTCCGACTGCAGGAGGTCGCGGGAGTAGACCAGATCACAACACGGACAGTCCGGCCGAGGAAGCAGCTACCTCCTACCCGGCTTGCGCAGGAACTCTTCATAACGCTCAAGCGCCCGGGCGATTGACGGAGACCATCGCTTCCGGGCGTCTCCGGTGCCGGACCGGATGGCGTCAAGGTGGCCGCTGGGCTTTGGGCCTGAGCCCCTGATCGGTGCATGGCGCGTACGACGCCTGGCGGCCTACGCGGCATCGTCCCTTCGGATCGCGATCATGTCGCCATCGTGCCATGGGCCTTTCATCAGCGCGAAAGTGCTCCGGCATGGGCACCAACCGGCGATCGAGCTTGGGCGTCAGGGACAGGCGAAGGCTGGGGTCGCCGTTCGTCCAGGCCGGACTGGTCTTTGTGAGGGCCGGGCAAGGGGTGGCTGGGGTGGCGGATCGCCTTGAGGGTTGCGTCCGCGCGGCACACCCGTCGTATCGGTCGCAGGCCGAGCCTCGAAGGGGTGTTGTCCGAGGTCGCAGTGGTGGCGCTTGAGGATTGCGCACGGCAAGGTCGTCGCCGGGCCAGCGGGGCAGGGGTGACGTTCCTGATCACCGATCAGGAGGGGCGGCCCCAAGGACGTGTGAGGTGTGATGGTGCTGACTGCGAACCAGGGATGACTCTCGTGGATGCTGGTGAGGGCACGCCCCCAAAGCACATTCAGGGTGATGGAGCCGAGCGCGGACCAGGGATGACGTTCCTGATCGCCGGTCAAGGGGGCAAGCCCAAGGGCGTGTCAGGAGTGATGGTGCTGACTGCCGACCAGGGGATGACGTTCCTGGACGCGGGTCAGAGGACGCCCTCAAAGGACACGTCCAGGGTGATGGCGCCCGGGAGTGGGTCAGGGGTGGCGTTCCTGGATGCGGATCAGGTTGCCGGAAGGGTCGCGGACGGCGCAGTCGCGGACGCCGTACGGCTGGTCCATCGGCTCCTGGACGATTTCGGCGCCGCTGGCCTTCAGGCGTTCGAAGGTGGCGTCGAGGTCGGTGGTGGCCAGGTTCACGCCGGCGTAGGTGCCCTTGGCCATCATCTCGGTGATGGTGCGGCGTTCGTCGTCGGTGATGCCGTAGCCGTTCGCGACCGGTGGTTGCAGGACGATGGAGGTGTCCGGCTGACCGGCGGGGCCCACCGTGAGCCAGCGCATCCCCTTGTAGCCGACGTCGTTGCGTACCTCGAAGCCGAGGGCGTCACGGTAGAAGGCCAGGGAGGCTTCCGGGTCGGTGTGCGGGAGGAAGCTGGAGTGGATGGTGATGTCCATGGAAGTCACGCTAATTGGGGTCAGGTAAGCGCGGTCTCTCGGTTCCTGATGGGTCTGGTCACCTGTTTCGCCACGCACGACGGCATCCCCGCGGTCGCGCTCGCCGCGCGGCGACGGTAGACGCTGGGTGGCACGCCGACCAACTCGGTGAAGCGGGTGCTGAAGCTGCCGAGCGAGGAACAGCCGACCGCGAAGCAGACCTCGGTGACGCTCATGTCGCCGCGGCGCAGGAGCGCCATCGCGCGTTCGATGCGGCGGGTCATCAGGTAGCCGTACGGGGCCTCGCCGTACGCGCGGCGGAACTCGCGGCTGAGGTGGCCGGCTGACATGTTCACGCCGCGGGCCAGGGCTTCGACGTCGAGCGGCTGGGCGTAGTCGCGGTCGATGCGGTCGCGGACGCGGCGCAGCAGGGCGAGGTCACGCAGGTGCTGCGCTTCGGCGGGTCTGCTGGTCACATGCGCCATCGTACGTCGGCCCGAGGTCAGCCGGGACCGCCGGCCACCCAGCTCACAGCGCAGTCTCCACCCTACGAACGCCCCCGACACGAGTCCGACATGCCGGAAAGAACCAGGCATCGAAGACAAATAGCTGGAAGGCCGGGCTCCCAGCAGCGCAAGAAGATCACCCGAGGGCCGGATCGCGAATCACGGAAGGAGACAGACGGGCCAAGGCCCTCGACCGCAGGCAGCACCGTGCTCCCCGGCGACCGGACCACAGCTCATCCGACCGAACGCAGAGGGCCCGTCCCCCAGCACTCCCGACCGAGCGCAGACGTCCCGCAGCTCACCCGGCAGAACGCAGGCGTCCGGGCATGGAAAGAGCCGGGCGCTGGGTGCGCCCGGCTCTTCAGAGGCAGGTGGGGATCAGGAGATCCTGCGCCGGCGGCAGGACCTCCTTGATCACACCTGCTGGCTCAGCGCCTTCCGCAAGCGGTCGTTGGCCCGCTTGACCTCGCGTCGCGCCCGCTGTACGCGGCTTACGCGCAGGATGAGACGCTGCTCCTCCGCTTCGCGGTGGAGAGTTTGTATTCGGTCGTTGACCAAGTCATGAAACAGATACGGCACGGCCAGGCTCCTGGTGGAAGAAGTGCTCATCGGTGTTCTTGTTCTCTCTCGCTCGTTGGGCTGGTGGGTGGTCAGGCAGCGACCGGGTGCTTGCGGGGACGCCCGCGCGGACGCTTGCGGGGAACGACTGTTCCCCTGAGGATCAGTTCGCCGCCCCAGACGCCCCAGGGCTCCTCGCGCTCCAGCGCGCGGGCCAGGCAGGCCTGCTGGATCGGGCAGCCGCCGCAGAGAGCCTTGGCGAACTCGACGTCCTCGGGTGACTCTGCGAACCACAGGTCAGGGTCGGTACGACAGGGGATCTTGGCTTCGTCGATCAGGTCCATGATCGTCTTGGCCCCCATCTGCTTCTCCTTTTGATCGAGCTTTTTGATCTTGGTCGGGCACCTCGGATGTGGTCGGGGATCGCGGAAAAACAAAGAGGCCGCGGATCCTGTGTGCGGATCCGCGGCCTGGGGGCTGCTATGTGCCGGTCAGGTTATGACCGGAGCATCCCTCCAGGGTTGCGGACCGCACAGTCCACCCTTGGTGAGCTGGTTGATCGGGGCAGCGATACCTGCGCCATAGACAGGAACGCCTTGCGGAGCGGCGACACCCGCGTGAGCCCTCGCACGAACGGCGGGGGCCTGGCTACGGGCAGACTTCTCCTGCCGCAGCTTGGCCGGCCCATCGGCGAGCCTCACCGAGTCACGGCACGCGGAAGCGAGCCACTGCGTGGCCGACATCTGGATGCTCATCACCGGGGCTCACCTCCACTCATCAGATCGTCGGAAACAGGAGTGTCCGACTCGCTTGTCCATGACCCTAAACCGGGAAGCCGGGAAGGGGCAACATATTTTCTACCTGCGATTTTGTGACACAACCACGGTGTCACAACGTGCTGCGAACCGACTACTTCGCCACGCGGATCATCGCCTCCTGGACGACGGAGACCACGAGCTCGCCCGACGCGGTGAACATCTCGCCGCGCGCGAGCCCCCGAGCCCCCGCCGACCAGGGGGCCTCCTGGGCGTACAGGAGCCAGTCGTCGGCGCGGAACGGGCGGTGGAACCACATCGCGTGGTCCAGGGACGCGCCGATCACGTTCGAGGCTCCCCAGGCCATGCCGTGGGCCAGCAGGATCGTGTCCACGAGCGTGAAGTCCGAGGCGTACGCGGCCAGCACGACGTGCAGCAGCGGGTCGTCGGGCAGGTCGGCGTCGTAGCGGAACCACACGTTGGTCTGGGCGCTGCGCAGCTCGGGGTTGAGGTGCGCCTCCCACGTCAGGGGCGAGACGTAGCGGGCGTCCACGGGGCGCGGGCGCGAGAGCCACTCCCGCAGCTCGGGGTGGTCGCCCAGCACCTCCGACATCCTGTCCTGGAACGTCGGCAGCGTCTCGGGGGCAGGCACGACGGGCGCCACCGACGCCTGGTGCTCCACGCCCTCCTCGAAGATGTGGAACGAGGCCGACATCGTGAAGATCGCCTTGCCGTGCTGCACGGCGACGATCCGGCGGGTGGTGAACGACCGGCCGTCGCGCAGGCGCTCGACGTTGTAGACGATGGGGATGGACGGGTCGCCCGGCCTGATGAAGTAGGCGTGCAGCGAGTGGACGTGCCGGTCCTTGGGGACGGTGCGGCCGGCCGCCACGAGGGCCTGCGCGGCCACCTGGCCGCCGAAGACGCGCTGGATGCGCTCCTCCGGGCTTCTGCCCCGGAAGATGTCGAGCTCGATCTGCTCAAGGTCGAGCAGGTCGAGCAGCTCCTTCAGCGCCTCGTTCACAGGGCCCCCTCACAGACGAACCTTCCATGGACAAGTCTGACGTGCCACGCCTGTTCCCCCAAACCCGCCCTGCCTTGCCGGAATGCTCCCGTCTCACCGTTTCGCCCGGTGGGGAAGGGGCTCACGCGCGAGGGGGCCGGCCGTACGTGAGGGATCTCACCCGCGGCACAGGCCGAGGACGGCCTCGCCGTAGCGGTCGACCTTGACCCGGCCGATGCCGGCGATCGACAGCAGCTCCTGCTCGGTGGCCGGCGCGCGTTCGGCGATGGCCTGGAGGGTGACGTCGGTGAAGACGACGTACGGCGGGATCTTGGCCTCCTTGGCGGTGGCCGTGCGCCAGACCTTGAGGCGTTCGAGCAGGGCCTCGTCGTAGTCGGCGGGACAGGTCGCGCAGCGGCCGAGCTTCTGCTCGGCCGCTGCCACCAGCGTCTTGGCGCACACCCGGCAGCTCACCGGCGCGGCGACCGTGCGGCGTTCGCTCGCCGGGGTGGTCATGCGGGGCGGTGTGGAGGCGCGGCCGGTGAGCCCGTCGAGGAAGCGCGAGGGACGGCGGCTCTTGCGCCCGCCGGGCGCGCGGGCCAGCGCCCAGGAGAGCGACAGGTGCTCGCGGGCGCGGGTGACGCCGACGTAGAGCAGCCGCCGCTCCTCCTCGATCTGCTCGGGGGTCTCGGCGTAGATGATCGGCAGCATGCCGTCGGTGACGCCGACCAGGAAGACCGCGTCCCACTCCAGGCCCTTGGCGGCGTGCAGCGACGCGAGCGTGACGCCCTCCACCGGCGGCGCGTGCTGCTCGGAGGCGCGGCGTTCCAGCTCGGCGACGTACGCGGGCAGGTCGGCGCCTTCGGCGGCCATGTCCTCGGCCAGGTCGGCCAGCGCCTTCAGCGACTCCCACTTCTCCCTGGCCTTCCCGCCGCCGGGCGGGGACGGGGTCAGTCCGACCCCGGTCAGGATGTGGTGCACCTCCGAGGCCAGCGGCTCGCCCGCGGCCGACCGCGCGGCGCCGCGCAGCAGCACGACCGCCTGCCGCACCTCGGGACGCTCGAAGAAGCGCTCGGCGCCGCGCAGCACGTACGGGATCTCGGCCTTGGACAGGGCCTCCTCGTAGGACTCCGACTGGGAGTTGACCCGGAACAGCACGGCGATCTCGCGCGAGGGCACCCCCTTGTCCAGCAGCTTCCTGATGGCCCGCGCGACGCCGGCGGCCTCGGCGGGCTCGTCGTCGTAGTCGGAGAAGACCGGTTTGGGGCCGTCGGGGCGCTGGGCGATGAGTTCGAGGCGGTTGGGGGTCTTGGACTTGGCGATGACCAGGTTGGCCAGGTTCACGACCTGCGGGGTGGAACGGTAGTCGCGGACCAGCCTGATGACGGCGGCCTTCGGGTGCTCGACGGCGAAGTTGGTGAGGTAGCGGGGGCTGGCGCCGGTGAACGAATAGATGGTCTGGTTGGGGTCGCCGACCACGCAGATGTCGTCCCGGCCGCCGAGCCAGGTGTCGAGCAGGAGTTTCTGGAGCGGGTTGACGTCCTGGAACTCGTCCACGACGAAGTAGCGGTACTGCTGGCGGATCTGGGCCGCGACCTCCTGGTGCTCGGTCATCACGGCCGCGGTCAGTTCGAGGATGGTCTCGAAGTCGACCAGGTGGCGTTCGCGGCGGATGCGCTCGTACGACTCGTAGAGCCGGGCCACCTCCTCCGGCGAGCCGGGCGGCGTGCGGTGGTGCTTGGCGGCGGCGGCCACGTAGTCTTCGGGGCCGATCTGGGAGACCTTGGCCCATTCGACCTCGGCCGCGATGTCCCGCAGTTCGGACCGGTCGGGATTTTTCCGGATCTGGCGGCAGGCTTCGACCAGCACCGGCAACTTCGACTCGATGACCGAAGGGGCCTCGCCGCCGATCACCCGCGGCCAGAAGTAGGTGAGCTGGCGCAGGGCGGCCGCGTGGAACGTGCGGGCCTGGACGCCCGGCGCCCCCAGCGCCCGCAGCCGCTGCCGCAACTCCCCCGCCGCCCGGGTGGTGAACGTCACCGCGAGCACGCTGGGCGCGTCGACCACCCCGCTGCGCACGGCGTGGGCGATGCGATGAGTGATCGCCCTGGTCTTGCCGGTGCCGGCGCCGGCGAGCACGCACACCGGGCCGCGCACCGCCTCGGCGACCTCCCGCTGTTCCGGGTCGAGGCCGCTGAGGACGTCATCCACGCTGTTCACCCGATCTTCCTCCCCGCAAGTGGCGCCGAAGCACTTTATTCTGGCAACATGCGGCCCGACGTATGTTCATAGTCACCGAGATGCAAAGGAATGGTTGCTTCCCCCACAATGGGGCCGACCATGCCGCATGGGGGAAAGGAAGGCCGTGCGAACAGCGGTTTTCGCGGGCGCGCTGGTGCTCGCTGCCGTGGCGCTCACACCTGCCGTCGCGTTCGCGGCCGAGCCGCCGGTCCCCGTGGTGACCAATCCCACAGACCCCGACGGCCTCGGCGGGCTGGCCACGGAGACCCTTTCCTACGGCCGCCAGCGCAACCAGGACATGGACGTGTGGTGGACGCCCGACGGCCAGAAGCGTCCCGGCGTCTTCCTGATCCACGGCGGCTGGTGGTCCGGCGGCGACAAGAAGTACATGAAGGAGATCACCCGTAGCTACGCCGACCTCGGGTACACGGTCTTCAACCTGAACTACCGCCTCTCCGGCGAGGCCGCCTGGCCGGCGCAGCGCACCGACGCGCTGGCCGCCATCGCCCTGGCGCGCAAGCACGCCGACCGCTGGGCCTTCGACGCGAGCAAGTACGTCGTCGTCGGCTTCTCGGCGGGCGGGCACATCGCCGCCTCGGTCGGCACGTACGGCAACGGCATCGCCGGGCTGAAGGGCGTGGTCGGGCTGTCGCCGATCATCTCGCCGCTGCGCGCGTACGCCGACGGCGAGAAGACCGCCGACCACGACAAGCGCAAGCTGCGCGAGGCCGCGATCCGGCTGGCCGGCGGCTGCGAGCCCAAGGGCAAGTGCTCGCGCGTCTGGGCGAGCATGGAGGTGGCCTGGCACGCCAGCGCCAAGGACGCCCCGGTGCTCACGGTGCACTCCGAGGACGAGTTCGTGCCGCCGACGCAGAGCCAGCTGCTCAAGCAGATGCTCGGCCAGGTGGGCGTGCCGATGACGATCATGACGGCGCCGGGCACCAACCACAGCGCTCCCCTGTACCGGGAGCCGGGCGTGGCCGAGCGGGTGCAGGCCTGGATCGCCGAGCGCATCGGCTAGAGGGCCCCGGGTAGGGATTAAGCGGGCGCCTCCGCGTTGTTGCACCGAGCGCCTGATTTTCCTGACCTTGGAGGGACAACCCGACATGGCGCTCACGGTCTACAGCACTACCTGGTGCGGCCCCTGCAAGCGGCTGAAGTCTCAGCTCGCCCGCGAAGGCATCGCGTTCAAGGAGGTCGACATCGAGCGCGACCCGGCCGCCGCCGAATTCGTCATGAGCGTCAACAACGGCAACCAGACCGTTCCGACGGTCGTGGCGGTTTCCCGTTCAGGGGTGGAGCACGTCAGGACCAACCCCAGCGTCATCGAGGTCAAGCGCCTGCTCGACTCCTAGGCCAGGACGCGGAAGGGGGAGCCCTGCTTCGGACTCCCCGGCTCCGCTCGGCAGGTCACCAGTCGCCGACGAGCTCGCCGCCGTACCACGTCTCGATCAGGCGGCGGGCTATCGACACCGGGGGCGGCAGGCGCACCTCGCCCGACCGGAGCGACGCCACCAGCTCGTCGCGGGTGAACCAGCGCGCCTCGGCGATCTCGTCGGCGTCGGGGGTCAGCGCGGTCGTGGTGGCGTCGGCGAAGAAGCCGAGCATGAGGCTGCGCGGGAACGGCCAGGGCTGGCTGCCCAGGTAGCGTGGGTTGACGACGTGGATGCCGACCTCTTCGGCGACCTCGCGGACCACCGCGTACTCCAGGGACTCGCCCGGCTCCACGAAGCCCGCCAGGATCGACAGGCGCCCCTCGGGCCACTGGGGGCCGCGGGCCAGCAGGCAGCGGTCGTCCTCGTCCCTGATCAGCATGATGACCGCCGGGTCGACGCGCGGGAAGTGCTGGCTGGCGTCCTTCGGGCACACCCGGACGTGGCCGCCGGCCTGCACCGACGTACGGGCGCCGCAGCGCGGGCAGAACTGGTGGGTGGCGTGCCAGGCCTCCAGCGCCACCGCGTGGACCAGCAGGCCCGCGTCGCGGTCGCCGAGCAGCCCGCCCACCTGGCGCAGACCCGCCGGAACCGGATGGCCTTCAGGCGTGTCGTTCAGGCTCATCGGCATCGTCACCCGGCCGTTGAGGTCGCCGGCCGGCGTGCCGGGCAGCGGCGCGGCCACCGCGAAGTAGGCGGTGCCGCCCTCGACGCCGAGCAGGTAACGCTCGCCCTGCGGCGCCTGCGCGGAGGTGTAGAGCACCGCGTGCACCTCGTCGCCGGCCCGCCGCACGAGAGTGTGGCCGTTGTCGATCACCAGCACCCTGGTCTCGGGGTCGGCCCACGCCTTCTCCAGCCATCTGTCGTCGGCACGCAGCGCCGACGATCTGTCGATGGTCCCCCGTGCCAGGAGCAGTGGGCCGATGAGTTGTTCTTCCGCGGTCTTTTCCACTGGCCGCCCCTCCCCAAGTCGCTTGTCATCCTATGACCTCGCAGTTAGCCGCCGATTAGGGTGTGCGGGCCCCGGAGCGATCATTCTCGGGCTAAGATCATCGAGTTAGGTTAGCCTTACCTGATTCCTGCGGGGGTGCCTTCGCGTTGCGGCTCTACCTGACCGCGCTCAAGCCGACGGACTCGGTGACGTACGGCTTCCTGCCCGCGGCGCGGGCCCTCGGGTGCGAGGTGACCGTCCTGACCGACCGGCCGGAGCGGCACCCCGGCTCGGTGCGGTGCGACGTACGCGACCCGCGCGCCCTGATCGACGCGGTCGAGCACCTGGGCAGGCCCGACGCGATCTTCTCCAACTCCGACCACCTTCAGGCGGAGACCGCCCTCGCGGCGTCGTACTTCGGACTTCCGGGCAAGGACTGGCGGGCCTGTCTGGCCGCCAAGAACAAGCTCCTGATGCGACGCGGGCTCGCGGCGGCCGGCATCGAGACGGTGCGTTCGCTGCGGCTGACACCCGCCGATCCGGTGCCCGAGCGCCTGCCCCGGCCCGTGGTGCTGAAACCCCGCGAGGGGGTGGCCAGCGAGGACGTCGTGCTGGTCGAGGACGACCTCCCGCGCGCCGTGGCCGCGGCCAGGCGGCGGCGTCCGGGCGAGACGCTGGTCGTGGAGGAGTACCTCGAAGGACCGCTGCGGACCCTGGAGACCCTCGGGGACGGCTCCGCGACGCGGGTGCTGGGCGGCTTCGCGACCACGCTGGGCCCGCTGCCGCACTTCGTGGAGGAGCGGCTCGACTGGGCGCCCGCCGCCGACGCCCACGTGCTGGCCGCGCTGCGGGCCCTCGGGGTGGGCTTCGGCGCCTGCCACACCGAGTACGTCCTGACGGCCGCCGGGCCGCGGATCGTCGAGGTGAACTACCGGGCGATCGGCGACCACTGCGACTTCCTGCTGGCCGACGTGCTGGGCGTGCCGCTGTTCGAGTGGATCCTGCGCACCCACCTCGGGGAGCCGGCGCCCGAGCCGCCGCCCGCGTCCCGGCACGGCTGCGCGGTCAGCGTGGTCGCCGACCGGCCGGGCGTCGTCAAGGAGGGGCCGCCGGAGGAGGACGTCGAGGACGGCGGTGTACGGCTGTGGCACCGGCCGCTGCGGGCCGTCGGGGACGTCATAGAGCTGACCCACACGAACCGGGACTACCTGGGCGTCATCCGGGCCGTGGGACCGGACCGGGCCCGCGTGGACGCCGCCGTCGAGCGGTACCGGGCGGCCCGGCCGTGGGTGGTCGGGTGAGCTCGCGGGAGGCGTACCTGGCCGCCCGGGTGCTGGACGCGCTGGTCCGCGAGGACTATGGCGGGCTGGCCGCCCGGCTCGACCGGACCAGGTCCGGGGCCGGGCTGCTGCTGGCCGACGGGCGGTGGGTGCGGATGGTCCCCGGGTCACCGTTCCAGGACTTCGTGGTGGCGCCGGACGAGCGGCTGGGGCTGGAGCAGGTGCTGGAGACGCTCGTGGAGGTGTCCGACGCGGCCGACGCCGAAGGGGTGGCGGCCTTCTTCGACGAGTGCCTGACCGCCCTGTCCGCGCTGGAGCTGCACGACGCGCACGCCGAGGAGGTGCTGCGGCGCGGGCCGTCGTACGAGTCGCTGGCGGCCTTCGCCGACCATCCCGTCTACCCGACCTCGCGGGCCAGGATCGGCGCCTCGGACCGCGACCTGCTGGCGTACGCGCCGGAGTTCGCCCCCTCGTTCGCGCTGCGGTGGGCGGTCGTCCCCCACGCGGCGATCGTCCCCCACAGGGTGACGGAGCTTCCCGCGGACGTGCCCCGGCCGGCGGGCCGCGGTGTGCTGTTCCCGGTGCACCCCATGGCCGTCGGCGAGGTGCGGAAGATCGACGGGGTCCGGGTGCTGGACGAGGAGGCGGTCACCGTACGGCCCACCCTGTCCATGCGGACCGTCGAGGTGGGGCCGCGTACGCACCTCAAGCTGCCGCTGCCGGTGAGCACGCTCGGCGTGCGCAACCGGCGCTCGATCAGGGCGGGCACCCTGGACGACGGCGCGCGGGCCGAGCTGCTGCTGCGCCGGCTCGCCGATCCCGGCGTGCTGCTGGCCGACGAGCAGACCTACGCGCACGCGGGCCACGAGTACCTGGCGTGGATGGTCCGGCGGCTGCCGGAGGGGCGGATCGTCCCGGTCGCGGCGCTGGCGGTGCCCGGCGTGCTGGACGAACTCGGCCCGGACGTCCTGCCCCGCTACCTGCGCCTGCTGCTGCGCTGGAACGTGCGGCTGTTCGTCCGGTACGGCGTCGCCCTGGAGGCCCACCAGCAGAACCTGGCCCTCGTCCTGCGGGACGGCGACCTGCGGCTGCTGGTCAAGGACAACGACGGCCTGCTGGCCTCGCCGTCGAGGCTGGCGGCGGCCGGGATCGACGTGCCGGCCTTCTCCGACGGGCGCATGCTCACCGACGACCCGCACGCGCTCGCCGACGTGTTCGTCACGATCACGCTGCACCTGGCCGCCGCGGCGGTGGCGTTCGCGGTGCTGCCGCCGGCGCGGGCGGCGGCCCTGGTGCGCGGCACGCTCGCCGAGGCGCTCGACGAGCACGGCGACCACCCCATGGCCCGGCTGCTGCGCGCCAGGACGCTCGACGCGGCCAGGCTCACCGGCAAGTCGATGGTCACCGCCGGGACGCTCGTGGCCAAGGAACGGTCCGGGGCGCGGGACGTGAACAAGTTCTACGGCATCAGCGGGCCCAACTACCTGAGGAGAGCGTGAATGGACGTCCTGGCCATCGGGGCGCCGGCCGAGGAGGCGACGCTGGCGGCCCTGCTGCGGTGCTGCGTGCGCGAGGTGGCCGGGCCCAGGGGGCTGGTCTGGCCGGCGCCGCCGTACGTGCTGCTGCGGGTGGCGGGGACGCTGCTGCGGGCCCGTACGCACGGCGGCGCCGCGCTGCGCCTCGACGGGCCTCCGGAACGCCTGGAGAGCGGCTCCTGGCAGCCGCTGACGGTCGCCGAGCTGGTCCGGCTGACCGAGACCGACCTGTCCGACCTGTCCGACCTGTCCGACCTGTCCGGCCTGTCCGGCCTGGCGGGCCGGCAGGACGAGCAGGCGCGCCGAGGCCGGGGAGCCGGTGCGGAGCGCCTCCTCGCCGAACCCAACGGCGAGTTCGCCGGTCAGGTGGCCGCCAGCAGGGACGCCATCGCGGCGATCCTGGCGGCCAGGGCGCGGGCCGAGCCGCCCGCCGATCCCTGGCTGGCCTCGGAGCAGGCGCTCGTGTACGGGCACCCGTTCCACCCCACCCCCAAGGCCCGCGACGGCGCGGACTGGCTGCGCTACGCGCCCGAGGCCCACGCCGCCTTCCCGCTGCGGCTGCTCGCGGTACGCGACGACGCGCTGGCCGAGGAGGGCGACCTGACGGCGCTGGACGCGCTCGGCCCGGCGCCCGCCGGACACCGGCTGCTGCCCGCCCATCCGTGGCAGCTCGCCCTGCTGCGTCCCGCTCTCGGCTCCGAGCTGGTCGATCTCGGGCCGGGGCCGCTCGCCGTGCCGACCTCGTCGGTGCGGACCGTGTACGTGCCGGACGCCGAGGTGTGCCTGAAGTTCTCCCTGGACGTGCGGATCACGAACTGCGTGCGCAAGAACGCCTGGTACGAGCTGGCCGGGGCCGTCGAGCTCACCTCCCGGCTGGCCCCGCTGATCGGCGAGGTCGCGGCGCGGCACCCGGCCGTCCGCTGGCTTCCCGAGCCCGGCTACCGCACGGCACTCGGGCAGCGCGAGGGCCTGGGCGTGATCGTCCGGGCGAGCCCGTGGACGGCCTGCGACCCCGGCGTCACCCCGGCCCTCGCCGCCGCCCTCGCCCTGGACGCCGCCCCGGCCGACCCCCTGGCCTGGTGGACGGCGTACGTGTCGGCGGTCGCGCTGCCGGTCGTGGACCTGTACGTCAGCCACGGCGTCGTCCTGGAGGCCCACCTGCAGAACGTGCTCGTCGGCCTGGACGCCGCCGGCCGGCCCGTCCAGGCGATCTTCCGCGACCTGGAGGGCGTCAAGCTCGTCGCGGGCCGCCACGACCTGGACGGGCTACATCCGGCCGTGGCCGCCGCGCTCACCCACGACCCGGCGCGGGGCTGGGCCCGCGTCGTCTACTGCCTGTTCGTCAACCACCTCACCGAGATCGCCGCCACCCTGGCGGGCCCCGACGACGAGCTGCTGCGCGCGTTGTGGCGGGCCGCCCGCGACCTGCTCGCCCGCCAGGCCGCCGAGCTCGGGCAGCCGCTCCCGCTGCGCGACCTGCTGGCCGGGGCGCCGCTGCCCGCCAAGGCGAACCTGCGCGTGCGGTGGGCCAGAGCGGCCGACCGCAGCGCCGGCTACGTCCCGATCGCGAACCCGCTCGCATGAGCGGCGTGCTGGAGGCCGCCGCCCGGCTGCCCGCGTTGCCCGCCTACCTCTACGACCTGCCCGCGCTCGACGAGCACGCCGCGTCGGTGCGCGCGGCGCTGGGCGAGGTCGAGCTGTACTACGCGGTCAAGGCCAACCCCGACGCCGAGCTGCTGCGGGTGCTGGCCCGGCACGTGGACGGGTTCGAGGTGTCGTCGGCGGGCGAGCACGCGCACGTCTCCGCGCTGCTCCCGGGCGCGCGGCTGGCGCTCGGCGGGCCCGGCAAGACCGACGCCGAGCTGCGGCTGCCGCACCACCGCCTGCACGTCGAGTCGCCGTACGAGCTGCGCCGCCTGCTCGCGACCGGGCTGGAGGCCGACGTGCTGCTGCGGGTCAACCCGGACCTGCCGGTCGAGGGGGCCGCGCTCACGATGGACGGCCCCTTCGGCATGGACGAGGCTGGGCTGGCCGAGTGCCTGCCGCTGTTCACCGGCCGCGTACGGCTGCGCGGCCTGCACGCCCACCTGGCCAGCGGCCTGAACGCCGCCCAGCTCCTCCGCCTGGCCGGGGCCCTGCTGGAGACCGGGCATCGGGAGGTCAACCTGGGCGGGGGCATGGCGGTGTCGTACACGTCGGGCGAACGCTTCGACTGGGCGGCCTACGGCGAGGGCCTGGCCGCGCTGCGGGCCGGGCGGCGGCTGCGGGTCGAGCCGGGCAGGTCGCTCACCGCCTACTGCGGCCACTACGTCACCGAGGTCGTGGAGGTGAAGCGGGTGCGCGGCCAGGCGTACGCGATCGTCCTGGGCGGGACGCACCACCTGCGCACGCCGGTGACCAAGGGCCACGACCAGCCGTTCACGGTCCTGCCCACAGGCGGCGGGCCCGGGGTCGCCGGGGAGCCCGTGACGTTCACGGGCCAGCTGTGCACCCCCAAGGACGTCCTCGCCCGGAACGTGGTGACCTCGGTGCGGGCAGGGGACCGGGTGGTGTTCGGCATGGCCGGGGCCTACGCCTGGAACATCTCCCACCACGACTTCCTCATGCACCCCCGCCCCGCCTTCCATTACCTACGACTCTGACGCCGGGACCGCCTCGACGAGCGCGACCAGCCCGTCGGCGTCGAGCAGGTTGACCGGCCGCACGGTTCTGTTGGCCCGGACGTAGTGGAAGGCCGCGCTCACCTTCTCCAGCGGCACCCCGGCCAGGTGCGACCACGCCAGCCGGTACGCGGCCAGCTGCACCGAGGCCGTGCGGGCCGCCTTCCCCCTGGGCGGGACGCCGGTCTTCCAGTCGACCACCTCGTAGCCGCCGTCGGGCAGCTCGAAGACGGCGTCCATCCGCCCGCGCACCAGCCGGTCGGCGATCATGGTCTCGAACGGCACCTCCAGGTCGACCGGCCGCCGGTCGGCCCACTCGCTCTCCTCGAACCGCTCCTGCAACTCGGCCAGCCGCACGTCGGCCTCCTCCAGCTCCTCCAGCGGGTCGAGGTCGAAGTCGTCGATCAGCCGCTGCTGGTCCCACCGGCTCTCCAGCCACTTGTGGAACGACGTGCCCCGGCGGGCCAGCGGCGCGGGCTTGCGCGGCACCGGACGGCGGATCCTGCGGGCCAGCTCGGCCGGGTCGGTGGCCAGCGTGACCAGCGACGACACGGTCAGCTTGGCCGGCAGCTCGACGACGGTCGCCGGCCTGCGCCGGTTGAGCTCGCGCTCGCGCAGCAGCAGGTCGGTGTCGCGCTCCCAGGCGCGCAGGCGTTCCTCCTCGAACGGGCGCAGCGGCTCGTCGTCCTCGTCGGCCAGGTTGCCGGCCAGGGCGTCCTCGACCAGCCGGGCGCCGTCGAGCACCGACTCGTAGCGCAGGCCCTCCGGGGTGACCGGCCAGACGGCCTCGGCCGGCTCGGCGAGCAGCGGGTTCGTCGCGCCCTCGGCGAGGTCGCCGGCCCAGTAGGACACCCGGTCGGCCGTGTCGCGGATCTCCAGCAGGAACTCCGACGGCTCCAGCGGCTTGGTGGCGCTGCCCCAGCGGTAGCCGGAGGCGATGAGGTGGTAGTGGGCCCGGGTGACGGCGACGTAGGCCAGCCGCCGTTCCTCCATCAGGTCGCGCTCCCGGCACTGCTCGTCGAACGCGGCCAGCTCCTCCTTGCTCAGCCCGCCCAGCCGGGGCAGGTCGGCGGCGTCGCCGCGCAGCGGGTAGGGCAGCTTGCGCGGGTTGTCGGTCCAGCGGCTGTTCATCACCGGCGTGGCCGGGAACACGCTGCCCGTCGCGATCGTGCCCTTCGAGCTGAGGAGCCGCGACAGGCCGGGCACGACCACGACCGGCCACTCCAGCCCCTTGGACGCGTGGACGGTCATCAGCTTGACGCTGTTGCTCTCGCCGACCCGGCCCGCCTCCAGCCCGAACTCCTCGCTCTCGGCCGCCTGGAGGTAGGCCAGGAACGCGCCCAGCGTCGGGTCCTCGGCGTCGCCGGCGAACCTGGCGGCCGCGTCGATGAAGGCGTCGAGGTCGGCCCGCGCGGCGAACGCCCCGGCCGTGCCGCTGCGGGCGGCCACCTCGATGTCCAGGCCGAGCCGGCGTTCGATCTCGGTGACCAGGTCGGGCAGCGGCTGGGCGGTGTGGCCGCGCAGGCTGCGCAGCTCCTGGGCGAGCGCGACCAGCCGGGTTCGGGCCAGCGGCGAGAACGGCTCCAGCCACTCGGGCCGGTCGGGCAGCTCGTCGAGCGCGTCGACCAGGCTGCCGCGCTCCTCGGCCAGGTCGGCGACCACCTGGTCGAGCGGGTCGTCGGCGCGGTGGCTCTCGCTCAGCTCGCGGGCCAGCTCCCTGGCGTGCTCCCCCAGCACCCGCAGGTCGGCCGGCCCGACCCGCCAGCGCGGCCCGGCCAGCAGCCTGGCCAGCGCGTCGCCGGCGGTGGCGTCGTAGAGCACGCGCAGGGTCGCCACGATGTCGCTGACCTCGGGCACGGTCAGCAGGCCGCCCAGCCCGACCACCTCGACCGGGATGTCGCGGTCCTCCAGCGCCTTGCGCAGCGCGGGGAACTGCGAACGCTTGCGGGCCAGGATCGCGACGTCCTGGGGCTGGAGGGCGAGCGTCTTCTTGCGTTCCTTCTCGCCCCAGGGCAGGCCGTCGGGGGCGGTCTCCTGGCCGAGGATCCGGGCCACGCCGTCGGCGATCCACTTCGCCTCGTCCTCGGCGGTCTCGTGGAAGGCGCAGGTGACGCGGCCCCGGTCGACCCGGTTGGGCCCCGGCACCAGCACGGGCACCTCGCGGGCCTCCATGCGCAGCGGGAGCTGGACGCGGGCGGCGACGTCGAGCACCCGGTCGCCGTTGCGGAAGCTGACGCTGAGCTGGCGGACCGGCGCCTCCTCACCGGCGCCGGTGCGGAAGTCGCGGGGGAAGCGGCGCAGGTTGCCCGCCGAGGCGCCGCGCCAGCCGTAGATGGACTGGCAGGGGTCGCCGACGGCGGTGACCGGATGGCCGCCGCCGTAGAGCGAGCGCAGCAGGACGAGCTGGGCGTGGCTGGTGTCCTGGTATTCGTCGAGCAGGACCACGGAGTAGCGGGACCGTTCGATCTCGCCCACTTCCTTGTGGCTGGCGGCGATCCGGGCGGCCAGCGACATCTGGTCGCCGTAGTCGATGACCTCGCGGCGGCGCTTGAGCCGTTCGTACGCCTCCACCAGCGGCAGCAGCTGCTCCCTGGCCGCGTGCACGCCGACCGGCTTGCGCTGCGCCACGGTCGTGCGGCCGGGCAGCGCGGCCAGCCGGGCCTCCAGCCACTCCCCCACCCGTCGCACGTCGGCGGGCCCGCGCAGGTGCTCCGACAGCTCGCCGGCGAGTTCGAGCAGGGCGGCGGTTACCGAGGGCGGGCCCAGCTCGATCTTGTCCATCGGCCCGTCGTACAGGGCCACCACGCGCGAGGCGAGCTGCCACGACACCGCCGGGGTGACCAGGCGCATGGTGGGTTCGAGCGCCTCGCGCAGGGCGTGGTCGGTGACCAGGCGGGCGGCGTAGGCGTGGTAGGTGGAGACGGTCGGCTCGTTGTCGAGCGCGCCGGGCGCGACCAGGCCCGCCTCGGCGAGCCCGGTCAGGCGTTCCCTGACCCGGACGGCCAGCTCGGCCGCGGCCTTGCGGGTGAACGTCAGCCCCAGCACGTTCTCCGGTTTGACCAGGCCGTTGGCCACCAGCCAGACCACCCGCCCGGCCATCGTCTCGCTCTTGCCCGAGCCCGCGCCCGCCATGACGACCATCGGTTCGAGCGGCGCCTCGATGACCGCGGCCTGCTCGCTCGTCGGCGGCAGGATGCCGAGCTTGTCGGCCAGTTCGACCGGGTTCAGCACACCTGGCCCCCGTTGTCGTTGACCGGGCAGCTCGCCCGCGCCGCGCACGTGCGGCAGCCGTCGTTCACCTTGGCCTGGAAGAACGGGCCCGACATGCCCGTGGCGACGGTGTCGACCAGGTCGCCGGCCCAGCCGGGGTTCTTGTCGTCGGCCAGCGCGCCCTGCCGCTGCTCGGTGGCGGCGTTCTTGCCGGCCGCCTTGCCGAGCTGGACCAGCGCGGCGCCGCCGGGCTCGGTCATGCCGTGCCGGGCGAACGCGCCGAGCAGCGCGGCGAGCTGGTAGACGCCGAGCTGCGGATGCCGGTCGAGCTCGCCCGCCTTGGGCTTGGAGCCGCCGGTCTTCAGGTCGATGATCACCGCGCGGCCGTCGTCGTCGCGCTCGACCCGGTCGACCCGGCCCTTGATCTGCACGCCCTCGGAGACCGTGGCGACGAACGACTCCTCGATGGCGACCAGCTCACGCGGGTTGTCCTTCTGCCAGCGCAGGAACTTGCCGATCATCTGCTCGGCGACCTGGCGCTGCTTGCGGTTGTACCAGACGCCGCCGAAGTCGAGCTCGTTCCAGACCTGGTCGAGCCGCTCGCCCAGGGCGTCCTCGCCGGGCAGGTCGGTGGCGGCCAGCATGGCCAGCGCGTGGATGACGTTGCCGAGGCCCTGGGCGGTGCTGGTGCCCGCGGCGCCGACCGCCGTCTCCAGGAGCCAGCGCAGGCCGCACTTGGTGAAGCTCTCGACCGCGGACGGGGAGATGTTGACGATGCCGTCCGGCCAGCTCAGCGGGCGGTCGTCGGTGATGGGGGTGAGGGCGTACCAGTCGTTGGGGTGGGCGCCCTGGACCCCGGCGGCGGCCAGGCGGGCGAGCTGCCGCGCGGCGCGCTGCCGGACCTTGGCCGGTTTGGTGGGGTCGGTCACCGCGCTGCGGAGGTCGGCCACCAGCGCCGACATGGTCAGCCAGCGCGCCCGGTCGTCGACCGTGGCCGACTCGACCGCGCCCGGCATCAGCTCCGACAGGAACCGGGAGGGCCGCTCGTCGGTGTCCTCGCCGCCGACCGCCGTGACCACCAGCCGCCGCCTGGCCCGCGTGGCCGCGACGTAGAACAGCCGCCGCTCCTCGGCCAGCAGCTTGGAGGCCAGCGACGCGGCGCTCGGCTCGGCGCCCTCGACCACCTCCACCAGGTCGTCGGCGCCCAGCAACGACCCGCGCAGCCGCAGGTCGGGCCAGACCCCCTCCTGGACGCCCGCCACGACCACGATGTCCCATTCCAGGCCCTTGGAGCGGTGGGCCGTCAGCACCCGCACGGCGTCGCCGTCGGGGGCGCGGTCGGCCAGCGTGTCGCCCGGGATCTCCTGGGCCGCCAGGTTGTCGAGGAACACCTCGGGGCCCGCCTTGGGCATGCGGTCGACGAACTTGGCGGCGTGGTCGAACAGCGCCACCACCGCGTCGAGGTCGCGGTCGGCCTGCGCGCCGCGGGAGCCGCCGGACAGGCTCTGCTCGGTCCAGCGCGGGCCCAGGCCGCTGGCGTGCCACACGGCCCACAGGAGGTCTTCGGCGGTGCCCTCCTGCGCGGCGGCCTCGCGGGCGGCGGCGAGCAGCTTGGCGACGCGTTCGGCGGGGAGGGCGACGTGCGGCTCGACGCGGGTGAGCTCGCGGGCGTCCTGGATCGCCGCCACCAGCAGCTCGCCGGACGACCGCGCCCCGGCCTTCCCGGCGACCGGCTCCTCCTCAGGGGCCGGCTCCTCCTCCGCGACCGGGTCCTCCTCAGGGGCCGGCTCCTCCTCCGCGACCGGGTCCTCCTCGGGGGCTGGTTTCTCCTCGGCCGGTCCCTCCGCGGTCGGCGGCTCCTCGGCGGCCAGGGCCTCGTTCTCGGCTATCTTGAGCGCCCGGCGCAGGCGGCGTACGCCGATCATGTCCGTGCCGCCGAGCGGGCCGGTCAGCAGCTCCTCGGCCACCCCCTCGTCGAGCTGCGCCGGGTCGAGCGCCACCCGCAGCATCGTGAGCAGCGGCCGGACCCCCGGCTCCTGGGCGATCGGCACCTCGTCGCCGGCGATCATCGTCGGCACCCCGGCGTTGACCAGCGCCCGCCGCAGCAGCGGCACCTGGCGCTTGGCCGAGCGCACCAGCACCGCCATGCGGTGCCAGGGCACCCCCTCGATCAGGTGCGCCCGCCGCAGCGTGTCGGCGACGATCGCGGCCTCCTGGCTGGTGCTGTCGGCCAGCAGGACGCGCGCGTCGCCGGGCTCGACGCCGGCCGCCGGGACCAGGTCGCGGTGGCCGTGCCGCTGGTCGTGGTCGGGGGCCGGGGCGATCGGCAGGCGGGCGGCGACCCGGCGCGAGGCCTCCAGCAGGTCGGCCCCGCTCCTGCGGCACACGCGCAGCGCCACCACCGGCGCCTCGCGCCCGTCGAGCGTCCTGAACCGCTCGGGGAACTTCATGATCCCCTGGACGTCGGCGCCCCGGAACCCGTAGATCGACTGATCGGGGTCGCCCACCGCGACGAGGTCGCGCCCGTCGCCGGCGAGCTGGTCGAGCAGGTACTCCTGGGCCGGGTCGGTGTCCTGATACTCGTCGACGAACACCATGTCGTGGGCGGCCCGCTCGCGCGCGCGCACCTCGGGCCTGGTCAGCAGCGCCGAGGCGGCCCCGATCAGCTCGGCGTAGTCGTAGGTGTCCTCGGGGTCGAGGTCGAACCGGTCCTGGTAGCGCTCGTAGAACCGCCCGGTGGCGATCCAGTCGCTCCTGCCGTGCAGCCGGCCGAGCGCGACCAGCCGCTCGCCGTCGAGGCCGCGCTCGGCGGCCCTGGACAGGAAGTCGCGCACCTCCTCGGCGAAGCCGCGTGTCTTGAGCGCCTCGCGCAGGGACGGCGGCCAGTCGAGCGCGCCGTTCTCCAGCTCGCCGTGGAGCAGCCGGCGGATCTCCAGAAGCTGTTCGGGGCCGGTCAGCAGGCGCGGCGGCGCCTTGCCCTCCAGCACGGACTCGCGACGCAGGAGCGCGTAGGCGTAGGAGTGGAAGGTCAGCGCCAGGGGCGAGCGGGTGGTGCGCCGCAGCCGCCCGGTGACGCGCTGGCGCAGTTCCTCGGCGGCCTTGCGGCTGAAGGTGAGGATGAGCACCCGTTCGGGGTCGGCCCCGCGCCGTTCGATACGCTCGACCACGCTCTCGACGATCGTCGTCGTCTTGCCCGTGCCGGGCCCCGCGAGGACGAGCAGCGGGCCGCTCCGGTGCTCGACCACGGCACGCTGATGTTCATCCAGCGCAGGAGGCTCAACAGGGCCTCCGCTGCCACGCCGCACCAACCGCCAGGTCTGACCACTCACAGCACTAGATTCCACCAGACCACACGGACAGATCGTGCCGACTTACCCGGTCTCCCGCCGCGATCCGCCTACCGTATCGAGGCAAATATCCGAATATCGTGCGACACGCCGAGGCCGCCGTTTCGCCGTGGGCGTGGCGCTGGCTGGGGCGATGCGACGATCCGCACGATTGCCCCACACACGCAGCGTTGTCTCTTGTAACGTTGGGTTGATACCCGCGCCTCTGCTAGGGGGTTGGTCACATGCGCTGGCAGGTCCACTCCGAAACGTCGCTCTACGCCGACCAGTGGCTGGACATCCGGATCGCGGATGTGGAGCTGCCCGACGGGCGGCACCTCGATCACCGGCTGGTCCGCACCGCGCCGGCCGCGGGCGCGGTCGTCACCGACGACAAGGACCGGGTGTTGCTGATCTGGCGCCACCGCTTCATCACCGACAGCTGGGGCTGGGAGGTCCCGCTCGGCCAGGTCGACGAGGGCGAGATGCCGATGGCCGCGGCCGCCCGTGAGGTCGAGGAGGAGACCGGGTGGCGTCCGGGGCCGCTGCGTCCGCTGATGTCGGTCCAGCCCACCAACGGCTTCACCGACAGCCTCAACCACATCTACCGGGCCGACACGGCCACCCACATCGGCCCGCCCAGCGACCCCTGGGAGGCCGAGCGCATCGAGTGGGTGCACCTGTCGAGCGTCCGGCGACTGGTCGAGGCCGGCGAGATCGTGTGCGCCACGACCTTGTCGGCGCTGCTCTACCTGCTCGTCGAGCGCCTTCCGGCCGCGCCGCGTCCCCTCGGGTACGAGCCCGGCAAGCCCTTCATGCTCTCGGACCTGCCGATCGACCTCTGAGGCCGCGCCCTCAGGAGAACAGGTGGTCGACCACGCGGGCCGTCGCCTTGCCGTCGTCCTTGGGCGCGTACGTGGCCCGGAAGGCCTCGTAGCGGTCGGCGTGCGCGGCGGCCACCTCGTCGATGGAGCGCAGCGCGTCGATCACCTCGGCCGACGTCGGCAGCACCGGGCCGGGCGCCTGCTCGGCCAGGTCGAGGTAGAGCCCCCGCTTGGCGGAGTACTTCGCCAGGTCGTAGCCGTAGAAGACGATGGGCCGGCCGGTGGCGGCGAAGTCGAACATGACCGAGGAGTAGTCGGTCACGAGGACGTCGGTGACCAGCAGCAGATCCGCCATGTCCGGATAAGTCGTGACGTCGTGGGCGATGTCGGGGACGGCGGGCATGGCCTGCATCGGATGGGCGCGTACCAGGATCTCGTGGTCGGCGCCCAGGGCCTCGCGGGCCTTGGCCAGGTCGAGCTTGACCATGGCGTTCTTGCGGTCGTAGTCGCGCCAGGTCGGCGCGTAGAGCACCACCCGCTTGCCCTCGGCCAGCCCGAGCCGCTCGCGGACGGCGGCGGCCCTGACCTCGCGCTCGGGCGAGTTGAGCACGTCGTTCCTGGGCAGACCGCTCTCCAGGATCTCGCCCTTGTAGCCGAAGGCCCGGCGCAGCACCGTGGTGGCCCACGGCGACTGCGACAGCAGCAGGTCCCAGCCGCGCACCTCGGCCGCCTGCCGGTACCAGATCGGCGGACGGGGGTCGCGGGCCATGTGCGGCTGGTCGTTGCCGATGCGCTTGGCCGGGGTGCCGTGCCAGGTCTGGAGCACGACCTGGTCCTCGCGGGCGCGGAACCAGGCGGGCAGGAACGAGTTGGTGACGATGTGGCCGGCGCGGGCCAGCGCGGCGTGGTGCTCGCGGCTGCCCGCCCGCACCGCCCGCGCGCCGCCCGGCGGCACGAACGCGGCGTCCTTGACGATCCAGATGTGCTCGCGGTCGTCGCCCCTGCGCAGCCGCTCCTCGTAGATGGCGCGCACGCTGTCGGCGTAGAGCCGGCCGTCGTTGACGACGTAGACGGTCGCGTCGTGCAGCGGCTCGGTGCGCTGGGCCGGGTAGAAGACGCGGCGCAGCACGTGGGTGCCGGCCACGCCCCGCTCGTCGTTGGGACGCCCCTCCTCGACCGTGATCACCGGCACGTCGAACCGGGTGGAGATCATCCGGTACGCCCGGCTGTCGACCGTACGCGGCTCCTCGTCGAGCCCCGGCAGGGCGGCGTGGTCCATCCGGAACGGCACGATCTCGCCCGACGGGTGCCGGAAGGACATGTTCCAGGTGCCGGAGGCCAGCGGCACGGACTCGCCGAAGCGGTCCATGGACGAGGGCGTCACCCGGACGGAGAAGTCGTCGCCCGACCGCTCCATGGGCAGCGAGTACGACAGCCCCGACCGGTGGCGCAACGTCAGCACCCGGGGGCCGGGCGCGTCGGGGTAGTCGCCGCGCAGGACCAGCGTGGAGCCCTCCCAGACGGCGGCGGTGATCACCGGGCGGATGCGGTGGGCGGAGACCACGACGCGGTCGCGCCGGTCGCCGAGCACGGTGATCTCCCGGTCGCCCACCGGAGTGCGCGTCTCGACCAGGTCGCCGAGCATGACGGAGGCCGCCGGGTCGCCCTTGGGCTCGACCCACAGCCGCCGGCCGTCCTTCTCCTGGAGCAGCGCGGGCACGGCGAGCCCGATCAGCACCTCGGTGCCGCCGCCGGACGGCGTGAAGTCGGCGGCGATGCGGTGGCCGCCCAGCCTGGCGTGGCCCTTGGTCACGCTGCGGCCGGGCAGGAAGATCTTGAGTTCGAGGCGTTCGTCCTGGACGGACACGCCGGTCAGCTCGGCCCTGTTGGGCTGGAGCACGACCTGCAGCGCGCGGTCGGACGTCCAGACCGGACGCACCCACCAGCCGGGCTTCAGCTTGAGACCGGCCGGACGCTCGGGCCTGCCGATGGCCGAGCCGCGCAGCAGGCCGGTCGCCCGCGCGCCACGGCTCCAGAAGACGATCTCGGCCCGCCAGGTCGTCGCGTCGGGCACCCCCGGACGGTGGCGCAACCGCCGCCGCACGGCGTGCACCATGCCGCGCACGGCCCCGCGCCAGCGCAGCGGCCACGGGCTCAGCTCGGCGGTGAAGCCGGACCAGTCGTAGTTGCAGCCGGGCTCGCGCGCGCCGTGGGTGGCCTCGGGGGCGAGCACCCGCTTGGTGCGCATACGGATCGGCGGCAGCCAGCGCGGCCCGCGCAGCACCACGGTCGCCCAGTTGAACCTGCGGCTGCGGACCGACAACCCGGCCAGGTACGCGAAACCGGTGACGCGCAGCCTGCCGTCGACCCACACGATGTCGTCGATGTGGGTCACCGGCACCATGTCGGCGCGGCGCAGCCGGTAGAGGTCGGGCGGCAGCTCGTCGCGGAAGGGCAGGTCGGCGTACCAGCTCAGGCCCTTGCGGATGCGCTTGGACGGCTCGGCCGCCGCGGTGACGACCTTGACCAGCGTCTCGCCGTCGACCAGCTCGTCGTCGGGACGGTGCTCGATCAGGTGGCAGATCACCCGGCGGGCGACGGGCAGGTCGCGCTTGACCTCCGCGGCCACGCCGGCCAGGTAGGGGCGGATCAGGGTGAGCAGCTCGCGGCGCCGGGCCGGGCCGCGCTTGACCGCGAGGTCGATGCGCGACCCCAGAGGCCCGCTGAGCACCTCGGTGTCGAACGCCGCGTCGCGGCCGCCGGGCCCGACGGCACGCATGACCGCCTCAAGAGGCTCGCCACGATCGCAGAGATCCTGGACAGCCTTGAGGCGGTCGGCGAGCGTGTCGCCGCTGTGGCGCTGGGCTGTGACGCCGGTGGCCATCGTGGAGGCACCGCCTTTCGGGCCTGTCAGTGTTCAGCCCATGGTAATGGGAGTCACATGTCACAGAATCGCCTCAACGACGAAACCGCAGGTCAGGACCCTTACTGAAAATCGGCTGAACGCCCGTCCCAGCGCGCCTTCCTCATGTCCACCCGTTCGCCGCGCAGCGGGGTGCCCTCCTCGCGCCAATGGGCCAGGCATCGTCGCAGGTGGTCGGGGGCGGCGCCGCTGCCGTCGGCGTGCACGACCCGCCACCACGGGACGCCGCCGCCCAAGGTGGACATCACCTTGCCCACCTGGCGGGGGCCGCCCTCGCCGAGGTATTCGGCGATGTCGCCGTAGGCCATGACCTTGCCGGGCGGGATGCGTTCGACCAGGTCGAGCACCCGCTCGGCGAAGGGGTTCAGGGGGTCCATGCGGCCGGGCCCGCGTCGATGATCTCGTCGAACTTGCCGATCTCCATCACCGTCCCGCCGGACAGGACCTCGATCACGCCGTCGCGCAGCGCGTAGATCTCGCCGTCCTCGCCCACCAGGCGGGCGCCGAGTGCGGCCGACAGCCGCAGGAGCTGGGCCACCTGCCAGTCGGAGCCGGGCTCGCCCACGACCTGGCCCTGCCAGCGCGCCACCGCGTGCCGGCCGCCGTCGTGGCCGGCCACGATCTCCTCAGATCCGCGCAGCTCGAAACCGGCCGGCGCGATGGCCTTCGCGAGCTCCGCGAAGGCGAGTGGCGACTCGCGCACCACCCGCAGCTCGTATCCCATGACGCGCGACCATAGCGGATCTTTACCGTCCACGCGGGCGAAGTACGAGCGGTTCATCACTCCTTGCGCTGATTGAGCACGATGATCGCCCCGCAGAACGTCACCAGCGCGACCAGCACACCCCCTCCGTACAGCCACAACCGCCACGGATCGGCCCCCGGACGGGTCGGCACCGGGGAGTCCTCGCCCCGGCCGAAGTGGTCCTTTCCGGGCACGGTCACGCTGCGCCGCTGACCGGTCAGGCGCTCGGCGGCGTTGAGCGCGGCCCCGGCGTCCACCACGCCGAACCCGGTGTTGTCGTCGTAGCCGGCGGCCGGACGACCCCGCGCGCTGGAGGCCAGCGCCTGGGCCACCTGCTCGGGCGGCAGGCCGGGAAAGCGCGACTTGACCAGCGCGGCCACGCCGGCCACGAGCGCGGCGGCCGAGCTCGTGCCGTCGGACAGCTCGTACCCGCTGGGCCGCTTGACCACGGGCACCTGCACGCCGGGCGCGCCGACGAGGACCGACAGGTTGTCGCTGCTGAACGTGGCCTTCCTGCCCTGCTTGTCGGTCGCGCCGACGCCGATCACGCCCGAGTAGCCGGCCGGGAAACTCCAGAACGAGGTGCCCTTCTCCTTGGCATAGGGCGTCTGGCCGTCGTTGCCGACGGCGGCCACCAGCACCACGCCCTTGCTCAGCGCGTACGACACCGCCTCCCGCTCGGACCTGATCGGCCCGTAGGAGCCGATCGACATGCTGACGACCTGGGCGCCGTGGTTGGCGGCGTAGCGCAGGGCGCGGGCCAGCGAGCTCTCGGGCGACTGGAGGTCCGTGGGCGGCAGCAGGTCGAACGCCGGCTCGTCGTCGGTGGCCAGGGGCAGCGACAGGATGCGCGCGCCGGGCGCGACGCCGATCAGCCCGTCGCCTGCGCCGGAACCGGCGATCAGCGCGGCCATGGCGGTGCCGTGCCTCCCTGGCTGCACCTCGCGGGCCACCGTGCCCGAGCTCATGTCCGGCCCGGTCGTGACGCGGCCCTTCAGCTCCTTGATCCCGGCGTCCACCGCGCTGTCCACGACGGCGACCGTGACGCCCTCGCCCTTGGTCACGTTCCACGCCTGCTCGACGTTGAGCGCGTCCAGCACCCATTGCTGCTGCTCCCTGATCGGGGCGGCCGTGGGCCCGAGGAGGACGAGCAGCGTGGCGGCGAGCGCCCGTACGGCGGTCAGCACACGTTCCCCTGGGTGCACGGCGGAACCTTGGGAGGATCCGCCAGGAAGTAGGCGATCTGGTTGCCGACCGACTTGGCCGCCGGCCAGAGCTCGCTGTGCAGGATCTCCTCCGGGGGGATGGCGGCCCTGGTGCGCCCGTCGGCGTACCCGGCGGTGGAGAAGACGATGTACGGCCCGGCGCCCACCCAGCCGGTGCGCTGGCGCTGCTCGGTGCCGAAACGTTCGGTCACGGTGCCGGGGAAGGCCACGGGCAGCACGCCCACCCGGTCGTCCTGGCCCAGTTGCTCGCCCGCCGACACCCTGGACTCCTCGTCCTTCAGCACGGCCACGCCGACGGTGATGACGAAGGTGGAGGTCTGGTCGACGTACGTGGCGCGCAGCAGCGTGACGCACCCGTGGCT
The DNA here is from genome assembly GCF_040649795.1 of Nonomuraea sp. NPDC048881. NCBI lineage: Bacteria > Bacillati > Actinomycetota > Actinomycetes > Streptosporangiales > Streptosporangiaceae > Nonomuraea > Nonomuraea sp. NPDC048881. Next base: position 42,055 of record NZ_JBEZGC010000010.1, read on the forward strand.
GTCGAGGACCCCGGCGACGGAGGCGTCCACGCCCTTGCCGCAGTCGGTCTCGGGGGCGATGCCGACCCGCCTGGCGTACTGCTGGGCGCGGTCGAGGCCGAGGTACCTGACCTCCTCGGGGAAGACGCCCGTGGCCGGCCACGCCTGCCAGCGCCGGGCGATCTCCTCCTGCTTGTACTGGTTCTGCTCGGACGGGGTCAGCGGGCGCGAGCGCGTCTCGTTGAGCAGCCCGATCGTGCCCAGCAGCACCACGAGGGCCGACACGGCCACGACCGCGCCGACCAGCACGACGAAGATGCGCCGAAAGCGCACGCCCTGCTGGAGGGCCGCCAGCTCGGCGCGTTCCCTGGCCGCGGTGCGCGTACGGGAGTTGGCCGCCGGCCAGGCGCGCACGCGGGCCCGGCGGCCGGTCGACGCCCCGAGCGGGTTGCTGCGTCCCGATGTGGCCTCGCCGGCGCGCGGTAGCCCTGAGGTCGACCTACGTGCCTTCACCACCCTGGCCTCGTTCCCGCGGTTGGTCGGTGTCTATTTCGTCCCCGTTAGCAGGCGGATCATGCGTCGTGTGCGCCGTGGTCGCGTCGTACGCGTCTGACCAGGAAGAAGATGACCGCCAGCGACGCGAGCGCGCCGCCCGCGGCGCCCGCGGCGACGGCCGCGTAGATCGTCACGCGCCGGTGGTCCCTCGCGGTGACCCGGATGGGCCCGGCCGGGCCGCCCGCCAGGGGCCGGGCGGGGTCCTGGGCCTGCGGGCCGGTCGCGGTCTCGGTGTGCGTGGCCAGGCGGGCGGCCTCGGCCAGGGCCCTGCGGGCGTTGACGACGCCGAAGCCGGTGCCGGTGTCGTAGCCGCCGGGCGGCCGGTCGTCGGCGCTGTCGGCGAGCGCCTGGACGACCAGCGGCGGCGACATCTGCGGATATTTTGCCTTGATGAGGGCGGCGACCCCCGAGACGAGCGCGGTCGCCTGCGAGGTGCCCCGGCCGACCCAGTACTCGTCGCCGGGCCCCGCGCCCATGATGTCCACGCCCGGCGCGGCCACCAGCACCGAGGAGTTCCAGTTGGAGAACGTGGCCCGGCGCAGCCGCCGGTCGGTCGCCCCCACCGACACCACGCCGGGGAAGGACGCCGGGTAGGAGTAGGGCGCGAAGTCACCGGCGGTCTTCCTGTCGCCGTCGTTGCCTGCCGCGGCCACCAGCACGACGCCCCTGGAGATGGCGTACCGGATGGCCGCCCGTTCCTCCCGGGTCGCGAGCTCCTTGGAGATCGACATGTTGACGACGTCCGCGCCCTGGTCGACCGCGTAGCGGATGCCCCTGGCCACGACGTCCTCGAAGCGCTCGGCCGAGTTGAACTCCCTGAACCCCGGCTCCTCGTCCTCCAGGATGACCCGTACCGACAGGACGCCGGCCTCGGGCGCGACGCCGATGACGCCCTTCCTTCCGCCCGGCCCGTGGCCGTGCCCGGCGATCAGGGAGGCCATGTACGTGCCGTGCAGCCGCGGCGGCGCGACGCCCGGCGGGTTCGCGCCCGCGGTGAAGTCCCGGCCCACGGTCACCGAGCCGGCCAGGTCGCGGTGGGCCGGATCGACCCCGGAGTCGAGCACGGCCACCGTGACCCCCGAGCCCTTGGTGACGCGCCAGGCCGCGGGCAGGTCGAGCGTCTCGATCACGGCCCGCTGGCCGCCGCGCACGTCGTCGTCGGCGTGGGCGCAGGCGGGCAGGGCGGCGGGAAGAACCGCGAGAAGGACCGCGGGAGCGGCGGACAGCGCCTTCGCGGCGCGCCGGCTCAGCACCGCCATCCCTCGGCCGCGCAGTCGGGCATGCGGGGCGTGCTGAGGTCGAGCAGCACGCGTTCGGACAGCTCGGCGGCGAAGGCGAAGATCGCCGGACGTGACTCGCCGGACGTGGTCGCGGGCCGCCCGTCCACCTGGCCCGCCGTGGTCAGCACGACGTACGGCCCCGCCTGGCGCACCGACCCGGCCTGCCGCATCGAGGGGGTGAACCGTTCGGCGACCGTGCCCGTGAAGCTGAGCGGCCGCAGCCCCGGCACGGGCTTGCCGTTGTCGGCGAACGCGCTCCTGGCCCGGACCGCGCGTGACTCGTCGGGCAGCGCCACCACGCCCACGGTGACGAGCACCCCGCGCAGCGCGTCGATGTAGGTGGCCCGCAGCACGCCCCGGCAGCCCGCCTCGCGCAACGTCCTGACCGCCTTCGCGTCGACGGACTCGGCGCCGCAGCCGGTGTGCGGCGAGATGCCGATGCGCTCGGCCCGCTCCTGCCCGCCCTGCTCGGCCGCGTACGGCAGAGCAGCGGGGAAGACGCGCCCGGCGGGCCAGGCACGCCAGCGTTCGGCGACCTCGCGCGTGGCGGCGGCACGCAGCTCGGACGCGCTCGGGCCGCGGGTCAGCTCGGTGCCCGCCGCGCTCCCGGCCACCCCGGCGGCCACCGCGCAGACCAGGGTCAGCGCGGAGGACACCACCAGGGTGGGCCAGGGGCGGGCGTGGTTCACGACACCGACCTTAAGCGCCTCGGCGGGAGGTTCCCCGGAAAACGCCTCAGTAGCTGGGCAGGCTGGGGTCGACCGTCTTGACCCAGCTCAGCACCCCGCCACCGACGTGCACCGCGTCGGCGAAGCCCGCGTTCTTGACGATCGCCAGGGCCTCGGCCGAGCGCGCGCCCGACTTGCAGTGGAGCACGATGCGCTTGTCCTGGGGCAGCTTCTCCAGGGCCGAGCCGTTGAGGAACTCGCCCTTGGGGATCAGCGTGGCGCCCGGGATGGAGACGATCTCGTACTCGTTGATCTCGCGGACGTCGACCACGTAGATGTTGTCGCCCTTGTCCATCATGGACTTGAGCTCCCGCGCGGTGATCGTGGAGCCGCTGGCGGCCTGCGCGGCCTCGTCGGAGATCGCGCCGCAGAACGCCTCGTAGTCCTCCAGCAGCTCGGTGACCGTCGGGTTCTTGCCGCACAGCACGCACTCGGGGTCCTTGCGGACCTTGACGTCCCGGTACTTCATCTCCAGGGCGTCGTAGATCATCAGCCGGCCGACGAGCGGGTCGCCGATGCCCGTCAGCAGCTTGATGGCCTCGTTGACCTGGATCGAGCCGATCGACGCGCACAGCACGCCGAGCACGCCGCCCTCGGCGCACGACGGCACCATGCCGGGAGGCGGGGGCTCGGGGTAGAGGCAGCGGTAGCAGGGCCCGTGCTCGGCCCAGAACACGCTGGCCTGGCCGTCGAAACGGTAGATCGAGCCCCAGACGTACGGCTTGCCGAGCAGCACGGCGGCGTCGTTCACCATGTAGCGGGTGGCGAAGTTGTCCGTGCCGTCGACGATGAGGTCGTAGCCGGAGAAGATCTCCATGACGTTCTCGGTGGTCAGGGTCGCGTTGTGGACGACGACCTCGACCAGCGGGTTGATCTCGCGGACAGACGCCGCGGCGCTCTCGGCCTTCAGCCTGCCCACGTCGGACTGGCCGTGGATGATCTGGCGCTGCAGGTTGGACTCATCGACGACGTCGAAGTCGATGATGCCGAGGGTGCCGACGCCCGCCGCGGCCAGGTACATCAGGGCGGGCGAGCCCAGGCCGCCGGCGCCCACGCACAGCACCTTGGCGTTCTTCAGCCGCTTCTGCCCGGCCATCCCGACATCGGGGATGATCAGGTGGCGCGAGTAGCGGCGCACTTCGTCTACGGTCAGCTCTGTGGCCGGCTCGACCAGCGGTGGCAACGACACGTTCTACGCTCCCGTTTCAGGGGGTCACATCTCTAGCTGAAACCTACTCGGCGAGTGGGGCATTCCCCAATCTCGTCTCACCGATCAGACGGCGTGCCTCCGCCGCCACCACGCGGGGCATCTCCATCATCGCCACGTGCCCCGCCGTCGGCAGCAGCACGAGCCTGACCTGCCGGAACGTACGGGCCGCCTTCGCCGCCATGGCCGGGCGCACCAGGCGGTCGTGCCGGCCGTGGACGATGAGCGTCGGGGCCTTCACCTTGGCCGCCTGGCGCCACAGGTTGTCCTCGCCCCGCCGGAAGTACTCGGCCACGATGCCCCGCGCCGAGCCGATCATGGCCTCCCCCGCGTACGGGACGTCGTCGCGCCGGCGCATCTCCTCCACGGCGTCGGCCAGGCGCACCGGGTGGACGGCGTTCACGTCCGCCCAGACCATGGCGAAGGAGGCGTTGATGCGCTGCTCGGCGGGGAGCAGGCGCAGCTTGCCGGCGAACCACTCGCCCACCCTGGGCACGGCGGCGGCGGCCACGCGGACCGGGCCGTACCTGGGGAGCAGGTCGGGCAGGGCGGGCGAGACGAGCGTGAGCGAGCGGACCAGGTCGGGCCTGGCCGCGGCGACCCGCACCGCGACCGCGCCGCCCAGCGAGTTGCCGAACAGGTGGGCCGGGCCCGTGTGCTCCATCAGCCCGATCACCGCCGCGGCGTGGCCGGCCACCGTGTAGTCGCCGTCCCGCGGCGCCGGGGAGAAGCCCGCGCCGGGCAGGTCGAGGGCGTGGCCGGTGACGGTGTCCTTGAGCTCGTCCATGAGGTCGGTCCAGTTGGTGGCCGAGCCCGCCAGCCCGTGGACGAACACGGCCTGCTCGGCCGGGCCGCCGTCGGGGGTGGATCGCACGTGCACCGGGCCGATCATGCGTCCCGGCCAGTGAGGGACCGGCTCCACCGCTGTCATACGTCCTCCTTGTCGCTCTTCCACGATAACCAGCGCGCTCAGGCGGGGTCTGCATTCCGTACAGACGCCGCTTTCGCTGACCTATCAGAGCAGCACTGGACATACGGGACGCGCAGGGGGTCGCGCCCGCGAGCGGACATGGGGCAGGCCCGAAATTTCCGCTCATAGATGTCTAATGGATCTCTTGGCGGCTTAAGTGTGCGGCAAAAGCTGTCTGTCCCCGTTTACCAGGTTCGAGACGGGTAAGCATCAGGAACGGATACAGTGCGCGACCTACCGGACACTCTTGGTTAGCGATCGGGAAGTCGCGGTCACCGGAAATCCATCGGGGAAGCGTAACGGCATTTCCCGAACGATCCCGACGACAGCATCGTCCAGCATTTCTCATGCCTGGCGCACAGGTGTGCCGGCGAGCATTTTCTGCACGCCGTAAATACACGCGCGGCCGCCGCCTTCCGGCGTTTATGGCCGTGCCGTCATTTCACGAGAAAAGCGCGGCCGACGCTGTCGGAACCCGATGTGATGGGCACTCCGTCATATGCGCATAATCGGACATATCATGGCATTTCATTCGATAGAGCTGTAATGCAAGCAATAAGATTGCTAATGCATAGCAAAATAGGGCCACTCCTGTTTGCTGTAGCTCTGTCTCGGAAATGACATTTCACGGATGGCTCATCAGCTAGTCGTTCAAGACCTGGTTCCCGGCCTCTCGGGAACGTCGAGAACGGGGCAACCAATCCTTTAGGGGGAAAACGCAATGCCCAAGCTCAAAAGTGTTATCGCAGGTCTGGCCGTCAGCACCGCGCTGACCGGCGGCGTGGTCAGCCTGGGCGCGACGACCACCGCCAACGCCAGCACCGCCAACAACGTCACCAGCCCGACGACCCTCAGCTGGGGCGATGGGGACGGTCACGGCTGGTGGCACCGTCGCCACCACCGCTGCAACAGGAACCGCCACGGCTGGGGCGGCGGCTGGGGCGGCGGCGGCTGGGGCTGGGGCGGCGGCTGGGGTGGCGGCTGGCGCCGGCACCACCGCGGCGGCGGCGTCTGCGTCAAGATCTTCAACGAGAACACGAACGACAACACCGAGACGAGGACCAACAACGAGCTGCGCGAGGACCGTCGCGCGCGCGGCGACCGCGACGACTGATCGCGCGGGAATGGTGCCCGTAATCCATGGATGGTCGCTCTTCACGGCGAAGTGAATCCGACCGGCGAGTACTGGGCTCTCAGGAAGTGACCGCACCCGGACCTTGCTGTCCTGCCTGAGAATCCATTCTCCTCTGTCACCGCGGCAATTCCCGGTGAGGGCTCCACTGGCATTCTGCCGGTGGGGCCCTCACTTGCGTTCTCCCTTGAATGCGGGCCCGTCTCCCCTGATGCCGGACCCCGCGGCCCTGATAGTCCGAAATGTCCGATTATGCACCATGATGCTCCATAGTGTCGGACAAGAGAGGACAATGTCCGTTTGTGGGGTATTCGGTCGGATATACCCCTGGCATGGATGTTCGCTAGCGGGCATCCACGCCGCTCCACAGAAATCCGGAAGGCTCGGATTACGCGGAGCGGCGAGTACGGGGCAATCAATCCTTTTAGGGGGAAACACAATGCCCAAGCTCAAAAGTGTTATCGCAGGGCTCGCCATGGGCACCGCGCTGACCGGCGGTGTGGTCAGCGCGGGCGCGGCGACCACCGTCACCGGCGCGAGCGCTGCCAGCGTCACCGGCTCGGCCACCGCGGCCACCCTCGCCGGCTGCTTCCGGGAGGTCCGGTGCGGCTGGGGCGGCTGGGGCCGCAGCTGGGGCAACCGCTGGGGCGGCGGCTGCCACCGCCGCTGCGGCGGCGGCTGGGGCTGGGGCCGCGGGGGCGGCTGGGGCTGGGGTCGCGGCGGCGGCTGGGGCTGGCGGCGTAACAACGCCCCCCGGGTCCGCGTCGTCATCCACAACTCCAACCACAACAGCAACCACAACAACACCAACGTGCAGCGGCACGACGAGCGCGAGCACCACGACGACTAGGCGGCGGTCTCACCCGGGGACGGCCCGCCCAGCGAGAGCCCACCTGAGAACTGAGACCACGCCGACGTAGAGGAGTGCCCGCATCCGGCCGACCCGCTCTCTCGACGGAGAGCGAGGATCGCCTCCCGGATGCGGGCACTCGACGTGTCCCGCGTCCTTCCCGAGCCGGCCCGCCCCTCGGCGCCGCACAGGGATCGTCATCCGGTGCCATGACCGTACGGACAAGAAGGTGAAACGAGTGAGTGCCCGCATTCCCTGCCAGGAGCTCGTTCTCGACGAGAACGAAAGTCCGGTGGGATGCGGGCACTCGGTCGCGCGATCACGGTTCGCGCTCCGGGTTCAGAACCTGCGGTCAGCTCCAGTCGCGGTCGGCGTCGTCAGCGCGGACCCGCTGGCGGACGTCATGCGCGATCGCGTCGCGGTTCCGGTTCCGGTTGACGATGATGATTTTGATCCTGGGGAGCCGGTGGCGACGCCAGTTGTTGCGCCAGCCCCAGCCGCCGCCGCACCACGAGCGGCGGAAGCAGCCGGACAGAGTGGTGGTGGTCGCCCCGGTGGTGACGTTGGTGGCGGCTTCGGCGCTGGTGGTCGTGGTCGCCGCGCCGAGGGCGATCACTCCGCCGCTCAGGGCCGTGCTCATGGCGAGCCCTGCGACAATACTCTTGAGCTTGGGCATTGCGTTTCCTCCTAAAGGTTTGGATGCCCCGTTTCTCGACGCTTCCGGATTCCCAGGAAACGACGTGGACGGTATGGCTTGCCATGCCTGCCATCCATGACCTTGATATATCCCCATGAATAGCCAGCAAACCGCAATTGTCCTCTTTTGCCGGTAGGCACAGATTTGCATGGCGACTCGCGCGCAAACGCAAGTGAGGGCTCCCCGGCCGATGCCGGTGAAGCCCTCACCAGAATTTCCGAAGGCGCGGAGAGAATGAACCCTCCGGCGCGCCGGGCCGTAATTCAGGCCATTGTCCGAGCCCGGTACCCGGTGGTCGAATTCAGCGCGGCGCCGCCTTCATGAGGATGACGGTTCCGTCCGCCGTCAGCGCCAGTCGCGGTCGCGGTCGTGGTCACGGTCGTGGTCGCGGACCATCGGGCGCGCGGTTTCGTTGTCCGTCACCCGGTTGCGGTTGAAGTTGCGGTTGTGGATGGTGACCTTCACCTTGCCCACGCGGTTGCCGTGACGGCGCCAGCCCCAGCCGCCGCCCCAGCCGCCCCAGTTGTTGCCCCATCCCCAGCCACCGCACCGGGACCTGCGGAAGCAGCCGGCCTGGAAGCTGGTGGACGTGACGACACCGGCGCTGGTGGCGGCGTCGGCGCTGGTCGCGGTGGTCGCCGCACCGAGCGCTACGACACCGCCGCCCATGGCCGTGCTGACGGCGAGGCCTGCGAGAATACTCTTGAGCTTGGGCATTGCGTTTCCCCCTAAAGGATTGGTTGCCCCGTTCTCAACGCTCCCCGGTTGCCAGGGAACTGCCCTTGGACGACCTGTGATGAGCCATCCGTGAAATGTCATTTCCTGGACGCGGGCATGGCAACACAGAACCGCCGCCTTTTTGCTATGCATTAACAGCCTTATTGCTTGCATTAAACATTTATTGACTGATATGCCATGATATGTCCGAATCTATCATGATCGCCGGGCGGGGCGTCCGACACGGATGGGCGGGCCCGGAAACCCCGAGCATCACCCCTCGACCGGCATCAAGTGTCGGTGATCGACCGACTTACCCGGGGCGATTGATGCGGCTTATTGCGATTTGAAGATAATGTCCGCTTTATGGCTAATGGCCGTTATGTGAGCCGGAACGCGGACGGCCGCCCCGGCACACCGCGAGGGCCACATCTTCTGTGCCGCCCTCGGGCCGCACAGGCAGCGCGCCCCCTGCCACGCGACGCTGAGCCCGTCCGGCGGCCCACGCACGTAGGCGCCTACGCTCAGCCACCCAGGCACGTCGCCCCCAGGAAAGGGCATCCACCGCCATGAACACGACCTGCCCGGCCCCCGCCCGCCCTGACGCGGCCACACGGCCACCACTCGCCCAACCCCCTGCTCCGCCCGGTCAGACGCGCGACCACCACTCGCCCAGTCCCCCGCTCCGCCCGGTTGTCCTGCGCGGACCTGACGTTGGACGTCTCACCCGACCAACTCCCTCGCCAGCTCCCGCGCGGTGATCGCCGCACGCCAGTGCGCCTGGTTGGTCCGCCAGGTGTCGTACGCGGCCTGGTCGGTCTCCTGGATCGGGAAGCGGCCAAGCCTCGCAGAGGGATCATTCGGCCCGGGATCGGTGGCTTGTCGCCCTCTCCGCCACCGCAACGGTCGCCTTCGCCGCCCCCGTGCGCGCCTCAGTGCCGCCCCCACCCCTTCCGGCCATGCTGTTCGTCACAGGAGCCGTGGTGGTGCGCTACTTCGCCATGGGGATCCATATCGCCTCAGAAGCTCGTCCCGGCCGCCCATCTACGCCGCCCATCTGCGCCGGCCGGTCTGTCGCCAGGGCGATGGCCATGTCCTTTGCGTCCGCACAGCGCTCGCAGGCGGAAAGGCGTCGCCCGGGGCTTGAGCGCGGGGATGATCGTCGGAGCCCCGCTGGACGGCCTCACCGGCCGGCACACGATTTTCCCCGACTCCTGGCGCCGCAAAGGCGTCCGGCCCTCGCCGGCGGTTCGCGATCGCGCTACAGGGCGTACTGTCGCCGGACCAGCGGAGAGACAGGCACGCGGGTCGGCGGGCACCAGGGCTTCGGTGTCCGGTCCGCACGTCCTGGGGACGTCGTCGTACGGACCTCCGTGGCGGAAGGGGCTCAGGCGGACTTGCGGGCCTTGCGCTTCGGCGGGGCCTTCTCCTCCTCCTTGGCCTCCTCTTCGGCCTCCTCCGCCCCCTTGGACGCCTTGGCGGACTTGCCGCCGCCCGCCGCCTTCTTCGGTTTGGCCGGTTCCCCGGTCCGCTCCCGTTTCGCGGCCTCGACGCTGGCGCGCAGGGCGGCCATGAGGTCCACCGCCGGCCCCGCCTCTTCCTCCTCCGGCGCCGCGACGACCTCCTTGCCCGCCACCTTCGCCTCGATCACCTGCTGCAACGCCTCGCGGTACGTGTCGTGGTACTCGCTCGGGTCGAAGTCCGACTCCATGGTGGTGATCAGTGACTCGGCCATCTTGAGCTCCTGCGCCCGGACCTCGATGTCCTCCTCCAGGAACTCGAAGTCGGGGACGCGGATCTCGTCCGGCCACAACATGGTCTCCAGGACGAACACCCCGTCCCGTACGCGCAGGGTGGCCAGCGACTCCCGCTGCCGCAGCGCCACCTTGACCACGGCCACCTGTCCCGAGCTCTCCAGGGCGTCACGCAACAGCACGTACGGCTTCGCGCCCTGCGCGTCGGGCTCCAGGTAGTACGACTTGGCGAAGTAGATGGGGTCGATCTGCGCGGCCGGGGTGAACTGCAGGACGTCGATCCTGCGGGACGTGCTCAGCGGCAGGTCCTCGAAGTCCTCGTCGGTGAGCACCACCATCTCGCCCGTGGCCAGTTCGTACCCTTTGGCGATGTCCGCGTACGGGACCTCCTCGCCGTCGACCGTGCACACGCGCTTGTAGCGGATCCTGCCGCCGTCGTCCCGGTGGACCTGGTGGAAGCTGACGTCTTTCTGCTCGGTCGCCGAGTAGAGCTTCACGGGGATGGTGACCAGCCCGAAGGAGATCGCACCTTTCCAGATGCTGCGCATGGGCACTCCTCAGCAGTAGCGGGCTCACCATATGGGCACATACCCGTCATGGGGCAACCAATGCCATACCCGATTGAACCAATGCTGGCCGTACCTGGGGAACTACCCTCCGATCGTGACCGGTACGGCCTGGAGGTCAAGTGGGACGGCATCCGCGCGCTCGTGCACCTCGACGGCGTCCTGAGGGTGACGGGACGGCACGGCGTGGAGTACACCCGGCGATACCCCGAAATCTCGGGGTTCGGGGTCAAGAACGCCGTGCTCGACGGCGAGGTCGTGGCACTGGACCGGCGCGGCAGGCCCAGTTTCGTCCGGCTCCAGCACCGCATGCACCTGACCGACCCGGAACCGGCCGTGCTGGAGCTCTACCCCGTCACGTACATGCCCTTCGACCTGCTCTGCCTGGACGGACGGCCGCTGTTCGACCTGGCCTACCGCGACCGCCGCGCGCTCCTCGACGAGCTGGACGTCGGCGCGCCCCCGTACTTCCCCGGGGACTCCGACCTGCTCGCCGCCACGCGGGAGCAGGGCCTGGAAGGCGTGGTGGCCAAGCGCCTCGACTCCCCCTACCGGCCGGGCGTGCGCTCGCCGTGGTGGATCAAGGTCAAGCACCTCAGCACGCGGGACGTCGTGATCGGCGGCTGGAAACCCGGCAAGGGCCGCAGAGCCGGCGGGATCGGCTCACTCGTCATGGGCGTCTTCACCGGTGAAGGGCTGACGTACGTCGGCCACGTGGGAACCGGGTTCACCGACGCCATCCTGGACGACCTCCACCAGGCACTCCGACCTCTGGAGATCCCGCGCAGCCCGTTCGCGAACGCGGTCCCGTGGAGAAATCGGTGGGTTAGGCCCGATCTCGTCGGGGAGGTGGGCTACACCATGTGGACCGACGAGCTGCGGCTGAGACATCCGGTGTGGCGCGGGCTGCGCGCCGACAAGCTCCCCGCGGAGGTGACGCTGTGAAGAAGGTGCCGGTCAGGGTCGACGGGCGCGAGCTGACGCTGAGCAACCTGGACAAGGTGCTCTACCCGGAGATCGGCTTCACCAAGGCCGAGGTCATCGACTACTACAGCCGCGTGGCCCCCGTCCTGCTGCCGCACCTCGCCGGCCGGCCCCTGACCGTCAAGCGGTACCCCAACGGCGTCACCGGCCAGTTCTTCTTCGAGAAGAACGCGCCCGAGCACACACCCGACTGGGTCAGGAAGGTCAACCTGCCCGCCCCCGGCAGCACCAAGGGCCGGGAGAGCATCGACTTCGCCGTCATCGAGGACCTGCCGACGCTCGCCTATTACGCCAACCTGGCCGCGCTGGAGTTGCACGTGCCCCAGTGGCGGGTGGACGACGACGGCGCGGCGCTGCCGCCCGACACACTCGTGTTCGACCTGGACCCGGGCGCGCCGGCGACCATCGTGGAGTGCTGCCGGGTGGCGCTCACGCTGCGCGAGGTGCTGAAGGGCGAGGGGCTCGACGCCAGGCCCAAGACCAGCGGCAACAAGGGCATGCAGCTGTACGCCGACTGGGACTGCCGCGAGGAGCCCTCCGCGTACGCCAAGAGGCTGGCCCAGGGCCTGGAGAAGGAGCACCCGAAGGAGATCGTCAGCGTCATGGCCAAGAAGGCCAGGCCGGGCAAGGTGTTCATCGACTGGAGTCAGAACAATCCGGCCAAGACCACCGTGGCGCCGTACTCGCTGCGGGCCAGGGAGCGGCCGACGGTCTCGACGCCGCTGCTGTGGAAGGAGGTCGAGGACTGTGAACACGCCGATGACCTGGTGTTCACCGCCCCTGACGTACTCGCCAGAGTGGAGAAGCACGGCGACCTTTTCGGCCGGGCGTAGTCTGGACCCGTCCGCACCAAGAGGGGGGCCGAAGATGTCGGAGATGGACACCCGCGGGGACGAGAACGTCTACGACGAGGAGGAAGAAGAGGAGTTGTCGCCGGAGACGCCCGAGGCCGACGCCGCCGAGCAGCATCGCGAGATCCGCCAGGAGGCCGCCCAGGAGCGCCGCGAGCTTCCGCTCGACGCCGACCCCGCCGACGCGGCCGACCAGGACCGCGTCGTCGACTACGACGACGACGACTACCGCTGAGCACGGGCCGCCCGCCAGATCGAGCGTGTATGACGATGACCGCCGAGGTGACGGCTACCCGCACGTAGGATGTCGGCACAGTTCGCTGAGAGACCAATGGAGACCCGCGTGACCGCAACCCCGGACGCGAAGCCCCGGGGCACCCGGCTGCCCCGACTGGCCCGACGCCGGCAACTGCTGAGCGCCGCGCAGGAAGTGTTCGTGGAGAACGGCTACCACGCGGCCGCCATGGACGAGATCGCCGATCGGGCCGGGGTCAGCAAGCCGGTGCTCTACCAGCACTTCCCCGGCAAGCTGGAGCTCTACCTCGCGCTGCTCGACCTGCACGTCGACGACATGGTCAACCGCTGCCGCGAGGCCCTGGCCTCCACCCACGAGAACAAGCTGCGGGTGCAGGCCACGTTCAGCGCGTTCTTCGACTTCGTCTCCACGCAGGGGGAGGCGTTCCGGCTGGTCTTCGAGTCCGACCTGCGCAACGTCGCGCCGGTGCGCCAGCGGGTGGAGCGGTCCCTGCAGGAGTGCGCCGAGATGGTCAGCGCGGTCATCCAGGAGGACACCGGCTGCACCAGCGACGAGGCCCACCTGCTCGGCGTCGGCCTGGTCGGCATGGCCGAGGTGAGCGCCCGCTACTGGGTCACCGCGCAGGGCTCGATCCCCAAGGACGCGGCCGAGCAGCTCATGGCGCGGCTCGCCTGGCGCGGGATCAGCGGTTTTCCGCGTACGGCATAACCCGTTCGCTGGGCGCGATCATTCACCGCCTCCGGGCCTCCGAGCGGCGACGATGGAACCGAGCGCTAACCCAGTCGACTAGGGAGCCACGATGGAAGTCAAGATCGGCGTACGCTCGGTACACCGCGAACTCGTTGTCGAGACTGACCTCTCCGCCGAGCAGGTCGAAGAGGAGATCAGGAACGCGCTGTCGGTAGATCGCGGCGTCTTCGCCATCACCGACGTCAAGGGCCGGCGCGTGGTCGTGCCGGTGGCCTCGCTCGGTTTCGTCGAGATCGGTGGGGACGAGGCCAGGCCGGTCGGCTTCGGCGGCACCCTCTAACCACCCCAAAGGCCCACAACGAGGGTACGGCCACACTCAGCCGTACCCTCACCGGTCGCGCACGCCGCCCGACGCCTCCACCACGTCACGCCGGGAACGCGCCACAGGTCGCACCCGCATCACGGGCCACAGCCCTCGCGTTCGCCCGGTTGTCCGAGGCGGCAGCCCCGGACGTGGCGACGGCGCCGCTCGGCGTGCTCCCGTCTCCGGTCGGCGTGGTGGCGGCTCTGGTCGGCGAGATCCGGTGTGTGATCGGCGTGATCCCGTGTCTGGTCGGCTTGATCCCGTGTCTGGTCGTTCATCGGGCATCCCGCGCTTCCCCTCCGCAGCACGACGCGCGAAGTCCAGCGATTCGGCCCACATCTCGTCAAGGAACTGCCATAGCGGCGCCAGGCCCTCATGTCTGGGACGGTACATCCGTTTCGTCCCCTCGCACCGCCCCACGACCAGACCGGTCTCCTTCGGCACCCGGCAAGACCGAGCTCCCGGGCCCAGCCACCCACGGCCGTCCGTCCACCGGCCGGGCTAGATGCCGAGGGTGGCCATTCGCTTGTTGTGCGCCTCCGTCAGCGTCGCGAAGAGGCGTGAGATGTCAGCAGTCTCGCCCCCCGCCGCCCTGGCCGACTCCACCAGCAGCAACGCCAGCTCCGGCCGCGCCGTCGCCACCTGCTGCCCCTGGCTGAGCGCCTCGCCGACGAGCCGCCGGGCCCACAGCGCCAGCCGCCCGCCCGCCGTCGGGTCGGCCTCGATCCCGGCCCTGACCCGCTCGACGGCGAACTGCGAGCGCGCCTCGTCCACCAGCACCTCGTCCACCAGCTCGACGATCGACGGCTCCAGGTGCCTGGCGGCCTCCCGGTAGAAGTCGAGCGCGATCCCGTCGCCCACGTACGTCTTGACCAGGGCCTGCAGCCAGTCGGCCGGCCGCGTCTGGGCGTGCCAGGCGTCGAGGGCCGCCACGAACGGCGCCATCGCCTCCTCCGGATCGGCCCCCAGCTCGGCCAGACGGTCGCGCAGCAGGCGGAAGTGGGCGTACTCGGCCACGGCCAGCTCGCTGAGCGCGGCGCGGTCGGCGAGCGAGGGCGCCAGGGTGGCGGCGTCCTCGGTCATCCGGGCGTAGGCGCTGAGCTCGGCGTAAGCTAGAACCCCGAGCAGGTCGACGACTCCAGGAGACTCGTTCATGGAGGCAGCGTACTTCCCGAAATATGCGGGAACATAAGCGAGCTCGGCCAGCGTTGTGGTATCGAGTACACTGCTCTGTGAAAGTGCGACCGCACTGTGTTAGTTCGGGGGATTCCCCCGATAACCCCCGATTCCCCGGGTGCGCGGTCGCTGATGACGCGAGAGGGCTGGCTCTACCGCGAGGACCCACGTAACGGGGGCTGTTTTCCGCCCGTCGGTCCCGGCAGGCCCGCCTTCATTTGAGACTGAGGCAGGCCACGCTGACGACTTTCCGAGACCTCGGAGTCACACCAGAGATCGCCGATGCCCTCGAGACCGAGGGTATCGTCACACCGTTCCCCATCCAGGAGATGGCGCTCCCGCTCGCCCTGAGCGGCCAGGACCTCATCGGCCAGGCGCGCACGGGCACGGGCAAGACCTACGCGTTCGGCATCGCGATGCTCCAGAGCATCGGCAAGCCGCGCAAGAACCGCAAGAAGCCCCGCGGGCTGGTCGTCGTGCCGACCCGCGAGCTGGCCGTCCAGGTCAGTGAAGACCTGGTCACCGCGGCCGGCAAGCTCGGCTCCCGAGTCCTGACCGTCTACGGCGGCCGGGCCTACGAGCCGCAGATCGAGGCGCTCAAGGCCGGGGTCGATGTCATCGTCGGCACCCCGGGCCGTCTGCTCGACCTGGTCAAGCAGAAGCACCTCGACCTGAGCCAGGTCACCTCCCTCGTGCTCGACGAGGCCGACCGGATGATGGACCTGGGCTTCCTGCCCGACATCGAGCGGATCTTCAAGCTGATCCCCGCGGAGCGGCAGACGATGTTGTTCTCGGCCACCATGCCGGGCGAGATCGTCTCGCTGTCCCGCAAATACCTCAACCGTCCCACCCACGTACGCGCGGAGATGGAGAGCGGCGAGGGCGAGACCACCCCGCAGGTGCGTCAGATCGTCTGGCGCGCCCACCGGATGGACAAGATCGAGATCGTCGCCCGGCTGCTCCAGGCCGAGGGCCGCGGGCTCACCATGGTCTTCTGCGAGACCAAGCGGGCCTGCGACATGGTCGCCGAACAGCTCGACACGCGTGGTTTCGCGGTCGCGGCCGTCCACGGCGACCTCGGTCAGGGCCAGCGCGAGCAGGCTCTGCGGGCCTTCCGGGCGGGCAAGATCGACGTGCTGGTCGCCACCGACGTGGCGGCCCGCGGCATCGACATCGACGACGTCACCCACGTGGTCAACTACGACTGCCCCTCGGACGACAAGACGTACGTGCACCGCATCGGCCGTACCGGCCGGGCCGGGCGCACGGGCATCTCGGTCACCTTCGTGGAGTGGGAGGAGCTGACCCGCTGGAAGATGATCAACCAGATGCTCGGGCTCGACTTCGCCGAGCCGGAGGAGACCTACTCCACCTCGCCGCACGTCTACACCGAGCTGAACATCCCCGCCGGCACCAAGGGCGTCCTGCCGCACGCGAGCCGTTCGCGCGCCGGGCTGGCCGCGGAGCGCATCGAGGACCTCGGTGAGACCGGCCGGAGCCGCACCCGCGGCGGCGGCAAGGGCCGGCGCGAGGAGCGCGAAGAGCGGGAGCGCCCGGCCCGCGCCCAGCGCCAGCGTCGCCGCACCCGCGGCGGCAGGGAACTGGCCGAAACCGCACCCGCCGAGACGCCGGAGGTCGAGATCGTGGCCGCCAAGACGGAGGAGACTCCCGCCATCTTCACGCCCGACGAGGTCCAGACGGCGGCCGCCGAGCCGAAGCGCACGCGCGTCCGCAGCAGGGGGGCCGCGTCGTCGGCCATCGAGCAGGCGCTGGCCGAGACACCGGAGAAGACCCCGGTGAAGCGGACCCGCTCCCGCAAGGCCGACCAGCCCCAGGCCGCCGACCCGCGGCCGCGCGAGGAGGCCGCCGAGGCGCCCGCGCGGAGCCGTGCTGCCGAGGCCGCTCCGGTGGAGCCGGTCCGGAGCCGGGCGGCCGAGGCCGCGCCCGAGCCGGTCGTGGAGTCCGTGCCGCAGCCGAGCTTCCTGGCCACGCCTCCGCCGCCGGTCCACAAGGAGCCGGAGCGGATCATCCCGCCGAGCCCGTTCGCGGTGATCTTCCAGTCACCCGACCTGGCCACGGACGACGATGACATCGCGCCGTCGGCGGCGACCGAGCGCAAGCAGCAGCGCCGCCAGGCCCGTGGCGGTGGCGGTGGCGGCAACCGCCGCCGCGCAGGCTAGCGACGACGAGAAGGAGGCGCGCATCCCGTTCGCGGGGTGCGCGCCTTTTTCGTCCGTACGGCACCGGCGCCGGGAGGGAGCCCTACGCGCCCCTCACGGCCTCGCGGACGCACCGCCCGACATATGCGCCCTCCGGGCATCGCAGGACCCCAGAGGCCGCCTCAGAGCCCGCCACGCCCCACTGGGGACGAGGACGTCGCCCACCCGCCTCCGGAGCGTGAAAGCCGCAAAGCTCACAACTCACCACAACTCGCATCAGCGTCGAAGCTTTGCCGGTGTCGAGGCGCTGACCTCTGGGTATTGTTGCCCCACGTGAGTACGCCGCGATTCCTCGACCTGCCACCCGGTGTGACGCCGCAGAAGCTCGAAACGCCCCATGGCGCGTTCGCGGCTCTGGAGGCGCTTCCGGTCAGCGGGGTGGTCGAGCGCTGGCCCGCCCTCCTGGTCCCCGGCCTGACCGGCAGCAAGGAGGACTTCATCGCGGTCCTGATGACCCTGGCCCAGTCCGGTCGCCGGGTGGTGGCCGTCGACCTGCGCGGCCAGTACGAGACCCCGGGCCCCGACGACCCCGCCGCCTACACCTGCGCCGCACTCGGGGCCGACGTCGACCTGATGGCCCAGGCCATCGGCGGCGGCGACCCCGTCCACCTGGTGGGCCACTCCTTCGGCGGCCTGGTCGGCCGGGAGGCCGTGATCGACGGGCGCACCCGGTTCGCCTCGTTCACGCTGATGAGCTCGGGCCCGGCGGCCATCGAGGGCAGGCGGGCGCGCAACGGCCGGGAGATCATGGAGGAGATCCCGGCCCTGGGGCTCGAACACCTCTGGCACCACCGGATGGAGCCCGAGGCGCTGGCCGCCGACGTCTCCGACGAGATCCTGGCGTTCCTGCGCAGGCGGCTGCTGACCAACTCCCCCACCGGCCTGGCCCGCATGGCCGAGCAGGTCCTGCACGCCCACGACCGCACCGACGAGCTGCGCGAGATCGAGATCCCCACCCTGGTCCTCTACGGCGAGCACGACGACGGCTGGTCGCCCGAGACCCAGTCGGAGACGGCCGCCCGGCTCGGCGCCGACTGCGTGGTCGTGCCCGGCGCGGTCCACTCCCCCGCCGTCGAGGCGCCGGAGACGACGGCCGCCGCGCTGGTCAGGTTCTGGAACGCGGCCGAGAAGCACTATTTGGACACGAGGTCCAACGCCATGTGATCATTCACTTACCATGACGGACGAACTCGTCGTCCAGGCGCCGCGGAGCGCGACCTGGCAGGTGCATCTCGACCGTTCGATGTGGGTGGGCGGCGTACGCGGCCTCATGTTGCAGGCGCTGCACCCGCTGGCCATGCTCGGCGTCTGGCAGAACTCCACCTTCCAGGACGACCCCTTCGGCCGCCTGCGCCGCACCGCCGACTTCGTGGGCCGGGTGACGTTCGGCAGCCCGGCCGAGGCCGACGAGATCGGCAGGCGGGTGCGCGGCATCCACAAGGCGCTGCGCATCACCGATCCGCGCACCGGCCGCACGCACCGGGTGGACGACCCGGAGCTGCTGCTGTGGGTCCACTGCGCGGAGGTGTCGTCCTACCTGGAGGTGGCCAGGCGCGGCGGGCTCGGGCTGAACGAGCGGCAGGCCGACCGCTACCTGCGCGAGCAGCGCAGGAGCGCCTCCTACGTCGGGCTGCACCCCGAGGACGTGCCGGGCTCGTGCGCCGAGATGGACGCCTACTTCAAGCAGGCCCGGCCCGCCCTGCGGGTGACCGAGGAGGCGGCGGCGGCCGTGCGGTTCCTGCTGTGGCCCCGGCTGCCGCGCGAGCTGCGCATGTTGTCGCCGGGCAAACCGGCCTACTTCCCCTTCGGCGCGCTCTGCTACTACACGCTCCCGGAGTGGGCCCGCCGCATGTACGGCGTGCTGCCCGAGGTGCCCCCGGCGACGGTCACCGCGGCCCTGAGGGCGTTCCGGCTGGGCATGAACGCGCTGCCGGAGCCGGTGCACGACCGGGCGTTCATGCCCTCGACGCGGACGATGCTGGCGGGCGCGCGGGCCCGGCTCGGCGCGGCCGGCTACGACCTCAGCAAGGGGCTGAAGGGCCTGACCGACCCCCGTCGCTGGCCGGCGGCGCGGGCCGCCTGACCGCTTCGCCGGGGATCAGTCGGCCAGGCCGTCCCAGGGGTTGCGGTCGGAGCCGGCGGCCTGGCCCTCCGGGCAGTGACGGCGGAAGTCGCACCACGAGCAGAGCGGGCCGGGGCTGGCGGCGAACACCGTGTCGAGCTCGGCGGGAACCTGGGCCGGGCCGACGACGGGACGCTCGCCCGCCCCACGGCCCGCCGCCTGGGCCGGGCGCTTGGTCGAGGTCGGGGCGCCCATCACGGCGCGGTAGCGGTCGTCGGCGGTGGCGGCCTCGACGGCGATCTCCTCGGCGCGGCGCAGGTGCCGGCCCAGCGACTCGTCGGTGTGGCGCCACTCGACGATCTCGCCGGTGGGCAGGTGGTGCAGCTCGACCGCCCGGCACGGCGTGCGCATCATCGTGGAGGCCGCGATGGCGTACGTGGCCAGCGCGAGGGACGAGCGGGCGTCGTCCTGGGTCAGCGGGCGGCGGCCGGTCTTGTAGTCGACCACGACCAGCTCGTCGCCGCGCCGGTCGAGCCGGTCGATGCGCCCGGACAGCGCGACCACCTTGGTACGCGTGGCGACCGTGCGCTCGACGCCGACCGGATCGTCCGCGGGATCTAAGGTCGTGACATATCCGGACACGAGGTCGCGGGCCCGGCCCAGCCACTCGGCCGACTGCTCGGCGTCCCTGAACCCCTCGGTGATCCACCCGTTCGTGAGCAGGACGGCGGCCGTCAGCGGCGTGCGCCGTTCGTACGGCTCACGCCACCACGCCGCCAGCGCGTTGTGCACGCTGGCCCCGACGCTGTTGTGCGCCCAGGCGGGCCCCTTGGAGGGCTGCGGCCGGTCCAGGTAGGTGAACCGGTAGCGGCGGCGGCAGTCGAGCCAGGTGTTCAACCGCGACGGCGTGCACGCGTAGAGCCGCCGCGGCATCCCGTCCAGCGGAAGCTGGTCGTACACCTACTCGTCGCCGGGGCCGAGCTTGATGCCGGAGACCCTGGTGCCGTCGGTCAGCGGGCCCTCGTCGTCGCGGGCGGCGGCCGGGTCGCGGGTCAGCGAGCCCGACACCCAGTCGTCGAAGTGCGGCTCCAGGTCGCCGACGGTGACCTCGTCACCGTGGTTGGCCAGCACCCGCGTGTCGGCCGGCAGGGTGAACAGCCGGCCGCCGATCGAGGTGAGCTGGTCGGCCAGCGCCGGGTACTCGCCGCCGAGCTTGCCCGGCCCGTCGGCCTGCAGGGCCTTGCCGGTGAAGACGGCGCCCAGCGCCTCGCAGTAGAGCGAGATCCCGCCGGGCGTGACGCCGGGCGTCTCCATGACGTCGAGCTGGACGTCGGCGACGCCGAAGACGCCGTCGTCCTCCATGTCGATGTCGGGCCAGGTCTCCCGCCAGGTCTCCCGCCACAGCGGCTTGTCCTTGGGGTGCAGGGCGACGACCGCCTCGTCTCTGCTGGCCACCTCGATGGCCGCGCCGACGTGGTCGGGCAGGCCCGCGGTGCAGATGACGGCCAGCACCTCACGCTCGCCGACCTGCTCAAGGATCTTCTCGGCGTCACGCGCCGCGTCGATGACGATGACTTCGTCGTCGTCACCGATGATCCAGGTGTTGTTCTCGACCTTGTGCTCGGTGCCGTCGATGTCGACGACGCCCTCGGTCACCACTCGCTCGATACGCGCTGTCACGCTTCCGAACTTTAGCCCGTCTGCATGAGAGCGCGAATCGCGTTGATGATGAGTTGCACGGCGAGCGCCGAGAGCAGCAGGCCGGCGATCCTGGTGACCAGCTCCACGCCGTTCTCCTTGATGACGCGGATGATGCTGACCGAGAAGCGCATGAACAGCCACAGCAGGATGTGCACGGCCGCGATGGCCAGCATCAGCGCGGCCAGCCCGTCGGCGCGTCCCTCGGCCTGCTGGGCGAAGACGATGGTCGCCACGATCGCGCCGGGCCCGGCCAGCAGCGGCGTGCCGAGCGGCACCAGGGCGACGTTGACGTTCGAGCGCACGGTGTCGGTGCGCGGCTCGGCCGTGCCGCGCAGCAGCTCCAGGGCCACCAGCAGGAGCAGCAGGCCGCCCGCGATCTGCATGGCGGGCACCTCGACGTGCAGGTACGACAGGATGGCCCGCCCGAACACCGCGAACACCACCACCAGGCAGAACGCCGTCACCGCGGCCTGCCAGGCGATGCGCCTGCGCTCGGCCGGGGTGCGGCCGAAGGTGTAGGCGAGGAAGAGCGGGATGACGCCCGGCGGATCCATGATCACGAACATCGTCACGAACGCCTCGACGAAGAACCTGACCCCGGACACCGCTCCCCCAACCGGCCGCCCGGGGGAGGCGATCCTGTGCTCAGCTCCGCGCCCGGCCCTCCAGGCGCTCGATCTCCGGCTCTCAGTCTTCCAGCAGCGGCGAGAACCCGCCGAACGGCACCTCGAACTCGCGGTCGCGGGCGTCCTGGAGGGACAGCTCGGCCAGCGCGATCATGCAGCCGGCCTCGGCGGGCCAGGCGATGGTCCACAACCAGTTGCCCAGCGCCTCACCGGCGTAGACGGCGCGGTCGTCGATGCCGGCCAGGCACCACATCGCCGTGGGATGACCCAGCACCTCGATCTTCGCGTTGGGCGGCCCGGAGTCGAACCCCTCGCCGGGATCGGGACCGTCGAGCCCCGCGAACGTCGCGCCGAGCCCGACGCCCGGTTCCTCGGCGATCACCAGCAGGTCGGCCGGCCCTTCGATCGGCGAGGGCCCGCTCAGCGCGACCACGCTGGCCCGCGAGCCGGTACGGTCGTCGCCGACCTCGCCGAACCCGGTCACCGTCCAGCCGGGCGGCAATGGCCAGGGCAGCCACACGGGCACCACCGAGCGTTTCCGCATGGCCTCCAGCGATTCGCCCGTGGGCGGTCGCGGAGGCTGGTACGGCAGGACGTCGCCGTGCGTGTCGCAATGGAACGCACCGGACAGGGCGCTCGACCCGTGAAGCGGGCCGAAGCACCTTGGGCAGGTAGGAGCCGCTCTCACAGCTACCCACGGTGCTTCCTCCGGCACGGTCGCGTCAAGACCGGGACCCGTTATCCCGTCGTAATCTTGGTCATGTGCGCGTAAATTGTGTCGGCGCGATCATTTTCGGCGCCTCTGACCAGCTTCTTCTCATCCGGCGCGGCCGCCAGCCGGGCAAGGGCCTGTGGTCGCTCCCGGGCGGCCGGCTGGAGCCCGGCGAGAGCGACGCGGCCGGCGTGCGCCGCGAGGTCATGGAGGAGACCGGGCTGCGCGTCGAGGTGGGCCGCCTGGCCGGCACGGTGGAGCGTCCCGGGCCGGGCGGCGTCACGTACGTGATCCGCGACTACCTGGCGACCTGCGCCGGCGGCGTGCCCGTGGCCGGTGACGACGCCGCCGACGTGCGCTGGTGCGGCCCCGGTGAGCTGGCGCTCCTGCCGCTCACCGAGGGGCTGCTCGAATGCCTGACCGAGTGGGGCGTGCTCACCGGCTGGCGGTGAGGCTGGAGGTCCACAGGATCAGGTGGTCGGTGTCATAGGTCGTGGACCTGCCGAGCGCCACCACCTCCGTGCCGCTGATCGCCACGGCCGTCAGGGCCTGCATGCCGAGGCCGGAGAGCCGGTCCCTGGTCAGGGCCATGCGGCTCCACGACAGGCCGTCCTGGGAGACCCAGGCCGCGCTGTCGCCCTCGCCCGGGACGCCGTGCCAGCCGACCGCCACCAGGCCCTGGTCGCCCGCGGCCAGGTCGTGCACGGCCGCCGCCTGGTCCGCGGGCAGCCAGGCCGTCGTCCAGCTCTCGCCGTCGTCGTCGGAGACGGCGGAGAAGGCGCGGCGTGAGCCGTCCGTCACGGCCGTGCCGATCGCGACGAGCTTGTCGTGGTACGTCGTGACCTGCCGCAGCCCGGCCGACGTGGCGTCCGGCGGGGTGACCCGTTTGCGGGCGCTCCAGTTCACGCCGTCGTCGGAGAACCAGACCACGCTGTTCTCCCGGTCGGCGGTCCCCGACCCGCCGACCGCGACGTAGCCGCCCTGGGTCGCGATCACGTCGTGGACGCGTACGCCCGAGCCGCCCTGGGGCAGCTTCCTGGACCGGGTGTACTTGCGCAGGTCGGGCGTGAACCACATGGCGGCGGCCACCGAGCCCGCCTGGTCGTGGGACTCGCCGGCCAGCACGTACCCCTTCTTGCCCGCCGCGACGGCGTGGGTGTCCAGGTAGGGCCGGTCGCGGTCGCGGGCCAGGTCGCCGGAGACCGGCACGCGCCGCCAGTTCTCGCCGTCGTCGGAGGTGACGAGCAGGGGGTCGGTGACGGCCAGGTTCGTCTGGGTGCTGCCGGCCGCCAGCCAGCCGCGCCCGCCGTGGGCGACGTCCTCCAGGATCTGCCTGCCGGGGCCGCCGAGGCTCATCGACTTCCAGCGCTGCCAGTTGCTGATCGTCCACAGGCCGGCGTCGCCCGAGGCGGCGCCGACCGCCACGTACCGGCCGCCGGCGGCCGCCAGGCGGGTGGTCTCGCGCGAGACCCTGGTCAGGCCCTCGACCTGGCCGAGCTGGACGCGGGAGGCGGCGCCGCGCGGCGGCGCGGTCATCAGCACGAGCTGGTTGTCGACGTCGGAGGCGGCTTGGTCGCCGCCGGCGAACAGGGTGCCGCCGTCGGAGATCGTGAACCCGCGCAACGTGGCGCCCGCCAGGTCGCCGAGGTCGGCCCGCTTGGCCCAGCCGCGCCCGTCGGCGCTGGTCAGGACCGAGTACTTGCCCAAGGTGGCCTGGCTGATCGCGGCCACGCCGGACCGGTAGGAGACCAGCGACTCCACCCCGGGGCTCTCGCCGCTCAGGCCGCCGATGGAACCGCACTGCGACCACTGGGCGCCGGTGGGCGAGCAGTAGACGCGCACGCCGCCGTCGACCGTACGCTGCCTGGTCGGCACCAGGACGAACCGTTTGGGCAGCACGGCCACCGTGCCCGTGCGCGGCTCGGCCTCGGGGAGCTGGAAGCCGGTCGCCTGCCAGCCGCGTCCGCCGTCGGAGGAGCGCAGCACCCGCGAGCCGCTTCCGTCGGACGGGCGGCCGACGGCCACGACCGTGTCGCCCTGGGCGACGACCGCCCTGATCTCCTGGACGTCCAGCCCCCTGGTCTCCACGCGCTCCCAGGCCCGGCCGTCGGACGAGCGCCAGGCCGCCGGGCCGGGGCCGCCGTCCCCCGGCGTGGCGCCGACGGCGACGAAGCCGGAGGCCGTCCTGGCGATGTCGTAGATCTGGTCGCCGGGGCGGAAGGCGGCCATGCCGGTCGCGTTGACCGTCGTCCAGCTGAAGCCGTCGACGCTGGTCCACAGGCCGCGCTCGCCGGACGGGCCGTCGCCGCCGCTGGCCAGCCAGCGGCCGTCGCCGCCGACCACGCGCTGGACGATGGGCGTGGAGGCGCCGCTGACCTGGCCGAGCTGCCAGTGCTTGCCGGCGTCGGGCGAGAACAGGAAGAGCGGGCGCGGGGTCGGGCTGGTGGTGTCGCTGCCCACCGCGACCACCGCGCGGCCGACGGAGACGATGTCGTTGAGCTTCTGGTTGGTGCCGACGCCGGCGGCCGGGACGGTGAAGAGGTCGTCCCCCGAACGGCCGGTGCCGGCCTCCAGGCGCAGCCCGGTGGCGTCGGTGTCGCTCCAGCGCCATACGAGCACCCCTGCGGCCACCAGGAGCGCCAGGGCCATGGTGAGGGCTATGGGGGCGGCCCTGCTGCCCCGGTGCACGGGGCTGGACCTGCGTACGGCGGCCGGGGCCGGGCCTCTGTGGTGCCTGCCGCCGGCCCCGGCGGGGCGCGGCGGGCCGGTGGCGACCAGCAGATCCGGTCGCGTGGGACGCCCGCCGGGCGGCCGGCCCACCCGCCTGACCTCGGCGTCCTCCTCACCGGCCGCCGCGAGCTCGGCTTCCCGGCCCCCGGGATCGCGGGACTCCGGGGCGCGGGACTCCGGATCGCCGGACTCAGGGTCGCCGGACTCGGGGTCGCCGGACTCGGGGTCATGCCATCCGGGGGCCTGGGGGCCGGGGTCGTGCGGTCGTGGCGTCTGGGGGCCGGGGGGCTCCGGCTGCGAGGGCGCGGGCTGTGTGGCGGGGGCCTCGTCGGCGGGGAGCGGCAGGTGGTAGGGCGGCTCCCGGTAGGGGCCCGCGGGGGCCGTGCCCTCCTGGGGGCCGTCGGCGGGCGGGGCCGGGGGCCCGGACGGGGGCCCGGACGGGGGCGCAGGAGGTGGGGGCGCGGCGGGGGGTTCCTGGCGGGGCGGGCCGCCGGCGACGAGCTTGTCCGGGCGGTTGACGATGCGCCGGGGGCGGCGGCGCGGCTCGACCTCGGGCTCGGCCGTCGGCGAGCTGTACGGTCTGCGCCCCTTGGGCGGCTCCTGCGGCGATTCCTCCGGGATCGGGGACGCGAACGGCGGCATGCCCCAAGGGGAGGTCAAGGGTAAGCCCCGGGCCCGGTCGTCGGTGGGGCCGGGCGGGGAGTGGCGGATCCTGGGCTCCCCGGAAGAGGCCCCGGCCTGCTCGGAGGAGGCCCTGGGCTGCCCGGGAGAGGTTCCGGGCTCCTCGGGCGAGGGGGGTTCCGCGGCGTCCTCAGGACGCGGGTCGTCGTCGTCCGGCGGTCGCCGTGGCGGATCGCTGGGGCCGGAGGCCACGCGCCGCACCTCCTAGTCGAACTCGTCGTACAGGTGGAACCCGTCGAATCGGACCTGGTCAACCGGGTTGCGCGGGGAAACGGTGAGCGAACGGACCGATTCTTTACGGACCGTTCCACAAATCCCGTCCCACCTTATGCGCCTATTTTCTACCCCGTCCCACCAAAACGATCACCTCCGTGACGCCCTCGCCTGTCCCACAGGAACCAGACCAGCATGCCTGAGCCGGATTGGCGAGACCTCTCTAGCGAGATTTCCGGAACCTCTCGCCTGATTTATCCAGAAATAGCACTAATTGCCCGCTTTTTGGATATATAGAACACACCAATCGCATACACCGCGAGCTGCACCACCGTTCCCGACAACGCCTGCCAAGGGATGGGCGTCTTGCCCTGGTCCAGTGCGTCCTCCAGGCTGCCCGAGGCCGCGCTGAGCCCGAAGGCCAGCATGTTGTTCATCACGTGCAACGCGATCGGCGCCTCCAGCCCCCCGGTCCGTACGGCCAGCCAGCCCATCACCGCGCCGAAGGCGAACACGTCGAGCAGCCCCACCCACGAGTAGCCGTGCAGCGACGCGAACAGCAGGGACCCGATGAGAATCGCCCACACCGGATTGCGCACGTGCACACCGACCGCCTGGACGAACCAGCCGCGGAAGATGTACTCCTCGGTCGCCGCCTGGAACGGCACCAGCAGCACGATCACCACGAGGGCGGGCAGGAACCGCCCCCAGCCGACCCAGCCGAACAGGTCGGAGTACCCCTCCCCCGACAACGACAGGGCCATGACCTGCGCGATCTGGCCCAGCACCAGCGCCAGCACGGCCAGGCCGAGGCAGCGCAGCAACCAGGACCAGCGCAGCCGTCCGGCGACCGACGACAGCGTGCCGGGCCTGCGGCGCTGGACGAGCGCGGCCGTGCCGAGGACGAGCGGCAGCACGGCCGCGATCGACAGCAGCACCATCACCAGCCCGAACACCGGATCGCCGAAGATCTGCCCGGGGTCGGTCGGGGCGGGCAGGCCGAGGATCCACTCGGCGGCCTTGCCCAAGAGCAGCACGCCGGTGCCGACGACGAAGAACCCGACGCCCACGAGGATCGTGCCGACGACGGCCCGCCACGGCTCGTTCGCCGGAGTGCGGGCGAGATGGTCGTAACGCGCCCCCTGCGGCGTCGGCAGGAACCAGGACCGCGGCTGCGGCACGGGCGGCGGCCCATAAGGATAGACGGGCGGCCCAGGCGGCTGACTGCCATATGGCGGATTCGGTCCAGGGTTCTCCTGCATCCATACATTCTGTCTGCCGGGTGAGCATTAGTTCACAGACGACCCGCCCCTTTGGGCGGATGCTCGGAGTCGTACGGCATTTCGCCCTTCCGACTTTGGGAGCAGTCCATGTCAAGGCTGGGACCTTTCATCACCCTGGCGGCGGGCGCGGTCCTGGCCGCGGGGCTGGGCGTCGCCAGCGTCACCGCGGCACCGGCGGCCGACACCGCGCCCACCACCGACACGGCCGCGGCGGGATCCCCCACCGAGGCCGCCGCCACGCCGTCGCCGTCCGGGTCGCCATCCGTGTCATCGTCCGCGTCGCCCGCGCCCACCGAGGCCGCGAAGATCCCCAAGGCCGACTACGGCGGGTACGTCAAGGGCAACGGCGGCCTGATAGCGATCTCCGTCCGCGACGGCAAGGCCGTCGGCTACTTCTGCGACGGCAGGTCGGAAGCCTGGTTCAAGGGCGGCGAGGCCGGCGGGAAGGCCGTGCTGAAGGGCCCGGGCACGGCCCGGCTGACCGCCACGCTCGGCGGCGGACGCGCCAGGGGCAGCCTGTCCGTCGGCGGCGGGAGGTGGACGTTCACCGCGCCCGCCGTGGTCCGGCCGTCCGGGCTGTACCGGGCGACCGCGCAGGTCAGAGGCGCGAAGCTGCGAGCGGGCTGGATCCGCGTCCCGCGCCCCGGCGGCGGCTACGACCAGGTCGGCGCCGCGTTCCTGGGCCAGGACCAGGTGGAGATCCCCCGGCTGGACGCCGGGCGGCCCACCACCCCCGTGACCGTCGCCGGCGCCACCGTCCTGCCGAAGGACGTGGACGGCTTCATCGAGGAGATGCAATGACCGCCATTCACCGGCCCTCGCACCGGCCGTCGCACCGCACGGCCGCCGTGCTCCTGCTCCCGCTGCTGGCCGGCGGCCTGGTGGCGCTGGGCCTCGGCGTGTCCGGCCGGGCGCACACGCCCACGGGGTTCGCGATCGGCCCGGCCGGGTTCTCCGGCGCGCTGCCGATGAAGGCGTGGCTGACGACCGGGGCGTTCGCGCTGGCGATCGTCCAGGTGGTCTCGGCGCTGTCGATGTGGGGAAGGCTGGGGATCGAGCTGCCGGACGGCGTCCACCGCTGGTCGGGGCGGCTGGCCTTCCTCCTCACGATCCCCGTCGCCTTCCACTGCCTGTACGCCCTCGGCCTGCAGTTCGACGTGCCGCGCGTGCTGGCCCACTCGCTGCTCGGCTGCTTCTTCTACGGCGTGTTCACGGCGAAGATGCTGGCGCTGCCCAAGCGCGACGCGCCGGGCTGGACGTTGCCGCTGCTCGGCGGGCTGGCGTTCACGGCGCTGGTCGGGCTCTGGCTGACCTCGTCGTTGTGGTTCTTCACCGCGGTGGGCGTCAAGGTGTGAACGACTTCGTCCTCGCCAGACCGGCCGCCCTGCCCTTGGCGGCCACGACGAGCGCCATCTTGCGGGACGCCTCGTCGATCATCTCGTCGCCCAGCATGACCGCGCCGCGCCGCTCCACGGTGGTGTAGTGCTCGTACGCCTCCAGGATCAGCTCGGCGTGGTCGTAGTCGTCCTGGCTCGGCGAGAACACCTCGTTGGCCGCCTCCACCTGCAGAGGGTGCAGCACCCACTTGCCGTCGAACCCGAGCGCGGCGGCCCGGCGGGCGATCCGGCGGTAGCCCTCGACGTCCTTGATCTGGAGGTAGGGGCCGTCGATCACCTGGAGGTCGTGCATCCTGGCGGCCATCAGCAGGCGCATGAGGATGTAGTGGTAGGCGTCGCCCTCCTCGTAGCCGGGCGGCTGCTCGCCGACCACGAGGGTGCGCATGTTGATCGAGGCCATGAAGTCGGCCGGCCCGAACACCAGGGCCTCCAGCCTTCTGGACGACCCGGCGATGGCGTCGACGTTGACCAGCCCGCGGGCGTTCTCGATCTGGGCCTCGATGCCGATGCGGCCCACCTCGTAGCCCATCGACCGCTCGATCTGGGTCAGCAGGGTGTCGAGCCAGACGACCTCGGTCGGGTCCTGGACCTTGGGCAGGATCAGGCAGTCGAGGAACTCCCCGGCGCCTTCCACGACCTCGATCACGTCCCGGTACGTCCACATCGTGGTCAGGTCGTTGACCCTGACCGCGCGGGTCCTGCCGGTCCAGTCGCCCTCGCGCAGCGCGGTCACGACGTTCTTGCGGGCCTCGTCCTTGGCCAGCGGCGCGACGGAGTCCTCAAGGTCGAGGAAGACCTCGTCGGCGGGCAGGGTCTGGGCCTTCTCCAGGAAGCGGGGGTTGCTGCCCGGCACGGAGAGCACGGAACGACGTGAGCGCATGCGCCAACGCTAACGGCTGCGGGGCGGCCCGCGGCAGGCGTCCCCCGTCTATGGGCACGATCAGCTGTTCCAGTAGCGCTGCTCGCGCCACGGGTCGCCGTAGTTGTGGTACCCGGCCCGTTCCCAGAAGCCGGGCCGGTCACGGTCGAGCAGGCGCAGGCCCTTGACCCATTTGGCGGACTTCCAGAGGTACAGGTGCGGGACCAGCAGCCGGGCCGGGCCGCCGTGCTCGGCGGGCAGCGGGTCGCCGTCGAAGGTGTGGACGATCCACGCCCTGCCGCCGCGCAGGTCGGCGAGCGGCAGGTTGGTCGTGTAGCCGCCGTGGCAGTACGCCTCCGCGAACTCCGCCCGCGTGTCCACGTCGTCGAGCAGGACGTCGATCGACACGCCCTGCCAGTCGGTGTCGAACTTCGACCAGCCGGTGACGCAGTGGAGGTCGGTGTGCGGGGCGCTCTGGGGCAGGTCGAGCAGCTCGTCCCAGGTCCAGACGCGTTCCCGGCCGGCCTCGGTGACCAGGGTGAACGTCCAGCCGGCGGTGTCCACCCGGGGCGTCGGGCCCGCGGACAGGACGGGGAAGCCGGGCGTGAGGTACTGGCCGGGCGGCAGGCGGTCGTCGTGCCCGCCGCGTCCCTTGAAGCCCTTCGAGACGACGGCCACGGTCAGCCACCTCCCTGCACGGGCGTCTCCAGCAGGCCGAGGCCCGGCATCGCGGCCATCATCCGGCCCGGCGCCTCCACGAGGGTCATGAGCACGTTGTCGCAGTTCGGGCAGCGCAGCACGGTGCCGGGGGCGGGGCCGTACACGGTGGCCTCCCCCAGCGGGCCGTTCATGCCGCACTGCGCGCAGACGCCCTGGGCCGCCGTCATGTCCCGGCCGAAGAACTGGGCCAGCGGGCCTGCCGCGGCGTTGCCGTCCACGGGTTGTTGCATGGTGTCTCTCCTAGCCGTACCGCTCGGTGCGGATGTCGGTGGGCGGGTAGCCCAGGGCGGTGAGGATCGCGGCGACGTGCTCGACGAACGCGGTCGGTCCGCAGACGTAGGCCAGCGGCTCGTGGGCGGGCGGCCAGGCCAGCCGGACCAGTTGCGAGCGGTCCACCCGGCCCACGGGCTCGGGCCAGTCGGTGGGGGCCGAGCGGGTGTAGACGAAGGTCACCTCGGCGCCGGCGGCCTCCAGCTCGTCGCGGTAGATCACCTGGCCGGGATCGCGCACGGAGTAGACCAGTCGTACCGGGGTGCCGTCGCCCAGCCGGGCGCGGTGGCGCAGCATCGAGCGCAGCGGCACCACGCCGGACCCGCCCGCGACCAGCAGCAGCGGCCGCCGCTCCGGCATGGGCTCCCACACGAAGTAGCCGCCGATCGGGCCGCGCACCTCCACCTGGTCGCCGGCCTCGGCCACCTCCACCAGGTACGGCGACACCTCGCCCCCCGCCACCCCGACCACGGTGATGGAGGGCCGCTCGCCGGGCGCGCCGGCCAGCGAGTACGCCCGGGTCGCCTGGTAGCCGTCGTCGGCCGTCAGCCGCACGTCCACGTGCTGACCGGCGCGGTGTCCCGGCCAGCCGGGCACGTCGAGCAGCAACGTACGCGTCTGGTCGGTCTCCGGGACGACCTCGGCGATCGTGGCCGGCTGCCAGGTCAGTCGTCGTAGTACCGCTGTTCCCGCCATGGGTCCCCGAAGTTGTGATAGCCGGACCGCTCCCAGAAGCCTGGGCGGTCCTCGTCCATGAGCCACAGCTCGTGGATCCACTTGGCGCTCTTCCACAGGTAGTGGGCGGGCACCAGCATCCGCACCGGGCCGCCGTGCTCGGGCGGGATCGGCGCGCCCTCGTAGGCGTAGACCAGCCACGCCTTGCCGTCCACGATCTCCTCGACCGGCAGGTTGGTGGCGTAGCCGCCGTAGCTGACGGCCAGGGCGTACCCGGCCGCCCGGTCGGCGCCGGTCAGCAGCCGGTCGAGGGACACGCCCGTCCAGGTGGTGTCGAGCTTGCTCCAGTGGGTGACGCAGTGGATGTCCACGGTGATCTGCTCGGCGGGCAGCGACAGCAGGTCCGTCCACGTCCAGGTGGGCTCGCCCGCGCCGCCTCTGACGGTGAACGACCAGCGCTCGGTCCGGATGTGCTGCGTCGCCCCCGCGGTGAGCACCGGGAAGCCCTCGGCCAGGTACTGCCCCGGCGGCACCCGCCCGGCCAGCTCCGGCCGCGGCCGCCGGAAGTGTTTTCCGGCGAAGCCGCGAGAGACGATCCCCATGAATGCGGTTCTCCCCGACAGAGCACCCGGCGGACACCAGAAAAGGGCAAAGTGTTCAGCCGGTGACTCCGTGGGCGCGCAGGCGGGCGATCAGGCCGTCGATGCCGCACGGCTGGTTCCAGCCGGTCGAGGAGAAGATCTCGTCCCTGCCGCCGACGGCCCGGCCGCCGGGGTCGTCGGTCACCTCGTGCAGGATCACGCCCTGCGGGGGCGTCGACCAGGCGACCGCACGTCCCTCGACGACCTTGCCGGTCGGTCCGGCGCGGTTCATGAACAGCAGCACCCGGGTGCCCGGGGGCGCCGCGCGGGCGAAGTCGGCCACGCTGTGGACCGGCGTGCCCGCGTCGTCCACCGCCGCCCCTTGGTAGAAGGCGACGTCCGCGACGTCCGCTGCGGCGCCCTTGAGCCGCTCGCCGACCTGGGTGCGCATGAGGACGTAATGGGTGCGGTCCCCCGGGATGCCCTCCTCGACCACGGGCCCGGCGACCCAGCCCGTCACCTGGCCGGTGACGACGGTCTCCACCTTCCCGGCGAGCGCCTCGGGCGTCGGGGACGCCGGGTAGTCGTACACGACCTGCCGCAGGACGCGCGTGTCCAGCGGGCCCGTACGGGCGGAGGCCCCGCACCCGGACGGCGGTTCCGGACCGGCGGCGCCGCAGCCCGCGACGAGGAGGAGCACGAGGATGAACGACCGCATACCGATGAAACGCGCGCGGGGCCCGAGCGGTTCGGGGGTTACAGTCTGATCGTGAGCGACGACACCGCGGCCATCGAGGAGGGCGCCAAGAAGTCCGGCATCCTCTGGCTCGCCCTCGACCGCCCGCGCCTGGCCTGGCACGCCTGGCACGACGGCGCCATCTACCTCGTGACCGGCGGCGGCGAGCAGGACCTGCCGGGGCTCGGCGCGCTCGACCGGGTGCGCGTGACGCTGCGCAGCAAGGACAACGGCGCGCGGCTGGTGGAGTTCGACGCGGCGGTCTCGGTCGTCGACCAGGCCGGGGCGGCCGACGCCGTGGCGGTGCTAGCCAAGGAGCGGCTCAACGCCCCCGACAGCGAGCACCTGACCGAGCGCTGGGCCCGCGACTCGACCGTCCTGCGCCTCACACCGGAACGCTGACCCTCGGCCGCGCCCGGCCCGCGGCGGCCGGGCTCACACCCGGGCGGTGATCTCGGCCGGCCGGTCCGGGGCGGGGGCCGGTTCGCCGCCCGAGGTGGCGGTCTGGGCGAGCAGCGCGCCGCCGAGCACGATCAGCCCGCCGACGATCTGGAACACCCCCAGCGTCTCGCCGACCAGCGCCCACGCGACCACCGCGCCGCCGATGACCTCCAGCGAGGCGACCGTCGCCCCCACCGCCGCCGACAGCCGCCGCACCATGTTCATGCTGAGGATGTACGCCAGCGCGGTCGCCACCAGCACCAGCCACAGGTACGCCCCCAGCACCGGCAGCGTCGTGCCGCCCTGCGGGGCGACGGAGACCGTGAAGGCCTCCCAGGGGATGTCCCAGGGCTGCGCGAAGGGGATGAGCACGACGGCCGAGCCGACCATGCCCCAGGCGACCAGACCGAGCAGGTCGATGTCGGGGCCCAGGCTGTCGCCCATCAGGAAGTAGCCGGCGCAGCACGCCCCGGCCAGCAGGCCGAGGAGCAGGCCGAACGCGTCCAGGCGCATGCCCTGCCACGCCTCGACGACGATCGCCAGGCCGACGAACGCGATCACCGCGCCGACGTACGCGGCCCCGGCCAGGCGTACCTTGCGGACGAGCCTGACCCAGGCCACCACCATCACCGGCGCCATGAACTCCAGCAGCAGCGCGATCCCCACCGGCAGCCGGGTGATGGCGACGAAGTAGAGCGACTGCACGCCCGCGACGGCCATCACGGTGTAGAGCCCCAGGAACGGCAGCCGGGCCCGCGGGATGCGCAGGGCTCGCGGCTTGACCACCGCCAGCACCGCGACCAGCAGCAGCCCGGCGCCCGCCATCCGGGTCCAGACGGCCTCGACCGGCGCCAGCCCGGCGGTGATGAGGTACTTGGCCATCGGCCCGGAGAACGCGAAACAACACGACGACACGAATGCCAGTGCGAGCCCCGCCAGCCTCATGGTGTACCCCTAGTGCCCAGTAATCAGCGTTAAATGCGTTTGATACTGACATGCCAGGCAACCGGGGCGCAACGGCGTCTCACTGTTAGCCTGGCCCACGTGAAGATCTTCGTGGCCCGGCTGGCGGGGACCCCCGTCTTCGACCCCACGGGCGATCAGATCGGCCGGGTCCGCGACGTGGTCGTGGGCCTGCGCATCACCGGCAACCCCCAGGTGCACGGCATGGTCGTCGAGGTGCAGCCGCGCCGCCGGGTGTTCCTGCCGATCACCCGCGTGCGCCGCATCGAGGCGGGCGCGGTCGTCTTCACCGGGCGGCTGAACATGCGCAGGTTCGAGCAGCGCGCCTCGGAGACCCTGGTCATCGGCGAGGTGCTCGACCTGCCCGTGCGCGTCGGCGACGAGCCCATGACCGTCTACGACGTCGCCATGGAGGAGACCCTGCCGTCCCGGTGGGAGATCACCAAGGTCGCGCTCTTCAAGGGCCGCCGGCGCGAGCCCAGGACGGTCGGCTGGACCGAGGTGTCCGGCTTCGACACCCTGCAGAAGGACCAGGGCGCGGCCGGGCTGATCGCCGCGTTCGAGTCGCTGCGCGCCGCCGACATGGCCAGCGCCCTGCACGAGCTGCCCAGCAAGCGGCGCATCGAGATCGCCCGCGAGCTCGCCGACGACCGCCTGGCCGACGTGCTGGAGGAGCTGCCGCCCGACGACCAGATCGGCATCCTCGGCACCCTCGAACCCGAGCGGGCCGCCGACGTCCTGGAGGAGATGAGCCCCGACGACGCCGCCGACCTGCTGCACGACCTGCCCGAGGACCAGGCGGCCAGGCTGCTGGCGCTCATGGAGCCCGGCGAGGCGGCCCCGGTGCGGCGGCTGCTGACCTACGCCCACGACACCGCGGGCGGCGTGATGACCAGCGAGCCGGTCGTCCTGCCGCCCAACGCGACGGTGGCCGAGGCGCTGGCCCACATCCGTCAGCAGGACCTGCCGCCCGCCGTCGCCGCCCAGGTCTACGTGACCAGGCCGCCCACCGAGACGCCGACCGGCACGTACCTGGGGGTCTCGCACTTCCAGCGGCTGCTGCGCGAGCCGCCCTCGACGCTGCTCGGCCGCGTGCTCGACCCCTCGCTCGACCCGATCAGGCCCGACTTCACCCTGCGCCAGGTCCACGCCTTCCTGGCCAACTACAACCTGGTCGCCGCCCCGGTCGTGGACGAGCTGGGCCGGCTGGTCGGCGCGGTGACCGTCGACGACGTCCTCGACCACCTGCTTCCCGACGACTGGCGCGAGGGGGACGACCGTGACCATTGACCGGCTCGACCAGCCTCGGGCGCTGCGCCGCTCGCTGCGCCCGCACTACGACCCCGAGGCGTTCGGCCGCCTCTCGGAACGCATCGCCCGCTTCCTCGGCACGGCCCGCTTCATCGTCTACATGACGGTGTTCGTGGCGATCTGGGTGATCTGGAACATCGCCGCTCCCCCGGCGCTCAAGTGGGACCCGTACCCGTTCATCTTCCTCACGCTGATGTTGTCGCTCCAGGCCAGCTACGCCGCGCCGCTCATCCTGCTCGCCCAGAACCGCCAGGACGACCGCGACCGCATCCAGTACGAGCAGGACCGCGAGGCCGCCGACCGCAACCAGGCCGAGATCGAGTACCTCACCCGCGAGATCGCCGGCCTGCGCCTGGCACTCAACGAGGTCGCCACCCGCGACTACCTGCGCGCCGAGCTCGGCCGGCTGCTGGAGGAGCTCAACAAACGTCAGTGACGTCGAGCCGGGCCAGCAGCGCCCGCACCTCGCCGAGGTCGCCCGCGCCCAGCAGGTCGAGGAACTGGTCCTTGACCCCGCGCAGGTAGGTCGGCGTGGCCTCGGCCAGCCGCGCGGCGCCCGGCTCGGTCAGCACCGCGAACAGCCCGCGGGCGTCGTCGGAGCACGCCTCCCGCCCGACCAGCCCGTGGCGCTGCAACCGGTCGATCAGCCTGGTCAGCCCGCTGCGCGAGAGCAGCACGCGGTCGGCCAGGTCGTTCATGCGCAGCCGCCGCCCCGGCGCCTCGGCGAGCTGCGCCAGCACCTCGTACGAGGCCAGCGGCAGATCGTGGGCCACCAGCAGCTCGGCCTCCAGGCGGCGGGCGATGCGCACCTGGGCCCGCTGCAACATCCGCCAGACCGCCAGCTCCTCGGCGGTGAGCCCCTCGTCGCGCAGCAGAGTCACGCAGTAACCTTAGACGTTGTTGCACAGACACCTAACAGCGCGGATTAACTGAGCGGCGCCCCTGGTTCATACCATGGAGGGGCATTTCTCACTGGCTTTCAGCGCCTGTCACACATAGACCGACTAAGGAGGGACGGCACTCCCTCGTGCCGAGACTTCGATGGCACCAACCCAGGAACAGGTGACGGCCGCCCTCGCCACCGTCATCGACCCCGAGATCCGTCGCCCGATCACGGACCTCGACATGGTCAAGAACATCGAGATCGCCCCCGACGGCGCGGTCCGGGTGGGCGTCTACCTCACCGTGTCAGGCTGTCCGATGAAGGACACCATCACCCGCGACGTGAAGACGGCGGTCGGCAAGGTCGGCGGCGTGACGGACGTCCAGATCGAGCTCGACGTCATGAGCGCCGAGCAGCGCAAGACCCTGCAGACCAAGCTGCGGGGTGACCGGGGCCCGGAGAAGGAGATCCCGTTCAACCAGCCCGGCTCGCTCACCCGCGTCTTCGCCGTCGCGAGCGGCAAGGGCGGCGTGGGCAAGTCGTCGGTCACGGTCAACCTGGCCGCCGCGATGGCGTCCAACGGCCTCAAGGTCGGCATCGTCGACGCCGACATCTACGGTCACAGCATTCCTCGCATGCTGGGCGCCGCCGAGCGTCCCACCAAGGTCGAGGACATGATCATGCCGCCGTCGGCGCACGACATCAAGGTCATCTCCGTCGGCATGTTCAAGCCCGAGGGCAACACGCCGGTCGTGTGGCGCGGCCCGATGCTCGACCGGGCGCTCCACCAGTTCCTGGCCGACGTCTACTGGGGCGACCTCGACGTCCTGCTGCTCGACCTGCCGCCGGGCACCGGCGACATCGCCATCTCGGTGGCGCAGCGGCTCCCGTCGGCCGAGATCCTGGTCGTGACCACGCCCCAGCAGGCCGCCGCCGAGGTGGCCGAGCGGGCCGGCTCGATCGCCGCCCAGACCCACCAGCAGATCGCCGGCGTCATCGAGAACATGTCCTGGCTGCCCTGCCCCCACTGCGACGAGCGCGTGGCCGTGTTCGGCGAGGGCGGCGGCCAGACCGTCGCCGACGCCCTGACCCGCACGCTGGGCGCCCGCGTCCCGCTGCTCGGCCAGGTGCCGATCGACCTGCGCCTGCGCGAGGGCGGCGACGAGGGCAAGCCGCTGGTGCTGACCGACCCCGACTCGCCCGCGGCCGCGGAGCTGCGGAAGATCGCCGCCGGTCTGAGCAAGCGCTCCTCCAGCATCAAGGGCATGCAGCTCGGCCTCGCGCCCAACCGTTCCTGACCCACTCACGCGAAGACGGGCCCGCCCAGCGGAAGCTGGGCGGGCCCGTCGCGCGTCTGCAGGGTGTGTCAGGTGGCCTCGGAGTCGTAGGGGGGCAGCTCGCCATAGGCGAGCTCCGACGGCGGCTCAGCGGCGTCGTAGGACGCGACGGCGGCCGGCTCCAGATCTTTGGGGCGGCCGTTCCAGTCGTCCTCCAGCTCGTCGAGGAGGTGCTTGCGGACGAAGTTCTTCGGGTTGAGGTCGGCGGGGTCGAAGTTCTGGAACTCCGGCCCGAGGCCCGCCCGCAGGTCGTCGCGCGCGTTGTTGGCCATGCGCCGCAGGTTGCGCAGCGTCTTGCCCGCCTGCGAGGCGGCCTGCGGCAACTTGTCAGGACCGAAGACCAGGAGCGCGATGACGATCAGCGCTCCGACCTCCATCCACCCGAGTCCGAACACCGTACGCTCCTACCCGCAGTCCACAATCCTCTCCACAGACTAAAGGCTCCAGCCCGTGGGTGAACCGTCCCCCATGGGTCATATCACTCAGGACGGGGTGGGAGCCGGCTGATCGTCGGCGACGACGGTGAGGGTGGCGGTGCGTTCCGCTCCGGCGCGCTGGTACTTGATGGTGATCTTGGCGCCCGGCGCCTTGCTGCGGATCAGGGCGATCAGCTCGTTGCCGTCCTGCAGCGCCAGCCCGTCGACCTCCAGGATGACGTCGCCCGCCTTCAGCCCGGCCTTGTCGGCGGGGCCGTTGGCGTCGACCGGCTGGCGGCCCTCGGCGGGCTCGGAGGCGATGCGCACGCCCTGGCCCTTGTAGTCCTTGTCCAGCACGATCCCGATCTTGGGACGCTTGGCCTTGCCCGTGGTGATCAGCTCCTCGGCCACCCGCCGCGTCTGGTTCACCGGGATCGCGAAGCCCAGGCCGATGCTGCCGCTCTGGCTGTTCACCGAACGGCTGAGGGTGGCGATGGCCGAGTTCACCCCGACCACCTCGCCCCGGCCGTTGACCAGCGGGCCGCCGGAGTTGCCGGGGTTGATGGCGGCGTCGGTCTGGATGGCGCTGATGTAGGCGGGCTCCTCGGTGGCGGCGCCCGTCTCGTCGCCGGCGATGACCGGACGGTTGAGCGAGCTGACGATGCCCGTGGTGACCGTGCCGCTGAGGCCGAGCGGCGAGCCGATGGCGATCACCGGATCGCCCACCACGACCTGGTCGGAGTTGCCGAGGGTGATCTCCGGCGTGCCGAAGGTCTCCTCGGGCTTGACCACGGCCAGGTCGGAGCCCGGGTCGCGGCCGACGATGCGGCCCGCGGTGGTCTTGCGGTTGTTGAACATGATCTTGATCTCGCCGCCCTTGGCGGCCATGGCGACCACGTGGTTGTTGGTCACCACGTAGCCGTTCTTGATCAGGAATCCGGAGCCGGAGGCGCCCTCGGTGTTGGTGCCGTTGCCGACCTCCAGCGAGACCACGCTGGGCAGGACCCGCGCGGCCACGCCGGCCACCGAGTCGGGCGCCCTGTTGGTCGCGCCCGTCGGGGCCGGGCCGAGGCTGTAGGACGGGTCGGTGCCGCTGCTGCCCGACCTGGTCAGCAGGTACGTGCCGAGGCTGCCGAGCACGGAGGCCACCAGCGCGATGGCCACGGCGATCGCGATCAGCACGCCGGCGTTGAGTCCGCGCCTGGGCAGCGCGCCCGCGCCGGGCCCGCCCTGGGGCGGCGGCGCCCACCCCGGGCCCATGCCCAGAGCCTGCCGCGGCGGCGGCGGGTGGTTGCCGCCGTACGCGCCCATGAAGGGCGGCGGCTGCATCGGCCGCGGCCCGGTCTCCGCCGGCCCGAAGGACGGGGTCTCGTAGGCCCGCGTGCCGCCGGGGCTCTCGAACGGGCTCTCGAACCCTCGCGGCCCGGCGGGGCTCTCGAACGACGGGCCCTCGTACGCCCGCGTGCCCCCGTCCTGCGGCGGCACACCATCGGAACGGCCCGGCGGCTCGTACGGTGACACGCCCGGGGTGTCGGGGCGGCCCGACGGGTCGCCCCAGGACGCGCCGAACGAGGCGGGCGGGTCGGACCGGCGGTCCGCCTGCTCGCCCGGCTCGTCGGCGGGCAGGAACTCCGGCCGCCCCTGTGGCTCGGGGAAGTCCGACGTCGTGCGTCCTTCGCCCGGGCGCGTCTCGTCGGTCATCTACGTCTCACCACTCCTTGCTCGGCCACCGCAATCTTTGCTCTGGCGGCATACGAGGGTCATAAAAGGCTTTGTTTGCGACAAATCCCGAACCCAGATCGTATGCCCCTGGCATCGTCGACTACGCCACCCGAGTATCCCAGGCGAGCCCCCGGTTCAAGGCGTGGCGGTGGGCGGCGCGCTGGTGGCCGGTGAGTGCTGGACCCGCCAGAGCTCGACCGGCGGCGGCGAGGTCTGGGGCCCTGTGCCCGAGACCGCGAAGAAGGTGCCGAGTGCGACGGCGGCGGACACCACGCCCACCGCGACGTAGGCCCCGCGTCGCCTACCGCCCCGCCCAGGGCCCGAGGCCCCAGCGGTGGCGTCCCGGCGCGGGCGGTTGTCCAGGGGCGCGATGCTGTGGGGCCCAGGAATGGGCACCCCCCCGAACGTACGGGTAGGAAAAGGGCGCTCCCTCGGCGGCAGCGGCCCGCCCGGCTCCGCCATGCGCAGCAGCGACATGGTCAGATCGGCCGGCATCGCCGGGCCGTCGAGCGAGCGCAGGCGCGACTTCAGCGCCCGCATCGACTCGACCTCCCGCCGGCAGTCAGCACAGAAGGTCAGGTGGGCGAGCGCGCGATCGCGCTCGGTGTGGTTCAGCTCTCCGTCGACGAGCGCCGAAACGCGTTCTCCTAGATGAGCCATATCAGACTTCCTCCCCACTGATCACGGTCGGGGGGAGTTGGGTAGTACGGGGGGCCCGATGGTCGAGCGCCTCCCGCAACTGCGCCCGGCCACGGTGAATACGGCTTCGGACCGTACCCAGCTTGACGCCGAGCGTGGCCGCGATCTCCTCGTAGGACAGGCCCTCGATGTCACACAGCACGATCGCGGCCCGGAACTCGGGGGCGAGCGCGTCGAGGGCGGCTTGGATATCGGGCTCCAGGTGGGCGTCGTCGAACGCCTGCGCCGGCGACGGCTCACGGCCGCGCAGCCGCTCGGCGGCGTCGTCGGCCAGCCCCTCGAACCGGATGCGCTGCTTGCGCCGCGCCATGTCGAGGAACAGGTTCGTCGTGATCCGGTGCAGCCAGCCCTCGAACGTGCCGGGGGTGTAGCTCGACAGCGACCTGAAGACCCTGACGAAGACCTCCTGCGTGAGGTCTTCGGCATCGTGGACATTGCCGGTAAGCCGGTACGCCAGCCGGTACACGCGTGCGGAGTGAGTCCGCACCACTTCCTCCCATGTGGGAGGCGTCCAATCAGACGACACGGGAGTATCCGCCTGGTGGTCGCTTTCGTCCACCAGCACTCCTCTCTCTGGGACCACCGCTACCGTCATAGTGCCTGGTTTCGTCCCTTCGTGCGCACTGCCTGCCTTCCGGACCGGCAAAGCCCGTTTAAACCTGCAACGCCTTCGGACCGTCCTGAGTTCCCGTCCAGGCGTGACTCCCCTAGGCTGCGATCGGTGACCAATCGCACGAAAGTGGGGGGAGGAGGCCGATGACCAGTCCGGTGGAGGCCACTCTGGCCTATGCGGAGCAGTTCCATCACGAGGATGAGATCCTGCACGCGGCGCGTCAGCGCGGGCTGGAGATGGGTGCGGTGCCCATCCTTCCCGGGGGCGGGGCGGCGCTCTGCTTCCTCGCCACCGTCGTCAACGCCAAGTCGGTCGTCGAGATCGGCACCGGCTGCGGCGTCTCGGGGTTGTGGCTGCTGCGCGGCATGCGCGGCGACGGCACGCTGACCAGCGTCGACGTCGAGCCCGAGCACCAGCGGCTGGCCCGGCAGGCGTTCGCGGAGGCGGGCTTCTCCGGCGGACGGGTGCGGCTGATCTCGGGCCGGGCGCTCGACGTGCTGCCCCGGCTCTCCGACGGCGGCTACGACATGGTCTTCGCCGACGGCGCCAAGCAGGAGTACGTCGACTACCTGGCCGAGGCGGTGCGCCTGCTGCGCGTCGGCGGCGTGGTGGCCTTCGACAACGCCCTGTGGCACGACCGGGTGGCCGACCCCACGCAGCGCGACCCCGACACGGTCTCGCTGCGCGAGCTGGGCAAGCTGGTGCAGGGGGACGACCGGCTGCGGTCGGTGCTCATGCCCCTGGGCGACGGCCTGCTGGCCGCCGTGAAGATCGCCGACTAGCCCGAGCCGCCCGGGTCAGCCCCGGGTCAGCCACTCCAGCAGCACGCGCACGCCGAACCCGGTCGCGCCCTTGGTCAGGGTGCCCTCGTCGACCGTGCTGCGGCCGACCCCGGCGATGTCGAGGTGCGCCCACGGGCGCTTGCCCGCGAACTCCCGCAGGAACAGCGCCGCCGTGATGGACCCGGCGCCGTAGCGCGAGCCGCTCTCGACGTTGGCCAGGTCGGCGATCGACGACTCCAGGGCCGGGGCGTAGTCGTCGATCAGCGGCATGCGCCAGAGCCGGTCGTCGCTGGCCTGACCGGCGGCCAGCAGCTGGGCGGCCAGGTCTTCGTCGGAGGCGTAGACGGCGCCGACGTTGCGGCCGAGCGCCACGGAGATGGCCCCGGTGAGGGTGGCGATGTCCACGACCGCGTCGGGGTCGAGCTCGGCGTCGGCGTAGGCCAGCGCGTCGGCCAGCACGAGCCGGCCCTCGGCGTCGGTGTTCAGCACCTCGACCGTGCGGCCGCCGTAGTGCCTGATGACGTCGCTGGGACGCTGGGCGGTGCCGGACGGCATGTTCTCGGCGGCGGCGATCAGGCCGGTCACGCGTACGGGGGCGCCCAGCCGGGCCAGCGCGGCCAGCACGGCGATCACCACCGCGCCGCCCGCCATGTCGGTCTTCTGGGTCTTCATGTTCTCGGTCGGCTTGAGCGACAGGCCGCCCGAGTCGAACGTGATGCCCTTGCCCACCAGCACGACGTGCCGCTCGGCCGGCTGCTCGGGGACGTAGGAGAGCTGGATCAGCCGGGGCGGCCGGACCGAGCCGCGCCCGACGGCCAGGATGCCGCCGAACCCCTCGGCCTGGAGCTGCTCCTCGTCCCACACCCGCACCGGCAGGCCCTGCTCGGCGGCGCGCTCGGCGAGCCAGGCGGGATGCTTGACCGAGGAGGGCATGTTGGCCAGGTCGCGGGCCAGCGCGACGGCCTCCGCCACGACCTCGGCCCGGCGCAGCGGCTCCGCGTCGGCGCCGGCGAACTCGATCGCCCGCACGCCCTTCCGGCCCTCTTTGCCGATCTTGAAGGTGTATCCGGCCAGCAGCGCGGCCTCGGCCATCGCCGCGACGTCGCCCTCGGGCGGCACCACGGTCAGCGTGTCGCGGCCCTTGACCTTGCGCGCCAGCGCCGCGCCGGCCCTGCGCAACGCCCGCGGCGAGCCGTCGCCCACTCCGTACAGGAGCACGCGCCCGATTCCGCCCGCCCGCGCCACCGGGACCTCGACGATCTCGCCCGCCTCGCCCTTGGCCTCGTAGTGGGCCAGCAGGTCGGCGACCGGAAGGTGCAGCTCGACGTACTGCTCGACAGCGGGACGCAGGTCGGAGGCGTAGGGCACGGCCAGCAGCTCGGCGCCCTCAGGAACCTCGGCGACCGCGGAGACGGTGGTCTCGATGGGCACGGAACCCTCCAAACGTCAGCGACCCTGGCGCCGGACTTACGCCAGGGTCGGAGGATCAGGTTGTCTCGGGAGCGCTCAGCCGACGACGTTCTTCAACGCCTCGCCGAGCGCCTTTGCCTCGTCGGCGGAGATCTCCACGACGAGCCGGCCGCCACCTTCGAGAGGGACCCGCATGACTATGCCGCGCCCTTCCTTGGTGACCTCGAGCGGACCATCGCCGGTCCGCGGCTTCATCGCCGCCATGCGTGCATCCCTTCCTGCCTTGGGCTCCCGCGGCCCGCGATTTCCGACCGCCCGAGGGGGTGGTCGGCGCATTCACGTCTTCTGTGATGTCCTATTCTCCCGCATCGAGAGCCCTCATGGGTAACGATCTCCTCCCAGAATGCGTTGTCGAGCCAGGCGATGGCGTCCAAACTGGACTTCGTGCACGCTCGCGCCGCTCTCTTCGACCTGTACGGAGACCACCTGCGTTCACGCGGTGGGCAGGCGACCGTGGCCGCGCTCGTACGGCTCATGAACCCCCTGGAAATCGCCGCTCCGGCCGTCCGCACGGCGGTCTCGCGGATGGTCCGGCAGGGCTGGTTGCGCCCGCTGCGGCTGCCCCAGGGAGCCGGCTACGGGCTCACGCCGAAATGTGTCAGGCGCCTGGATGAGGCAGCGCTGAGAATTTACCGATCAGGGACACTCGCCTGGCACGGCCGCTGGCACGTGATCGTCATCGAGCCCGTCAGGGAGCGCCAGCGCCGGGAGCGGATCAGGGCCGACCTGACCTTCCTCGGCTACGCCTGCCTGTCGGAGACGACGTGGATCGGGCCGCGCTCCTCCATCGAGCTGGACAACCTGCTGGACGGCGAGGGCGTGCGGGCCGACCGGTTCGACGCGGCGCTGG
Organism: Nonomuraea sp. NPDC048881; assembly: GCF_040649795.1. Classification (NCBI taxonomy): domain Bacteria; kingdom Bacillati; phylum Actinomycetota; class Actinomycetes; order Streptosporangiales; family Streptosporangiaceae; genus Nonomuraea; species Nonomuraea sp. NPDC048881. Next base: position 85,763 of record NZ_JBEZGC010000010.1, read on the forward strand.
AGGGCGACCCGCGCGAGCTGGTGGCGCGGGCCTGGGACCTGGCGGCCATCAGCGAGGCGTACGAGCACTGGCACGCCGAAGCTGTCACGCTGATCAGCACCCTGCCCGAGGACGCCCCGCCCGACCGGGTGTTCGCCACCAGGAGCAGACTGGTGCACGGTTGGCGCAACTTCCTGTTCCGCGACCCCGGGCTGCCGGCCGAGCTGCTGCCCGCGGGCTGGCCGGGCGAGAAGGCCCGCACGTTCTTCGAGCAGGAGGCCACCAGGCTGCTGCCCGCAGCCGCCGCGTTCGTCGACAGGGAGCTCATGTGATCCGTTACGACATGGCCGACGCCGTCGCCACCGTCACCCTCGACCGGCCGGAGTCGATGAACTCGCTCACGGCCGAGGTCAAGGCCGCGCTGCTGGCGGCGGTCGGCAGGGCGGCGGCCGACCCCGAGGTCAGGGCGGTGCTGCTCACCGGCTCGGGCCGGGCCTTCTGCGCGGGCCAGGACCTGCGCGAGCACGCCGCCAACCTGGCCGCGGGCCGCGGGCTGGCCGACACCGTGCGCGAGCACTACAACCCGATCGTCGAGCTGATCGCGACCATGCCCAAGCCGGTCGTGGCGGCGGTCAACGGCGTCGCCGCGGGCGCGGGCGCGGCCCTGGCCTTCGCCTGCGACCTGCGCGTCGCCTCCGACAAGGCCAAGTTCGCGCTGGCGTTCGCGGGCATCGGGCTGGCGCCCGACTCCGGCGCGTCCTGGACGTTGCAGCGCCTGGTCGGCCGGGGCCGCGCGACCGAGCTGCTGCTGCTCGGCGAGCCGCTCGACGCCTCCGCCGCGCTCGACCTGGGGCTGGTCACGCGCGTGGTGCCCGCCGACGACCTGCCGAAGACCGCTCACGAGCTGGCCGTACGCCTGGCCGCCGGGCCGACCACGGCCTATGCCGCCACCAAGCGCGCGCTGGCCCACTCCGCCACGCACTCGCTGGCCGACTCGCTCGCGCTGGAGGCCGACCTGCAGGACGCGTGCGTGGCCACCGACGACCACCAGGACGCCACCCGCGCCTTCCTGGCCAAGGAGCGGCCGGTGTTCAGAGGCCGCTGATCGGCCGGTGCTCAGGGGCGCTCAGCGGGCCAGACAGCCCTCGATGTGGTCGTTGACCAGCCCGATCGCCTGCATCAGCGCGTACGCGGTGGTCGGGCCGACGAACCTGAAGCCGTGCTTGCGCAGCTCCTTGGCCAGGGCCTTGGAGCCGGGGGTGATCGCGGGCACGTCGGCCATCGTCCGGGGCACCGGCGCGTCGGGGTCGGCGAACCGCCACACCAGCTCCGACAGGCCCTCGGGCAGGTCGAGCGCGGCCCTGGCGTTGCCGATGACGGCCTCGATCTTGGCCCGGTTGCGGACGATCCCGGCGTCGCCGAGCAGCCGTTCGACGTCGCGCTCGGTGTAGGCGGCCACCTTGACGGTCGAGAAGCCGTCGAAGGCGGCGCGGAAGTTCTCCCGCTTGCGCAGGATCGTCAGCCACGACAGGCCCGACTGGAACGCCTCCAGCGCCACGCGTTCGAAGACCTCGTCGTCGCCCTTGACCGGGCGGCCCCACTCCTCGTCGTGGTAGGTGATGTACAGCGGGTCGCCCATGCCCGGCCAGGTGCACCGGATGAGTTCGGTCACGGGCGCTCGTCCTTGTCCTTGTCCTCTTTGCCCGGGGTCGTGCGCACGGAGTCGTCGTCGTCCTTCTCGGGCTCGTCGTTCTCGGGCTCGTCCTTCTCGGGCTCGTCCTTCTCGGGCTCGTCGTTCTCGGGCTCGTCCTTCTCGGGCTCGTCCTTCTCGGGGTCGGCCTGCTCCGGGAGGCGCCAGTCCGGCTCCTCCGACGGGTCGCGCAGCTCCGGCTCGCCCGCCCACTCCACCGTCGCGCCGCTCGACGTGACCGGGTCGCCGGACTCCGGCAGCTCCCTGGGCGCGGCGGGCGCCTCGGGCTCGTGGTCGGTGCGCAGCCCGGCCCCGGGCGTGGCGTAGATCTCCTGGCGCGCGTGCAGCCGGCTGGACAGCAGCTCCGACACCCGCTGCTCCAGGACGGCGATCCTGGTGTCGCGGGCGCTGATGGCCTGGGCGGCCCGGCGCAGGGTCTCGTCGACGCTCTGCGTGTGGTAGCCGACCAGGTTGACCGGCAGTTGCAGCGCCATGAAGTCGACCGCCGTGAGCTGTCCGGCCTCGGGCAGGTCGAGCGGCGGGACGTCCGGCGGGAACTCGGTCAGCTCCCCGCCTCTGCCGAGGGAGACCAGGACCACGCAGGCCAGGATGGCGATCGCGGCGATGGCGAGTATGACCAGCACATTGGCATCGTACTCATATGGACGAGCACGTTCAGCGATCTACCACAAGTGCGGGCAATCGGGGCAGGCTGCTCAGCCGGTGGCCTCACCCAGCTCGGCGACGCTCGGACGGACCGGCTGCGGACGCGCTTCGAGGTGGGCGAACGCCTCCTCGACCGTGGTCGTCCAGGAGATCGCGTCGAAGACGTCGGCCCGGGTGAAGCCCTCGGCGTGCATGCCGGAGACGAGCTGCCGCAGCGGCTCGTACAGGCCCCAGGGGTCGAGGATCACCAGCGGGCGGTCGTGGATGCCGAGCACCCGCGCCGTCCAGATCTCGAACAGCTCCTCCAGGGTGCCGATGCCGCCGGGCAGCACGAGGAAGGCGTCGGAGCGGGCGTCCATGACGGCCTTGCGCTCGCGCATGCCGTCGGTGACGATCAGCTCGTCGGAGTCGGTGTCGGCCACCTCGATGTCCACCAGCACCTGCGGGATCACGCCGACCGTGAACCCGCCGGCGGCGCGGGCGGCGGAGGTGACCGCGCCCATGCACGAGACCGTGGCGCCGCCGCTCACCAGCGTGTGACCACGCCTGGCGAGCTCGGCGCCCACCTCTTCGGCCAGGTCGACGTACTTCCTGTCGATGCGGAGGCTGGAGGCGCAGAAGACGCAGATGTTCACGGGCCGACAGCTTATTGGGGCTCCGCGGTCTGGGCGGCGGCGGCCTCCAGCTCCTCCTCCCGCTGGTGGGAGCGGGCCCGGTCGGAGTCGGCGATGATCCGCACGGCCTCGTCGGGGTCGTCGGTGACGGAGATCAGGTCGAGGTCCTGGGCGGCGATCTTGCCGGTGCCGAGCAGGGTGCTCTTGATCCAGTCGAGCAGGCCGCCCCAGAACTCCGAGCCCATCAGCACGACCGGGAACGAGGTGACCTTGTGGGTCTGGACCAGCGTCAGCGCCTCGAAGAGCTCGTCGAGCGTGCCGAAGCCGCCGGGAAGGGCGATGAAGCCGCGCGAGTACTTGACGAACATCGTCTTGCGCACGAAGAAGTAGCGGAACTCGATGCCGAGGTCGACGTAGTCGTTCATGCGCTGCTCGAACGGCAGCTCGATGCCGAGCCCGACCGAGACCGCGCCCTCGACCTCGGAAGCGCCCCGGTTGGCCGCCTCCATGACGCCGGGGCCGCCGCCCGTGATCACCGCGTAGCCGGACTCGGCCAGCGCCCGGCCGAGCCGCCGGCCCATCTGGTATTCGGGGGTGCCCTCGGGGGTGCGGGCCGAGCCGAAGACCGTGATCGCCGCGGGCAGCTCGGCGAGCTGGCCGAACCCCTCCACGAACTCGGCCTGGATGCGCAGCACCCGCCACGGGTCCATGTGCACCCAGTCGGACGGACCCTGCCGGTCGAGCAGCCGCTGGTCGTGGGTGGAGCTGGAGACGAGACTCCCGCGCACGACCGCCTGCCCCTGACGGCGTTCGGCTCGTTGCTTCTGTTCCATGGTGGTCACGCTAGTCCTCTCCGTACCGGCCCGCGGCGCCGTTCCCGACCCCGGCCGCGCCCGCCGAAGCGGACACTTTGAGGATGAACGCCCAGGTCGAAGGCCAGATGAAGGCGCCGAAAAAATCTTGGGAAAAGCAGGGAACCGAATTTCGACCCCCCTGCGTCTAACTGCCGAGGGTGCTGCTCGGGACTGAAAGTGGCTTTCCCCGCCAAATGGCCGGCGAGGAAAGCCACTTTCATTTTGTCAGCCAGTCGAGCAGGGCCCGCTCGCTCTCCGTGATCTTCGGCAGCGACACGTACTCGCCCTGCTGGTGCGCCAGGTTCGGGTCGCCGGGGCCGTAGTTCACCGCCGGGACGCCGAGCGCGGAGAAGCGGGAGACGTCCGTCCAGCCCAGCTTGGCGCGCGGGGTGCCGCCGACCGCGGCGGCGAAGGCGGCGGCCACGGGATGCGTCAGGCCGGGCCTCGCCCCAGGCGCCGCGTCGAGGAAGCTCACCTCGTAGCCCTCGAACACCTCGCGCACGTGCTGCTCGGCCTGCTCGACCGTCAGGTCGGGGGCGAAACGGTAGTTGACGGTGACCACGCACTCGTCGGGGATGACGTTGCCGGCCACGCCGCCGCGCACCGCGACCGCGTTGAGCCCCTCGTGGTACTCCAGCCCGTCGACCACCGGCAGCCGCGCCTCGTAGGCGTTGAGCCTGGCCAGCACCGGCTCGATCCCGTGGACGGCGTTGACCCCGAACCACGACCTCGCGCTGTGGGCCCGCTTGCCGGTCACGGTGACGTCGGCGCGCAGGGTGCCCTGGCAACCGCCCTCGATCACGCCGTCGGTCGGCTCCATCAGCACCGCGAAGTCGGCCGCCAGCCACTCGGGGTGGTCCCTGGCGACCCTGGTCAGGCCGTTGCGCTCGGCCTCGATCTCCTCGCAGTCGTAGAAGACGTACGTCACGTCGCGGTTGGGGGCCGGGACGGTGGCCGCCAGCTTCAGCGCGACCGCCACGCCCGCCTTCATGTCGGAGGTGCCGCAGCCGTAGAGCAGGTCGCCCTCCACCCGGCTGGGCAGGTTGGCCGCGACCGGGACCGTGTCGAGGTGGCCCGCGATCAGCACCCGCTCGGCCCGGCCGAGGTCGGTGCGGGCCACGATCGTCTCGCCGGAGCGGTCGACCTTCAGGTGCGGCAGCGCGGACAGCGCCCCCTCGACCGCGTCGGCCAGGGCCTTCTCGTCGCCGCTCACCGACTCGATGTCCACGATCGCGGCGGTCAGCGCGCGTACGTCCTGTGTCAGGTCCAGCATCAGGTGTTCACTCCATGTTCGCGCAGCACCTCGTTGAGTGCCGCCTTGTCGTGCCGCTGCTCCGGCTCCAGACGCTTGATCACCAGCACGCACGGCAGCCCGAACGTGCCGCCGGGGAACTCCTTCTGCCGCGTGCCGCCGACCGCCACGCACCAGTCGGGCACCCTGCCCCTGGCCAGCTCCTCGCCCGTCTGGACGTCGATCACGGGGATCGTGCCGGACAGGATCGTGCCCGCCCCGATCACCGCGCCCCGGCCCACCCGCGCGCCCTCGACGATCATCGAGCGGCTGCCGATGAACGCGTCGTCCTCCACGACGACCGGCACCGCACCCGGAGGCTCCAGGACGCCGCCGATGCCCACTCCGCCGGACAGGTGCACGTTCTTTCCGATCTGGGCGCATGAGCCCACCGTGGCCCACGTGTCGACCATGGTGCCCGAGTCCACGTACGCGCCGATGTTCGTGAACGACGGCATCAGCACCACCCCCGGCGCCAGGTACGAGCCCCAGCGCGCGATGGCGCCCGGCACCACCCGCACCCCCTCGAAAGAGGTCTTGAGCGGCACCCTGTCGTGGTGCTGGAAGTCGCCCACCTGGGAACGTGCCATGCCCAGCAGCCGGAAGGCGAGCAGGATCGCGCGCTTGGCCCGCTCGTCCACCACGACCTCGCCGCCGACCAGGCGGGCGACCCTCGCCTCACCCTTGTCCAGCAGGTCGACGGCGCCGACCACCTGGATGCGGGCCTCCACGTCGGCCGGGGACAGCTCCGCGCGTCGTTCCCACAGCTCGTCCACCACCGGGGACATCACGTGACTCATGGCCACGGAGCTTATCCGGCCGGGTAGGTTCTTCAGGGTGCGCCTGCGCTTCTCCCGTGGAGTCATCACCATCGCGATCATCGTCGTGGTGCTCGCCGTCGGCGTCTCCGTAGGGCTCTACCTCCTGCTCAAGCGGGCGACGCCGCTGGTCCTCCCGGAGGCCTACTGCATGGTGCGCACCCCCGAGGGCGTCCTGACTCTCGATCCGGAGCAGGCGCAGGTCTCCGCGACCATCGCCGCGGTCGCGGCCCGCCGCCGCCTGCCCGAGCGGGCCGTCGTCATCGCGTACGGCACCGCGTTGCAGGAGTCGAAGCTGCGCAACCTCTCCTGGGGCGACCGCGACTCGGTGGGCGTGTTCCAGCAGCGCGAGTCGCAGGGCTGGGGGCGCAAGAAGCAGCTGATGGACCCGGTCTACGCCAGCAACAAGTTCTTCGCCGCCCTGGTGAAGGTCAAGAACTACCGCAAGCTGCCGCTGGCCGAGGCGGCCCAGGAGGTGCAGCGGTCGGCGGGCGGCTACGCGTACGCGCAGCACGAGCAGGACGCCAAGATCCTGGCCGCCGCCTTCACCGGCCGGGTGCCCAGGTCCGTCCACTGCTGGTATCCGCCGCCCAAGCAGACGCCCGCGCCGCAGGCCAGGACCGCCGAGGCGCGCAAGCAGCTGGCCAGGGCGCTCGGCGACCCGGCGATCACGACGAAGAAGCGGGGCTGGCTGGTGGCGTCCTGGTCGGTGGCGTACGCGGAGAAGTACCAGCTGCGGCGCGTCGGCTACAGCGGCGCGACCTGGGTCAACGACGTCGAGGCGGACGGCTGGAAGAAGGGCGGCCAGGCCGGCGACGGCGAGGTCGAGCTGTCCTGACCGCCCGCGTCTCCGGCGGCCGTCAGGTGGCGCGGGTGACGATGGTGATCGAGCCCGGCGGCAGCGGCTGGGCGTAGCTGGCGCTCCAGGCGTGGCCCTGGATGCGGTCGAAGGAGAGCAGACGGCCGTCGGAGGCGTGGTAGTCGGCGAAGTCGAGCAGGCCGCGTTCGGGGTTGCCGGTCTCGCCCTCGCTCCTGAAGGCCGCCGTGCCGCGCTGGATCGGGAAGAACTCCACGCCCTCCATGATCAGCATGCTCTTGGCCGGGACCATGCCCTGCGTCGGCACCTCGGTCCACAGCAGCACCTCAAGATGGGACGCCTCGCCCGCGGCCTTGCCCTCGCGCACCTCGACCGAGAGCCACAGGCGGCGGCGGGCGACGTCGCGCAGCAGGTATTCGATCCACTGTCGGCCCTGCCAGGAGACGTGCATCGCGCCGAGCACCCGGTAGGGGGAGCCGTGCACCTCGATCCGGTCGGCGACCTGGATCGTGCGAGGGTCGGCGTAGTCGGTGCCGGCATGCCCGGGAGCCTCGACCGGCGCCGGCAGCGGGGCCTCGACCGGAGCGACCTCGGCCGGTGGCGGCGGCGCGCTCGACCGGCCCCTCCTGTCCTGCCGCATGGTGGCCAGGAACGCCCCCAGCAACAACAGGACGGTGGCGATGCTCAGCCCGAGTACGACCATGGAGGTCATGCTCATCCGTCAGCTCGCTCCACTCGCGGTCTGTCTCGGCAGACGCCTTTTTTTCAATTTGTCCGTGCGCTACGACGGGCGATCCTACTGGAGGCGGCGCACGGCCGCACTGATGCGTTCGTCGGTGGCGGTCATCGCGACGCGGATGTGCCGTCCACCAGCCGATCCGTAGAAGTCTCCCGGCGCGACCAAAATCCCGATTTCGGAAAGCTTACTCACTTGATCCCACGCGTTCTGCCCATTCGACGCCCATAGGTACAGACCGGCGGTCGAATGGTCGATCGTCCACCCCGCCCGCTCCAGCGCGGGACGCAGCACGGCGCGCCGCGCGGAGTACAGCTCGCGCTGGCGTTCGGCGTGCGCGTCGTCGCCGAGCGCGATCGTCATCGCGTCCTGGACCGGCTTCGGCATGAGCATGCCGGCGTGCTTGCGCGTCTCCAGCAGCCGCTTGACCAGGACGGGATCGCCCGTCACGAACCCGGCCCGGTAGCCGGCCAGGTTGGAGCGCTTGGAGAGGGAGTGGACGGCGAGCAGCCCCTCATGGGAGCCCCCGCAGACGTCGGGATGGAGGATGGAGACCGGCTGCTCTTCCCAGCCGAGCTCGATGTAGCACTCGTCGGAGGCCACGACCGTGCCGCGCTCGCGCGCCCAGGAGACCACCTTGCGCAGGTGCTCGGCGGGCAGCACGCGCCCGGTCGGGTTGCCCGGGGAGTTGATCCAGAGCAGGTCGACGTGCTCGGGGCCGACCGACAGCGTGCTGTCGGAGGCGGTGGCGGTCGCGCCGGCGAGCCGGGCGCCCACGTCGTAGGTGGGGTAGGCCAGCTCGGGGAAGACCACCCGCCGGGCGCCGAGGTAGGTGGGCAGCCAGGCGACGAACTCCTTGGAGCCGATCAGCGGCAGGACGTCCTGCTGGTCGACGGTGACGCCGTGGCGGCGCCGCAGCCAGTCGGCGGCGGCCTCGCGCAGCGCCTTCGTGCCGTGGGTCAGCGGATAGCCGGGGCTGTCCGCCGAATCGCGCAGCGCCTGCTGGACGGCCTCGGGCACCGGGTCGACGGGGGTGCCGACCGAGAGGTCGACGATGCCGTCGGGGTGCGCCAGGGCGCGTTCCTTGTACGGTTCGAGCCGGTCCCAGGGGAAGTCGGGCAGCTTGTTCACGGTTCTCCAGGGTCGTTCGGGGCCGTACACGCCTGCGGCGGACGCGGGCGCGCGGGGCCGCCCGACGTGGACGGCCCCGGCGCACGCGACTCGCTAGTGGTCCTCGCCCTGCGGCGGCAGCGCGGCCACCACCGGGTGGTCCTTCTCGATCTTGCCGACCTTCGAGGCGCCTCCGGGCGAGCCGAGGTCCTCGAAGAAGTCCACGTTCGCCTTGTAGAAGTCCTTCCACTGCTCGGGAAGGTCGTCCTCGTAGAAGATGGCCTCGACGGGGCACACAGGCTCGCACGCGCCGCAGTCCACGCACTCGTCGGGGTGGATGTAAAGCATGCGCTCGCCCTCGTAGATGCAATCGACGGGGCACTCCTCGATGCACGCCTTGTCCAGGACGTCCACGCAAGGCTGCGCGATGACGTAGGTCACCTCGAGCTCCTTTTTCTCCGCACCATGGCATGACTCTGACCGCGGTTTGCTACGCCCTAGTATTGCCGTGCTTGCCAGCTGGCCGAAACGGAGGGTGGCAAACTCATGGCCGCACGCCTCGTCGTCGCGATCACAACTCAGGACATAGGCGCACGGATCACCACTCGAAGGCGCGTCCCAGAAGGCTTCCGGGACGCCGTCGGCGTGCTCGAATCCTGGACGGACGGCGTGTTGCGCGTTCGCAAGCGGGACGGCACTTTGGTGGAGATCGACGAGGAATCGCTGGTCGCGGCCAAGGTCGTTCCGGTCGCGCCTCCTCGACCTCGGGCGAAGTAACGGTAAGTATTCATTGTGTGACCGTACGTATCTGCGCCGCCGTAGCAGCCGTTCTCGCCAGCGCCGGATGCGGCGCGTCCACATCGCCGTCCACGTCCGAGGGGTCGAAGGACCTTCCGGTGCTCAACGTCCGGGCCGCCTCGCTGAAGCAGGGCTTCGGCACGATGGAGCGCCTGGCCGAGGCCGCCAAGCGCGAGGGCCAGCTCACCGTGATCGGCCTGCCGCACGACTGGGTGAACTACGGCGAGATCATCGACACCTTCGCCGACAAGTACGACATCAAGGTCAACGAGCTGGAGCCGGGCGCCAGCAGCAAGCGTGAGCTCGACGCCGCCGACCAGCTCAAGCCGGACGTGTTCGATCTCACCCTGGACATGGCCGTCTACGGGGCCGACAAGTTCGCGCCGTACAAGGTGACGGGCTGGCAGGACCTGCCCGACTTCGTCAAGGACCCCAAGGGTGCCTGGTACGGCGCGTACGGCGGCTACATGTCGATCGGCTACGACCCGCGCGAGGTCAAGGCCCCGGCCTCCTTCGCCGACCTGCTCAAGCCCGGCTACCGCGTCGCGCTCGACGGCGACCCGCTGCGCTCGGCGGCGGCGTTCGGCGGTGTGATGGCCGCGTCCATGAAGGCCGGCGCCAAACCGGACGCCAGGCAGGGGGTGGACCTGTTCGCCAAGCTCAAGCAGGCCGGGCAGCTCGTCGAGCCGGCCAAGGCGAACGTGATCATCGACTGGGACCACCTCAACGCGGCCCGCAGCGCCGACCACGCCGACTCCTGGGAGGTGACGATCCCGCGCGACGCGCCGTTCGGCGGGTACCACGTCCAGGCGATCAGCAAGACCGCCCCGCATCCGGCCGCCGCCCGGCTGTGGCAGGAGTTCCTGTTCTCCGACGAGGGCCAGAACCTGCTGCAGAAAGGCTACGCCCGTCCGGCGCGCGGCGAGGCCATGCTCATGAAGGGCAAGCTCGACACCGAGCAGGCCGCCCGGCTGCCCAAGGCCGCCGGCCCGCCCGTGCTCATGACGATCCCGCAGACGGACGCGGCGAAGGCGTACCTCAAGCGGGAATGGAGCAAGAGCGTGGGATGAGTCCGTTGTGACTTGATATGTCGTAGAGACGATCAGGCTCTAAAGTGAACGGACAGCACGGCCACGGGGGCCCGATGTCTGACGAATGTGAGCTGATCGTCTTGCGATACGACGCACCGAGCTTGGAGCGGTGGAACAGTCGCGCCTACGACAGCAGTTTCGGGTACGTCTCCACCCAGGGCGCGCCGCTGGTCGACCTCCTCGACCCGCAGCCCGGGGAGCGCGTGCTCGACCTCGGGTGCGGCACCGGGGTGCTGACCGCGCAGATCGCCTTCAGGGGCGCGGACGTCCTGGGCATCGACGGTTCCGCCGCGATGATCGAGAAGGCGCTGGCCCAGTACCCGGGGATCGACTTCATCATCGGCGACGGCCACGACTTCACCGTGGTGGACCCGTACGACGCCGTCTTCTCCAACGCGGCACTCCACTGGATGAGCCGCGACCCCGTCACCGTGATCGCCAACGTCCGCGAGGCGCTGAAGCCGGGCGGCCGGTTCGTCGCGGAGATGGGCGGCGCGGGCAACTGCGCGGAGCTGACCGCCGCGATGCTGACCGCCTGGCGCGAGTACGGCCTGCGCGAGCCCGATCTGCCGTGGTACTTCCCCACTCCCGCCGAGTACGCGCGCCGGCTGGAGCAGGAGGGCTTCGTGGTCCGCCTGCTGGAGTACTTCGACCGGCCGACGCCGCTCGACGAGTGCCCCGGCGGGGCCGCCGACTGGGTGCGCATGTTCGCCTCGTCCGTGCTCGAAGGACTGCCGCCGGAGATCGTGGACCCCCTGCTCGGACGGGTCAACAAGCTGGCCGCGCCCGCCCTCCGGAGGGAGACGGGCTGGATGGCCGACTACGTGCGTCTACGCTTTGCCGCTGTTCGGCGCTGATGCGTAGTGCATGATGCGTAGGGCTGTTTTGCCGGACTATGGTCTGTTCCGTGGGCGGCGAGATGTTGGCTGCGCCGCTCCGGCGGCGTGAGGGGCTGGTGAACGGAACGGGATGAACTTCTGCCTGAGCGACCTCGTTCCACCGTTGAGGTGGAGCGACGCGTCGACGATCACGCTACTGACCGGGCAGCCGGATCTGCCGGACGCGTGGTGGCGAAGCCTGCCCATGCCGCTGGTGCTCGCAGCCATCGGCCCGGAGTCACTGGGCGAGCTGCTGACCGAGATCGCGCTGGAGCACTGGCCGGCCGCCGCCATCGGCGACGTCCTGCCGGCTCTGCACGTCCTGGACCCGGACGAGGCCGACGAACCCGCCGTCGCCATCGCGCTCGACCGCGCCGGGTCGTGGACGGGGCTGCTCTCGCTGACCGGGCGGGAGCTGGTGGACCAGCCGTTCATCCAGGCCCGGCCGGTGCTCAACACGTTGTTCGGGGCGGTGCTCGTCCGGCTGGCGCATCCGTACGCGGGTGGGCGGCAGGCCGAGGCGCATGTACCGGCGGCTCTCGCGACCCCGGCGGACGCCGTCGTGGCGGCGGAGCTCGCCCACGAGCCCGCGTTCCCTGAGGGCGGGGCCGCTGCGGAGGCCGTCGTGGAGGCGGCCGACCGTGACGTCGAACGGGTGCTCGACGCCGACTCCGAGCCGGTCGTCGAGGAGGTGCCGCGGCCCGAGGCCGAGCCCGTGCTCGACGCCGCCGAGGAGCCCGCGCCCGAGCCCGCCGCCGCGGAGGCGTCCGCGCTGGAGGCGGAGGGGGTCGGCGGCGAGCCGGAGCCCTTCTCCACGGACGACCACGACGAAGAGGCTGAACGGCGCGAACCCGCCGACCTCGACAGCTCCGCCGACGTCCCTGAGGTCCCTGAGGTCCTTGAGGGGCGGGTGGAGGAGCGGGCCGAGGCCGCACAGTTCGAGGCATCCACCGATGACGCCGAGCCCGAGGCGCACACCGAGCACCCCGAGCACCCCGAGCACGACACCGAGCCCGAGCCCGAGCCCGAGCGCGAGGCCGACTTCGAGCACTCCGAGGCCGACGCCGAGCACCCCGAGCCCGAGGCGGACGCCGGCCACGCCGAGCTTGAGGCCGACGCCAGGCACGCCGAATCCGCCGGGGCGGACGCCGAGCACGCCGAGTCCGCCGAGACGGGCGGCGAGGAGTTGTCCGAGCTGATCGAGGCCGCGTTCGCCGGGCTCGACGACAAGAGCTGGGCCGTGGCGCAGAACCGCGTCTTCACCGACGAGCCCTCGGCGGTCGACCAGCTGGCCAAGCTGTTCGCCGTCCCCCCGGCCGACATCTCCGCCACCGAGCGGGAGCTGCGCGTCCGTCTCGACCAGTGGCTGGCCAGCGAGGAGGCCGCGCCGTACCGCGCCCACCTGGACGAGCTGCGCAGGACGCTGGGCCCGGCCGCGCCCAAGGAGCAGCTGATCGGCGCGGCCGACTGGCACGCCAGGGAGATCCGCGCGCTGGAGGTGCCGGCCTGGCAGTTCGTGCTGGCCACGCTGCCCGCGCAGCCGAACCAGCCGGTGGAGTTCCAGCAGCCGGCGGAGTTCCAGCAGCCGCACTCGGCGTTCGCCGCGATGCAGCCGCCGCCTCCCCTGCCGCCACCGCCCATGCCACCGCCGCCGCCCCCGGCCAGTCCGCCCGGTCCGCCCGGTCCGCCGCAGTTCCAGGCGTTCACGCCGGTCCCGCCGCCGCCCGCGGAGGGCAACGGCGGGGCGGAGCAGAACAAGCCGTACCAGCCGCTCAAGGACGTCTCCCAGACCAGGCGCTGCTTCCGCCAGCCGGACGGCCGCTGGTGGCTGCGGATCGACGTGACCGCCGAGCAGCTGGCCGGCGGCGAGTGCGCCCTCCCGACGGGCTTCGCGGCCTACCTGGGCCTGTCCCCCGGTGAGAGCCGGGCGGTCAGGAGCGCGGCGGGCGAGCTGACCATGACCTGGCACGGCAGGCCGGTGCTGGAGTCCATCGAGCGCCTGCTCGTGGACGTCGGCGCCAAGGAGGGCGGCCACCTGTTCCTCACGCTGTCGGACGAGGGCGTCCTGCGCGCCCGTCACCTGCCGGTCGCCGCCCAGAACGCCGAGAGCATCACCAAGGCGCTGCGCCTGGTCGGCTACACGGCGCCGGGCGGCACCCGGGACCAGGCGGCCAGGGTGATCGCGACGAGGATCGGGCTCACCGGCCCCGTCGGGCTGCCCGACCTGCTCACCAGGCTCCGCGAACGCGGCGACCGCGACCTGCTCGCCCTCTTGGACTGACCGCCCGTGCCGCGGCTCGCGATCGGCCCTGACTTTCCAGGGGAGCTCGGCGCACTGGCTCAGCCGGTGCGCAGGGACGCCGTGGTCGCGCTGCGCCGGTTCCTGCTGAACGTGTCCGGAGCCCCGCACCCCGAGCGGGTGCGGGGCTGCCGGGACGCCAAGGTCGCCACGCTGCGCCTGGCCGACGGGCATCGCGGCGTGGTGGTCCGGCAGCGCGACGTCTACTGGCTGCTCGCCGTGCGGCCCGATCCGGAGGCGTGGTCGTACGCCCAGCGTCACCGGTACGGCGTCAACCCCGTGATCGGCGTCGTCGAGGAGTGGGACGCCGAGACCCTGGAACGGGTGGAGCCCGCCTTACGCAGGTCGGCCCGCCCCTCGCGGCTGTTCGAGCAGATCTGCGACGGCGACCTGCTCGCGCTCGGCATCGACGTGCACGCGCTGCCTCTGGTCCGGCTGATCTCCACCGAGGCCGACGTGGCCGCGCTCGAACCGCTGCTGCCGCCCACCCAGTACGCGCCGCTGGCCGTCCTGGCCAGGGGCGGCACGCTGTCGGAGGCGTGGCGGGAGCTGGACAACTGGCGCGCCCGCGACGAGGAGCCGGGCGCGATCGACCCCGACGACCTGCACGCGGCGCTGCTGCGCAGCCCGGACCGCGCGGTGTTCGCCGCCGACAAGGTGGAGCTCGACCGGGTGCTCGGAGCCCCGGACTGGTGCACGTTCCTGCACCCGACGCAGCACCGGCTGGCCAGGGCCGGACGGTACGAGCAGCCGGTGCTGGTCGTGGGCGGCGCGGGCACCGGCAAGACGATCATCGCCCTGCACCGGGCGGCCCACCTGGCGGCGCGGGGCAGCGGCCCGGTGCTGCTGGTGACGTTCTCACAGAGCCTGGCCGAGGAGCTGGCCGGCCGGCTGGACGTGCTGATCGACGACCAGACGGTGCGCAAGCGCGTCGAGGTGGACAACGCCGAGCGCCTGGCCGTGCGGATCGTCGCCGACGCGGAGGGACGCCGTCCCGCCCTGGTCGGCCCGGGGGCCCGGTCGCTGGCCCAGCTCACCGACGAGGCGATCAGGCTGCTGTCGATCACGACCGGCGACCTGCTGGACGACGTGGAGCCGGGGCGCAAGCCGTACCGGCACATCGTGGTGGACGAGGCGCAGGACATCAGCCCGGCGCAGTGGCGGCTGCTGCGGGCGGCGGCGCCGCACGCGCACGACGACCTGTTCGTGGTGGGCGACCCGCACCAGCGGGTGACCGACACGCGGGTGGCGCTCGGCGCAGTGGGCATCCCGGCCGTCCAGCACGACCTGCGGATCTCCTACCGGCTGCCGCAGGAGATTTTGTCCTACGTGGTCCGGCTGCGTGGTGGCGGCCCGGCGAACGGCCTGGTCAGGGGCGTGGCCGAGCTGTACGGCTACCGCGCCACGCACAACGGCCGGCGGCCGATGGTCCGGGCGTACGACACACCCGAGTCCGAACTGGCCGGGCTGCGGGCCACGGTCGGCGGCTGGCTGGCGGACGGCGTGCCGGAGGGCGAGATCGCCGTCGGGGCGCGCACCCCCACGCTGGTCTGGGCCGCCAGGGAGGCCCTGGACGGGCTGGACGTGCGCGTGGCGACCTTCCAGCACCTGAAGGGCCTGGAGTTCGAACGGGTGGCGCTCGTCGGCGTGGCGGAGGGCGTGGTGCCCGGACCGCTGCCCGCGGAGCCGGCCGCGCGGGCTCGGGCGCTGCAACGCGAGCGGAGCATACTGTTCGTCGCCTGCACACGGGCCCGAACGATGCTCTATATCTCGCATTCCGGAAGGGGGAGCCCATTTCTGTCCCCCTGATCACATAGTCTGAACTGCGGATATCTTCCCTTTGCCGGTTGGACCTCAATGAACCTCAGCCTGAGCGACCTCGCGCCACCCCTGCGCTGGACCTCCCCTGGTCAGATCGCGCCGATCGTGGAGGAGCCCCAGCTGCCCGAGGCCTGGTGGCAGGCGATCCCCCTCGACCGCGCGTGCGCGATCGTCGGGACGCAGACCGTGGCGGGTCACCTGGCCGATCTGGCCGTGGCCTGCTGGGGGCACCTGCTGCTCGGCGACATCCTGCCGCTGCTGCGTTTCTCCGACCCCGCCGAGGCCGAGCGCACGCCGGAGTCTCTGGGCAAGGACGTGGTGCAGAAGCTGTTCACCGGTGTGTTCGAGCGGCTGCTCGAACCCGCGCCCGCCGCCCTGCCCGTCCCGGCCAGGCCCGACAAACCCCTTCCCGAGCTGATCGACGCGGTGTTCGCCGCGCTCGACGACCGGCAGCGCGCCATCGCCCGCGACCGGCTCTACGCGGCGCAGCGCGCCACGCTCGACGAGCTGGCGCAGCGTTTCTCGGTCACCCGCGAGCGGATCAGGCAGATCGAGCGGGACCTGCGCGACCACGTGGAGGCCTGGCTGGGCTCGCCGGAGGCGGCGGGGCTGGTGGCGCACGTGACGTGGCTGAGGGGCAGGCTGGGGTCGGCGGTCCCGGCCGACGACCTCGCGGCCGCCGTGCCGTGGCACCGCGGCGACCTGCGCACGCTGGGCATCCCCGCGTGGCGGTTCGTCCGCACGCTGCTGACCGGCTACGAGCAGGCCGACGGGTGGCTGGTCTCCGGCGGGGCCGACGAGCTGCGGGAGAAGACGCGGCAGTTGTTCACCGACGGGCCGCGGCCGCTCGACGAGGCGGTGTCCATGGTGGCCCAGCTCGGCGTCCGTGAGGACGTCGCCGAGCGGTGGATCCTCGCCGTGCCGCAGCTTCGGGTGCTCGGCCGGCACGTGGTGCCCTGGCCGCGCAGCATCAACGAGAAGGCCGAGGCGGTGCTGGCGGTGGCGGGCACGCCGCTGTCGCCCGAGGAGATCCAGGAACGCATCGGCGAGGACTACAGCCTGGTCGGCATCCGCAACCAGCTCACCGCCGACGAGCGCTTCCGCCGGGTGGACCGGAACAAGTACGGGCTGACCAGGTGGGGCGGCGACGAGTATCTGGGCATCAGGGAGATGATCTCCAGGGAGATCGAGCGGGCCGGCGGCGAGGCCTCGGTGAGCACGATCGTGACGAACCTGACCTCCCGCTACGACGTGAGCGAGAGCTCGGTGCGCGCCTACTCGGGCGGCCCCGGGTTCGAGCGCACGCAGCGGGGCTGGATCAGGGTGGCCGGAACGTCGCCGACCGGGGAGTCGGAGCCGTACCAGCCGCGCAAGGACGTCTCGGAGACGCGCCGCAGCTTCCGCTCCCGCGACGGCCGGTGGTGGCACCGCGTGGACGTCAACG
Source organism: Nonomuraea sp. NPDC048881 (assembly GCF_040649795.1). Classification (NCBI taxonomy): domain Bacteria; kingdom Bacillati; phylum Actinomycetota; class Actinomycetes; order Streptosporangiales; family Streptosporangiaceae; genus Nonomuraea; species Nonomuraea sp. NPDC048881. The sequence continues at coordinate 102,669 of NZ_JBEZGC010000010.1, forward strand.
CCGAGCACCTGCGCGGGTCGGGCTCGCCCCTGCCGACCGGGTTCGCCGCCTACCTGGGCATGGCTCCCGGCGGGTCGCTGACCGCCTCGACGCCATCGGGCGACGTGGTGATCAGCTGGCACAACCAGCCGACCATGGGGTCGATCCGCAACGTGCTGGCCGACTTCAAGGCGAGCGAGGGCGACCACGTGTTCCTGACCGTCTCCGACGGCGGCGAGCTGCTGACCCGCTACCTGCCCGCGGCCGCCGTGGCGATGCCGCCGCTGAACCGGGCGCTCTACCTCATCGGCTACACCGCACCGGTGCACTCCGAGATGGAGGGGCTGCGGCTGATCGGGGCCCGCATCGGGCTGCCCGACACGGCCACCCGCGAGGAGGTGCTGGCCCGGCTGCGCGAGCGCGGGGACAGGGACATCCTCGGCTTCCTCGGCGGGTGAGGGCTAGGCTCGGGTGATGTTGCGGATCCACGACACCCGGGCCAGGCAGGTCGAGGAGATCTCGGGCGGGCGGGCGGTGCGCGTGTACACGTGCGGGCCGGCGCTGCACCGCCGCGTCCATCTGGGCGACCTGCGCACGTACGTGCTGTCCGACCTGGTCAGGAGGGTCCTGGAGGGGCGGCGTACCCGGGTCGTGGCCTGCCGGCACGTCGCCGACCTCGGGCGTCCCGACGGCGAGGCCGGGGGGCCGGTCCGCGCCCACGAGGACGCGTTCGTCGACGACGCGGCCGCGCTCAACCTGCGGCCGCCGGAGCACGCGCCGCGCGCCGGGGAGACGGTCGACCTGATGATCGAGCTGATCTCCGGGCTCGTCGAGCGCGGGCACGCCTATCCGGCGCCGGACGGCTCGGTGTACTTCGACGTACGGACGTTCCCGGCGTACGGCGAGATCTCCGGCACCGGCCTGGACGACCTCAAGCCCGCCGACCCGGTCGCCGCCGACCCGCACCGACGTTTCCACGCCGACTGGGCCCTGTGGCGGCCCGCCGACGGCGACCAGGGCCGGGACGCGCCCTGGGGCCGGGGCCTGCCCGGCCCGCACGTGGCGTGCTCGGCGCTGTCGCTGCGTTTCCTCGGCGAACGGATCGACCTGCACGTCGGCGACGCCGCCCGGTGCTTCCCGCACCACGAGGCCGAGCGCGCCCAGTCGGACGCGGCGACCGGCCACGAGGTGGTGCGCCACTGGGTGCACGGCGAGCGCCCGCTGTTCGACGGACGCGCGATGGCGGAGTCCGCGGGCGACGCGGTGCTGCTGTCCGACGTGGTGGCGGCCGGGCTCGACCCGCTGGCGGCGCGCCTGGCCTTCCTCGGGCACCGCTACCGGGAGCGGCTCGACCTCTCCTGGGACGTCCTGCGGGCCGCCGACCGCACGGTGCGGCGGTGGCGGGCACGGGTGGCCGAGTGGTCGGAGTCGCCCAGCGCGCCCATGGCCGCGTCGTACGCCGAGCGCGTCGGGGCGGCCCTCGACGACGACCTGGACACCCCGGCGGCGCTGGCCGTCCTGCGGGAGCTGGAGCTGGACGAGTCGGTGGCGCCCGGGTCGAAGTTCGAGACGTTCCTGCATCTGGATCAGGTGCTGGCGCTCGACCTGTCCACGGAGATCGGCAAGCCGCGGGTGCCGCCCGCCGGGGCCGGCGAGCTGCTGGCGCAGCGGGAGCGGGCGGTGGCGGCCAACGACTGGGCGGCGGCCGACCGGCTGCGGGACGAGCTGGCCGACCTGGGGGTTCGCGTCACCGACACCCCGGAGGGACAGAGCTGGGCCCTCTGATCGGAAGCCCTTCGCGCGAGGCCGCTCCGGCCGTCTGAAACGGCCGGAGCAGTGAGCCGGTACTGCCAGACTTGTTCCAGTTCGGCAATATGGAGGTATCGGTGAAACCCTTTGCGTGGATGCCGTGGCCTTTGCGGTGGTTCGCCCGGGTGTTGACCGTGCTTCTCGCGCTGGCGCTCGTGCTGGCCGGGGTCCTGGTGTACACGGTGCGGAAGTCGTTCCCGCAGGTGGACGGGACGCTGCGACTGCCCGGTCTAGCCGGGAAGGTCGAGATTTATCGCGATAAATCGGGGATTCCGCATCTCTATGCCGACACTGCGGCCGACCTGTTCATGGCGCAGGGCTTCGTCCACGCCCAGGACCGGTTCTTCGAGATGGACTTCCGCCGCCACACCACCGCCGGACGGCTCTCCGAGCTGTTCGGCAAGGCCACGCTCGGCAACGACAAGGCGCTGCGGACCATGGGCTGGCGCCGGGTGGCCGAGCAGGAGCTGCCCGCCCTCGACCGGCAGACCCAGGACTTCCTGGCCGCGTACGCCAAGGGCGTGAACGCCTGGCTGGACGCCAATCCCAACGCCTCCGACCGCAGCCTCGAATACTCGGTGCTCAAGCTGCAGAACGGCGAGTACCGGCCGGAGCGGTGGACCGCGGTCGACTCCGTCGCCTGGCTGAAGGCCATGGCGTGGGACCTGCGCTCCAACATGGAGGACGAGATCGACCGCGCCCTGGCGCTGACCAAGCTGCCCAAGGAGCGCGTCGAGCAGCTCTACCCCGGCTACCCGTACGACCGCCACTCCCCGATCGTCGGCGAGGGCGCGCTCGCCCAGGGCCGCTACGACCAGCAGGCCGAGCCGCGGACCGGCGGCGTGCGGGCGCTCTCCCAGGCCGCCGCGACGCTCGACGCCGTGCCGAGCACGATGAGCAGCGAGGAGCGCGAGGGCATCGGCTCCAACTCGTGGGTGGTCTCCGGCGCGCACACCACCAGCGGCAAGCCGCTGCTGGCCAACGACCCTCACCTGTCCCCGCAGATGCCGTCCGTCTGGTACCAGGCCGGGCTGCACTGCAGGAAGCTGTCCGAGCAGTGCCCTTACGACGTCACGGGGTTCACCTTCTCCGGCGTGCCCGGCGTGATCATCGGGCACAACGACAAGATCGCGTGGGGGTTCACGAACCTCGGGCCGGACGTGGCCGACCTCTTCCTGGAGAAGGTGGACGGCGACACGTATCTGTACAAGGGCGAGCAGGTCAAGCTGGAGACGCGGCAGGAGCAGATCAAGGTCGCCGGCGGCGACCCCGTCACGATCACCGTGAAGAGCACCCGGCACGGCCCGCTGATCAACGAGGTGATGGCGGACGCCCGGCCGAGCGGCGAGGCGAACGCCGTGGCCCTACAATGGACCGCCCTCACCCCCGGCAGGACCGTGGACGCGATCTTCGCGCTCAACAAGGCGGGCGACTGGCCCGAGTTCCGCTCGGCGGCGGCGCTGTTCGAGGTGCCGTCCCAGAACCTGATCTACGCCGACACCAGCGGCAAGATCGGCTACCAGGCGCCCGGGCGCATCCCCGTACGGGAGAAGGGCGACGGCGCCTGGCCGGTGCCCGGCTGGACCGGCGAGTACGACTGGAAGGCCGCGCCCATCCCCTACGACCAGCTGCCCACGGTGGAGGACCCGGCCGAGGGGTTCGTCGTCACGGCCAACAACGCCGTCATCGACCCCCGCCGCTACCAGCCGCTGCTGACCAAGGACTGGTCCTACGGCTACCGCTCCCAGCGCATCCGCGAGCTCATCGAGTCCGCGATCGCCAAGGGCAAGATCGACGCTGGGACGATGTCGGACATCCAGCAGGACACCTCCAACGAGTTCGCCGAAACGCTGGTGCCCGCGCTGCTGCGGGTGGACCTGGCCGGGCCCGCCCGCCAGGCCCGCGAGCTGCTGCGCACGTGGGACCACTCCCAGCGGCTCGACTCCGCCCCCGCCGCCTACTACAACGCGGTGTGGCGGCACCTGCTCATGCTCACGTTCGACGACGACCTGCCCGAACAGGTGTGGCCCGGCGGCGGCGACCGCTGGTACGACGTGGTCGCCAACCTGCTCAACGCCCCCGACGACCCCTTCTGGGACGACGTGACCACCAAGAACCTCACCGAGTCCCGCGACGACATGCTGCGGCAGGCGATGGCCTCGGCCTACCACGAGCTGTCGGAGCTGTTCGGCACCGACGTCAGGTCCTGGAAGTGGGGCGACCTGCACCAGCTCGAACTGGTCAACGGCACGCTCGGCACGTCGGGCCTCGCGCCCGTGGAGGCGCTGTTCAACCGCGGCCCGTTCGCCGTGCCCGGGAACAAGGACGCGGTGAACGCGACCGGGTGGAACGTGCAGAAGGGGTACGGGGTCACGGCGGTGCCGTCGATGCGCATGGTCGTCGACCTGGCGGACCTGGACAAGTCCCGCTGGATCAACCTGACGGGCGCCTCGGGGCACGCCTTCCACGACAACTACTGGGACCAGGCCGAGGCGTGGGCGCGGGGTGATCTGCTCCCGATGCACTCCAAGCCCGAGTCGGTGAAGAACGCCGCCATCCACACCCTCACCCTCACCCCCTGACCCGTCGCGTCCGTCCCCGCACCGCGCCCGGCCGGAACCCTGTCCGGAAGCGGTCACGGGCGGAGGGTGATTTCCCATGCGTAATCGTCTGTTATGAGAACGAGGCGGCGCATCGTCCCCTCCCGCTCCCGTTCGAGAGGACACCCATGGACATTCCGGCCCGAGCCACCCTGATCAACAAGAAGTCCGGGCTCGCCCTTGACATCAAGGAATGCGACATGTCCGACGGCGGCTGGGTGATCCAGTGGACCCCCCACGGCCGGACCAACCAGATCTTCCGCCTGGAACCCGCCGACGGCGGCTACAAGTTCATCGCCGAACACTCCGGCAAGGCCCTCGATGTCAGCTGGGCGAACCAGAACGCCGACTTCGCGATGCAGTGGGGCATCAACGGCAGCCCGAGCCAGATCTGGTACCTCAAGGAGCACGAGGCGGGCGTCTACCGGCTCTTCGCCAAGCACTCGGGCAAGGTGCTGGCGGTCGCGAACGCCTCCACCGAGCCGGGCGCGCGCGTGGTGCAGTTCGAAACCGGTCATGAGGAGAACGAACTCTGGCTGCTCAAGGCCGTTCCCTAGGGGCGCGTCCTCCCTGGTGGGCGGCTGGCGGGGGCCGGGTGGCGCGCCCGGCGTACGACCGTGGTTGTAGTCGAAGGCCAGACCGTGGTCCGACGCGCCGGGCCCCCGGCCGCTGTCAGCATGGCCGCATGACTCGCCTCCGGTATTCCGATCGCCTCTGGTACTCCGTCGGGATCTTCCTCCTGCTCGTGGGCCTGGCGCACCTGGGCGTGCTCGTCGTGGCCGGCGGCCCGTGGGAGGGGGCCGTGTCGTGGCGCAAGCCGTTCACGTTCGGGGTGTCGTTCGGGTTGAGCGTGCTGACCCTGACCTGGGTGTCCCAGTGGTTACGGCTGCGTGCCCGCACGTTCGTCCTCGGGGCGTTCGCGGCGGCCTCCACGGTCGAGGTGGCGCTGATCACCCTTCAGGCGTGGCGCGGGGTGCCGTCCCACTTCAACATGGAGACCCCCCTCGACACGGCCATCGCCCGCACGCTGGCCGCGTTCGGCATCACGCTCATCGTCATCGCGATCACCATGACGATCGCCGCCTTCCGCCCGGCGCCGGAGGTCGCCCCGAGCACCCATCTGGCCGTACGGGCGGGCTTCGCCACGCTGCTGGCGTCCATGGTCTTCGGCGGCGTGATGATCGCCCGTGGCGTCGTGGCGGTGATGACGGGCAACCAGCAGCTCGCCTACACGGTGGCCACCGCGCTCAAACCGGCCCACGCCGTGCTCATGCACGGGGTGCTCCTCCTGCCGGCCCTGTCCTGGCTGCTGTCCCGCACGCTCCCGTCCGAGGGCGCGCGGCTGCGGGCCGTACGCCTGGCCACCTGGGCGTACGTCGCGGTGGCCGCGCTGGTGTCCGGCCTGGCCGTGGCGGGGGTGGCGGTCGTGGGGCCGTCCACGGCGTCGGTGTTGTCAGCCGGGGCGATTTCGGCCCTGGCCATCGCGGCGGTCGCGCTGGGCCGGTTCAGCCCCCGCCTCGGCCAGGCGAAACATTGAGGCCGGGGTAATGGGTCAGCCGTTATGCCGTCGCCGCCGCCACCACACGGGCGCGCGCGGGTAACCACCGTCGTCCAGGTCGGCCAGCCGCTCGAACACGTTGTACGACGCCTGATGCCCGCACACGACCACCGACACGAGCATGGCCAGCAGGTAGAGCGGGAGCATCGGCAGTCCGGCGCAGCAGGCCCACTGGGTGGCGTGCCGTGCTTCGTGCCGGATGAGCCGGTCGTCCAGCTCGTCCTGCCTGGTCAGGACGACGTTCCCCACCGTGAACGCGCCCGCGACGGGAAAGCGGTAGCGGTAGCCGAAGGCGAGGATGAGCCCGTCGGGGCCGGGCCGGCGGGCCGCGCCGCCGACGATCGAGATGAGGAGGCCGAGCGGGGTGGCGAGGTTCACATAGTTCACCGCCCGCCGGAACCGATAGCGCCTGTTCATGCGTCTCAGTCTTGACCAATCTTGACAAGTCGGAATAATGATCTGCGTCCTGAAATCTCCCACAAGAGCAGGATTATGAGATTCTCCATCCTGGGCGCGCTGCTCGGCGCTGTTGCACTGGCCGGAGCCGGCGGAGTCGCGATCACCCAGACATCAGCCACCGATCCCCTACGTTCCACCGATTCTCCTTCCGGCGCGCAGGTGGCGTTACCCGTCGCCGCGACCCCGACGGCGACGCCCACGGCGACGCCCTCGGTCGGGGATTACACCGCCACGACGAAGGTGGTCAAGAAGAAGGGCGTCTCGTACTTGAATGTGTCCGTCAAGTACGACGGAGCGGCCCGCTTCACCGTGAAGCAGAAGGTGTGCAGGAGCCAGTCCTGCAGGAGCGCCACCGCCCAGTTCCCCGTCACCACCGGGGCCGGGCAGACCACGAAGAAGCTGGGCAAGGGCACGTACAAGGCGAGGGGCAAGCCGGCCGTCAAGGTCAAGCCGCTCCCCTGGCCGACCCGCACCGTGACGGTCTCGCCGACCGCCACGGCCGCGCCGAGCGCGACGGCGACCGTGACGTCCACGGTGACCGAGCAGGCCACGGTGACCGCCACGGTGACCCAGCCCGGCCCGACCGTGACCGTGCCCGGCCCGACGGTGACCGTGCCGGGGCCGACGGAGACAGTGACGTACACCTGTCAGCCCGCCCCGCCGACGACCCCGCTTCCGCCGGCCGAACCGCCGACCGCCACGCCGTCAACCTCGGTCTCGGAATCCCCGGACGTCCCGGACGCCCCGGCCCAGGCCCCCGCCCCACCGGCGAGCGACACCCCGACCCCGACCCCCACCCCCACCCCGACGCCGACGCCGACGCCGACCGCGACGGACGTCCCGACCGACACCCCCACCGGCGCCCCGACCGACGTCCCCACGGACGTCCCGACGGACATTCCGACGTGCGCGCCGCCCACGGATCTCCCCTCCGAGACCCCGACCCCGACCCCGACCGCGACCTCCACGGACACCGGCACCCCCACCGACACCCCCACCCCGCCGGAGCCGCCCACCCAGTAACCCCCGACCGACACAGCGCATGATTCAGGCCAGGCCCCAGCGCCTGGCCTGAATCATGTCCCCCCGCCCCACAACCCACCGCGACCGCCCTCTCACATCCGGGACGCCGCACCCCCGCTGAACCAGGCCGCCAACCCCGGAGGGACGCCGCGTCACCGCTCCCATCCCTCCGGCTCGTGACCGGGTATGCCCCGGGTGGGTCAGTGTGGGGCGTTTGTGGGGTGGGGTGGTGGGGTGGTGGTCAGCAGGCGAGTGAGGGTTTCGGTCAGCCAGCGTTCGTAGGTGTCGGCGTTCCAGCTCAGCATCTCCCGCCCCAGCAGGTACGTCTCCGTGTGCACCAGGACGGCGGTGGTGCCGGTCAGCCAGTCGAGATCGTGCCCGCCCGCCAGAAGCCCGTCGGCGGCCATCTTGTCCCAGAAGGCGCGCATGTTCGCGCGGGTGGCCTCGCGCCCGGCCCGGGTGGCGGCGGCCAGGTCCGGCTCGGTGGGAGCGGCCTGCAGGGCGACGGCCAGCAGGTCGCCGGCGCGTTCGGCCATCTGGCGGCTGCCCCCGGCCAGGGCGGCGATGCGCTCCTCGGCGGTGGAGGCGGTGCCGGCGCGGACGTACCAGTCGCGGCCGGTGATGTCGACGGCGGCCCCGTCACCGGCGAAGGCGACGTCGACGCAGCGTTTGAGCAGCGCGGCCTTGGTGCCGAAGCGCAGGTAGACGGTACGGTCCCCGACCTGGGCGGATTGGGCGACGGCGGTCAGGGTGGTGGCCGCGTAGCCGTTGCGGAGGAACAGCTCGGTGGCGGCGGTCAGGATCTTCCCCTCGGTGGCGGCGATGCGGGCGGCGCGCAGATCACGCTTGACGGGCTCCGACATAAAATGCAGTATAACTGCATCGATGCAGTGCAACTGCAAGAAGGGAATTGCCGTGTCGCACCTCCCGCGCCTGGACGGCGTGCACCACCTCAAGCTCCCGGTCACCGACCTGGACCGTTCCCTGGCCTGGTACCGCTCCCGGTTCGGGTACGAGATCGACATCGAGTTCGTCGAGCAGGGCGTGCCGATGGGCTACGCGCTCGCCCATCCGGCCGGCGGTCCCGTACTGGCGCTGCGGCTGGACCCGGACCGGGCCAGGGCCGCCGCGGGCTTCGACTACTTCGCCATCGGCGTCCCGGACAAGCAGGCCATCGAGGAGCTGGCCGCCCACCTGACCACGCTGGGCGACAGCCACGCCGGCGTGCACGAGGCGACCATCGGCTGGATCCTGCCCGGCCTGCACGACCCGGACGGCCACGAGATCCGCTTCTACACCACGCAGCCGCTTCCCCCGCGCGAGCGGGCCGTCCCCACCGCGGCCGACGCGGACGAGGAGCGTCGCAGCAGCGGCACCCGTCCGGCCGAGACCTCCTGAGGAGCGCGCCATGACCGTGCTCCGCAACCACGACGGCAGGCTGGAGACGATCGTGATCGCCTCGAACGGCCGCAGCCCCGTGCACTCCTGGCAGCACGAGCCCAACGGCGACTGGGCCAAGTGGCAGAGCCTGGAAGGCTGGTCGGTACGCGCCCTGGGCCCGGGCTTCCGCGAGTTCTGACCCCGGCCGGTCACCTCACCGAGCGGGACCGAGCGGCGCTCCGGACGGGACGCCGCCCGCCCCTTCCTTGAGCTCGACGAAGATCGCGTGCGACTCGGTGTCGCCGATGTTCCGCCCCGCGTGGTCCTGCGCGCCGACCCACCGCGCCTGCCCCGCCTCCAGGTCCAGCTCGACCTCTCGCGCGCCCGAGGTGAGGCGGCGGCTGAAGGACGACAGCGTGACCATCACGCTGTCGGGATGGCCGTGCGGGCTGGTCGAGTCGCCGGGCCGGTCGCGGTAGCGCAGCACCCTGACCCGTTCGTTCTCGAAGATCACCGTGTACAGGCCGGGGTTCGTGACCACTGGATCGGCGCTCATGGACCACCTCACAAGGCGAGTCAGCTACATGGGACGACGGTACCATGATGGGCATGTCGGTACCATATGAGCAGACCGGCCGTCACCGGCAGAAGGCCCGCACCCGCGCCGCCCTGGTCGAGGCCGCCCGCCGCCTGCTGGCCGACGGCACGGACCCCACGGTCGAGGACGCCGCCGCCGCGGCCGGCATCTCGCGCACCACCGCCTACCGCTACTTCCCCAACCAGAACGCCCTGCTGACCGCCGCGCACCCGCAGATCGAGCGGACCTCCCTGCTCCCCCCGGACCCACCCGCCGACCCCGTGGCGCGCCTGGACCTGGTGATGACCGCCTTCACCCGGCTCACCCTCGACTGGGAACCACAGCTGCGCACCTCGCTGCGCCTGTCCCTGCGACCGGGCGCCGAACAGCCGCACCTGCGCGGCGGCCGGGCCATCGGCTGGATCGAGGACGCCCTCGCCCCGCTCCGCGACACCCACCCCGGCCTGGACCTCCACCACCTGGCGGTGGCCATCCGCGCTGCGACCGGCATCGAGTCGCTGGTCTGGCTCACCGACATCGCCGGATACACCCGGCAGCAGGCGGTCGAGACCATGTGCTCGTCGGCGCGGGCGCTCCTGGTCGCCGCCCTCGACCGGCACGACCGCCGCACCGGGCGGGCGTAGCCGCGGCGTCAGAGGTTCTTGTAGCGGCCGTCGTGGTAGAGCAGCGGCGAGCCGTCCGCGGGGGTGCCGAGGGCCGTCACCTGGCCGAGCACGATGGAGTGGTCGCCGCCGTCGTACACCGCCGTCGTGGCGACCTCGACCGTGGCCAGGGCGCCGGTGAACAGGGCCACCCCCGACTCCCCGCGATGGTGCTCCCACCGGGCCAGTTGCCCGCTCAGCGGACGGCCGCGGTGGGCGAAGAAGCGGGAGGCGTCCTCCATCGAGGCGTGCAGCACCGACACGCCCCACACCCCGGCCTCGATCACGGCGTCGTGGAAACGGGCCACCTTCTCGGCGCAGAAGAGCACGAGCAGGGGGTCGAGCGACACCGACGTGAAGGAGTTGACGGTCATCGCGTGGTCCACACCGCCGAGCCGGGTCGTGACGATCGCGACTCCCGTGGCGAAGCGGCCGACGACCTTACGGTAGTTTCCCGGGTCCACATGCCGCTCTATGGAATGCACGACGTTACTTTATGCCTCTACGTCGGATTCTTTGGAGGTGGGTATCCCCGCAACAACCACGAACCCCCACCGGATGAGGGCGAGCACAGGAACGCCACCACAAGAGCCAGCAATCCGCCATACAGGTAGACGTACCCCGCCGCCCCCTGAGAGATCACCAGATCTCCGGCACTGAGTTCGAGCGTGAACGGCATCGTCACCAGCAGCCAGCCGAGCCCGACCGCGAACGCGGCGAGCTTCGTCCGCATGAGCCTGGCCGCCCCCAGCGGAAGGAGGAACAGCGCGAGCACCCAACCGATCGCCACCCACGGAACGGCGCCCAGCTGGTCGAGCGCGTGCGTGAACCCGCCGACGACGCCGAGCACGACACCCAGCACGAACAGCATGCCGTACGCCGCCCCGCCCAGCGCCGACTCCGCCTGGCTGCGATGTTCCATGGGGAACGAGGTTAGTGGATGCCCGCGAAGAGATCGTTCTCGCGGTTGTGCGGCTCGCCGAGCCCACCGGCGTCGACCGGCGGCCCGGGCACCGGCCGGCCGGGCACGCCGATGGCCAGGACGAAGTGCTCCACGCCGAGCACCTCCTGCCCGATGTTGTTGGACAGGGCGTACCAGGGGCCGTCGACGGTGATCTGGGTGGCGTGGGCGCGCATGGCCTCCCGCTTGTTGCCGACCCAGGGGCGGGCGTCGATCTCGGTGGTGATGTCCTCGTCGGGGCTGCCGAAGGGGATGTCCTCGACGTCCTCGACGAGGAAGCCGGTGCCGGAGCCGGGCAGCGCCTCGGCCGTGCGCCGCATGACGGACCTGGGCACGGCCGTGTGGTAGAACTTCGCGATCTGCCACGGCTCGTCCTGGCGCGGGGCGGGCCGGCCGCCCGGGACGTAGTCGGGCTTGGCGGCCAGCTCGAAGGCGCGGCGGGCCACCCGGTGGGCCTGGATGTGGTCGGGATGGCCGTAGAAACCGTTGGCGTCGTAGGTCACCAGCACCTGCGGGCGCACCTCGCGGATGATCTTCACCAGCTCGCCGGCCGCCTCGTCGAGGTCGGCCTGCCAGAAGGCGTTGGGACGGTCGTTGGTCGCGACGCCCATCATGCCGGAGTCGCGCCAGCGTCCGGGCGAGCCGAGGAAGCGGTGGTCCTCGACGCCGAGCGCCTGGCAGGCCGCCGCCAGCTCCCCGATCCGGTACGGCCCGAGCAGGTCGTCGCGGTCGGCCGCCAGGTGGGCGAGGTCGGCGGGGATGACCTCCCCCTCCTCCCCCAGCGTGCAGGTCACCAGCGTGACGTGGGCGCCTTCCGCGACGTATTTGGCCATGGTCGCGCCGGTGCCGATCGACTCGTCGTCCGGATGGGCGTGCACGAGCAGGAGGCGGCGATCAGTCATAGTCATGAGCGTAACAATGGCTGGATACTGGCAGGATTGAGCCCATGAGTGAGAGCTTCCCGCGACTGTCGGCACGGACCCGCCGGTTCACCCTGGGAGTGCCCAGGGGGTTCACGATCTCCCCCGACGGCGGACGAGTGGTCTTCCTGCGGACGAGATCCGGCACCGACCCGGTCACCTGCCTGTGGGAGCTCGACACCGAAACCCACGTCGAACGCCTGGTGGTCGATCCCCGCACCCTCCACGCCGACGACGAGAACCTGCCGCCGGAGGAGCGCGCGCGGCGCGAGCGCAGCCGTGAGGCGGCCGGCGGCGTGGTGGCCTACGGCGCCGACGCCGCGCTGACCAGGGCGGCCTTCGCCCTGTCCGGCGCGCTTTACGTCGTCGAGCTGGCGAGCGGCGAGACCCGCAGGCTGGAGACGCCGGGCGCGGTCATCGACCCCCGGCTGTCCCCCGACGGGCGGCAGGTCGCCTACGTCACCGGCGGCGCCCTGCACGTCCAGGACCTCGACTCGGGGCGCGGCGAGGTGCTCGCCACGCCGGAGTCGCCGACCGTCACCTACGGCCTGGCCGAGTTCATCGCCGCCGAGGAGATGGACCGGATGCGCGGCTACTGGTGGTCGCCGTCGGGCGACGCGCTGCTGGTCGAGCGGGCCGACGAAGAGCCGGTCGACACCTGGTACATCGCCGACCCGGCCAACCCGTCCCGCCCGGCCGTCGCCCAGCGTTACCCGGCGGCCGGCACGCCCAACGCCCGCACCGAGCTGTTCGTGCTCGGGCTCGACGGCTCGCGGGTGGCGGTGCCGTTCGAGGAGGAGTACCTCACCACGGCCGCCTGGGACGACCACGCGCTGTCGATCGTGACGATGACGCGCGACCAGAAGACGCTGCGGCTGTTCTCCGTCGATCCGGCGACCGGCGTGTCCACGCTGGTCCGCGAGGACACCGACCCGGCCTGGGTGGACATCGTGACCGGCGTGCCGGCGCACCTCGACGACGGCTCGCTGGTGTGGGTGGCCACGTCGGAGGGCGGCCACCGGCTGTTCGTCGGCGACCGCGCGGTCACGCCGCCCACCCTCCAGGTCCGGTCGGTGCTCGACGTCGACCACGACAGCGTGTTGTTCAGCGCCAGTGGCGGCGACCCGACCGACATCCACCTGTGGACCTGGGACGGCCACTCGCTGCTGCCGGTCTCGACCCGGTCCGGGGTGTTCTCGGGGCGGATGTCCGGCGGCGTCGGCGTGTTGTCGGAGCAGAGCCTCGACGCCGAGGGCGTCTCGACCATGGTGGTGCGGCGCGACGGCATGGCGGTCCCGATCCCGTCGTACGCCGAGCGTCCGGGGCTCGACCTGCGGGTGTCGCTGGGGCGTTCGGGCCGCCGGGAGCTGGCCACGGCCGTGGTGCTGCCGTCCTGGTACGAGCAGGGCTCGGGCCGGCTGCCGGTCCTGATGGACCCGTACGGCGGCCCGCACGCGCAGCGGGTGCTCAACCGGCGCGGCGCGTTCCTGGAGAGCCAGTGGTTCGCCGAGCAGGGCTTCGCCGTGATCGTGGCCGACGGCCGCGGCACGCCGGGCCGCGGTCCGGCGTTCGAGCGGGCGGTGCTGGGCGACCTGGCGACCCCGGCGCTGGAGGACCAGATCGACGCCCTGCAGGGCGTGGCCGAGCAGTACCCCGACGACCTCGACCTGTCGAGGGTGGCCATCCGCGGCTGGTCGTTCGGCGGCTTCCTGGCCGCGCTCGCCGTGCTGCGACGTCCCGACGTCTTCCACGCGGCGGTGGCCGGCGCGCCGGTGACCGACTGGCGGCTGTACGACACCTGCTACACCGAGCGCTACCTGGGCCACCCCGACGAGCAGCCCGAGGTCTACGACAACTCCTCGCTGTTCGCCGACGCGCCCAAGCTCGAACGCCCGCTGCTCCTCGTCCACGGCCTGGCCGACGACAACGTGGTGGCCGCCCACACGCTGCGCCTGTCCTCGGCGCTGCTCGCGGCCGGCCGTCAGCACAGCGTGCTGCCGCTGTCGGGCGTGACGCACATGACGCCCCAGGAGGTCGTGGCCGAGAACCTGCTCCTGCTCCAGGTCGACTTCCTGAAGAAGGCGCTGGGCTAGGCGGTCCGCAGGGCGTCGAGCAGTCTCGACGCCCCCAGGCCGATCAGCACGACCAGCCCCATGACCAGCAGGAACACCCACAGGGGGGCGCCGAGGTAGGCGAGCAGGCCCTGCGCCACGGCCAGGATCAGCACGCCGAGCACGGTGCCCGCCACGCCGGCGCGCTCGCCGTACGGGCTGGTGCCGCCCAGGAGGACGGCGGCGAGCGCGAACACGGTGCTGTAGAGCCCCTGGTCGCCCGGGGGCGCCGCGCCGAGGCGCAGAAGCAGCGCGATGCCGCCCGCGGCGGCGAGCATGCTCGACCCGGCGAGGCCGAGCACCGCGCCGGGCCATCCGGCGCCGAGCTCCTTGCGCACCTCCTGCCGGTTCCACAGCAGGCCGCCGGCGATCGAGACGACCGCGAACACGGCGAACCCGAGCGGGCCGGGATAGAGCGCGGCGGTCTCCAGCGGGATCGTCCCGTCGCCGAGCAGCGCGACGGCCACGGCCTCGCACACGACGGCGACCCCGAGCGTGACGGCCCAGGCCGGGGCCGTCAGCAGCATCGTGAACGCGCTCATGGCGGCCCCCAGGAGCCCGGCGAGCACGAGCGCGAGCAGCATCGCCAGCGGCAGCGGCACCCCGGCGCCCGCCGTGGACGCCACGAAGGCGGCGCTCGCGGCGGCCACCGCGCCCACGGCGAGATTGGGCGTGCCGGTGCGCAGCGACAGGCCGAACCCCATGACGATCAGGCCGAGCTGCCCGGCGTGGGCGAGGATGTCGAGCAGGCGGTCACTGACCGTAGTGATCAGGACGAGTGCCAGGCCCAGCAGGGCGAGGAGTCCGAGCACGCCTTCCCAGGCGCGCTGCCAGGTGCTCACTCCGACGATGCTGACAGCGCCGGACGATCATCGCAACCCCGGCAGGCGCTACCGCGGCGCCGCCCGCTCCAGCAGCTCCTGGAGCACGGACTGCTCGCCGGGCGTGAGCGCGGCCAGCGGCGAGCCCTCGGTCAGCAGGCCCAGCAGGCGCTCCCGCAGGCCGGCGCCCTCCTGGGTGAGCACCAGCAGCTTGGCCCGGCGGTCGCTGGGATGGGGGCGGCGCTCCACCACCCCCTGCTGCTCCAGCCGGTCGATGACGAACGTGGCGTTGGAGGGCTCGCACCCCATGCGCCCCGCCAGGTCGCTCATGGTCATCGGGCCGGTCAGCTCGCGCAGCGCCACCGCCTGGGCGGCGGTGAGGTCGAGCGCGGCCGCGCGTTCCCTGACGTGCCCCTCGATCTGCCTGGCGAGCGCGCCCACCAGGCCGCAGAGGTTCCGCTCGGCCGCGGCCCGCGCTTCGGCTTCGGACGTTGTCATACTCCAAAACTACCTCAAGCTTGGATGTTTGCAACTTGAAAGGTTCTGGCTATAAGTTTCCGCCATGAGCACTTCTGAGAGCCTTCGTCTGCGCCGCCCGTCCACCCTCCGGTCGTTGCGGGTCGGCGATCTCAAGGTCACGTTCGTGCCCGACGGGAGCGTGCGGCTCAAGCCGTACGGCTGGCTGCCGGGCACGACCGAGCGCGACTGGGCCGAGAACGCCGACCACCTGGACGAGACCGGCAACCTCGTGGCCGGCATCGGCGGCCTGCTGGTGGAGGCGGGCGAGCGGGCCCTGCTGATCGACGCGGGCGTGGGCCCGGTGCACCAGCCGGACGACCCGGCCGACCCGCTGATCGGCGAGCTGCGCGGCGGCGACCTGCCGGCCAACCTCGCCCGGCTGGGCCGCCGTCCCGAGGACGTCGAGGCGGTGGCCTTCACCCACCTGCACATCGACCACATCGGCTGGGCCTGGCACCCGGCCGCCGGCGGGCCCGCGTTCCCGTCCGCCGAGTACCTGTTCGCCGAGCCCGAATGGACCGAGCGCCACCGGACGCTCGACTTCGGCACGCCGGCGGAGGCCCTGACGACCATGGCTCCCCGGGTCAGGACGTTCGGCGACGGCGAGGAGATCTTCCCCGGCGTGCGGGCCACGTTCGCGCCGGGTCACACCGCCGGGCACACCGCCTACACGATCACCTCGGGCGGACAGCGGCTGCTGGCCTTCGGCGACGCCCTGCACTCCCCCGTGCAGGTGCGCCGTCCCGAGTGGCCGGCCGGTTCCGACCTGGACCGCGTGGCGTCGACCGTGCACCGGCGGCGGCTGGTCGAGGAGCTGCTGCGGCCGGACACGATCGGCTTCGGCATCCACTTCGCCGACGTGGTCTTCGGCCGCGCGCGGGACACGGCCGAAGGTCCGGTCTGGGAGCCCGTGGCCTAGGGAGTGGCGGCGGGGGTGCCGTGCCAGCTCGCCCACAGGGCCGCGTACGAGCCGCCCTCGGCGACCAGCTCCTCGTGCGGGCCCAGCTCGGTGATCCGGCCGTCCTCCACGACGGCCACCCGGTCGGCGTCGTGCGCGGTGTAGAGCCGGTGGGCGATGGCGATCACCGTACGGCCCTCCAGGACGGCGGCCAGCGAGCGTTCCAGGTGGCGCGCGGCCCGCGGGTCGATCAGCGAGGTGGCCTCGTCGAGCACCAGCGTGTGCGGGTCGGCCAGGACCAGCCGCGCCAGCGCGAGCTGCTGGGCCTGCGCGGGCGGCACGGCGGCGCCGCCGGACCCGACCTCGGTCTCCAGCCCCTCGGGCAGCGTCCGCACCCAGTCGAGCGCGTCGACGGCGGCCAGCGCCGCGCGCACCGCCGCGTCGTCCGCGCCGGGGCGGGCGATCAGCAGGTTGTCGCGGACGGTGCCCTTGAAGACGTGGTGCTCCTGGGTGACCAGCGCGACGTGCCCGCGCAGGTCGTCGAGCGGCAGGTCGACCAGCGGCACGCCGCCCACGCTCACCTCGCCGGTGCGCGGCCCGTGGATGCCGGCCAGCAGCCGCCCGAGCGTGGACTTGCCGGCCCCCGACGGGCCGACCATGGCCAGCCGCTCGCCCGGCTCGACGGTCAGCGACACGCCGTGCAGCACGTCGCGGCCCTCGCGGTAGGCGTACCTGACGTCGTCGGCCCGCAGCAGCTCGCCGGCCGGGCGGGCCGCGGAGGGCTCGCGGTCGTCGGGCACGTTGGCCACGCCGAGCAGCCGGGCCATGGCCGCGCCGCCCACCTGGAGCTCGTCGATCCACATGAGGAACCGGTCGAGCGGGTCGATGAGCTGCTGGGCGTAGACCAGGGCGGCGGTGACCTGCTGGACCGTCACCCAGTCGTTGGTGTAGAACAGGCCGCCGACCAGGAGCGTGGAGACCACCGGGATCACGTAGCCGAGCTCGACCGCGGGGAACCAGAGCGTCCGCAGGCCGAGGGTGTACCGCTCGGCGGCGTAGGAGCGGCTGATGTCGCCGTCGGTGCGCTCGCGCCGGCGTTCCTGGAGGCCGAGCGCCTCCACGGCCCGCGCGCCCTCGACCGTCTCGGCCAGGCCCTCGGTCATGTCGGCGTACGCGGCGTTCTCGCGCAGGTAGCCGTCGCGCGCCCGCTTGAGGTACCAGCGGGTGGCGAACCAGATCAGCGGGCCGGCGACCAGCATCGGCAGCATGAGCTGCGGGCTGACCAGCACCAGCGCGCCCATGGTGATCACGAACGTGACCAGCGCGATCAGCGTCTCGGGCACGGCGTGCCGGACGGTCCTGGACAACGAGTCGACGTCGCGGGAGGTGCGGGTGATCAGGTCGCCGGCGCCCGCCCGCTCGACCGTGGACAGCGGCAGGCCGAGCACCCGGTCGACGAACTCCTCCCGCAGCTCGGCCAGCACCTTCTCGCCCAGCCTGGCCGAGGCCAGCACGGCGAAGCGGACCAGCAGCCCCTGGAGGAACAGGAACGCGCCGATGACGACGGCCACGAGCAGCCCGTCGACCTCGCCGCCGTCCTGGACGGTCTGGACCAGGCTGCCGAGCTGCCACGGCACGACGAGCCCGGCGACGGCGGCCAGGCCGTGCAGGGCCAGGGCGACGGTGAGCTGCCGCGGGTACTTCAGCGTCAGCCTGCGCGCGTAGGCGCGCACCTGTTTCCGGTCGGCGACCGGCAGGATCTCGCGGGCCACGGTCAGCCCTCCCCTCGGGTCACGGTCGCGGCGTACTCGGGGGACGCGTCCAGCAGGTGCCGGTGTGTCCCCTCGGCCAGCACCCGGCCGCCGGCCACGTAGACCACGTGGTCGGCCCGGTCGAGCACCAGCGGGCTGGTCGTGCAGATCATGGTGGTGCGGCCCGCGCGCGCCTTGGCCAGCCGCTCGGCGATGCGGGCCTCGCTGTGGGCGTCGACGGCGCTGGTGGGCTCGACCAGGATGAGCACCTCAGGGTCGGCGACCAGGGCCCGCGCCAGGCGCAGCCGCTGCTGCTGGCCGCCGGAGAACTCGCGCCCGGCCTCGGACACCTGGGCGTCGAGGCCGTCGGGCAGCGCCTCGACGATGTCCTCGGCGCAGGCGGCGTGCAGGGCGGCGCGCACGTCTTCGTCGGTGGCCGCGTCGCGGACGTCGAGCTCGTTCCTGAGCCTGCCGGTGAACAGGCGGGCGTCGTTGCCGGCGACCAGGATGCGCGCGCGGATCTCGGCCATGGGCAGCGAGGCCAGCTCGACGGCGCCGAAGGTGACGTCGCCGGGCGCGTACCGGCCGAGGCGGTCGGCGATGGCGGCGGCCTCCTCGGGCGCGTCGGCCGCGACGGCGGTGAGCATGCCGGGCTGGAGGGTGACGCCGCTGTAGCAGTCGCGCAGCACGCCGCCGCCGCTGGTCTCGGTGCCGCCGGCGACCTCGGGCTCGATGGCCAGGATGCGGATGACGCGGCGGGCCGCGACGTGGCCCTTGGTGAGCTTGTCAGCGGCCTCGGTCAAGGTGCGCAGCGGGCCGATGAGGAAGGCGGCGTAGCCGTAGAGCGCGACGAGGTCGCCGGTGCTGATCTCGCCGCCGACCGCGAACGTGGCGCCGATGCCGGTGACGACCGCGATGAGCAGGCCGGGCAGCAGGATCTGGGCGCCTTCGAGCAGCGACTCGACCCGGGCCACGCCCACCCCGGCGTGCCGCACGCGCTGGGACTCCTCGCCGTAGCGGCCGGCGAACACCTGCTCGCCGCCGATGCCGCGGAGCACCCGCAGGCCGGCCACGATGTCGGCGGCCCTGGTGGACAGGTCGCCGGTCAGCTCGCGCTGCCGCTTCTGCCGCCGGTGCAGCGGCTTGAGCAGCGGCGAGACGGCGAGCGCCATGAGCGGCACGCCGAACAGCACGAGCAGCCCGAGCGGGACCGAGGTCGTCAGCAGGATCACGGTGACCGCGACGATGGCCACCACGGACCCGGTGCCGCGCAGCAGGATGTCCATGGAGCTGCCGATGTGGGCGATGTCGGAGTTGCCGACGCTGACGACCTCGCCGGTCGAGACCTTCTTGGGCAGCGTCGCCCCGAGCCTGGCGGCCTGCCGCGCGGTCAGCTGGACGGTGCGGTAGGCGGCCGACAACCAGTTGAACACCGCCATCCGGTGCCGCATGATCCCGGTGAACGCCTGCAGCAGCCCCAGCCCGAGCAGGATCGACGCCCAGGTCAGCAGCGCCCGGGTGTCCTTGGCGGTGACCGCGTCGATGCCCTTGCCGAGCACCGCGGGCACGAGCGCCTGCACCAGCCACCACAGGGTGGCGAAGCCGATGCCGGCGAGCAGGGCACGCGCCTGACGCCGCGCGTTCCACCACAGGTAGCGGAGCGGGCTGCGGATGTCGGGCAGGCCGGGATCGGCCTCAGGAAGGGAGCGCATGGTCTGACAAGGTTGACAAGCCGGCGCCCGGCCCGGCAAACGGTTTTTCGCCTGGCTGACGATCGGGCACGCGCCCGCGCCGGGCTAACGATCGGGCACGTGCCTGAACGTGCGCACGGTGTAGAGCAAAGTGACCAAGGCGGTCAGCGCGAGCAACAGGTAGCCCACGGTGTACGACCCGGACGCGCCGTAGACGGCCCCCATCACCAGCGGCGGGAAGTACCCGCCGAGCCCGCCGGCCGCGCCCACGAGCCCCGTCACCGTCCCCACCTTCGACGCCTCGACGAGCTCGGCGACCAGGGCGAAGACGCCGCCCGTGCCGAGCCCGAGGAAGAAGGCGATGAGCACGAAGCAGGCCCCGGCGGGCACCTCGGCGGGCGGCCGGAACGACAGCGCGACCGCCATCACGACCGTCCCGGCCAGCGAGATGAGCAGCACCCTGACCGGCCCGATCCGGTCGGACAACGTGCCGCCGATCGGCCGGGCGGCGACGGCGGCGATCGAGAACCCGGCCGCCCGCAGCCCGGCGCCGGTCTGGGCGAAGTGGTAGACGTTCTGGAGCAGGGTAGGCAGGTATGTCGAGAACGCCACGAAGCCGCCGAAGGTGACGGCGTACAGGAAGGCGCACTGCCAGGTGGCCCTGAGCTTCGTGGCCTCGCGCATCCTGGGCAGGGCCGGGGCGGTGGCGGGCGACCAGGCGGGCGAGTCGCGGCTGCCGCCGATC
The DNA here is from genome assembly GCF_040649795.1 of Nonomuraea sp. NPDC048881. Taxonomy (NCBI): domain Bacteria; kingdom Bacillati; phylum Actinomycetota; class Actinomycetes; order Streptosporangiales; family Streptosporangiaceae; genus Nonomuraea; species Nonomuraea sp. NPDC048881. The sequence goes on from NZ_JBEZGC010000010.1 coordinate 123,133, forward strand.
ATGATCACGCCCATCAGGGCGAGCACCGCGGCCATGAGCAGGTGGGTCGGGAACCGGCCGAACTCCTCCACCAGGCGGGGGGTGAAGAACGCCGACAGCGCGGTCCCGCCCATGCCGGCGCCGAACACGCCGGTGGCGAACCCTCTGCGGGCGGGCTCGTACCAGGCGTTGACGAACGGGATGCCGATGGCGAACGACGTGCCGGGGACGCCCAGCAGGAAGCCCCAGAACAGCAGCCACCCGTACGACTGGGACCAGCCCACGAACAGGACGGGCACGATCGACACGAAACAGATGACCGCGAACATGCGCCGCCCGCCGAGCCGGTCGGCCAGCACGCCCACCGGGATGCGACCGAGCGAGCCGACCAGCACCGGGATCGCGACCAGCAGCGAGGTCTGTGTCGCGGACAGGTGCAGCTGCCTGCTGTAACTGCCCGACAGAGGGCCGATGAGGTTCCAGGCCCAGAACGTCACGGCGAAGGCCGCCGTGGCCAGCGCCAGGTTCCGCACCTGACCTTTACGAAGCGCAGACATACACCCTGTGTAACAGAGGGTCACCTTCTGTGATGAAGTGGGGGTATGAGCGCCGAGGATCTCCTGCTGAAGACCGGTCGGTTCCTCCGCAGATCGGCCACCAGTGGTGACCTGCGGACTCTCTACCTGAAAGGCGGCACGGAAGGCGACGCGTTCTACCGCGACCGGTGGAGTCACGACAAGGTGGTGCGCTCGACGCACGGCGTGAACTGCACGGGTTCGTGCTCGTGGAAGGTGTTCGTCAAGGACGGCATCATCACCTGGGAGACGCAGGAGACCGACTATCCGGGCGTGGGCCCCGACCGGCCGGAGTACGAGCCGCGCGGCTGCCCGCGCGGGGCGGCCTTCTCCTGGTACACCTACTCGCCGACCCGGATCCGCTACCCGTACGCGCGGGGCGTGCTGGTCCAGCTCTACCTGGAGGCGCGGGAGCGGCTGGGCGACCCGGTGGCCGCCTGGGCCGAGGTCACCAGCGATCCGGAGAAGCGGGCGAGCTACCAGGGCGCGCGCGGCCGGGGCGGGCTCGTCCGGGTGACCTGGGACCTGGCCGTCGAGATGATCGCCGCGGCGCACGTGCACACCATCCAGGCGTACGGGCCGGACCGGGTCGCGGGGTTCTCGCCCATCCCGGCGATGTCGATGGTCTCGCACGCCGTCGGCTCCCGGTTCGTGTCGCTGATCGGCGGCACGATGCTCTCCTTCTACGACTGGTACGCCGACCTGCCGGTGGCCTCGCCCCAGGTGTTCGGCGACCAGACCGACGTCCCGGAGTCGGCCGACTGGTGGGACGCCGCGTACCTGGTGATGTGGGGCTCCAACGTCCCGGTCACCCGCACGCCGGACGCCCACTGGATGGCCGAGGCGCGCTACCGGGGCCAGAAGGTCGTGGTGGTCTCGCCCGACTACAGCGACGCGGCCAAGTTCGCCGACGAGTTCCTGAGCGTGCGTCCCGGCACGGACGGCGCCCTGGCCATGGCCATGGGCCACGTGCTGCTGAAGGAGTTCTTCGTCGACCGGGAGGTGCCCTACTTCACCGACTACGTCAAGCGCTGCACCGACCTGCCCTTCCTGGTCACGCTGCGCGAGCACGGGGACGCGTACGTGCCGGACAAGTTCCTCACGGCCAAGGACCTGGGCTCGGCGGAGGAGGCGGCCGAGTGGAAGACCGTGCTCATGGCCGGGTCCGGCGAGCCGGTGGTCCCGAACGGCTCGGTCGGCTTCCGCTGGACCGACTCGGGCGAGGGCCGCTGGAACCTCGACCTGGACGTCGACCCGAAGCTCACCCTGTACGGCGGCGAGTCGGCCCAGCTCCTGCTGCCGCGCTTCGACGGCGAGGGCTCCCTGCGCCGCGGCGTGCCGGTCGCCCGCGTCGCCGGACGGCTGGTGACCACGGTGTTCGACCTGCTGCTGGCCCAGTACGGCGTCCCCAGGCCCGGCCTGCCGGGGATCTGGCCCGGCGGGTACGACGACGCGGCCGAGCCGTACACGCCGGGCTGGCAGGAGCCGGTCACCGGCGTCCCGGCCGAGCGGGTGGTCAAGATCACCCGTGAGTTCGCCAGGACGGCCGAGACCACCCGCGGCCGCTGCATGATCATCATGGGCGCGGGCGCCACCCAGTGGTTCCACGGCGACACCATCTACCGGGCCTTTCTGTCGCTGCTGCTGCTGACCGGCTGCCAGGGGCGCAACGGCGGCGGCTGGGCCCATTACGTCGGCCAGGAGAAGTGCCGTCCGCAGAGCGGCTGGGCGGTGCTGGCCGGCGCGCTCGACTGGTCGCGCCCGCCGCGGCAGGCGCCCGGCACGCCGTACTGGTACCTGCACACCGACCAGTGGCGTTACGACCGGTTCGACGCGGGCGCGCTGACCTCGCCGCTCGGGCCCGGCGCGTTCCGCGGCAGGCACACGGCCGACCTGGTGGCCGAGGCCGTGCGCAACGGCTGGATGCCCATGTCGCCCGCCTTCGACCGCAACCCGCTGGAGCTGGGCGAGCACGAGGACCCCGTGGCGTACACGCTGGAGGAGCTGCGGCGGGGCAGGCTCCGGCACGCCGCCGAGGACCCCGACGACCCGGCCAACTGGCCGCGGGTGCTGACCCTGTGGCGGTCGAACCTGCTCGGCTCGTCGGCCAAGGGCAACGAGTACTTCCTGCACCACCTGCTCGGCGCCACGTCCAACCTGGAGCACCCCGACCCCGAGGCGCCGAGGGGCAAGCTGGACCTGCTGCTCACGCTCGACTTCCGGATGACGTCCTCGACGGTCTACTCCGACATCGTGCTGCCCGCCGCCACCTGGTACGAGAAGTACGACCTGTCCTCGACGGACATGCACCCGTTCGTGCACGCGTTCAACCCGGCCATCTCGCCGCCCTGGGAGACCAGGACGGACTTCGCCGCCTTCCACGCCATCGCCAGGGCCTTCAGCGCGCTGGCCAAGGAACGGCTGGGGGTGCGCAAGGACGTCGTGGTGGTCCCGTACCAGCACGACACGCCGGGCGAGACCGGGCAGCCCGGCGGGCGCGCGCCCGGCGCGCCGGAGCCGACGCTGAAGGTGGTCGAGCGCGACTACGGCGCGGTCGCGGAGCAGCTGGCCGCGCTCGGCCCGCTCACCGAGCGGCTCGGCCTCCAGGTCAAGGGCGTGACCTTCATGCCGGACGAGGAGGTCGCCTGGCTCGGCCAGCGCTGCGGCCTGGTGCCGCGCGGCGTGGCCAAGGGCCGCCCCGAGCTGGACACCGACGCCAAGGCGTGCGAGACGATCCTCGCGCTGTCCGGGGTGAGCAACGGCAGGCTGGCCGCCCAGGGCTTCCGCCAGCTCGCCCGGCGCACCGGCCGCAGCTTCGACGACCTGATGGACGAGGGCCACCGCATCGTCTTCGCCGACACCCAGGCCCGGCCCACGCACGTCGCGGCCAGCCCGGAGTGGTCGGGCAAGGAGGCGCACGACCGCCGCTACTCGCCGTTCACGATCAACGTCGAGAACGGCAAGCCCTGGCACACGCTCACCGGCCGCATGCACTTCTTCCTCGACCACGACTGGATGCACGAGTACGGCGAGGCCCTGCCGGTCTACCGCCCGCCGCTGGACATGGCCGAGCTCTTCGGCGAGAGCGCCACCCTGCGCTACCTGACCCCGCACTCCAAGTGGTCGATCCACTCCGAGTACCAGGACAACCTGCTCATGTTGTCGCTGTCGCGCGGCGGCCCGACCATCTGGATGTCCACCGAGGACGCGACCCGGCTCGGCATCGCCGACAACGACTGGATCGAGGCGGTCAACCGCAACGGCGTCGTGGTGGCCAGGGCCATCGTGTCCCACCGCATGCCGCAGGGCACGGTCTACATGTTCCACGCCCAGGACCGCCTGATCGACGTGCCGAAGACGGAGGAGACCGGCCGCCGCGGCGGCATCCACAACGCGCTGACCAGGGTGCTGATCAAGCCCACTCACATGATCGGCGGCTACGCCCAGCTCTCGTACGCCTTCAACTACCTCGGCCCCACGGGCAACCAGCGGGACGAGGTCACCACCATTCGCCGCAGGTCGCAGGAGGTGCGCTACTGATGAAGATCATGGCTCAGATCGCCATGGTGATGAACCTGGACAAGTGCATCGGCTGTCACACCTGTTCCGTCACCTGCAAACAGACCTGGACCAACCGTCCCGGCGTCGAGTACGTCTGGTTCAACAACGTCGAGACCCGGCCCGGCCAGGGCTACCCCCGCCGGTACGAGGACCAGGAACGCTGGCGGGGCGGCTGGAAGCTCGACCGCAGGGGCCGGCTGACACTCCGCGCCGGAGGACGGTTCCGCAAGCTGGCCAACATCTTCGCCAACCCGCTCATGCCCTCCATCCAGGACTACTACGAGCCCTGGACCTACGACTACGAGAACCTGACCCGGGCCCCGCTGTCCGACGACGTCCCGGTGGCGCCGCCGCGGTCGCTGATCAGCAACGAGCCCATGAAGATCCGCTGGAGCGCGAACTGGGACGACAACCTGGGCGGCGACCCGTCCCCCGACCCGGTGCTGGGGAAGCTGGCGGAGCAGGTCAGGCTGGAGTTCGAGCAGGCGTACATGTTCTACCTGCCGCGCATCTGCGAGCACTGCCTGAACCCGTCCTGCGTGGCCTCGTGCCCGTCGGGGGCCATGTACAAGCGGGCCGAGGACGGGATCGTCCTGGTGGACCAGGACAGTTGCCGGGGCTGGCGGATGTGCGTGACGGGGTGCCCGTACAAGAAGGTGTACTTCAACCACCGGACCGGCAAGGCCGAGAAGTGCACGTTCTGCTACCCGCGGGTCGAGGTGGGGCTGCCGACGGTGTGCTCGGAGACCTGCGTGGGCCGCCTGCGCTACCTCGGGGTGCTGCTCTACGACGCCGACCGGGTGAGCCAGGCCGCCTCGGTGGCCGACGAGCGGGACCTGTACGAGGCCCAGCTCGGCGTCTTCGTCGACCCCGACGACCCGGCGGTGGCCGCGTCGGGGCTGCCCGCCGACTGGATCGAGGCGGCTCGCAGGTCCCCGGTCTACGACCTGATCATGAAATATCGCATAGCGCTCCCCCTTCATCCGGAGTACCGGACGTTGCCGATGGTCTGGTACGTCCCGCCGCTCTCCCCCGTCGTGGACGCCCTGGCGAACACCGGGCACGACGGCGAGGACGCGGACAACCTGTTCGCCGCCATCGAGTCGCTGCGCATCCCCGTGGAGTACCTGGCCGAGCTGTTCACCGCGGGCGATCCCGTCCCGGTGACGGCCGCGCTGCGCCGTCTGGCCGCGATGCGCTCGTACATGCGGGGGGTCAACCTGGGGCAGGAGCCGGTCCTGCCGGACACCGGCCTGACCGAGGACGACATCAGGTCCATGTACCGCCTGCTGGCCCTGGCCAAGTACGAGGAGCGGTACGTGATCCCGACCGCGTACGGCAACGTGCCCGGTGTGGTCGAGGAGGCCGGCTGCAGCCTCGACTACTACGGCGGCCCCGGCATGCAGGCCCCCTTCGGGGAGGCGTCGGGCAAGCCGATGCCGGTCTCCGTCGAGTCCTTCCACGGCCTCAAGGACCGCCAGACCAGCGACGAGATCACCCACGACCGGGTGAACCTCCTCAACTGGGACGGCCGGGGCATGCCAGCAGGACTCTTCCCGCCGAAAAAGGGAAAATCATGAACAAGGCTGTGATCTGGCAGGCCGCCGCGCACCTGCTCGGCTACCCCGACGAACGTTTCCGCCGCCGCCTGCCGCTGATCAAGGAGGCCGCCGAGCCGCACTTCGCGGCGTTCCTGGCGCGGATCGCGGACATGGACGCGGGCGACCTGGCCGCGCACTACGTCGACACGTTCGACCTGCACCGGCGCTGCTGCCTCTACCTGACCTACTACACCGACGGCGACACCCGCCGCCGCGGGGCGTCCCTGGCCGCGCTCAAACAGCGTTACCGCGTGGCCGGCTGGGAGCTGATGGACGACGAGCTGCCCGACTTCCTGCCGGTCGTGCTGGAGTTCGCGGCGCTCGACCCGTCCGGGGCGGCGCTGCTGCGGGAGCATCGCATCGGGCTCGATCTGCTGCTGTCCGCCCTGACCGAGCTGGACTCGCCGTACGCGGAGGTGATCGGGGTGGTGTGCGCGGCCCTGCCGCCGCCCACGGCCGCCGAACGCGCCGCGGCGCACCGCCTGGCCGCCGGAGGACCACCCGCCGAGACCGTGGGAGGGTACCGGTGAGCTGGGGCGAGAGCATGTTGTGGGTGGTCGCGCCGTACGTCACCCTGGTGATCTTCATCGGCGGCCTGATCTGGCGCTACCGGTACGACAAGTTCGGCTGGACCACCCGGTCGTCGCAGCTCTACGAGAGCCCGCTGCTGCGCGTGGCCAGCCCGGTGTTCCACTACGGCCTGATCTTCGTGATCATCGGGCACGTGACCGGCCTGCTCGTCCCGCTCTCCTGGACGGACGCGATCGGCGTGTCGAACGAGGCGTACCACGCCAACGCCCTGATCTGGGGCGGCCTGGCCGGGCTGGCCACGCTGGCGGCGCTGGTCCTGCTGGTCTACCGCCGCCGCACGAACGGGCCCGTCTTCCTGGCCACGACGAAGAACGACAAGACCATGTACGTCGTGCTCGCCGCGTCGATCGTCGCGGGCGTGGTGACGACGGTGGCGGGGTTCGTGCCGAGCGAGGTGAGCTACCGGACGACGGTCGCCCCCTGGTTCCGCGGCGTCTTCGTGCTCGACCCGGACGCCACCGCGATGGGGCACGCGAGCATCCTTTACAAGGTGCACACCGTGATCGGGATGGCGTTGTTCGTGCTTTTCCCGTTCAGCCGCCTCGTGCACGCCCTTTCGGCGCCGATCACCTATTTGTTCCGCCCTTACATCGTGTATCGGGCCCGGTCCCGATAGCGCGCCGCGCCGCCCGGAACGGGGGCCGGTGCGTCAGAATCGTTGGCTGTGGAGCACGGGTACACCAACAGCACGGTCGGCGACGGCGCTCTGGTCGTCAAGTGTTACCAGGGCCCGGAGGCCGCCTTCAGGCTGGGCACGGAGAGCAGATACCTGCGCCGGCTGCGCGGCCGGCTGCCGGTGCCGCGCGTGCACCAGATCACCGCCACGAGCCTGACCACCCGCTTCGTGGCCGGCGCCCACGGCCAGGACCTGCTCGACGAGGGCCGCGCCGCCGAGGTGCTGGCCGAGTGCGGCCGCGTCCTGGCCCGCATCCACCGCCTCGGCATCGTGCACGGCGACTACGGGCCCCAGAACCTGCTGTTCGACCCCGCCACGTTCGAGACCACCGCGATCCTCGACTGGGAGTGGGCCCATCCGGGCCGGCCGGTGGAGGACCTCGCCTGGTGCGAGTGGATCGTCCGCAGCCACCACCCCGAGCACGTTCCCCTGCTGCCGCGCTTCTTCGACGCCTACGGCGGCCCGGTGCCGTCCTGGGCCGAGCGGCAGGCGTCGATGGTGGCGCGCTGCCGCGACCTGCTGGAGTTCTGCGGCCGGTGGGAGCCGGGCGGGGGCGGCGAGAAGTTGTGGCGCGAACGCCTCGACCGCACCGCCGCCTGGAGCGCCTGACGCGTCCCGCGGCGCCCGAGCCCCGGGAGCGAGGCCCGGACGTCCTGACGGGGATCAGCCGCAGTGGCTCCAGCCGCTGGTCCACACGTACGGCGACTCGTCCCACGCGCCGCCCCACTTGACGCAGGTGTCCACGGCCGACAGGATCACCGGCCCGGCGTACGACTTGAACTCACCGGCGTCGGTCTTGGTCGCGCCGCCCTGCACGCTCAGCGTCGCCCGCATCCACCGCGTGTACGGCGTCTTGTTGACCGTCACCACGCAGTTCTTGCCGGTGCCGGAGTTGTAGGACAGGTAGATCGTGCCCAGCGCCGTGCTGCCGGACTTGAACGGGTGCGAGTCGATGACGCGGAACCCGGACCCGCACACGCCGGCCGGGTCCACGGCGGCGACGGCGGCCTGTGCGGGCAGGGCGGCGGCCAGACCGCAGGCGAGCACGCCCGCGGCGAAGAGCGTCTTGGTGATCGTGCGCATGTTCATCCTTACTGTCGCTCTTGAACGCCCGTCAGCTTCGCGCAGCGAGTGATCAAGAAAGCGAACAGCAGGCGAACAACACACAAATGCGATTTCGGTTCCCCCGTAATCCACGGCCTTCCGGCTCGTCCCGGGGGCGACCGCGCAGGTGCGGCGGGGTCATCCCAGCGCCGCGGCGAGCCGCGTGATCTCCGCCACAACGGCGCCGAGACCGGGCAAGTCTCCTGCGACATGCGCCCTGCTTTGGGGCAGGATCCCACCATGGTGTCGGTACTGCAGAATGTCGCGATCGACTGCGCGGATCCGTACGAGCTCGCCCGGTTCTGGAGCGAGGTGACCGGCTGTCCCGTGCATCCGGAGGACCGCCCGGGTGACGAGGAGACGCGGGTGATGCTGAAGGAGGGCCCGATCCTGCACTTCAACAAGGTGCCGGAGCCGAAGGCGGCCAAGAACAGGCTGCATCTGTGCCTGCGTCCCGACTCCACGCGCGACGAGGAGGTCGAGCGCCTGGTGCGCCGGGGCGCCACCCTGATCGCCGACCTGCGCGAGCCGGACGGCACCGGCTGGGCGGTGCTCGCCGACCCCGAGGGCAACGAGTTCTGCGTCCTGCGCAGCGCCGCGGAGCGCGCCGGGACGGCCCCGCACCCCTGAGCCGTCCCGCGTGACCGCGCACCCGCACGACCCGTCTCAGGGCCGTGCGGGCCTCAGCCCTTGATGGAGATGAGCTGCCGCAGGTGCGCCACGACCTCCACCAGGTCCCGCTGCGCGGCCATCACCGACTCCAGGTCCTTGTACGCCCCCGGGATCTCGTCGATCACCCCGGGATCCTTGCGGCACTCGACCCCGAACGTCTGCTCCTCCAGGTCCTTGACCGTGAACGTCTTCTTGGCCTTGGTCCTGCTCATCTTCCGGCCGGCCCCGTGCGAGGCCGAGTTGAACGCCCGCGGGTTCCCCAGCCCCTTCACGATGTACGTGCCGGTGGCCATCGAGCCCGGGATGATCCCCAGGTCCCCGCTGCCCGCCCGGATCGCCCCCTTACGGGTGACGAGCACGTCCACCCCGTCGTAGCGCTCCTCGGCCACGTAGTTGTGGTGGCAGGAGATGGGCTGGTCGAAGCCGATGCCCGGCAGGTGACGGCGCAGGACGTCGCAGACCAGGCCCATCATCAGCGCCCGGTTGCGGCGCGCGTAGTCCTGGGCCCAGTACAGGTCGCGGCGGTAGGCGTCCATCTCCGGGGTGTGGCCGAGGAACACCGCCAGGTCCCGGTCCACCAGGCCCTGGTTGTGGGAGAGGCGGCGGGCCACCCCGATGTGGTGCTCGGCCAGTTCCTTGCCGATGTTGCGCGACCCGGAGTGCAGGACCACCCACACCCAGCCCTCGTCGTCGGCGCACACCTCCAGGAAGTGGTTGCCGCCGCCGAGCGTGCCCATCTGCGCCTCGGCCCGCTCGCGGCGGGCGTGGACGGCCGGGGCCAGGTCGTCGAACTCGCGCCAGAACTCCGCCCACCCGGCCGTCCGCATCCCGTGCACCTTGCCGGGATCGACGGGCCGCTTGTGGTGCTGGAAGCCGACGGGGACCGCCTGCTCCAACTTCCCCCGCAGGTAGGCCAGGTTGTCGGGAAGCTGCGACGCCTTGTACGAAGTCTTCACGGCCGTCATCCCGCAGCCGATGTCCACCCCGACGGCCGCCGGCGACACCGCGTCCTTCATCGCGATGACCGACCCGACCGTCGCCCCCTTGCCGTGGTGCACGTCGGGCATGACGGCGACGCCATGGACCCAGGGCAGGTTGGCCACGTTCCGCAACTGCTGCATCGCCTGCGGCTCCACCGTCTCCGGCTCCGCCCACATCCGCAGCGGATGCCTGGTCCCGCTCACCTCGTTGTACGCCATGTCGCCTCCTCCCGGCCGCCTTCATGAACACGATCTATCTGGCCAGACACGACATACCCCCTGCAACCGATTTAGTACGGCCCCCGCCCCCGAAGATCTTGGCAAGCCCGGTCCGGGTCCGTGCTCCATTGGCTATGGTGACCGTGGTGTGCCGACATACACCCTGTATGCGCGCACCCGGGAGATATACCGTTGAGAACGGCCCGACCCCTCCAACCGATCGTGGCCGGGCAGCAACTCGCCGTCGCGGAGAAAACGGGGCGCACATGATCGCCGTCGCCGACCAGCCGGACGAGCATCCGCTGGTCCACCAGGCGCTGGTCTACTCCACCGACGCCGGCTTCCTGGCCGCGGCCGTGCCCTTCTGCCGCGACGGGCTGGCCGCGCGGGACAGGGTGCTCGTGGTGACCACGGCCGCCAACATCGGCCTGCTCGCGCGGGCCCTCGGCGGCGACGCGGGCGAGGTCGAGTTCGTCGAGGCCGGCGGCTGGTACGACGCCCCGGGCCGCACCCTGGCCGCCTACGGCCGCTACCTCGACGCCCATCCCCGCGTCAGGGTGATCGGCGAGCCCGTCTGGCACGGCCGCACCCCGGTCGAGGAGGCCGAGTGGACCCGGTACGAATCGGTGCTCAACGCCGCGTTCGCCGCCCGCGCGGCCTGGATGGTCTGCGCCTTCGACGCGCGCACGGTGCCGGACCGGGTCGTCGGCGGCGCCCGCCGGACCCATCCGGGGCTGCTGACCGGTGACGGCCCCCGTGCCAGCACCGACTACGTCGAGCCCGAGTCCTTCAGCCACGCCTCCGACCACGACCCGCTGCCGCCTCCGCCGTCCGGGGCCGCCGACCTGCGCTTCGACGGCGACCTGCACCGCGTGCGCCGGCACGTGCGGGCGACCGCCGAACGGCTCGGCCTGTCCCGCGCCCTGACCGACCGCCTGCTGCTGACCGTCAACGAGGTCGCCGCCAACGCCGTCGAGCACGGCGGCGGGCACGGCGACCTCGCGATCTGGACCGACGGGAACGCCGTCGTGTGCGACGTGACCGACCCGGGCAAGCTGACGGCCGTCCTGCCCGGTTACCTGCCGCCCGCCCCGACCGCCCTGCGCGGGCACGGCCTGTGGGTGGTGCGCCAGCTCTGCGACCTGCTCCAGGTGCGTTCCGAGCCGACCGGGACCCGCTTCCGCCTGCACCTGCTGCGCGACTGACGACACGGGCCGCCGCGGGGGGCTGCTCGGCCGGGCCTCAGCGCTTGGGGCCGGCGTCCGTCCAGCCGGCCTCCAGGACGGCCTCGGAGCTCGACACCGCGCCCGGCTCAAGTCCTCCCCGCTGCCCGCGCGGCTCGACCAGCACGGTCTCGGTGCCCAGCGCCCGCCCGGTGGCCTCGTCGAAGATCAGGCGGCTCTCCCGCAGCCCGGTCCTGTCGTCGTCCTGCTGGATGGCCGCGGCCGTGCCGGTGCGGCCCTCGGCGTCGGTGACGTTCTCGATGACCTTGACGGAGTCGAGCCCGGCCAGCATGCGGAAGGCGGCCCCGCGCACCTGCGGCGTCACCGGCATGTCGACGATCAGTCCGACGCTGACGGTGAACAGCCAGACGTCGGAGGACATCTCCACGCTGGACGACTCGGTCGAATGCCCGTCGTAGCTGTCGAGCAGCCACTTCTTCAGCTTCGCCGGCTCGTCCGGCAGGCCGCGCAGGTCCTTCATCGTGACGTTGCGGCCGAGCCAGAACACCTTGTCGCCGTCCACCAGGGGGGTGTGGCTGGTCGTGGGCTTGCCTTCCGAGGTCGGCAGGCGCAGCCGGCTCAGCTTCTTCACGGGCGGCACCACCTCGATCTCGCCGGGCGAGCCGGCCCGCTCCCAGGCCAGCCGGTCGGCCTCGGTCGCGGGCAGCGCGCCGAGCCGCTGCTGGCGGCTCCACTGCTCGCCGCCGGTGGCGCGCGGCGTCCACTCCTCGTTGCGCTCCCGGTCCACCACCAGGTAGCCGCCCTGGACGGCCGGGTAGACGTACCTGCTCACCGACGAGGTGTACCACCAGGCGCCGGTGCGGTCGGGCTGCCGGTCGGCCTTCTCCGCGGCGGCCAGCAGCACCTCCCTGGCCGACAGCGTGACCTTGCGCGGCGTCGCCGACGCGCTCTGCCCGGCCTGCGGAGCCTGCTTCCTGGGCGCCGGAGCCGCGTTCCCCGCCACCACGACGGCCACCGCGGTCGCCCCCGCCGCCAGGGCCGCGAGCCCCCACACCGGCCGTACGGCCGTGCGCCGGCGCCGGGATCCGCGCGGCCCGGACATGGCGTGCGCGAGCTCGGCGGCCCTGGTGTGCTCGTCCACCGGCCGGTCGCCGAGGTGCGCGGGCCGCGCGGCCCGGAGTTCGTCCATCGGGTTCATGACCACTCCTCGCTGAGGTTGCGCACGTAGGGACGGGACGGTTCGGCGGACTCCATGGCTCGCGTGAGCCGCTTGCGGGCCCGGTGCAGCCGGACGCGGAAGGCCGCCGACGAGCAGCCGACGACCCGGGCGCCCTCCTTGGGCGACAGCCCGTGCCAGGCGACCAGCATGAGCACCTCCCGGTCGTCCTCGTGCAGCTCGGCCAGCGCCCGCAGCACGCCCATGCGCTCGGTCACCTGCTCGGCCACGTCCGGGCGGCCGTCCTCGGTCCACGAGCTCAGCTCGGCGGCCAGCGCGTCCCTGCGCGCCTGCGAGCGGGCGTCGTCGCGCAGGAGGTTGCGCGCCACGCCGAGCAGCCACGGCAGCGGCGGCTCCGGCACGTCGTCCAGCCGCCGCCACGCGATGGCGAACGTCTCGCTCACCACCTCGTCGGCCACCTGCCGGCCCGCGCGACTGACCGCGTAGGCCCACACCCGTTGTCGGCATTCGTCGTACATGCCGGTGAAACGGTGGGAATCATCCGTCACCGCGCAGCCCCTTCGTCCCTGATGCGTGCTTCTGACACCGGGAAGTGGTGGGAACGGCCGTGTTGTTACAGCTTGCCGGAAAAAGCAGAAGCCCCGCCCCCGGTGGCGTTCCGGGACGGGGCCTGCTCGACCTGGCTTACTTGGCGTTGGCCTTGAGGTAGTCGCTGTTCATCTGGGCAATGGTGTCCAGCGGGATGCCCTTGGGGCAGACCGCCGTGCACTCGCCGGTGTTCGTGCAGCCGCCGAAGCCCTCGGCGTCCATCTGGTCCACCATGGCCTTCGCGCGGGTCAGGCGCTCGGGCTGGCCCTGGGGCAGCAGGCTGAGGTGGGTGATCTTGGCGGCGGTGAACAGGGAGGCCGAGCCGTTCGGGCAGGCGGCCACGCAGGCGCCGCAGCCGATGCAGGTCGCGGCGTCGAACGCGGCGTCGGCGTCCTCCTTGCGCACCGGGACGCTGTGCGCGTCCGGGGCCGAGCCGGCCGGCACCGAGACGAAGCCGCCCGCCTGGATGATGCGGTCGAACGCGCTGCGGTCCACGACCAGGTCCTTGACCACCGGGAACGGCGCGGCGCGCCACGGCTCGATGGTGATCTCGGCGCCGTCCTCGAAGTGGCGCATGTGCAGCTGGCAGGTCGTCGTGGCGCGCTGCTCGCCGTGCGCCACGCCGTTGATGACCATGCCGCACATGCCGCAGATGCCCTCGCGGCAGTCGTGGTCGAAGGCGATCGGGTCGTCGCCCTCCAGGATCAGCCGTTCGTTCAGCACGTCCAGCATCTCCAGGAACGACATGTCCGGGGACACGTCCTCCACCCGGTACGTCACCATGCGTCCGGCGTCCGAGGGGGCGCTCTGACGCCAGACCTTGAGGGTCAGGTTCACTTGTAGCTCCGCTGGGTCATCTTGACGTACTCGTACTCGAGCGGTTCCTTGTGCAGCACCGTCTCGCCGGAGGGCGTGCGCTCCCAGGCCGAGACGTGCGCGAAGTGCTCGTCGTCGCGCAGGGCCTCGCCGTCGGGGTCCTGCGACTCGGCGCGGAAGTGGCCGCCGCAGGACTCGGTGCGGACGAGGGCGTCCAGGCACATGAGCTCGGCCAGGTCGAAGAAGTCGGCGACGCGGCCGGCCTTCTCCAGGACCTGGTTCAGCTCCTCGGCGGTGCCGGACACCTTGACGTTCTTCCAGAACTCCTCGCGCAGCTCGGGGATGCGCTCAAGGGCCTTGCGCAGCGACTCCTCGGTGCGCTCCATGCCGCAGTAGTCCCACATGAGCTTGCCCAGCTCGCGGTGGAAGGAGTCGGGGGTGCGGGTGCCGTTCACCGACATCAGGCGGTCGATCCGGGTCCGGACCTTGATCTCCGCCTCGGCCACGGCCTCCTCGTCCACCTCGCCGTACGGGCCGTTGGCCAGGTAGTCGCCGATCGTGGTGGGCAGCACGAAGTACCCGTCGGCCAGGCCCTGCATCAGCGCCGAGGCGCCGAGCCGGTTCGCGCCGTGGTCGGAGAAGTTGGCCTCGCCGATCACGAACAGGCCGGGGATCGTGGACTGCAGGTCGTAGTCCACCCACAGGCCGCCCATCGTGTAGTGGACGGCGGGGTAGATGCGCATCGGCACGTCGTACGGGTTCTCGCCGGTGATGCGCTCGTACATCTCGAAGAGGTTGCCGTACTTCTTCTCCACGGCGTCGCGGCCGAGCCGGCCGATGGCGTCGCGGAAGTCGAGGTAGACGCCCAGCCCGCCAGGGCCGACGCCGCGGCCCTCGTCGCAGACGTTCTTGGCGGCGCGGGAGGCGATGTCACGCGGGACGAGGTTGCCGAAGGCCGGGTAGATGCGCTCCAGGTAGTAGTCGCGCTCCTCCTCCGGAATGTCGCCGGGGGCCCGGTCGTCGTCCTTGCGCAGCGGCACCCACACCCGGCCGTCGTTGCGCAGCGACTCCGACATCAGCGTCAGCTTCGACTGGTACTCGCCGGAGACCGGGATGCAGGTCGGGTGGATCTGCGTGTAGCACGGGTTGGCGAAGTACGCCCCGCGCTCGTGCGCCCGCCAGATGGCCGTCGTGTTGCAGCCCTTGGCGTTCGTGGACAGGAAGAACACGTTGCCGTAGCCGCCGGTGGCCAGCACCACGGCGTCGGCCAGGTGCCGCTCGATCTCGCCGGTCACCATGTCGCGCACGATGACGCCGCGCGCCCGGCCGTCGGAGACGATCAGGTCGAGCATCTCGTGGCGGGTGTGCATCTCCACGGTCCCGGCCGCGATCTGCCGCTCCAGCGCCTGGTAGGCGCCCAGCAGGAGCTGCTGGCCCGTCTGGCCGCGGGCGTAGAACGTGCGGGAGACCTGGGCGCCGCCGAACGAGCGGGTGTCCAGCAGGCCGCCGTACTCGCGGGCGAACGGCACGCCCTGGGCCACGGCCTGGTCGATGATGTTCACCGACACCTGGGCCAGGCGGTAGACGTTCGACTCGCGGGCGCGGAAGTCGCCGCCCTTGACCGTGTCGTAGAAGAGCCGGTAGATCGAGTCGCCGTCGCCGCGGTAGTTCTTGGCGGCGTTGATGCCGCCCTGGGCGGCGATGGAGTGGGCGCGCCGGGGCGTGTCCTGGTAGCAGAACGACTTGACGTTGTAGCCCAGCTCGCCCAGGGTCGCCGCGGCCGAGCCGCCCGCCAGTCCGGTGCCGACGACGATCACGTTGAGCTTGCGCTTGTTGGCCGGGTTGACCAGCTTGGCGCTGAACTTCCGCTTCTCCCACCGCTCCTCGATGGGACCGGCGGGCGCCTTGGTGTCCCGGATCTCCGAGCCTTCGGTGTACTTCACTTCACAACTCCGAACGTGATGGCGAGGGGCGGGGCCAGGAAGCCGACGACCAGGACCGCCGAGACGAGGGCGGCCGTCAGGCGCAGGCCGCGGTAGCGGCTGCGGTTGGCCCAGCCCAGCGTCTGGAAGGCGCTCCAGATGCCGTGCCGCAGGTGCAGGCCGACCATGACGACGGCCACGAGGTAGATGAGGGTCACCCACCAGCGGGACGGGTCGAAGCCGGCGACCATGCGGTCGGCGGGCTCGGAGTCGAAGCCCTTGGGGTTGACGACGCCGAAGGTCAGGTCGAGCAGGTGCCAGATCACGAACAGCAGGATCGTCAGGCCGCCGAACCGCATGATGTGCGTGGCGTAGCCGTTGGCCTGCGACTTCTTGGCCACGTACTTGACCGGACGGGCCTTGGCCGCCTTGCGCGCCAGCGAGATCGCGGCCCACATGTGCAGCACGACCGAGACGACGAGCCCGATCTCCAGGATCGTCAGCACCGTCCGGTACGGCGCGATGGGCTCAAGGAGCGTGCGCAGCGCGACGGCGTACTCGTTGAACGAGTCCTTGCCGAGGAAGATCTTCAGGTTGCCCAGCATGTGCAGGACGAGGAAGGACACCATCACGGCGCCCGTGACGGCCATGACGACTTTCTTGCCGTTCGACGAGCTCAGGAACCGGCTCGGCTTCTTGGACGTCGGTGCGGGCGAGGCACCCTTGGGGGCGTTAACAGGCGCGGTGGCGGCGCCGCGCTCTATCGTGGCAGTCACGTTTGAACGCTAGGTATCCAGCAATGATCCGTCCAAGTCATCGCGGATCTGGATTCCATAGCTTCCGGCTATGATGCTTGGTTTATACGGTCGGCATAAGGAAAAATGCTCGGCCGGTGCGAGGAAAATCACATGCAGTTGCAGCAGCTCGCCTACTTCGTCGCGGTCGCGGAGACCAGGCACTTCACCCAGGCGGCCGAGCGCATGCGGGTCGCCCAGCCCTCGCTCAGCAAGCAGATCAAGGCTCTGGAGAACGACCTCGGCGCCCCGCTGTTCTCCCGCGCGCGCGGCAACGTCACGCTGACGGCCGCGGGCGAGGCGCTGCTGCCGCTGGCCCGCCGGATGCTGGCCGACGCCGACACCGCCCGGCAGGAGGTGGCCGAGCTGGCCGGGCTGCGCCGGGGCCGGGTGCGGCTGGGGGCCACGCCGTCGTTGTGCGCGGGCCTGCTGGCCGACGCGCTGGCGCGCTTCCACCGGGCCTACCCGGGGGTGGAACTGCTGGTGGAGGAGGGCGGCTCGCGTGACCTGGTCAGGGCGCTGGCCAGGGGGCAGCTCGACCTGTCGCTGATCATCATGCCGCTGCAGAGCGACGACCCGTCCCTGGTGACCGAGGAGATCCTGCGGGAGAACCTGGTGGTGGTCTCGCCCTCGCACGAGCGGGCGCGGGGGCCGTACCTGCGGATCGAGGACCTGCGCGGCCGGCAGATGGTGATGTTCCGGCGCGGTTACGACCTGCGTGAGGCCACCCTCGCCGCCTGCCGTCAGGCCGGGTTCGAGCCCCGGTTCTCGGTGCAGGGCGGCGAGATGGACGCGGTGCTGCGGTTCGTGGAGGCGGGGCTCGGCGTGGCGGTGGTGCCGTCGATGGTGCTCGACGGGCGGCCGGGCCTGTCCGGCACGCCGCTGGCCCCGCCCGGCCTGAGCCGGACGATCGCCCTGGCCCACCGCAAGGACGTCGAACCCACCAGGGCAGCGCAGGCGTTCCGGGAGACCCTGCTCGCCTTCGTGGTCGAGGCCGGACAGGAAGGCACGCTTCCGCAAGGGGTCGAGCTCATCGCAGAATGAGCAGCAACAGCCCGACTCCCCCGGGAAGGCATTGTGTGACGGCAAACCTCAACGAGCCGCTGACACTGCTCCTCATCGAGGACGACGACGGCGACGCCTTCCTCGTCGAAGAACTGCTCAACCAGGCCGAGGCGCCACCGACGATCTTCTGGGCGCGCAGCCTCCAGGAGGCCAAGGCCAAGCTCGACCCGACGATCCAGTGCGTTCTCGTCGACCTCACCCTGCCCGACGCCAGCAGGCTGGAGGCGCTGGAGGAGGTGCTGGCGCTGGCGCCGCACGCGGCCGTCCTGGTCCTCACCGGCCTCAGGGACGTGCACGTCGGCGTGGCCGCCGTCCAGGCGGGCGCCCAGGACTACCTGGTCAAGCAGGACATCGACGCCCGCCTGCTGGCCAGGTCGATCAGGTACGCCATGGAGCGCAAGCGCGCCGACCTGGCCCAGCTCAGGCTGTTCGAGGCCGAGCTGACCGCCAAGGAGAACGCCCGCCTGGAGAGCGGCCTGCTGCCCGTGCCCCTGCTGCGCACCGAGGCGATCACGCACCAGATCCGCTACCTGCCGGGCAACCAGGGAACCCTGCTGGGCGGCGACTTCCTCGACATGGTCCAGACCTCCGACGGCGCGGTGCACGTCGTGGTGGGCGACGTCTGCGGCCACGGGCCCGACGAGGCCGCGCTCGGCGTGGCGCTGCGCATCGCCTGGCGCACGCTGGTGCTGGCCGGGCAGACCGACGACACGCTGCTGCGCACGATGGACGCCCTCCTGCGCGCCGAGCGCAAGGCGCCCGAGATCTTCACAACGCTCTGCATGGCCACCTTGACGCCCGACCTGCGCCAGGCCCGGATGCGCGTGGTCGGGCACCCGCCGCCGGTGCTGGTCCGTGACGGCGTGCCCGCGGTGCTGGCCGGCACGCCCTCGGGTCCGCCGCTCGGCATCTTCCCCGACGCCGAGTGGACGGTCATCGACGTGCCCCTGGGCGAGGACTGGGCGATCATGCTCTACACGGACGGCCTGATCGAGGCGGCCGTCGGCGGGCAGAAGGAGCTGCTCGGGGTGGAGGGCCTGGTCGGGCTGGTGCGCGAGCACGGCGTGATCGACCTCGACCGGCTGATCAGGCACGCCGGCAGGCTCAGCGACGATCTCGCGGTGGTCCTGGTGTCGAGGAGGAAGGCATGAGCATCCATCCGCTGCCGCCGCCGAAGGCGCCGACCGGGCTCGGCCGGCTGCCGGCGGCCCGCTGGTTCCTGGCCATCGGCGTGCTGGCGGGGTTCGCGTTCGCGACCGGCGTGGTGGTCACCATGTCGATGATCGCGCACGCGCGGGCACTGGGGCCGAGGCCGGAGATCGCCGTCCAGCTCGACCGGCTCAACGTGGCGCTGATCGTGCTGTTCGCGGTGCTGCTGGCGGGCGGGGCGGGCCTGGCGTTCGTGATCAGGTACGCCGTCCTCAAGCCCATCGACCAGCTCACCGAGCAGGTCCGCACGGTGGCCGCCGGCGACTTCGACCACCGGCTCGGCGTCGACCGGCCGGCCGAGCTGAGCGAGCTGTCCAGCCACGTCGACTCCATGCGCCGCCGCATCGTCTCGGCCTGGCGCGGGGCCGCCGACCAGGCCGACGAGCTGCGTCGGTCCAACGGCGAGCTGGAGCAGTTCGCCTACGTCGCCAGCCACGACCTGCAGGAGCCGCTGCGCAAGGTCGCCAGCTTCACCCAGATGCTGGAGCAGCGGTACGGCCCGCAGCTCGACGACCGCGCCCGCCAGTACATCCACTACGCGGTCGACGGCGCCAAGCGCATGCAGCTCCTGATCAACGACCTGCTCGACTTCTCCCGGGTGGGCCGGGTGAGCGGCGAGCGGATGCCGACCGACTCGGGCGGGGCCCTGGACCGGGCCCTGGAGAACCTGTCGGCCACGATCGAGGACACCGGCGCCACCGTCACCCGCGACGACCTGCCCGTGGTCGAGGGCAACCGGACGCAGCTCACGCAGCTCTTCCAGAACCTCGTCGAGAACGCGATCAAGTTCCGCTCCGAGGACCCGCCGCGCGTGCGCCTGACGGCCGAGCGGAAGGGCGACATGTGGGAGTTCAGCTGCTCCGACAACGGCATCGGCGTCGACCCCAAGTACGCCGACCGCATCTTCCTGATCTTCCAACGGCTCCATCCCCGGGACGTGTACCCCGGCACCGGCATCGGACTGGCGCTCTGCCGGAAGATCGTCGAGTACCACGGCGGGCAGCTCTGGCTCGACGCCGAACCGGCCGATCAGGGCACGACGTTCCGCTGGACGCTGCCGGCGGCGGGAGGCGACGCATGACGGACTGGCGCCCGATCGACGTGCTCCTCGTGGAGGACGACCAGGGGGACATCCTGCTCACCAGGGAGGCGTTCGACCTCAACAAGGTGCGCAACCGGCTCAACGTGGTCAACGACGGCGAGCAGGCGATGGCGTACCTGCGGCGGGAGGGCGCCTACGCCGGCGCGCAGCGGCCCGACCTGATCCTGCTCGACCTCAACCTGCCCCGGATGAACGGCCTGGAGGTGCTGAGCGAGGTCAAGGCCGACGCCGCCCTGCGGACGATCCCCGTGGTGATCCTGACGACCTCGGAGGCGGAGGAGGACATCCTGCACAGCTACCGGCTGCACGCCAACGCCTATGTAGCGAAGCCGGTGGATTTCGAGCAATTTATCCGTGTTGTCCGGCAAATAGATGATTTTTTCGTGACCGTTGTGAAGCTGCCGGCCCCCGGCCCGCGGCCCTGACGCGTATACGTGACAGGAATCACAGTGGGTCATCGAAAAAGTGAGTGACCCCGCTCACAAAATCGTATGCGGTCGTCGTAACGTATCCCCCACCAATGCGCGCCCAGAGCGGTACCGCACCCGCCGTACGCGCGCCCAGTGAAACGACCCGGACCCCCCTGTGTGCAGGGTCCGCGGGAGGTGGAGAGGTCCGCGATGACCCAGACGACGCCCGAAGCCCCGCTCAGAAGGCAACGTGCCCAGGTGAGGGTGCGCACGCTGCGCACCGACAGGTGGTGGCTGGTCCCGCTGCTGACCTTCCTCGGGCTCAGCTCGTTCCTCGTCTACGGCGTGTGGGCGATCATCGACGGCAGTTATTTCGTCGATCCGTACATCGCCCCGTTCGCCTCGCCCTGTCTGACCACGGCGTGCCCCGAGGGCGCGCGGCTGTTCGGGTGGGCGCCGATCGGCGACTGGTTCACCCTGCCGCCGGGGCTGCTCATCCTCGGCCTGCCGGGCGGGTTCCGGCTCACGTGTTACTACTACCGCAAGTCGTACTACCGGTCGTTCTGGCTGTCGCCGGCCGCGTGCGCCGTCCAGGAGCCGCACGGCAAGTACACCGGTGAGACCCGGTTCCCGCTGATCCTGCAGAACATCCACCGGTACTTCTTCTACGCGGCCATCGTGATCGGCCTCGTGCTGGCCTACGACGCCGTCCTGGCGCTGGTGCACAAGCCGCAGGGCCTCGGCACCTGGATCCTGGTCGTCAACGCCGTGCTGATCAACACGTACACGTTGTCGTGCCACTCCTGCAGGCACATCACCGCGGGCAGGCTCAACCACTTCTCCCGTCACCCGCTGCGCTACAAGGCCTGGACGTTCGTCTCCAAGCTCAACGCCAAGCACCAGCAGCTCGCCTGGGCCTCGATGTTCTCGGTCATGATCGCCGACTTCTACGTCCGCATGGTCGCCAAGGGCGTCATCGCCTTCCCGTTCGCATAAAGGACTTCTTCCAGTGGAAATCGAGCGTCACGAATACGACGTCGTCGTCATCGGTGCGGGCGGCGCCGGGCTGCGGGCCGCCATCGAGGCCCGTCAGCAGGGCAAGCGCACGGCGATCGTCTGCAAGTCGCTGTTCGGCAAGGCCCACACCGTCATGGCCGAGGGCGGCGCGGCCGCCGCGATGGGGAACGTCAATTCCGACGACAACTGGATGGTGCACTTCCGTGACACCATGCGGGGCGGCAAGTTCCTCAACAACTGGCGCATGGCCGAGCTGCACGCCAAGGAGGCCCCCGACCGCGTCTGGGAGCTGGAGGCGTGGGGCGCGCTGTTCGACCGCACCAAGGACGGCAAGATCAGCCAGCGGAACTTCGGCGGTCACGAGTACCCGCGGCTCGCACACGTGGGCGACCGTACCGGCCTGGAGCTGATCCGCACCCTCCAGCAGCGGGTCGTCGCGCTGCAGCAGGAGGACTTCGAGACGCACGGCGACCACGAGGCCTACATCAAGGTCTTCGCCGAGTGCACGGTCACCCGCCTGCTGAAGGACGGCGACCGCATCTCCGGCGCGTTCGGCTACTGGCGCGAGACCGGCAACTTCCTGCTGTTCGACGCCCCCGCCGTGGTCCTGGCCACCGGCGGCATCGGCAAGTCGTACGTCGTCACCTCCAACTCCTGGGAGTACACCGGCGACGGCCACGCCCTGGCCCTGCTCGCCGGCGCCAACCTGATCAACATGGAGTTCATCCAGTTCCACCCCACCGGGATGGTCTGGCCGCCGTCGGTGCGCGGCATCCTCGTCACCGAGTCCGTCCGGGGCGACGGCGGCGTGCTGCGCAACTCCGAGGGCAAGCGCTTCATGTTCGACTACATCCCTGAGGTGTTCAAGGACAAGTACGCCACCACCGAGGAGGAGGGCGACCGCTGGTACACCGACCAGGCCAACAACCGGCGCCCGCCGGAGCTGCTGCCGCGTGACGAGGTGGCCCGCGCGATCAACGCCGAGGTCAAGGCGGGCCGCGGATCGCCCCAGGGCGGTGTCTTCCTCGACGTCTCCACCCGCCTGCCGGCCGAGGAGATCAAGAAGCGGCTGCCGTCGATGCACCACCAGTTCAAGGAGCTGGCCGACGTCGACATCACCGCCGAGCCCATGCAGGTGGGCCCGACCTGCCACTACATCATGGGCGGCGTCGAGGTCGACGCCGACACCGGCGCGGCGGCCGTGCCCGGCCTGTTCGCGGCGGGCGAGGTGTCCGGCGGCATGCACGGGTCCAACCGGCTGGGCGGCAACTCGCTGTCCGACCTGCTGGTGTTCGGGCGGCGCGCGGGCGCGGGCGCGGCGGCCTACGTCGACGGGCTCAAGGCCCGTCCCAAGGTCGTCCAGGAGCTCGTGGACGCGGCCCGCGAGGAGGCCCTGGCGCCCCTCCAGCGCGACGGCGAGAACCCGTACGAGGTGCACCACGAGCTCCAGCGGACGATGAACGAGCTGGTCGGCATCATCCGCAAGGCCGAGGAGGTCTCCGAGGCCATGGAGGTCGTGGAGAAGCTCAAGGAGCGGGTGCGCCAGGTCGGCGCGGCCGGCTCGCGGATCTACAACCCCGGCTGGCACCTGGCCATCGACCTGCGGAACATGGTCCTGGTCTCCGAGTGCGTGGCCCGCGCCGCCCTCCTGCGCGAGGAGAGCCGCGGCGGCCACACCCGCGACGACTTCCCCGGGATGAACCCGGAATGGCGCCGCAAGCTGCTCGTCTGCTCCACCGCGGACGGCAACGACGTCCAGGTCGTGGAGAAGGTCCAGCCGTCCATGCGCGAGGACCTGATCACCCTGTTCGACCGGGACGAGCTGAAGAAGTACCTCACCGACGAAGAGATGGCCGAGTTCGACGGGATTGCCAAATGAGTTACAAGGCGAAGTTCAAGGTCTGGCGTGGTGAGGGCGGCGAGGGCAAGCTTGAGGACTTCACCGTCGAGGTGAACGAGGGCGAGGTCGTCCTCGACATCATCCACAGGCTCCAGGCGACCCAGGCCCCCGACCTCGCGGTGCGCTGGAACTGCAAGGCCGGCAAGTGCGGCTCGTGCAGCATGGAGATCAACGGCAAGCCGCGCCTGGGCTGCATGACCCGGATGTCCACCTTCTCCGAGGACGAGACCATCACGGTCACCCCGATGCGGACCTTCCCCGTCATCAAGGACCTGGTCACCGACGTGTCCTTCAACTACCAGAAGGCCCGCGAGATCCCCTCGTTCACCCCGCCGGCGGGCGTCCGGCCCGGCGAGTACCGCATGCAGCAGGTCGACGTCGAGCGCTCGCAGGAGTTCCGCAAGTGCATCGAGTGCTTCATGTGCAACAACGTCTGCCACGTGATCCGCGACCACGAGGAGAACAAGCCGGCCTTCGCCGGCCCGCGTTTCCTCATGCGGATCGCCGAGCTGGACATGCACCCGTACGACGTGGCCGACCGGCAGGAGTCCGCCCAGGAGGAGCACGGGCTCGGCTACTGCAACATCACCAAGTGCTGCACCGAGGTCTGCCCCGAGCACATCAAGATCACTGACAACGCGCTGATCCCGATGAAGGAGCGCGTGGCCGACCGCAAGTACGACCCGCTGGTCTGGCTGGGCAACAAGATCTTCAAGCGCGCCAAGTAGGCGGAGAAGCGGAAGCGGGGGCCGGACGGATCCGGCCCCCGCTTCCGCTTTGTGCTACTTGCGGCCCCAGCGCTTCTTCCGGTGCTTGGGGTCCTGCATCTCCTTGGTGGCGCCCTCCGGGGGCTGCGGCGGCAACGGCTGGACGACCGTCGCGGCGTCCCCCTCCGGCGGCAGGTACGGCGGCGGCCGGTAGCCCTCCGGCGGCTCCGGCTGCTCGGCCTGCGGTCGCACCGGCGGGCGGGGCTGGACCGGCTGCTTCGGCTCGAACAGGGACGGGCCCTGCTGCCAGGGCTCGGAGTCGCCGCTCTCGGCCGCCGCCGCCGGGGCGAGCGGGAACTCGCGTTCGTCCTCGTACGGCTTCCCGCCGCCCGGGGGGATCTCGGCCGGCGGCTGCTCGGCCGGGATCAGCGGCTCGAACGGGTCACGGTAGTCCTGGGCGGGCTGCGGCGGCTCGTTGTAGGAGTCGAACTCGTCCGGGTGCAGCACGACGGGCTCGGGCGCGGTCGCGGGCATGTTGGCGGGCATGGTGGCGGGCACGGTCGGCGCCGGCTCGGGCGGGTAGCCGCCCTGGGGCCCGTACGGGTCGTGGTAGGCCGGGTCGTGGTGGGCCGGGCCGTAGCCGGGCTGACCGGCCGGGTAGGTCTGGATCGGGACGAAGCTGATGATCGGCGCGTACGCCGTTCCTCCCGGGTAGCCGGGGGCGGGGAAGGACGCCGTGGCGTAACCGGGTCCGGCGGGGTAGCCGGGCGGCGGCGCGTCCGGGCGGCCCATCGGGGAGCCGGCCATCGGGGGGCCCGCCTTGCGCACGGCCGCCGCGTGGGCCATGCGGCGCAGCCGTCCCTCGAAGATGAGCACCGCGAACAGCGCGAGCAGGACCAGCACCAGCGCGGGGATGCTGAGCTTCTGCGTCAGCGACTTCTGGTCGAACTCCGGCGCGGCTGCGCGCACCTCAAGCTGGACGGAGTCCGTGGTCGGGGCGGTGTCGGCGGTCAGCGGGGCGGTCGTGGCGGGCGGGTCCGTCGGCGCGACGGACGGCATCTCGACGGACGGTTCCGTCGTCTGCTCCGTGGGCAGCGGACCGGCCGTGGTCTGCGCGGTGGGCAGGGGCGCCAGCGGCTGCTGCGTCGTCTCCTGGACGGGCGGGGGCGTGGGGGCCGTGGTGGTCTTGGGCGGCTTCGGGGCCTTCGTGGTCTTCGTCGGGCTCGCGGTGACGGTGTGCGTGATCGTCGTCTCCGGAGCCTCCTCCGGCGTGGGCGTGCCCAACGTCGTCGTGACCGTGACCGTGGTCTGCGGATCACAGGTCTGGCCCGCGTCGCACGGCTCCACCGCCGGGTCGAACGCCGCGCGGCTGACCGAGGCGCTCGCGCTCTGACCGACGAAGGGGGCCACGCCGACGCCCGTGAGCCCGAGCGCTAGGACGATCGCGGACACGGCCGTCGCTCGCGTGCGTGCCACCGGAGCCCTCCGCATAGTCCCGGAACCATGGTCAAGGGAATACTAGTCGGGTCAAAGCAACAGTAAAGACGGAATTACCATCCGTTTCGCGGCTTATGGCGGCGTTTTGCTCGCGTAACCAGCCACAAGGCCCCCAGCAGGACGCCGATCGCCCCGATGACCAGCGAGAAGCCGCGCGGCCCGTCCAGCGGGCTGGTGTACGCGACCGGACGAACCGGTTTCCGCGCCTCCACCACCTGCACCGGCCACGGCGCCCCGGCCCCCGACTCCGGCGCCAGACTCACCGCCCCGCCGCCGGGAACCACTCCCCCTTGCACCCCGCCACCGACGCCCCCCTGCGCCACACCCCCGGCGACACCTCCCGGGACCATGCCTCCGGCGACACCCCCGGGCACCATGCCCCCGGCCACGCCTCCCGGCGCCACCCCCCCGGCAACGCTCCCCGGCGCCACCCCTCCGGCCACACTCCCCGGTGGCATGCCGCCGGGCAGGCTCTGATGGGTCATCCCCGGCACCCCGCCCTGCGCCAGCCCTGCCGCGCCGGACAGCCCTCCGTGCGCCGCACCACCAGGCAGTCCCTTCTGGACGGCACCACCGGGCATGCTTCCCGTCACGCCACCAGGCAGACTCCCGCTCACACCGCCCGGCACACCCCCTGTCGCACCGCCTGCCAGGCTCCCCGCCACTCCACCCGGCAAGCCGCCCGAGGCACCGCCAGGCAGACGCCCCGTCAGTCCGCTCGACAAGCCGCCCGCCGCGCCACCTGGCAGGCGCCCCGTGAGTCCGCTGGACAGGCCGCCCGCCGCGCCACCAGGCACGCTGCCCGCCGTCAGGCCGCCGGGGAGGCCGTTTCGTGCCGTCCCCCGGGTTCGTGCCGTCCCCCGGGCGCCGGTGGGCGCCCGGCCGGTCGTTCCAGGGGCGAGGCCCTGGCCCACGCCTCCCGCACGCGGGAACGCCCCCAGGGTTCCGCCCGCGCTTCCCTGACGCGGCGCCCGCGCCACGCCCCCGCCGCCGCCCCTTCCCGCCGTCGTACCGGTCAGGCCGGGAAGGCCGCCTCGCGTCTTTCCACCCACCCCCGGCGCCAGCCCGGCGACGCCTCCGCCCGTCCCCGCGAGGAGCCCGGCGGCCCCCGCCTGCTGCCCCTGTCCGCCTGTCACCTGCCGGCCCGGCCGCCTCCGCTTGTGTGGGGCCGTGGCCGGAACGGGCACCGCCTGACCGCTGATCGTGGCGGTCTCGCGCGGCATCTCCTCGGCGACCTGCATGGACGTGGTCCTGTTGATGGTGGTCAGCCCACCGGAGGGCGTCCGCATCCTGGCCACCGCCGCGAGCACCACCTCCTTGGCCCCCTCGGGCGCCTGGAAGGTCACGTCCAGCGCCCGCTCCCCGAAGATCGGCCCAAGGGCGCAGACGCGCGCGCCGGGCAGCGTACCGCCATCGGAGGCCGAGCCCTCCACGCCGGCCAGCGCCCGCGCGGCCAGCATCCCGGCCGCCTGCCGCCCCCCACCGACCTGCCCCCCACCCGGCCCACCCTCAACCGGCAGCAGCATCCCTCGACCACCCTCGGCCTGAGACATCCCCTGCCCCCCCTCAGCCCGAGACGCCCCCTGACCACCCTCAGCCCGCGGCACACCCCAACCACCCTCAACCCGAGGAACGCCCCGACCACTCTCAGCCCGGGACATCCCGCGACCGTCCTCGGCCCGCGACACGCCCTGACCGCCCTCGGCCCGCGACACTCCCCGACCGCCCACAGCCCACGACGCGCCGTGACCGGCTTCAGCCCACGGCGCGCCCGGGCCGAACTGTGCCGCCTCCCGGTCCGCACCCATCTGCGGCGCGTTCCGACCGCCCTCGGCGCGCGGCGCGCCGCGACCGGCCTCCGCGCGGGTCAGGCGCCGGCCCGGCGCCGGCCGCCACGCCTCCGGGCCATCCGGGCCCTCCGGTTCCTCCTGGAACGCCCCGGCATTCGGATCCGTCGCACCTCCGGGGCTCCACGGCCCCGATACGGGATCCCCAGCGGACGCCGGAACCCCACCAAAAGCCTCGGAACCCTCGGACCCCTCAACCCCACCGGCCGACAGCCGGGAAGCACCGGAGGGCGACGGGCACGCCACCCCCGACAACGCCGCCGCCGGACTGGTCGCCACCGCAACCCTGGCCCCCTTGCCCATCCCGTTGAGCCGGACCCTGAAACGCTGGACGTCACCCGTCCTGATCCACTGGCCCACACCCTCGGGGCCGCTCACGCGTTCGAGCACGAGCGTCACCCCCGCCGCCGCCACGGGGACGGAGGGCAACGCCACCAGGATCAGCGCTCCAGAAAGGATCCAGCCACGCCGCATCACTCCACTCCCCCACTGCGACAAATCACGTGTAGTAATCGTTATGTCACAGAGAGAGACGGTCTAATCCTGCTGAAGCAGACTCTCCACGGTCTTCATGATCGGCAGGTCGGCGCCCAGCCACTCCACGTCGTAGTACTCCCCCGGCCCGAGCCAGCGAAGAGCCAGGTGCTCACGGGCCTCGGGCGTGCCGGAGGTGAGCGTGGCCAGCCAGACGCGCAGGACGTACCCGTCCGACAGCGCCCAGTCCTCGCCCACGCGCGCGCCCACCGCGATCTCCACGCCGAGCTCCTCGCGGCACTCCCGAACCAGCGCGGCCACCTCGCTCTCCCCCGGGTCCACCTTGCCGCCGGGGAACTCCCAGCCCCCGGCCAGCGCGGCCGGCGCGGCGCGCTGCGCGGCCAGCACCCTGCCGCCGGGGGCGACGATCACCGCCGCGACCACGATCGTGCTCATGCGTTCGTCATCCTCATAGTGCGGGATTCTGCAGCTTCTTGAGCTGGTCGAGCACATCGGGGTTCTGCAGGGGACGGGTGAAGCCCACCTTGTTGTCGCGCGCCTGGTAGCTCGTGACCTTGATCGGCCCGCAGAGCGTGCACCGGGCCTCCAGCATCTTGCCCTTCGACACGACCAGCCCGACATGACCCGGATTGTCGGCCGACGTGCCCGGCCCGGCGTTGAAGAACACCAGGTCACCGGGCTCCTCCTCGCCCGCTGACACCTTCACCCCGAACGGCCACTGCGTGAACGTGGTGCGCGGGATGCTCAGCCCGGCGGCCCGGTAGGCCGCGTAGATGATGCCCGAGCAGTCGAACGCGTCCGGCCCGGTGCCGCCCCACAGGTACGGCTTTCCGCGCTGCGCCAGCGCGAACTGCAGGATCTTGGCCACGACGTCGCTGGGCGCGGCCGCCACCAGGGGGTCGTCGCACTCCTCGGCGGCCTGCGGCGGCACCTCCACCTCACCCGACTTGGCATACTTCCTGGCGATCTCCTCGACCTGGTCGACGTACCACCAGGCGCGGTTGTAGGTGAACAGGGCCCGCCGGACGTTCTCGGGAGCGCCGTTGCGCTTGAGCATCTTGGCGGCCCCGAGGATGGCGTCGGCCGGGTTGTAGACGTCGCCCACGCCGTCGCCGTCGCCGTCGGAGGCGTACCCGTTGAACGTCGAGGAGATCGGGATCTGCGCCTTGCCGCCCCAGGTCGAGATCAGGAACTGCATCGGGCCGGCCGCGCCCGCGTAGTTGGTGCCGCTCTTGACGCCGGGCAGGTCGGAACGGCCGTGGTCGGTCTCGCGCTTGCCCACGGCGGCCAGGATGGTCCACTGGACGCCGATCTTCTTGCCCCACTTCTTGTACAGGTCGAGGTAGTCGCCCGGGATGTCGGCGGCGCCCGAGTCGGACACCTCCTGCACCTGGGTGCCGCCCTCGCAGTCGACCGAGCCCTCGCCGCCGCCGTTCAGGAAGGACGGCATCGTGACCAGCAGCATCGGCGAGATGATGATCGCGGCCAGCAGCAGGATCCCGGCGAGACCGAGCAGCAGCGCCAGGCGGGTTCGGGAGGACTTCACCGCTAGCTGTCCCCGTCCTGGCCCTCGGTGGCGGGCAGCACGTCGAAGATCCGCCAGTCGGCGCCGAGCTGGCTCACCGTGACCGCCAGGTCCTCGACGTCCTGCCGGTTGCCGCTCTTCGCGGTGACCTGCCTGGTCTCGGTCACGACGAACACGATGGAGGTCTTCTCGATCTGCCTGATCTCCTTCAGCCTGGCCGTGGCCTGGGAGACGATCTGGTCGTCGCGGTTCTGCTGGACGGTGCCCGCCGAGGTGAGCGTCCGGGCGAGGATGTTGCCCAGCTCGGCGGTGGTGAACGTCTTGACCCTCGTGGCGTACGCCGCCGGGTCCTCGTCGTACCTGAAGGTGCCGTAGACGGCGGTGAAGCGCTCGGCGAGGTCCGCCGCCGCGGCCAGCTGCTCCTTCTTCATCGGCAGGTACGAGTAGACGTCGAACGGCGCGGCGCTGGCCGTGGCCAGCGGTTTGCTGGCCGCCGTGGGCGCGGACGCGGACGTCGTGCCCGTGGCCGGGGCCTGCTCGGGCGGATCGTCCGAGCTCGGCCACATCGTGAGGTAGACGCCGACCGCGGCGATGACCACGACGATGGCGGCGAAGGCCAGCCCGCGCTTGTCACCGGACTGAGCCATGGTCAGTCCTTGCCGCGGTTGGGCTTGAGCCAGAAGGGCACCGACGGATCGTCACCCGAACCGCCGTTGCCGCTGCCGCGCAGCCACAGCGGCGGCGCCTCGGACGAGCGGGACGACGGCTCGTCCGAGCCGAAGATCCTCGACCCCGACGACGCGCCGGACGGCCGGGACGCGGCCCCTCCGGACCTGGACCCGCCACCGTTCCTGGACCCGCCACCGCCGAACAGCCCCCCACCGGAGCCACGCGACCCCGAGGACGGCGAGCCACCCGACCCGCCGGACCCGCCGAACCGGGAGCCTCGCGAGCCGCCCGACGACCCGTTGCGCGAGCCGCCAGAACCACCACCACGCGAGGCCCATCCGCCGCCCGACCGCCCGCCGAACCAGCCACCGCCGCCACTGCTGGAACCGCCGCCGGAACCGCCGCCGGAGGTCGTGGCTCCGGCGGCCATGCCCCCGGACGCGGTGCCGCCCGCCGCCGCGCCACCGGAGCCGCCGCGGGCGCCGCCGGCCGTCGCGGGGCGCGTCCGGCCGGCCTGGCCGCCGAGATTGAGCGGGGGCGCGGTGCCCCTGCGGGGTTCGAGCGGGGGCCGGGCCCCCGCCTTGCCGCCGTGCTGGTCGGTGTCGAGCGGCGCGGCCGCCACCGGCATCCGGGTGCCGGCCGAGACGCCCTCGCCCTCCTCGCCGCGCATCCGCGCCTGGGCGACCGCGGCGCCGGCCGCCGCGCCCGCCCCGCTGCCGGCCGCCGCCGCCCTGATGAGCGGCTCGGCCTTGCGCAGGCCCCACCGGCCGAGCTTGGCCCCGGCGACCGGCGGCAACACGTTCGCGGCCCGCTCCAGGACGGGCGAGCTCGCGGCGTCGCCGAGCATGCGGGTGGTGACCGTGTGGCCGCTCAAGGACGCGAACAGGTGCTGGAACGGACGCCGGTAGAAGAACACCGCGATCGTCAGCAGGGCCATGAACAGCACCTGGAGCCCCCAGGGCATGGCCGTGGAGATGATCAGCGCGTACCCGTAGACCAGGACGCTGAGCACGAGCGTCAGCACCGCCTGCCTGAGCAGCGTGCCGACGAGCATCTCCACCCACCGCATGGCGATGATGCGCCCGCTGCCCGGATGCACGCCGACCAGCAGGAACACCGGCCCGAGTATCAACAGCAGCAGGAAGCCCACCTTGAGCACCAGCAGCGAGACCGCCACCAGGAAGATCAGCAACCCGGCCACCACCGCCGCGATGAGCGCGCCGACGGCCACGCCGAGCCTGCTCGACCAGTCGCGGCCGGAGAAGACGGTGTAGCGGGAGTCGTTCTTGAGCAGCTCGGCGACCTTGGCGTACTCGGCCTGGTGGGCGGCGATGTCGGGGGCGGGCTGGCCGGCCACGGCGGGGGCGATCGACTGGGTCTCCAGCATCTTGCGCCCGAAGTCGCGCACGATCGGCTGCTGCGGGTCGGCGGTGCCGAACATGCCCACCAGCCACGGCTTGCAGACCAGCGTGGACCACAGGGCGTCGGCGTTCTGGTCGACGCCGGCCGTGCCGACCTGGCCGTAACCGCCCGGTTTGACCTGCGGGTTCGTCTGGCCGGGTGGCGGCAGGCAGGACGCGCCGCCGGCGCCCGGCAGGCCGGAGAAGGCGGAGTTGACCACCTCGCCCGTCTTGTCGGTCACGACCTTGCCGAGCCCGGTGAAGTCGCCGGGCCTGCTGAAGAACCACACGGCCGCGGTGACCGCGAGGACCATCCAGATCACGCCTTCGGCGGTGGTGGTGGCCCGCTTGCGGATCAGGCCGTACCAGGCGAGCCAGATCGCGCCGAGGATCACGATCGGCCGCAGGAACGGCCAGTACATGGCCTCGGACAGGTTCTGGACGATGTCGTCGACGACGTCCTTGATCGACTGGAGCGGTCCCTCCGTCGCGGCCGCCTGGTACGTCGTGATCGTCAGCCGGTCGATGGCCTTGGCCGCGGTGAAGACGCCGTTGGCCCACATGTTGCCGAGCACGGCGACGTAGTCGGAGCAGCCGAGCCCGTGGGTCTGCCAGAACTGGCCGGCCATGCCGAACTGGCCGTAGTTCGTCGTCGGGGCCTGGACGCCGCCCGCGGGAGGCGGCGGCTGAATCATGCCGTCGGTGCCGCCGCCGATCATCTCGGGGTTGAGCGGCCCCGACAGGTCACAGGGCGCCGCGGCGACGGGCGTGGAGAGACCGCCCACCACCAGCGGAACCACGAGGACGGCACTCACGAGCGCGAGCGCCAGCGCCAGTCGTCGGGATAGTCGGATCTTCATGACCGTACCTCCTGCGCCCTGCCCACGCCCCCTCGAAGATCATCATGCCCGCCACCGTCTGGTTTGTCGTGTGTCGGGTTCGTGTCGAGCCAGCGGAGCAGTTCTTCGGAGATCAGGTCTACTCCGATGCGCCCGGCTCTGCCATCCAGATCACGGAATACGCATTCGCCGTTGCCCAGCGAGCGCAGCACGGCCTTGTGCTCCTCCGACGGCTCCACGCCGAGCAGCGACATGACGTGGTCCACCTCCACCCTTTCGGTGGAACGGAACGCGAACACCGAGGACAGACAGTTGGTCACCTGCTCGTTCAGCAGGTCTCCGGCGTTCTGGGAGACCAGGACGAGCGCGGTGTTCCTGGACCGGCCCATGCGGCTGACCTCGGGGACCAGCTTGGCGCCCTCCGGCGTGGAGGTGATCGCCCACGCCTCGTCCAGGAAGATCGCCTTGGGGGCCCGCCGGTCGAGGCCGTTCATCAGCCTGCGGGCGAACTGCGAGACCAGGTAGAGCAGGGCCACCGACAGCCGCTGCTCGTAGGAGTAGTCGTCCCTGGTCGTGGCGACGTCGGGCAGCGTCAGGCCGCCCAGGGTGAACACGGTGGTCCAGCCCTCGCTGTCGATCTGGTCGCCGCCCGAGGGGTCGAAGCAGAGCCTGGCCAGGTGCATCTCCGACATCGAACGCAGCACCGCGCCCAGGTTCTTGGAGGCCGGGTCGTCGGCCTGCTCCAGGTAGTCGACCACCTTGCCCAGCGACGGGTCGGAGCCGTTGGAGACCGCGGCCACGGCCTGGATCATGGCCGACTCGCGCTCCTCCGACATGCGGGGCAGCAGCAGCCGCAGCGTCTCGGTCGCCATGGTCTTCTTCGCCGCGATGTCGTCGCCGAACGAGAACGGGTCGAGCAGCCCCGGCGCGGCCGAGCCCAGCGGGATCACCCTGGCCTTGCGCCCGCGCTTCTCCAGGAGCTGGACCAGCGACTCGGCGTCGCCCTTCGGGTCGATCACCGCGACCGTGACCCCGCGCAGCGCCATCTGGTAGATCATCAGCAGCGCGAGCGTGGTCTTGCCGCCGCCCGGCTCGCCGGTGATCGCGATGGCGGTCGGCCGGTTGCGGCTCGCGGCCAGCAGCGGGTCGAAGTGCACGATGCTGCGCGCCCTGCCGACCGTCTCCCCGATGTACGGCCCGAGCCAGCCCTCGCTGCCGTCGTCGAGCCGGTCTCCGAGGTCGACGGTGGCCGTGGCCATGCCGCCCGCGATCGTCCGCAGCGGCTGACGCTGGGCGTAGGCGTTGACGCGCACCTTCTCGCCCGGCAGCGTCTCGCAGAACAGCGAGAACTGGTCGCCGGTCGAGTTCACCACGTCGATGCCCATGTCACGGTAGTGCTCGACGACCGCCTCCACCCGCTGCACGCAGATGTCCTCCGTGGGGGCCGAGACGATCAGGCGGTGCCAGCCGTACACGAAGGGCAGTCGTTCCTTGGTGATGCCGTGTTCGAGCATGCGGGCCGCGTCGATCTGCTCGGCCAGCGCGATCGGCGCCTCGGCGCCCGCCTCGCGGATGTGGTGGTCCATGTCGCGGGCGTGGGCCAGCTTGCGCGCGACGTCCTTCGACGCCTTGACCGGCGGGATCAGCCGCATCCTGGACGAGATCTCCACCGGGAAGGGCAGCTGGTCGGCGAAGTGCATCCACGGCTCGCCGTCCGGGAACGGCATGAGGTCGGGGAAGCGGGCGAACGACAGGTGGGCCACGTACGAGTCGCCCTGCGGCTGCACGATCCGCAGCAGCGACCTGCCGTTGTGGATCTCGCCCTCGACCAGCGACTCGATCTCGCCCTTGCCCCAGCGCCGCTTCGGGCTGGCCGAGGGCGGCGGGTCGCCGACCGCTCCCGCGGCGGCGTGCTGGAACAGCCAGGCCACCTCGACGGACGTGGCGTGCCTGGCGTACAGGGCGCTGGAGGCCAGGGCCCGGCCCAGCCGTTCGGCCGACTCCGTCCAGCGGCCGATCTCGCTGTCCGGGACGTGGTCGTCCTCCATGCCGAGCGCCTTCTCGGTCTTCTGGTAGAAGCCGAGGAGCTGGGCGAGCACGCCGCTGCCGAGCTGCTTGCCGCGCGGCCCGAGGCGGACGCCCAGGTAGACCTCCTTCGACCAGAAGTCCTTCGCCCAGACGTGCCGGTACATCTCCTCCAGGTAGTCGCGCCAGCCCGGCCCCTCGTCGGAGGTGGCGTTGAGCGCCATCGCCCACTCGGCCGCCGGGTAGGTGCGGTGCGCGACCCGCAGGTGGACCTCGGCGTCGGGCATCCTGATCGCGGCCAGCGCGATCGTGACGTTGGTGGCCAGCGCCTCGCGCTCCTCCGGCGTGACGAACTCGTAGCTGACCGTCGGAAGCCGGAAGTACGCCCACGCGCAGGTGTCCGTGAGCAGGATGCGGTCGTCGAAGTAGCGGACCGCGAGACGCTGGTGCGCTCGGGACGCCCTGCTCATGCCGCCCCCTCGGCGCATGAACGGGCCAGACCTGCTCGCATGTTCACTTAACGCTCACCGATTCTCGTGCCCGGGGGGTCACTCGCCAACTCCTCTTCGCTCGGTCGGACGGCCTGTCCGTGTGCCTGTACCGCGAAGCCTGCAACCACGACGCCGGCGAGGGCGAGGTAGGCCCGCCGTCCGGCCGCGCGCAACTGACCGGGGTCGACGATCTCCGCGCCGCCGGGCGCCAGGCCGTCCTCCCACGGGACCCTGACGATGGCCCGGCATCTGCCTCTGGCCACCGCCTCCGCCTGCTCGACGTCGGCCATCGACCGCCTGCTCACGCCGTTGACGACCATCACCGCCCGCCTGCGCAGCTCGCCGCAGCCGTGCCCGTCGAGCCATTCGTACGTCATCGCCACCGCCTCGGCCGCCTCCTCGCTCGCCGGGACCACCAGCACGAGCTGGTCGGCGTACGGCAGGATGCGGGCCGCGAGCGCGGCGGCCGGGTCGATGACCGACAGCTTGTAGTGGCGGTCGAGCAGGCGCATCGACTCGCCCAGTCGGTGGTCGGAGAAGAAGCTGCGGTCGGCGAGCCGCTGCTCGGCGCCCGCGTCGGTGTCGGCCGAGATCACCTCAAGGCCGGAGGCGGTACGGGTGGTGAAGCCCCGCATCGTCAGGTAGCCGCTGACCTGGTCGAGGCCGGACAGCAGCGACGTGAGGGTCTCCGGCGTCTCGGGCTCGATCCTGCTGGTCAGCGTGGTGCCGCCGGTGTTGGCGTCGACCGCGACGATCCGGTCGTCGCGGTAGGTGGCGAAGGTGTGGCCGAGCATGAGCGCCGTCGTGGACTGGCCCGCGCCGCCGGTGCAGCCGAGCACCACGATCCGCCTGCTGCCGCCGAACACGGCCCTGGCCCTGGCCTCGTCGATCTCGGACCCGTCGGTGCGTACGCCGCCTCCGCCCACCACGACCTGGGCGATCCGGCGCCAACCGCCGGAGTCCCGGCCCACCACGGACTCGACCCTGCGCACCCGTCCCTCGGCGGGCCTGCCGCCTTCACCGGGCCTGGGAACCGGCACAGGCGCCACGAGCCCGCCCGCCCTGTCCCCTGGCCGTCCGCCGACCCCGTCCCCTGGTCGGTCGCCGGCCCTGTCACCCGGTCGGTCGCCGACCCTGTCACCTGGCAGGCCGCCGGCGGGCCGCCGCCGCGCCGCCACGTCCCGCCCGGGCTCGCCGTACGCCTCGGAAGGCTTGGCCTGCTCGTCCGGTACGCCCCCATCGCCCTCGGACCGATCGGCCGGCACCTCCGTACGTCCGACCCCAGCCCCTTCGACGACCGCGCCCGCGTCGGCAGACACCCCTACGGCAGCCCCCTGCTCGCTGGCGGCATCCTCACCCTCGGAAACGGCCCGCCTCCCGGCACCGGCCCTCCGGTCGGGAGTGCCCTGCCCAGCGGGGACATCCTCCTCACCGGTGACAACCGGCCCGGAGGACACGTGCCCCTCGCCGGAGACCGGCCGCTCGGCAACATCCTCGCCACCAACGGAAGCTTCGCTCCCAGCGCGGGCTTCGCTGCCAGCGCGGGCTTCGCTACGGGCCGAGGCTTTGCCGCCAGCGGGCGTTTCGCTGCGCGGGGAGGCTTCCCTGTGGGCCGAGGCTTCGCCCCGAGCGGGCTCTTCGGCGGGGGCTGAGACCTCGGCGGAGGCTTCGGTGGAAGCCTCGTGCGTGGTCTCGAAGGACCGTTCGGCGTCGGGCACGTCGGGGCTCGGAGCGTCTGTGCCGGCGGCGGGAGTGGTCTCCTCGACGAAAACGCCTTCGCCTGCCGACTCGTCCTCGGCCGTCGGGACATCTGCGCTGGTCCGCGCACCCTCGCCCGAACGCGCGCTTTCTCCCACATGCGCGCTTTCTTCCAGGGGCACGCTTTCTCCCACGTGCGCGCCCTCGCCCACCTGCCCGGCTTCGCCCACGTGGCCGGGTTCGTTCACCTGCCCGGCTTCGGCTGCCGGTGGGTTGTCGGCGGGCGGGTGGGGGGTGGGGATCTGGCCCTCCAGGCGGAGGGGCGGGCCGGAGAGGGGCTTGGCGTCGGGGTCGACCGGGGGCCAGGAACGCTGGGCGCCCAGGATCACCGTCCCGGGCGCGACCCGCGGCGGCTGCCCCTTCCTGTGCTGGTCGCGGGCGATCGTGTTCTCGTCCTCGCGGCCCACGCCTTCGGGACGGCCGGCGACACCCTGGCGACGCTCGTCCGTGCTCTCACGACGTCCGGTGACGTCGTCGCGGCGCTCTGGGACGCCGCGCTCGCCTTCCGCGCGACCCGCCGCCTCACCGGGCGCGTCGGCGGTGGCGGCGAGCCGGCGCAGCCGCCGCAGGGCCTCGGTGTCGATCGGCTTGCCGGCCACGGGCCTGAGCCCCTCCGCCGACCGGATCGGCACGACAGCCCCACGACCACTCTGTACCTCGCCCGCAGCCGCGTCGGTACGCTGATCCGACGCCCTGCCGGAGTCCGTACGCTCGCCCGACGCCCTGCTCGTGGAGCCCCTGCGCGCGCTCGGCTGCGCCGCCTCCGAGGCGTCTCGCTCCTCAGGAACGGCGGCCTCGGGAACGGCGGCCTCGGGAACGGCGGCCTCGGGAACGGCAGCTTCGGAACCCACGGCCTCGTGGCCGGGCGCGTCGCGTTCGGAGCGGCGGTCGGGGGCGGCGCGGCGGGGGCGGGCCGGGAGGGCGCCGCCGGTGAGCTCGCGGCTGGCCAGCTCTCCGGCGGCGACGTCGTGCTCGACCGGCGGCAGCGCCGGTCCATTCTCATCCCCTGGGACCAGGACCAGCGGCACGTCCCGGCCGAAGGCGGGGGCGGGACGGCGGGCCTGCGGCGCCAGCGCGGGCGCCGTGCCCCGCCTGGTACGCGACCCCCACCCGGTACGCGCCTCCGCCACCGGCGCCTGCTGGGCGGCCGCCGCCGCGGCGGCCACGGCCGGACGGACCTGGCGCGGACCCGTGATCCGCTGACCCTCACGCTTGCGCTGCGGCTGGCGGGACTTGCGCGCCGCCTTGGCCTTGACCCGCACCGGAGTGGTACGCCAGATGCGCCCCGAGAACGTGACCGCCTCAGGCTCGGAGGTGGGCGCGAGCCGGTACCAGGCCTTGGGCTGGCCCAGGTAGCGCAGCTGGGACTCCAGAAGCTCGGTGAGCCGCTTGCCCTCGATGACGGGACGCGTGGACAACCACGTCACGATCCCCGGCGGGACCAGGAACAACACGTGCCACGGCATGGCCACCGGCACGCCCACCAGGATCAGCAGGAGCGACCACGGCACGAACACCCCGACGAACACGCCGATCCAGACGATGGGGAGCGGCATCGGGAGGCGAAGGTCGTAGAGCTTGTAGAGCCGCTTCTCGATGCGCCAGATGTTCGTATACGTGGGCAGGTCCACGCAGTCCTCCTCTCCACCCGCTCGTACATGACCGCCCTGGAGCGGTCTCAACCCTTTACTTGATGCCGAGAGCGCCCGCGATCGCCTTCGCCGTCACCTCGATGATGTTGGGCACGTAGAAGATCACTCCGATGGCCACAGCCAGGATGAGGAACTGGACGAAACGCGTGATCTCGCGGGTGAAGAGGAAGAAGAGCGCGACCACGGAGACGACTACCAGGAACAACGGGGCAAAGAAGGCACGCAGGAAGTTGGCGAGCCCTCCGGTGTCAATGCCGGTCGGCGACGGCGACGGCGACATTTCGATCAAGGTGAGCACTACGGTCTTCAACGTCACTTCTTGTCCTCCCGGGGGGTACCGAACAACAGCGCGGTCGTGCGTCTATCCAACGGCCCGACCAGCGCCGCGGATGTCGGCGACGTACCACTTGTCGCCCTGCTTCTCCACGGTGAGGCGGTAGGCCTGCTCCAGCCGCCCGCCGACGGCGGCGGGGTCGGTGGCGCTCGGCGTGGCCGGAGCGTCGCCGTTGGGCACGATCCACACCACGACCGCCTGGATCTCTCGGGTGGCACCCCCCACAGGCACCACGATGTCCTTCAGCTCCGCGAAGGTGAAGGCGCTGCCGAAGCTCGGCAGGGTCTTCCCGGCGGCCACGTAGCGCTGCAGCCCGGCGGTGTCGCCGGAGGCGTAGTCCTTGAAGAAGCCCTCCAGTTGCGGCTTGAGCTCGGCCGCCGCCGCGTCGTCGGTCTCCGGCTTCGCGAGCTGCGGCAGGTCGGCGGGGGCCGGCGCGGGAAGGATCGCCGGACGGCCCGCGATGACGAACCGCCTGCCGTTGTCGTCGCCGGAGTAGTAGATCGGGACCGACAGCATGAGCCGGCGCGGCCCGGACTGGAAGGCCACGCTGACCACGGCGTTCTGGGCGTCGGTCGCCTCGATGTCGTACGGCTGGATCGCGACGGCGGCCATCTTGCCGAAGCCGTCCCACCACATCTGCGCGTCCATGCCCTCGGCCAGGAACGCGGCGAGCTTCCTGGTGCGGCTGGCCGCGTCTTCCGGGCTGAAATTCAGATAGACCCCCGCGAACTGGGCGGCGAAAGCCATGCCCTGGTCAGCGGGGAATCCCTTGTGCGCCACGGCGGCGCCATTCGTCGTCGTAGGCTCTTGCTGGGTAAACCGCTCAAATGGGGCACGAATCCCATTCACCACGATAACCACAATAAGCGCCCAGAGAATGATGCGGCCGGCCCAAACCAGCCACCGTCCGCCGCCACCGGACCAGCCGCCCCGACGCGGCCTGCGCGAGGGCGGCGCGTCGAAGTCTGCCATGTCCGGGCGCGCGGAAAGCTCGGGCTCGCCAGCG
Organism: Nonomuraea sp. NPDC048881; assembly: GCF_040649795.1. Taxonomy (NCBI): domain Bacteria; kingdom Bacillati; phylum Actinomycetota; class Actinomycetes; order Streptosporangiales; family Streptosporangiaceae; genus Nonomuraea; species Nonomuraea sp. NPDC048881. Next base: position 162,520 of record NZ_JBEZGC010000010.1, read on the forward strand.
ATCCGAGGATCGTGCTGGACGGTAGACCTACGAGCCATCACGCCTCCGCTCGCGCCGATCCCCCCGGTTGGCGCGGTGTCGTCCGTTGCCGATCCCCATCATCCGCGGTGAAGTAGTCACCCTATCCGGTCCCGCCATTCTTCCAGGAAAGCCACGCCCATGCTGCAGGCATGACCGCCCTGACGGCAAACCGGATCCGTATGGCAGACGTCAGCGCCGGTTCCCGTCACTTACTGGCGGAATCACCATTTGACCAGGCCAGACGCCCATTTCCGCCTAGCGCGGCAGACATGGATACCTGTCCAAAACAGGCATAGATGCTCACGACCTGCGCATTTGGCATGAGAGGAGGACAGAGGGTGTTATGCACCACTTCTGGGGGTACGACAGTCTCGGCTCAGGCGGGCTCGGGGTCCTGGCTCGCGCGTGCCCGGCGACGGCTGTGCAGGTCGACGACCGTGGGTGACACCGCGCGCTCCAGCGACCCACGCAGGTCGGCGAGCATCGAGGCGGCGTCCCGCTCCCGCATGCGGCTGGCCAGCTCGTTGCGCTCGTCGACCTTCCTGCGCAGGTACGCCTCACGGTTGACGCGCAACCCGTACATGAGCTCGACCCTGATCAGGGCCAGCTCCTCCTCCAGGCTGATGCCCGCGAGGGTGGGCGCCGGACGTCGTTTCCGGATGATGCGTCGGATCATGAGGGCCTCCCGAGTCAGCGTGAACGCCGTGACGATTCGACGCGTAGGGACCCAAAGTGGTTGACGCGTCAGTTGTCCCGGAATCACATAATCCCGGAGGGGCCTGCGCGTTCGTCATCCGGACGATGGGCTTTCGACGGCGATCCGCCGGTAACCTAGCGTAGCGAAAGTTAGCCCACCGTGATTGGACTGATGTGATGCGTCGCCTCGCCGCCGCCCTCCTGCCCGCCGCCGCGCTCGCCGCGTTCGCCCTCTGCGCGCCCTCCCCGGCCACCGCCGCGCCCTCCTGGGTCACCGACAGCGAGTGCACCGAGGCGGGCGGCAAGGTCTCCCCCGTCGGCCGCGGCAAGGCCGTGTGCCAGGGCGGCACGTACACGAACGAGATGATCCACTTCGACAAGAAGCCCGCCGGCAACGGCGGCGGGGGCCCGCTCAGCGGGGGCGGCGGCCCGCTCAGCGGCGGCCCCGCGGCCCTGCTCGGCGGGCTGCTCGGATAGCGCGGGCCGGCGGATCAGACGTTGAAGCGGAACTCCACCACGTCGCCGTCGCGCATGACGTAGTCCTTGCCCTCGATGCGGGCCTTGCCCGCGGACCGGGCGCTGGCGATGGAGCCCACTTCGACCAGGTCGTCGAAGGAGACCACCTCGGCCTTGATGAAGCCGCGCTGGAAGTCGGTGTGGATCACGCCGGCCGCCTCGGGCGCCGTGGCGCCCTTGCGGATCGTCCAGGCCCTGGTCTCCTTCGGGCCGGCGGTCAGGTAGGTCTGCAGGCCCAGCGTCTCGAAGCCGACCCGGGCGAGCTGGCGCAGGCCCGACTCCTCCTGGCCGACCGACTGGAGCAACTCCAGGGCCTCCTCCTCGTCGAGCTCGACCAGCTCGGACTCGATCTTGGCGTCGAGGAAGACGGCCTCGGCCGGCGCGACGATGGCCGACAGCTGCTCCTTGAGCGCGGTGTCGGTCAGCTCGTCGGCGTCGAGGTTGAAGACGTAGAGGAAGGGCTTGGCGGTGAGCAGGTGGAGCTCGCGCAGCTCCTCCCGGTCGAGGCCGCTCTCGAAGATGGTCCTGCCGGTCTCCAGGACGGCCAGCGCGGCCTCGGCGGCCTCCAGCGCCGCCTTCTTGTCCTTGTTGTTGCGCGCCTCCTTCTGCAGGCGCGGCACGGCCTTCTCCACCGTCTGCAGGTCGGCCATGATCAGCTCGGTGTTGATGGTCTCGATGTCCCGCTTGGGAGAGATCTCGCCGTCGACGTGCGTGACGTCGGGGTCGCCGAAGACGCGGATGACCTGGCAGATCGCGTCGGTGTCGCGGATGTTGGCGAGGAACTGGTTGCCCCGGCCCTGCCCCTCCGAGGCGCCCTTGACCAGGCCCGCGATGTCGACGAACTCCACCTTGGCGGGCAGGATACGGGCCGAGCCGAAGATCTCGGCCAGCTTGGGCAGGCGGTCGTCGGGCACGCCCACGATCCCCACGTTGGGCTCGATGGTGGCGAACGGGTAGTTCGCGGCGAGTGCGTTGCCGGTCTTGGTCAGCGCGTTGAAAAGCGTGGACTTACCGACGTTGGGCAGGCCGACGATGCCGATGGAAAGGCTCACGGACAGCGAGTTTACTTGCTGAGCAGGTGCAGGCAGGTCACCGGACGGTAGGTCCCGGCCGCCGCGCGCAGGTAGCGCTGGACGCCGGCCGGGCAGGCCGCTGGCGTGCTCTCGAAGGAGACGACGCGGGCCCAGGCCGCCGACGAGTCACAGGCGGCCCTGGTCACGGCCGACCTGGCGACGACGTCGGCGGGCGGTCTGACCACGCACGCGCCCTCGGCGAGCACCTGACCGCCGGGGCCCAGGCAGACGACGTTCGCTCCGCTTTCGAGCGTGTCGAGGGTGGTCGAGGGGCATTCGTCGGCGGTCGAGGCGATCGCGATGGATCTGCCGTACCAGCCGGTGCCCGCGCACGGGCGTTCCCGTCCGTCGAGGGCCACGCAGTCGCCGGGCCTGAGCAGGCCGCCGCCACCACCGGGCACGCCGGCGTGCGGGGCCAGGAAGGACCGCACGCAGGCCGTGCGGCCCAGGCCGATGCGCAGCACGTCGTCGGTGTCGTCGGGGCAGTCGGCGGGCCGCGGCGGGTCGTGGGCGACGGCCAGCACCTCGAAGTCGCCGCCGTTGCAGGGGATCAGCGCGTAGCGGTCGGTGACGCAGGCGCCGGGCGTCCAGCGCAGGGTCGGACGGGTGGCCGCCGGCCCCTCGGCCCCGGGACCGGTGATCACGGCTCCGGCCAGGGCGATCAGGGCGACCGACACCGCGGACACGGCGACGGCGAGCCTCGTACCGGTAGCCATCCCAATACTGTGCGTGACGGATCAGTCGGCGCACAAGCGGATTCCGCAAGCGTGTCGGGAAGATCCCGACGCGATGTGCTGCAATCATCGTTGGAGTGGATGTCGTCTCGCTGCTCATCGGACTCGCCCTCGGACTCCTCGTCGGCTTCCTGGTCGCCAGGACCCGCGCGGCGGTGCGGGTGGCCGAGGCCGACGCGCGGGCCAGGTCGGCCGCCGAGAAGCTGGTCTACGTCGAGGAACAGCTCGCCGAACGGTTCCAGGCCCTGTCCACGCGCGCCCTCGACGTCAACAACGTGCGTTTCCTCGAACTGGCCGAGACCCGGCTGTCGGCCAGCCGCGCCGAGGCCGCCGGCGATCTCGACCAGCGCAGGCAGGCCGTCGAGCACCTGGTCGAGCCGCTGAAGGACGCGCTCGCGCGGGTCGAGTCGCAGCTTCGCGACACCGAGGCCGGGCAGCGGGCGGCGCGGGCGGAGCTGGCCAAGCAGATGGAGTTCGTGCAGCAGAGCAACGAGCAGCTGCGCTCGCAGACGACCGCGCTGGTCAGGGCCCTGCAGCGGCCCGAGGCGCGCGGGCGGTGGGGCGAGCTGCAACTGCGCCGGGTGGCCGAGATCGCCGGGATGCAGCGCCACTGCGACTTCGAGGAGCAGGTCGTCGAGGGCGCGATGCGTCCCGACATGGTGGTCAGGCTGGCCGGCGGCAAGAACATCGTGGTCGACTCCAAGGTCTCGCTCGCGGCCTACCTGGAGGCGGCCGAGGCGGGCGACGAGTCGCTGGCCACCGTCCGGCTCGACGCGCACGCCAGGCACGTCCGCGAGCACGTCGACCGACTGGCGGCCAAGGCGTACTGGCAGGGGTTCAACCCCTCGCCGGAGTTCGTGGTGCTCTTCATCCCGGGCGAGGCGTTCCTCGCGCCCGCGCTCGAACGCGACCCCGCGCTGCTGGAGTACGCCATGGCGCGGCGGGTGCACATCGCCACCCCGACGACGCTGATCACGATGCTGCGCACCGCCCACTACGCCTGGCAGCAGGCCGCGCTGAGCGAGAACGCGCGGGCGGTGTTCGAGCTGGGCAAGGAGCTGTACGAGCGGCTGTCGTCCCTCGGCAGGAACGTGGAGTCGCTGGGCAAGGCGCTGACGCGGGCGGTGGAGGCGTACAACAAGTCGGTCGGTTCGCTTGAAAGCCGCGTCCTGGTCACCGCACGCAAACTCAACGATCTGGGCGTCGTGGACGGCGATCTGGACGCCCCGGACATGCTCGAAGGGCTGCCGAGACCCCTGGCCTCGCCCGAACTGCTCGAAACCACGTCTCTGATTTCGCACTCGAACGGTAAGTTGGCAGGCGGGTCGCCGTAAACGGGGGTGGGACAGTGGCAGAGAAGGGCAGGCGTTCTGGCGTCAGGCTGACCGCTCGCGGCGCCATCGCGCTCACCTTGGTCGCCACCCTGGCGGGCTATGTCCTGACCGCGGTGCTCGGCCTGTCCTACCTGGTGGGGGCCGCGTTCGTGGTGTCGAGCCTGCTCGGCGTGCTCCTGGTCAACAAGCGCGAGCTGCTGTCGCTGGTGGTCACGCCGCCGCTGGTGTTCTTCTGCGCGACGCTCTTCGTCGAGCTCGGACGCGCGTTCGGCTCGGTGTCGATCATGCAGTCGCTGGCCCTCGGCCTGTACGGCTCGCTGACCCGCGGCGCCCCCTGGCTGTTCGCCGGCTCGGCGGTCGTGCTGGCCGTCGCCTGGCGGCGCGGCCTGCGCGACAACGTGCGGGAGCTGCGCGAGGAGCTGAAGGCGGGCGCGGAGATGCCGCGCCCGCGCCAGCCGTTCGTGCCCGAGCCGGAGGGCTACTTCGAGCCCAAGGTCTACGGCACCCCGCGCGGCGACGACTAGGACACGCGAAGGTCCTTGCGCAGCTCGTGCGGGAGCGCGAAGCGCATGCTCTCCGGCACCGACTCGACCTCGCGCACGTCGCCGAAGCCGTGCCCGGCCAGCCGCGCGAGCACCTCGTCGACCAGCTCCTCCGGCACCGACGCGCCGCTGGTCACGCCGACCGTGGTGACGCCGTCGAGCCATTCGTCCTGGATGAAGCCGGCGTTGTCCACCAGGTACGCGGCCTCGGCGCCGTAGTCTTTGGCCACCTCGACCAGGCGCTTGGAGTTGGACGAGTTCTCCGACCCCACCACGATCACGAGCTGGGCCTCGGCGGCGATCTCCTTCACCGCGACCTGCCGGTTCTGGGTGGCGTAGCAGATGTCGTCGCTCGGCGGGTCGATCAGGGTGGGGAAGCGCTCCTTGAGGCGGGCGACCGTCTCGGTGGTCTCGTCGACCGACAGGGTGGTCTGCGACAGCCACACGAGCTTGTCAGGGTCCTTCACCTGGACCTTCTCGACCGAGTCGAGGCCGTCGACGAGCTGGATGTGGTCGGGGGCCTCGCCCGAGGTGCCCTCGACCTCTTCGTGGCCTTCGTGCCCGATGAGCAGGATGTCGTAGTCCTGGGCGGCGAACCGCTTGGCCTCGTTGTGCACCTTGGTGACCAGCGGGCAGGTGGCGTCGATGGTGCGCAGGCCCCGCTGCCTGGCCTCCTCGTGCACGGCCGGCGAGACGCCGTGGGCCGAGAACACCACGATCTCGCCCTCGGGCACCTCCTCGGTCTCCTCGACGAAGATGGCGCCCCTGGCCTCCAGCGTCTTGACGACGTGGGTGTTGTGCACGATCTGCTTGCGGACGTAGACCGGCGCGCCGTACTGCTCCAAAGCCTTCTCGACCGCTACCACGGCTCGATCGACTCCGGCACAGTAGCCGCGCGGCTTGGCTACGAGTACTCGGCGGGAAGTGGGGGTCTGGGGCTCCATACTTCTTATGCTACGTGGAGCGGCCATCAGGGCTGCGCGTGCGTGGTCGCCCGCCGTTTGCCAGACTGGCCGTCCAATACAGACCTCCCAGGGAGACGTCATGTCCCTCAGCGACGTGATACGCAACATCGCCAGAACCGTTACCAACAAGGACGAACTCAAGGAGAAGGCCAAGGACCTGCCGCTGCTCGTCGTCCAGACCACGCTCAGCGCGGCCGGGCAGGCGCTGCTGGTGGTGGACCGGGTGAAGAACTCCATCAAGGGGCTCGGCACGAAGGAGGAGCAGGAGGAGGAGCAGGAGTCCCGTCCCTCCGCCGCCGCGCAGGTCGCCGCTCCCCCGGCCGAGGAGGAGAAGCCGGCGCGCAAGGAGCCGGTCATCTTCACGCCGCGCCCTGAGGCCGCGCCCAACGGGTCGGCCAAGAGCAAGCCGGACCCGGTCATCTTCGCCCCCGCTGGCAAGACCGCCACCAAGCCGGAGACCGAGCCGAAGCCGGAGACCGAGCCGAAGGCGACGACCGAGCCGAAGCCGTCGACCGGATCCAAGGCGACGACCGAGCCCGAGCCGGAAGCCGCCGCCGACACGGAGGCCCCGGCGAAGGCCGACGCGCCGACGGAGGCCGAGCCCGCCGCCGAGGTCGAGCCGACTGCCGAGACCAAGGCCGCCGAGGCCAAGCCGGCCGCCGAGGTCGAGCCGGACGTCGTGGCTGAGGTCGCGCCCGCGGGCGAGCCCGCCGCGAAGCCCGCCAGGGCCGCCAAGGCCACGAAGACCGCCAAGAGCACGAAGGCCGCCGCGACCACCACGACCGCCAAGCCGGCCAAGCCCGCGAAGGCGACGAAGGCCGCCAAGGCCGCCGCCGAGCCCGCCGCCGTCACCGAGGTCACCGAGGAGCCCGCGGCCGCCGCCGCGTCCCAGGACGGCGTGCTCAAGGCCGCCGCGGAGGCCGTCACCGAGCCGGCCGCCCCCGTGGCGGAGCCCAAGGTCGTCCCGGACGACCTGGCCGAGCCGCTGCCCGGCTACTCCGAGCTGACCGTGGCCTCGCTGCGGGCCAGGATGCGCGGCAAGTCCGCCGAGCAGATCGGCGACTACCTCGCCTACGAGCGCGCCACCCAGGCCCGCGACGAGGTCGTCCGCATGTTCGAGAACCGGCTGGCCAAGCTGCAGACCGGGGAGTAGTCGCGGCGAACCCGTAGTCTTCCGCCATGACCTCGAAGACCTCACCCGAGTCTCCCCTGCCGATCCGCACGGTCCTGCAGATGGTGGGCGGCTGGATCGGCAGACTCGGCACGGTGTGGGTCGAGGGCCAGATCACCGATCTGAGCGCGCGCGGCGGCACGGTGTTCCTGACCCTGCGTGACCCGGTGGCCAACGTCTCGGCCCGGGTCACGGCTCCGCGCGGCGTTTACGAGGCCGCCGAGCCGCGTCCCTCCGACGGCGCGCGGGTCGTGGTGCACGTCAAGCCGGACTTCTGGGTCAACAAGGGCTCGTTCGCCTTCACGGCGATGGAGATCCGGCCGGTCGGCGTGGGCGAGCTGCTGGCCAGGCTGGAGCGGCTGCGCCGGCTGCTGGCCACCGAGGGGCTGTTCAACGCCGACAGGAAGCGGCGGCTGCCGTTCCTGCCGGGCACGATCGGGCTCGTCTGCGGGCGCGACTCGGCCGCCGAGCGCGACGTGCTGGAGAACGCCCGCCGCCGCTGGCCGGCCGTGCGGTTCAAGGTGGAGGAGGTGGCCGTCCAGGGGCCGTACGCGGTCGGGGAGGTCACCGAGGCGCTGCGCAAGCTCGACGCCGACCCCGAGGTCGAGGTGATCGTGGTGGCCCGCGGCGGCGGTTCGCTGGAGGACCTGCTGCCCTTCTCCGACGAGACGCTCGTGCGCGCGGTGGCCGCCTGCCGCACCCCCGTGGTCAGCGCGATCGGCCACGAGCAGGACAGCCCGCTGCTCGACCTGGTGGCCGACGTACGCGCCTCCACGCCCACCGACGCCGCCAAGAAGGTCGTCCCCGACGTGGGCGAGCAGCTCGCGCTGATCCGCCAGCTGCGCGACCGCGGGCGGCGGGTGCTCAACGGCTGGCTCGACCGCGAGCTGTCCTGGCTGACGTCGGTGCGCTCGCGGCCGTCGCTGGCCGATCCGGTGCGCGAGCTCGAACGCCGGGCCGAGCAGGTCGACGCGCTGCGGGAGCGGGCCAGGCGCTCGCTGACCGGCTCGCTCGACCGGGCCGCCGACGACCTCACGCACCTGCGGGCCCGCCTGGTCGCGTTGTCGCCCGCGGCCACGCTGGAGCGCGGCTACGCGATCGTGCAACATCCGTCGGGCGAGGTCGTGCGCCTGGCCAAGGACGTGCCGCCGGGCTCCACGCTGACGATCAGGCTGAGCGACGACCGGCTCACGGTCCGTACGGAGGACTAGGGCCCCCGCACGACGGCGGCGGCCAGGTCGGCGAGGCCGGCCTTGACGTCCTCCACCGTCATGCCCCGCTCCTCCCGCTGGAACTTGATCAGCCAGGCGGTGACCGGCGCGAGCAGCGCGTCGGCCAGGTAGGCGGCGTGGGCCGCCGGCCGGGCCGCGGCGAGCAGGCTCGCCAGATGCACCTGATGCACCTTGTACGGCCCGCTGTAGCGCACCTTGCCCGGCCCGTTCTCCAGCAGCAGGAACAGGTCCTGCTGCTCGACGATGCGATCGACCAGCGCGTGCAGGAACGCCGTGACCCGCTCGGCCGGCGGCGCGCCGGGCCCGAGCGGCGGCGGGCCGCTCAGGAACGCCGCCTGGAAGCGCCGCTCCCGCTCGTCGATCAGCGCGAGGACGAGCCCCGCGCGGTCGCCGAAGCGCCGGTAGACGGTGCCCACCCCGACGCAGGCGGCCTTGGCCACCTCGTCGAGCGAGAGCTCGTCGGCGCCGCGCTCGGCGATCATCGCGGCGGCCACCTCGATGATCTTCCGGCGGTTGCGCGCGGCGTCGGCCCGCTCGGGCTGGGGCTGCCCGACGACGGGCAGCAGGGGACGTGCGCACACGCCTGGAGCATAACTCCGTGGTGATCGGAGAGCTCTCCGGTATTCTCCGAATCGGAGAACTCTCCGATTATGAGGAGCTGAGGATGACCAACTCGTTCAACCAGCAGGTCATTGACGAATTCCGGGCCAACGAGGGCCGGGTGGGCGGCCCGTTCGAGGGCGCGTCGCTGGTGCTGCTCACGACGACGGGCGCCAAGAGCGGCCGGCCGACGACCACGCCGGTGATGTACCTGGCCGACGGCGACCGCTACGTGATCATCGCCTCCAACGCGGGCGCCGACAACCACCCGGCCTGGTACCACAACCTGCGCGCCAACCCCGCGGCGACCGCCGAGATCGGCACCGAGACGTTCGAGGTGAAGGCGGAGTTCATCGAGGGCGACGAGCGCGACCGGCTCTACGCCCGCATGGTCGAGATCGCCCCCGGCTTCGCGGAGTACGAGGCCAAGACCAGCCGCCGCATCCCCGTGGTGGCGCTCAACCGCACCGCCTCCTGACGGATCAGAAGGGGGCGTCGTCGGCGCCCGGCTCCGAGCGCCTCGCCATGGCGGCGGCGAGCTTGACCCGGGCGCCCTGCAGCCACTCCTCGCAGACGGCCGCGAGCCTCTCGCCGCGCTCCCAGAGCTCGATCGACTGCTCCAGGGTGAGCCCGCCCGTCTCCAGGCGGCGCACCACCTCGGTCAGCTCTTCGCGGGCCTGCTCGTACGAAGGTGTCTTCTCGTCTGCCACGGCCACCACCCTAGACGCCGCCGCGCCCGGCCAGGGTCACCCCTTGGCGCGCTGCTGCAGGAGCCCGGCCAGCTCGGTCAGCTCGGGCCAGTCGGCCGTGCCGGTGATGACGAGGGTGACGTCGGGGAGCACCCGCACGAGCGAGCGCTGGTTCTTGTCCTCGCGGAAACGCCTCTCCCACGTCACGCCGCCCACCTGCTGGCTGCCGGACGGCTTGGCGATGCCGGTCATGCGGTTGGCGAACTCGGCGGCCGGCTTCTCGTCGCTCTGGGCGAACATGGCGTGCTGCCGCTCGGCGGTGGCGTAGCCCAGGTAGAGCACCTGAGCGCCGTTCTCGCCCTTGGCGATCCTGTTGCTGTTGGGCACCCAGCCCGCCGGGTCCTTCTGCGGGGACCACACCTGGTAGGGCACGTCGTGCCCGAAGTTGGCGACGGTGATGGAGTAGTCGAGCCGCGGGATGTGCTCCTCACGGCTCTGCGGGGCGACGAGCATGAAGAGCCCCACGCCCGCCAGGCACACGAAGAGGGCTACCGCGTAGCCGTAGAAACTTTGGCTGAACCGTCGCACACTTGGCGAGGTTACCCGCTGGCGGGTGCGGTCGCCGAAGCGGCGGGCCTGATCTGGCCGATGATCGCCAACACGTCGTCGACCATCGCGCGGTCGCCGGAGAAGACGATCTCGCTGACGGCCGCGGCCAGGGCGCCGGTGACCACGACGACGAGCGCGGGCTCGTCCTCGAACAGGGCGGCGTTGCGCTGGGCCCACGTGCGCAGCCGGTCGCGCATGACCACCTCGAAGCCGGGGGGGCCGTCGCCGCGCAGGAACAGGGCGGCCAGCTCGCGTTCCTCCAGGCAGCCTTCGAGGTAGGCGCGGGCGGCGTCCATGAACACCCTCATGGGGTCGCCCTCGGCGGCGGCGCGGGCCGTACGGGCGGCCTGCTTGGTGCGCTGGGCCTGGCGGGCCTGCCATTCCTCCCACAACGTGAGGTAGAGGTCGGCCTTGCCGGAGAAATGGTGGTAGAGGCTGCCCACGCTGGCGTCGGCCCTGGCGACGACGTCCGTCACGCCGGCCTCGGCGAACCCCTTGGAGACGAAGACCTCCCGCGCGGCGGCCAGCAGCGAGCTCCGCGTCGCAGCCCCCCGCTCGGACGTGCGAGGCTGGGTCACCGCGTGTTCCACTTCGCTCATTCGATCTCCTCCACGGCGGGGGCGCATGTCCATGGTGGAGGCGAGATCTCCTACGCGCACGCGATATGGCGCAAAATCCGGTCTCCGTCATGCGGGGCACCCATATAGATATCCCTTTTCGCCAGTCCCTGACCATCGCGTGGCGGCCCTTGTGCAGAGAGCTGAGCCGGGCTGGGCAGATTATCCCCCTCTGACCGGGAATAGACCGGCAACTACGATCGAGAGAGTTCTCAACGAGGAGGCTCATCATGTCCGATCAGACGTCGGTACCGGCAGCGCTCGCGACGGGCGAGCACGCCCCTGACCGCAACCTGGCGATGGAGCTGGTACGCGTGACGGAGGCGGCCGCCATGGCCGCTGCCCGCTGGGTGGGCCGCGGCGACAAGAACGGCGCCGACGGCGCGGCGGTCAACGCCATGCGCCAGCTGATCAACACGGTGTCGATGAACGGCGTGGTGGTCATCGGGGAGGGCGAGAAGGACCACGCCCCGATGTTGTACAACGGCGAGCGCGTCGGCGACGGCAGCGGCCCCGACTGCGACGTGGCGGTGGACCCGATCGACGGGACCAGGCTGACGGCGCTCGGCATGCCGGACGCGGTGTCGGTGATCGCGGTGAGCGAGCGCGGCTCGATGTACGACCCGTCCGCGGTGTTCTACATGGAGAAGCTGGTCACCGGGCCGGAGGCGGCCGACGTGGTGAACATCGAGGCGTCGGTGGCCGACAACATCAACGCCGTGGCCAGGGCCAAGCACTGCTCGCCGTCCGACGTCACGGTGGTCGTGCTGGACCGGCCGCGGCACGAGAAGCTGGTCAAGGAGATCAGGGAGACGGGCGCGCGGATCAAGTTCATCGTCGACGGCGACGTGGCCGGCGCGATCATGGCGGCCCGCGCGGGCACCGGCATCGACCTGATGCTGGGCATCGGCGGCACGCCCGAGGGCATCGTGGCCGCGTGCGCGCTGAAGTGCCTGGGCGGCGTGATCCAGGGCCGGCTGTGGCCGCGCGACGACGCCGAGCGCGCCAAGGCCGTCGACGCCGGGCACGACCTCAGCCAGGTGCTCACCACGAACGACCTGGTCAGGTCGGACGACGTGTTCTTCGCCGCGACCGGCATCACCCAGGGCGAGCTGATGCAGGGCGTGCGGTTCAGGTCGGGCGCGGCGGTGACCAGCTCGCTGGTGATGCGCGGCCGGTCGGGGACCATCAGGAAGATCGAGAGCGAGCACCAGCTCTGGAAGCTGCGCGCCTACAGCGCGATCAACTTCGACACGGCCGGCTGACCCGCCTCAGCGGCGGCGTTTGCGCTTGGGCGGTTCCTTGATCTTGATGTCGCCGGCGAAGTTCGTGGTGCGCACCTCGACCACGGGCCCGCCGGGCTCGACCGGCTGCCTGGTCAGGCGGACGGTCTCGCCCTTGGCGACCCTGATCACCTCAAGGTCCTCCGGCACGTGGATCTCCAGGCCGCCGAAGACCAGGGTGGCGTTGATGACGATCCGGCTGTTCTGCAGGATCGCGTCGCGGAAGTCCAGCTTGGTCGTGCCGAACATGGCCGTGACGTCGAGCTCGGCGGGCACCACCCAGCGCCCGCCGCGCTGCTCCTTCTTGAAGATGGCCGACACCGGCCGGCCGTCGAGGTTCAGCGGCTGCTCCTCGGCCGGGAGCAGGTCGGCGGTGAGCCCGGCGAGGTCGCCGAGCGTGCGCGCGGAGTAGACGACGCCGAGCCGCTCCTCCAGCTCGACGAGGTCGAGCCGGCCGTCGGCGTGGGCGTCCTGGAGCACCTGCGCGATGCGTTCTCGGTCGGCGTCGGAGGCGCGCAGCTCGTGCGGCTGCGGCAGGCCGGGCGCGGCCGGTGCGCGCCGGGACGTCACGAACTCCTCAGCAAGCCGCTCTCCGACTTCCTGCAGCTTCGGCAACCACGATCCCGCGCGTTCGTTCACACTTCTGACGATATCCGGCGGCCCGGGTATTCGCTCGCCCAAGAGCGGACCAACAGGGCGCACATCGGCGAATCCGCCCGAGCAACGCGCCGATCTCCCGACCTGGCTCTCCGTTCGCCTCGGCGTGCCGGTGGCGGTGCGCCGGAATCGTCCGGCCGGCGTGCCGATGGCCGTACGCCGGAATCGTCCGGCGTTTCCCGCCGTTGATCCACGCGACAGGCTTCTGACCGCTGATCCCGGGAGGCGGGCGTGCACCAACCGGCGCGATGGGGGCTCGGTGCGGCGGGGGTGGGCATCGCCGTGATCGCGGGCCTGGATCTGACCAGCCTCGACGAGACGAACCCGTTCAGGCGCACGATCAGCGAGCACGGCCTCGGGCCCGAAGGGTGGATCTTCGGGCTCGCCGTGGGGCTGCTCGCGGCCGGGTCGGCGGCCATCGGCGTCTCGCTGGCGCGCAAGCGGCTGGCCGGGGCGGTCGGCACGGTCGCGCTCATGGCCTGGAGCGTGGGGCTGCTGCTGACGGCGTCGTTCCAGAAGCACGACTGGGCGGTCGGGCCGAGCACGAGCGGCAGCATCCACCGGGTCGGCAGTTTCGTGGCCTTCCTCAGCCTGCCGCTCGCCGCGCTGGTCATCGCCCGGCCCTGGCGGCAGCGGGAGCGCCGCAGGTCGGCGATGGTGGCGTTCGGGCTGGGGGTGTGCTCGGCGCTGTGGGTCGTGGGCATCGGCGCGGCGGTGCTGATCGGCGCCCGCCACGGGCTGCCGTGGTACCGCGTCCTGCCCCTCGGCCTGGTCGAACGGGGGCTGGCGGTGACCGAGGTGGCCGCGTTGCTGGCCCTCGGGGTGTGGGCGGCCGGACGACTGGCGGAGGCCGAGCCCGTGCGGGCGGTCAGGCGGGCCGTAGAGCGGCGATGAGGTCCTCCACGTAACCGCGGAAGACGGCCGCCATGTCCACCTGGCCGGGGTCGATCAGCCACTGGGTCTGCAGGCCGTCCATCATCGCGATCAGGCGGTCGGCGTGGGCCTCGGCGTCGAGGCCGGCCCGGAACTCGCCGCGCTCGACGCCGGCGTGCAGCGCGGCGGCCACATCGGCGCGCAGCCGCCGGTAGCGCCCCCTGGCCCACTCGTGGCCGGGGTGGCCGGGGGTCACCGCCTCGCCGCTGATCACCGAGAAGAGCTGGACGAGGCCCGGCACCCGCGCGTTGTGGTCGACGACGTCGGCCAGGGCGCGCAGCGCGGCGGCGCCGCCGTCGTGGCCGTCGTGCCCTGGCCCGAACCTGCGCCGGTCGAGCTCGTCGCGGTAGTCGAGCACCGCGACGAGCAGACGCTCTTTGCTCCTGAAGTGGTGGAGCAGCCCGGCCTGGGAGAGCTCGACCCGCTCGGCGATGCGGGCCAGCGAGGCGCCCCGGTAGCCGTGCTCGGCGAACTCCAGCAGCGCGACCGCAAGGATGCGCTCCTTGCGCGCCTCGCCGGTCGCGTAGCCCCGTCTCACCCAGGCACCCTATCCGCCGCCGGATCCGACCCTGGCGTACGGCCCTGAGCAGCCGCTAACCTGACTCCGCCTCACGTTTGATTCCCCCCCGATCAGGAGGCCGTCGTGCCGTCCCCGCGTGATCGCCAGGCCCGTACCGCCACGTACGTCGTGTACGGCGTGCAGGGCCTCTCCTTCGCCACCCTGCTCGTCCAGGTGGCCAGCCTCCAGACCGAGCTGGAGCTCACCGACGGGGCGCTCACGCTCCTGCTGCTGATCGTGCCCGTCTTCGCCGGCGTGGGCAGCGTCGGCGCGGGCACGTTCGCCGCCCGGTACGGCAGCAAGCTGCTCCTGCGGGTCGCGCAGCCCGCGGTGGCGCTCGCCGTGGTGCTCACCGGCCTCGCGCCCTCGGTGCCGCTGGCCGTGCCCGCGCTGCTGCTGTTCGGCCTGGCGGTCGGCGCGGTGGACGCGGGCATGAACATGCAGGGCGTGGCCGTCGAACGCCGGTACGGCACCGCCGTGCTGAACGGCTTCCACAGCGTGTGGAGCGTCCTCAGCCTGGCGGGCGCCCTGTGGGCGGTGTTCGCGGCCGGCCGGGTCTCGCTGGCGGTCACGATGGCGATCCCCATGGTCCTGGCGGTGGCCGGGTCGATCTACGCCGGACCGAAGCTGTGCACGATCGCCGAGGAGAAGGTGGAGAACGTCGTCGAGGCCGCGACCGGCAAGTTCCCCTGGCGGCCGATCATCCCGCTCTGCCTGGCGATGGGCTTCCTGTACATCGGCGACGCGGCGGTGTCGAACTTCGCGACCGTCTTCATGGGCAAGGCCCTGCTGGCCCAGGACAGCGTGGCGAA
This sequence comes from Nonomuraea sp. NPDC048881, assembly GCF_040649795.1. NCBI lineage: Bacteria > Bacillati > Actinomycetota > Actinomycetes > Streptosporangiales > Streptosporangiaceae > Nonomuraea > Nonomuraea sp. NPDC048881. Next base: position 177,563 of record NZ_JBEZGC010000010.1, read on the forward strand.
GCTGGCCTACAGCGTCTACCAGGGCGCGACGCTGGCCGTGCGGCTCGCCGGCGACGTCGCGGTCCGCCGCTACGGCCCGGCCGCCATCGTCCGGCTCGGCGGCGCGCTGGCCACGCTGGGCTTCCTCGGCGTCGTGGTGGCCCCGAACCAGCCTCTGGCGATCGTCGCGTTCGGGCTGACCGGGCTGGGGTTGTCGGTGGTCGCGCCGCAGTCGTTCTCGGCGGCGGGCAAGCTGGACCCGGCGGGCACCGGGGTGGCCATCGCCCGGGTGAACCTCTTCAACTACGTGGGCTTCATCGTGGGAGCCGCGCTGATCGGCGGCATCGCCGACGCCACGGACTGGCGGGTGGCGTTCGTCGCGCCGCTGCTGCTGGCCGGCGTGATCATCGCGCTCGCGCCGGGCTTCGCGCCCCGGCGGGCCGCCGCGCAGGCGTGATCCGCAAGCCTCCTCAGCCGCGCACCTCGGCCACCTGGACGGGACGCGACTCGCGCAGCGACAGGTCGGCGGCCTCGGCGACGTACAGGGCGGCCAGGGCGTCCTCGACCGAGCACAGGCCCTCGCCGCCGCGCAGGAAGGCGTCGATCTCGGCCGCGTAGGCGGGGCCGAACCTGGCGACGAAGTCGGGCCAGGGCGGGCCGGGCGGCTGCAGGCCCTCGGCGCTGCGCAGCGGCGCGCGCGGCCCGAGCCCGGCCACCTGGGTGCCGTTCGTGCCGGCCAGCTCCATGCGCACGTCGTAGCCGGCGCCGTTGTAGCGGGAGCCCTGGAGGGTGGCCAGCGTGCCGTCGTCGAGGGTGAGCAGCGCGGCGCTGTTGTCCACGTCGCCGGCCTCCTTGAAGAACGCCGCCCCCCGGTTCGCGCCGGCGGCGTGGACGGAGACGACCTCGCGCCCGGTCACCCAGCGCAGGACGTCGAAGTCGTGAACGTGGCAGTCGCGGAAGAGGCCGCCGGACAGCGGGACGTACCCGGCGGGCGGCGGCGCGGGATCGGCCGTGACCAGGTGGACGCGGTGCAGCTCGCCCAGCTCGCCGGCCCGCAGCGCGGCGCGGGCGGCCTGGTAGCCGGGGTCGAACCTGCGCTGGAACCCGATGCACACCCGCCGGCCCGCGCTCGCCTCCAGCACCTTGACCGTCTCGGCGACCGTGCCCGCCACCGGCTTCTCGCACAGGACGGGGACGCCCCGCTCGCACGCCCTGATCAGCAGCTCGGCGTGCGTGCTCGTCGGCGTGGCGATGACCACGGCGTCGGCCTCGAACGGGTCCCCCGGCCTGCCGTACGGCGAGGTCCTGACCGGGTCGGCCACGATCAGCTCGTCGACCAGGGGGTGCGCGGCCAGGTTCGCCGCGTGGAACGCGCCGATCCGGCCCAGGCCCAGCAGTCCCACCCGCATGCCGCCTCCAATGCCGCTTTCCGCCTCAGTCCTTGATATGTCCGGACATGCGGACTTTTAAGCCTTGTACGGCCTCCGCCGCCTGATGCACCGGCAGCCGGGCGAACCCGACCACGACCGCCGGCGGGCCGGGCGAGAACCGCATCGGCGCGACCGGCTCGGCGGCCAGGCCGACCTCCTCGGCCGCGCGGACGACCCGCAGCTCGTCCCAGCCGTCCGGCAGGTCGAGGTAGACGTGCAGCCCGGCCTGGATGCCCCGGACGCGGATCTCCGGCAGCTCCTCGGCCAACGACCTGACCAGGGCGTCCCGGCGGCGGCGGTACTCCCTGCGCATGCGCCGCAGGTGTTTGTCGTAGCCGCCGGTGCGCAGGAAGTGGGCCAGCGCGTACTGCTCGATGACCGGGGAGCCCAGGTCGAGCTCGCTCCGGGCGCGGCGGATCGCCTCGGCCAGGTGGGCGGGGGCGGCGACCCAGCCGAGCCGCAGGCCGGGCGCGAGCGACTTGCTGACGCTGCCGGTCAGGATCACCCGGTCGGGGGCCAGCCCCTGGAGGCAGCCGACCGGGTCTCGGTCGTAGCGGAACTCGGCGTCGTAGTCGTCCTCCAGGACCGTGCGGTCGCCCGCGCAGGCCCATTCCATGAGCGCGGCCCGCCTGGCCGGGGAGAGAACGACGCCCGTCGGGTACTGGTGTGCGGGCGTGACCAGCGCCGCGTCGCCCTCCATGGCGCCGGTGACCAGGCCCTCGCAGCCCACGGGCACCGGCACCAGGCGGGCCCCGGCCCGTTCCAGCAGCGGGACCTGGCGGCGGCTGGTGGGGTCCTCGACGATCAGGCGCAGGCCGCCGCGCCGGGCCAGGACGTGCAGCGCCAGGCTCAGCCCCTGCGCCACGCCGCCCACGACGACCAGATCGTCGGGATGGACGTCGGCCGCCCTGACCCGCCGCAGGTAACCGGCCAGCTCCTCGCGCAGCTCCGGCACGCCCCCGGGGTCGCCGTAGTCGAGCGCGTCGGACGGCACGGTGGCCAGCACGTGCCGGACGGCCGCCGACCACCGCTCCCGGGGAAAGTGCCCCAGGTCGGGGGACGTGGCCCGGTGCCCCTGGTACGGCCCGCAGGCGCCGCCGTCGGCCACCGGCCACGGACGGACGGACCGGACGGCGCCCAGCGGGGCCACCTCGGTCCCGGCCCCCACCCGCGAGACCAGGAACCCCTCGGCCACCAGCTGCTCGTACGCCTCCACCACCACGCCCCTGGAGACCTGGAGGTCGGCGGCGAGGTCGCGGGTGGCGGGCAGGCGGGTGCCGGGCACGAGCCGCCCGAGGCGCACACCCTCGCGCAGCTCGGCCGCGATCTGCCCAGCGATCCCTCCCGCATCCCGATTGATCTGGATGTGCAGGTCGGCCATATTGGTCCTGTCATATAGCGGCCTATTGGACTGTTTGCCCGAACCATTGTCTCCCTACGATCCTGCACATGAGAAACGGAATCGCCGGAGCCGCCACCGCCATGTTCCTGGTGGGCACCCTGGCCGGAGTGTCCGGCCTGATCGGCTCCTATCCCGTGTACGGCGGCCAGGCCGTGCGCTACCTCGCCGCCGCGGTCATCCTGCTGGTCGTCACCAGGGCGCTCGGCCTGCGGTTCGTCCGGCTGACCGGGCGCGAGGCCCTGTACCTGGGCGGGCTCACCCTGCTCGGGCTGGTGGTCTTCAACGTCTGCGTCGTCGAGTCCACCCGGGCCTCGGGGCCGGCGCTGGTGGGCACCGTCCTCGGCACCGTGCCGCTGGCGCTGGCGCTGGCCGGCGGGCGTCCGGCGCCGCGCCTGCTGGTGGGGGCGTCGGTGGTGGTGGCCGGCGCGACGCTGGCGACCGGCCTGGGCAGCGGGAACCCGACCGGCCTGCTGTGGGCGCTCGGGGCACTGGTGGGCGAGGTGAGCTTCTCCATGCTGGCCATCCCCCTGCTGCCGAAGCTGGGGGCGATCCGGGTGTCGGCGTACTCGACGGCGCTGGCCGTGCCCATGCTGGCCGTGGTCGGCCTGGTCCAGGAGGGCTCCGCCATGTTCAGGACGCCGACCGCGGCCGAGACGCTGGGCTTCGTGTACCTGGCGGTCGTGGTCACGGTCGTGGCCTTCTTCCTCTGGTACACCTCGCTGCCCAGGCTCGGCCCCGGGACGGCCGGGCTGTTCGCCGGGCTCATCCCGGTCGGCGCGATCGTGACGGGGCTCGCGCTCGGCATCGCGACACCGAGCGTCTACGACCTGGCGGGGGCCGGTCTGGTGATCGTCGGCATCCTGGTGGGGCTCACCGCGCGGCGCTCGCCGGAGCCCGTGCCGGCCCCGGGATGACCACCTGACGGGGGGCGTACCCTCTATGGACATGGACTTCGACTACACCGATCTGCTTCCCCTGGGCGCCGATGAGACCGAGTACCGGCTGATCACGTCGGAGGGGGTGCGGAAGGTCGAAGCGGCCGGGCGTACGTTCCTGGAGGTCGACCCCGAGGCCCTGCGGCTGCTCACCGAGACCGCGGTCCACGACATCTCCCACTTCCTGCGCACGTCGCACCTGGCGCAGCTGCGCAAGATCGTCGACGACCCCGAGTCCAGCGGGAACGACCGGTTCGTCGCCCTCGACCTGCTGAAGAACGCCTCGATCTCGGCCGGCGGCGTGCTGCCGATGTGCCAGGACACCGGCACCGCCATCGTCATGGGCAAGCGCGGCCGCCACGTGCTGACCGACGGCCGCGACGCCGAGCACGTCTCGAAGGGCGTGTACGACGCCTACACCAAGCTCAACCTGCGCTACTCCCAGATGGCCCCGCTGACCATGTGGGAGGAGAAGAACACCGGCAACAACCTGCCCGCCCAGATCGAGCTCTACGCCGAGGACCCCCACGGCCACGCCGACGAGTACAAGCTGCTGTTCATGGCCAAGGGCGGCGGCTCGGCCAACAAGTCGTTCCTCTACCAGGAGACCAAGGCGGTGCTCAACGAGAAGCGCATGCTGGCCTTCCTGGAGGAGAAGATCCGCTCGCTGGGCACCGCGGCCTGCCCGCCGTACCACCTGGCCGTGGTGGTGGGCGGCACCTCCGCCGAGTTCGCGCTCAAGACCGCCAAGTACGCCAGCGCCCGCTACCTCGACTCCATCCCCACCGAGGGCTCGCCCTCCGGGCACGGCTTCCGCGACCTGGAGCTGGAGGCCAAGGTCTTCGAGCTGACGCAGAAGCTCGGCATCGGCGCCCAGTTCGGCGGCAAGTACTTCTGCCACGACGTGCGGGTGATCCGCCTGCCCCGGCACGGCGCGTCCTGCCCGGTGGCCATCGCGGTGTCGTGCTCGGCCGACCGCCAGGCGCTGGCCAAGATCACGGCCGAGGGCGTGTTCCTGGAGAAGCTGGAGACCGACCCGGCCCGCTTCCTGCCGGAGACCACCGACGAGCACCTGTCCGACGACGTCGTCCGCATCGACCTCAACCGGCCGATGCCGGAGATCCTGGCCGAGCTGACGAAGTACCCCGTCAAGACGCGGCTCTCCCTCACCGGCCCGCTCGTCGTCGCCCGCGACATCGCGCACGCCAAGATCGCCGAGCTGCTCGACGACGGCGGCGAGATGCCGCAGTACCTCAAGGACCACGCGGTCTACTACGCCGGCCCGGCCAAGACCCCCGAGGGTTACGCCTCCGGCTCGTTCGGCCCCACCACGGCCGGCCGCATGGACTCCTACGTCGAGCGCTTCCAGGCGGCGGGCGGCTCGATGGTCATGCTGGCCAAGGGCAACAGGTCCCGGCAGGTCACCGAGGCGTGCCAGAAGTTCGGCGGCTTCTACCTGGGCTCCATCGGCGGCCCGGCGGCCCGGCTGGCCCAGGACTGCATCAGGAAGGTGGAGGTGCTCGAATACCCCGAGCTGGGCATGGAGGCGGTGTGGAAGATCGAGGTCGAGGACTTCCCCGCCTTCATCGTCGTCGACGACAAGGGTGAGGACTTCTTCACCGACCGCACCGGGCCGGTGCTGAGCATCGGGCGCAGGTAGGGCCCGAGCGCGTCGAAGGGTGCCGGGCGGCGGTCGAAGCCCCTCGGCACCGGACGACGGGGGGTTGCCCCCGGGCGTCTCAGGCCGCGACGGCGGCTCGGTGGGGGGCGACGACGCTGCCGTCGGGCAGGAGCAGACCCGTGTCCTCGAACAGCACCACGCCGTTGCAGAGGAGGCTCCAGCCCTGGTCGGGGTGGGCCGAGATCACGTGCGAACGCTCACGGTCGGGCGAGTCCGCACTGGGGCATACGGGAAAGTGACTGCACATCATCGCGCACCTCTCAGATGGCGCTCCTGCTTCCTGATGTTCAAAAGGGCAACTGTCGCCCCGACGGCGTGCGAAGGTCCAGGGTGGCGCCGACCGGCTTCCTCGGCCGGCGGCGAACCTGTGTCTGGCGCATCTCCATCACGTCCTTCAACTTCTGTCGTCAGTGGTGGAACGTCGGCGTCCTACCCAGTCTCAGGGCCGGCACCGACAGTTTCAGCTGCTCGCGGGTTCTCGCCTGGTCTCATGTCCTAACCATGCCCCCGTCCCCTTTCGGCACCCTTACATCTTGCTGACGGCGTGCCGTGGTTCCTGTCAATCAGCCTGCCGTACGCGGGAAAGTGCCCTACTAGGCATCATGCACATTTATCGGGGGGAGGGGTGTGCCGAACGTCACAGTCGCTCTGACGTGCGGTAATACAACAAAGCGCGCATCCCGGGCAGGAATGCGCGCTGTGTCGATGTGTCAGGCGGCGTAGGACGGGTAACCGTAGCCGACGACCTGCGAGGTCGGCCGGACGCGCTCCTCGACCTTGCCGTTGCCGGTGTTGCCCTCGATCGTGGAGATCGTGCCGTCGCCGTTGTCCTTGACGACGAAGCCGACGTGCTGGATGTCGCTCAGGCTCTTGCTGCCGCTCCAGGAGAAGAAGACAACGGCGCCCGGCCTGGCCTCGGTGCCCCAGCGGTCGTTGGCGGCGAACCACTTGGCGTGGGTCACGGTGTAGGCGTCCCAGCCGACCTGCGGACGGGCGCCGGTCTGCTCGCCGACCCAGGAGACGAACATCGAGCACCAGGCGGCGTTCAGGTAGTCCTGGCGGCTGCCGCCGTCGCGGGCGACGGTCTCGGCGGCGCGCTGCGAGTCGGCGTACCACTTCTGGAACTTGGTGCCGCCGCCGTTGGCGTCCTCGGAGGTGCCGACCTGGGCGCGGGCGGTGGCCAGCACCTGGGCGGCGGTGACGTTCACCCGGCCCTGGGCCGAACCCTGCGCGGCCGACTGCTGCGCCGCGGTCTGGGCGTCGGTCCGGCCCGCGGTCGCGGCGCTGACGGCGGCAGTGGCGCCCAGGGCGCTCGCGGCGATGGTCGCGCCGAGAGCGAGCTTGGCGATATGGGACGTGGTCATCATGGCGTGCTTGGCCATCGGGGGGTGCTCCTTTGCTCACCGTCCGCGCATGAGGCACGGCGGGTCACAGGTGTGAATCCTGCGATGGGTGATGACGACAGATCTGCGGGGGCGCCTCGACACGGCTGCCCTGCCGTCGCGTACAAACAGGTACAACAGCGCCCTGACCTGGGTAATTCCCACCCCAAGAAATCCCCACAGGACGCCTGTGCGCGGACGGCTCATGCCGTCCGCGCACAAACTGGACCCAACTGACTCTCGCCACGATGCCAAGGCGAGACCTAGGTCGCAAGTCTGATGCACTTGCGAACTACTTGCAATAGTGTCCTCCAGAGATCTACTTCGAGAGGACGGACCCGTGGGGGACTACACCCTTCCCGACATGCCGTACGACTACGGCGCGCTGGAGCCCGCCATCACCGGCGAGATCCTGGAGCTGCACCACGCCAAGCACCACGCGGCCTACGTCAAGGGCGCCAACGACACGCTCGACCGCCTGGCCGAGGCCCGCGACGGGGGCGACTTCACCGGCCTGGTGGGCCTGGAGAAGACCTTCGCCTTCAACCTGTCCGGCCACGTCCTGCACTCGATCTTCTGGGAGAACCTCTCCCCTGACGGCGGCGACCGCCCCGACGGCGCGCTCAGGGCCGCCATCGACGAGCATTTCGGCACGTTCGAGGCGTTCCAGAAGCAGCTCACCACCGCCACGGCGTCGGTCCAGGGCTCCGGCTGGGGCGTGCTGGCCTGGGAGCCGCTGAGCCGCCGGCTGGTGGTCGAGCAGATCTACGACCACCACGGCAACGTCGGAATGAACACCACGCCGCTTCTCGTGTTCGACGCGTGGGAGCACGCTTACTATCTGCAGTACCGCAACGTGCGTCCGGACTACGTCGAGAAACTGTGGGGCCTCGTCAACTGGGCAGATGTGGCCCGGAGGTTCGCTGACGTAACGAGTCAGGCGGGTTGACTTAAGTTCGCAACAATTTATCGGCCCCGCCTCTACTGGTCGGTTTACACAAATAGGTAAGCTGCCTGGCATGCGTGCGCCCTCCGGTTACCTTCTCGCCGCGCGCTATCGGCTTGTGGAGCCGGTTGGTCGCGGCGGCATGGGCACCGTTTGGCGGGCGCATGACGAGTTGCTCGACCGCGACGTGGCGGTGAAGGAAGTACGGCTGCCCACCGTCCTCGACGAGGAGCTGCGCGCGGAGTTGTGCGCCCGCACCGAGCGCGAGGGCAGGGCGACCGCGATGGTGGCCCATCCGTCGGTCATCACCGTCTTCGACGTCGTGACCGAGGACGACCGTCCCTGGATCGTGATGGAGCTGCTCCGGGCCAAGTCCCTGGAGCAGCTCATCCAGGAGCACGGACCGCTCCATCCGCGCCGGGCCGCCGAGATCGGCCGGCAGATCCTCGGCGCGCTGCGGGCCGTCCACGCCAAGGGCATCCTCCACCGCGACGTGAAGCCCAGCAACGTCCTGGTGACCGAGGACCGCGCCGTGCTCACCGACTTCGGCCTGGCCGCGCTCGAAGGCGACGTCTCCATCACCCAGGCCGGCATCGTGCTCGGCTCGGCCGGTTACATCGCCCCCGAACGGGTTCTCGGCTCCAAGGCCAGCCCCGCGGGCGATCTGTGGTCGCTCGGCGCGACCCTCTACACCGCCGTCGAGGGCCGCGGGCTGCACGGCCGCCGTACGGCCGCCGCCGCGCTGGCCGCGCTGACCAGCGGCGAGCCGATCCCGATGAGCAAGGCGGGCCCGCTGGCGCCCGTGCTCGACGCGCTGCTCAGGATCGATCCACAGACCCGGCTCGACTCCGTGCGGGCCTCGCTCATGCTGGCCCGGGTGGCCGCGGGCGGCTCGGCGGAGGAGCCGCTGGCCCCGCGCCGGCCCGTACGTCCGGTTCCCGTGGTGACCTCACCCTCTTTCGCGCGCAGGCCCGCGCACCGCGGGCTGCACAGGGCGGAGGCCACCGCCGCCGCGCTGTCGGTCCCGCCGCCGCGCCAGGAGCGCAGGCCGGGTGAGGGCGTCCACCGCAAGCGGGTCGAACCACGTCCAAGTCCGTCCACTTATGTCCGTTTCAAGGCTGCGGTGATAAAGTTGTTCCTTCCTCGGCGGTTCTGGCCAAGAGAACTTCGCAAGCGAGGGTAAAGCACTTCCCAAGCGAGAATCGATATCTTCTTCTCATGCCGGAACAGCAGACACGCCTGCTCGCGGAGCGCTACGAGCTCATCGCCCCGCTCGGCCGGGGCACGATGGGGACCGTGTGGCGCGCCCGCGACCGCGCGCTCGGGCGCGAGGTGGCGGTCAAAGAGATCCGCCAGGACCAGGGGCTCACCGAGGACCAGCGGGCCGAGCTACGCGAGCGCATGGTCCGTGAGGGCCGCATCGCCTCGCGGATCAACCACCCGTCCGTCGCCGCCATCCACGACGTGCTCATCCAGGACGACAGCCCCTGGATCATCATGGAGCTCATCGAGGCGCGCTCCCTGGAGCAGGTGATCGAGGAGGAGGGTCCGCTGCCGCCGCGGCTCGTGGCCGAGATCGGCGTCGACCTGCTCGGCGCGCTGCGCGCCGCGCACTCCCAGGGCATCACGCACCGCGACGTCAAGCCGGGCAACGTGCTCATCACCGAGAGCGGCCGGGTGGTCCTGACGGACTTCGGCATCGCCAAGGCCGAGGGCGACTCGCGGCTCACCAAGACGGGCATGGTGATCGGCTCGCCCGGTTACACGGCCCCGGAACGCGCCAGGGGCGAGTACACCGGGCCCGAGTCCGACATCTGGTCGCTGGGCGCGACGCTGTACTTCGCGGTCGAGGGGCGGCCGGCGTACGAGCGGGCCACGATCGCCGAGACGCTGGCGGCGCTGCTCAGCGAGAGCGCCGACCCGCCCACGCAGGCCGGTCGGCTGCGGCCGGTGCTGAACGGGCTGCTCAACAAGGACTACCGGCAGCGGCTCAGCGCCGCCAAGGCGGAGACCCTCATGCGGATGGTCGCCGACACGCCCACGAGCGAGATGCCGGCGCTCACGGCGGAAGCCCTGATGGCCCAGGAGGCCGCGTTGCCCGACCCCTTCACCGACTCCGGCCCACGGCGTCCCGCCGGCCCTCAGGGGCGCCCTTCAGGGGCTCAGGAGGCGTACGGGGCGGGCGCGCCGCCCGTCTCGGGCCCGCAGCCGACGCGTCCCGCCGGGGGGCGGCCTTCAGGGCCGCAGGGGGCGGGGCCCGTGCCGTCCGGCGCGCAGGGGTCCGGCGCGGCCGGAGGGCGTGCGGCGGCGCCGCAGGGCCCTTCAGGACCGCAGGAGCCCGCCCGGAGCCCGCTGGGGGCGCCGACGATGCCCCAGAGCACCGCACCCGGCCGGCCGCCGCAGGCCGCGCGCCCGGCGCAGCCGCCGCAGACGGGTGACGCCGGCGACGAGGGCGGCTTCGACCCCGACCGGACCGTCAGCGTCATGCGTCCCAAGGGGCCGTTCCCGCCGGGGCCCGAGCAGGGCGGCGACCGTCCGCCGCAGCGCCCCGACGACGAGGGGACCGTCACGACCAGGCACATCGCCACGCCGCGGAGCGGCTCCCCCGGCCAGCAGGTCTACCCGCCGGCGCAGCAACCGCCGCACGCCGCGCGGCAGCAGGGCCCGGGACAGCAGGGCCCGGGACAGCAGGGTCCTGGGCAGCAGGGTCCTGGGCAGCAGGGTCCGGGGGGCCCGCAGCAGGGCGGCTCGATGCCGGGCGGGTCCGGGCAGAGCCGGCCCGGGCAGCCGGTGCCGCCCGCCGCCGGCCCGCACCAGGGCCAGGGCCTCGGGACCGACCTGTTCGCCATCGCAGGGCCGCCCGAGAAGCCGCAGGCGGGCAACCGCAACGGCATGCTCGTGCTGATGGCCGTGGCGGCGGCCGCCGCGGTCGTGATCGCCGTCCTCATCGTGGCGCTCATCTCCAGCTGAGCGAGCTCGTCTTCGGTACGACGGCCCGTCCCCGCCCGGGGCGGGCCGGCCCCGGACTGATCGCCCGGCCGTGGGACAGACTGGAGTCATGAGCGAGTTCAGAATCGAACATGACTCGATGGGCGAGGTCCGGGTGCCGGCGGGAGCGCGGTGGCGGGCCCAGACCCAGCGGGCGGTGGAGAACTTCCCGGTCTCGGGACGGCCGCTCGAACCGTCCCACATCGCCGCGCTCGGCCTGATCAAGGCGGTCGCCGCCGAGGTCAACGGCGAGCTGGGCGTGATCGACAAAGATCTGGCCGAGGCCGTCGCGCAGGCCGCCGCGGACGTCGCCGACAACGAGCACGACGCCCACTTCCCCATCGACGTCTTCCAGACCGGCTCGGGCACCTCGTCCAACATGAACGCCAACGAGGTGATCGCGACGCTGGCCGAGGAGCGGCTGGGACGGCCGGTGCACCCCAACGACCACGTGAACGCCTCCCAGTCGTCCAACGACGTCTTCCCGACCTCGATCCACGTGGCGGCCGCGATCGAGGTGACCTTCCACCTGCTGCCCTCGCTCGCCCACCTGGCCGAGACGCTGCACGCCAAGGAGGCCGAGTTCGCGCAGGTGGTCAAGTCGGGCCGGACCCACCTGATGGACGCCACGCCGGTGACCCTCGGGCAGGAGTTCGGCGGGTACGCCGCCCAGATCGACCACGGCGGCACCCGCGTGCGCACGGCGCTGAACCACGTACTGGAGCTGCCCCTGGGCGGGACGGCGGTCGGCACGGGCATCAACACGCCGCCCGGCTTCGCGCAGCGGGCGATCGAGAAGCTGGCCGAGGCGACCGGCATCCCCTTCCGCGAGGCCGCCGACCACTTCGAGGCCCAGAGCGCCCAGGACTCCATCGTGGAGCTGTCCGGGCAGCTCAAGGTGGTGGCCGTGTCCCTCAACAAGATCGCCAACGACCTGCGCTGGATGGGCTCGGGCCCGCGCGCCGGGCTCGGCGAGATCAACCTGCCGGACCTCCAGCCGGGCTCGTCCATCATGCCGGGCAAGGTCAACCCGGTGATCCCGGAGGCCACGGCCATGGTCGCGGCGCAGGTCATCGGCAACGACGCGGCGATCACCTTCGCCGGGGCCTCGGGCAGCTTCGAGCTGAACGTGCAGCTCCCGGTCATCGCCCGCAACATCCTGGAGTCGATCAGGCTGCTGGCGAACGTGTCCAGGCTGCTGGCCGACCGCTGCGTGGCCGGCATCACGGCCAACGTCGAGCGCCTGCGCGAGTACGCCGAGTCCTCCCCCTCGATCGTCACCCCGCTCAACCGGCACGTCGGCTACGAGGAGGCGGCCAAGATAGCCAAGCAGGCGCTGGCCGAGCGCAGGACCATCAGGGAGGTCGTCGTCGAGCGCGGCCACGTCGCCGACGGCACGCTGACCGAGGAGCAGCTCGACGCCGCCCTCGACGTGCTGTCCATGACCCGGCCGCCGACGGAGGGGTGATCCACATAGGTCAGCTCGGATCTATGTCGGCCGAACCCATGCGTCCCGGCGCGGCGAGCGCCTAGGGTTCGGAGTATGGCGAAGGAGCTGACTGGGCGGACCGCGCTGGTGACGGGGGCTGGGGGCGGCATCGGCGCCGCCTGCGCCCGGCGACTGGCCGCCGCGGGGGCCAAGGTCCTGGTGGTCGACAGGCAGGGCGAGGCGGCCGGGAAGGTGGCCGCGGAGGTCGGCGGGGTCGCGGTGGTGGCCGATCTGAGCGATCCGGCCTTCGCGGCGTCGCTGCCCGACGAGCCGGTGGACATCGTGGTGAACAACGCCGGGTTCCAGCACGTGGCGCCGGTCGAGGACTTCCCGCCGGAGGTGTTCTCCACCATGATGCGGGTGATGGTGGAGGCGCCGTTCCTGATCGCGCGGCGGGTGCTGCCCGGCATGTACGCCCGGGGGTGGGGACGGTTCGTGAACATGTCGTCGGTGCACGGGTTGCGGGCCTCGCCGTACAAGTCGGCGTACACGACGGCCAAGCACGCGCTGGAGGGGTTCTCCAAGGTCGTCGCGCTGGAGGGGGCGGCCCACGGGGTGACGTCCAACTGCGTGTGCCCGGCGTACGTGCGCACCGCGCTGGTCGAGGCGCAGATCGACGACCAGGCCCGGGTGCACGGCATCGGCAGCGACGAGGTCGTCGAGAACATCATGCTCCAGCCGGCCGCGATCAAGCGGCTGATCGAGCCCGAGGAGGTCGCCGAACTGGTCGCCTACCTCTGCGGCCCGCACGGCTCCTTCATCACCGGCACCTCCCTCCCCGTAGACGGCGGCTGGACGGCCCATTAGTGAGCCCGCACGGAGTGAGGCCATGAGCACGCGTTTTCTGGAGCTTCTGGCGCGGGAGGCGTCGGCGGTCGAGTTCGAGGGGCCGATCGTGGAGGCCAGGGCGCAGGGCGCCGATCCGGCCACGATCGAGGAGCTGGAGCAGGCCAAGGTCGAGGCGCTGAAGGTCAGGGCGCTGCTCAGGCGGCGGGCCAGGCGCGAGGCCGAGCTGTCGGCGCTCTACGACACCGCCGGCGACCTGGCCGCGCTGCGCGACCTCGACGCCGTGCTCGAAGCCATCGTCCACCGGGCCAGGCAGTTGCTCGCGACCGACATCGCGTACATGACGTTGCACGACCCCGAGCAGGGCGACACGTACATGCGGGTCACCGACGGGTCGATCTCGGCCAAGTTCCGGGCGCTCAGGCTGGCCATGGGCGCCGGGCTGGGCGGGCTGGTCGCGCAGACGGCCACCCCGTACGCGACCGCCGACTACTTCGCCGACGCCAGGTTCCGGCACAAGGGTCACATCGACGAGGCCGTCAAGGAGGAGGGCCTGGTCGCGATCCTGGGGGTGCCGCTGCGCCTGGGCCAGCGGGTGATCGGCGTGCTGATGGCGGCCAACCGCAGCGCCAGGCCCTTCCACCAGGAGGAGGTCTCGCTGCTGGCGAGCCTGGCCGCGCACGCCGCCGTCGCCATCGACAACGCCCGGCTGCTCCAGGAGACCAGGAACGCCCTGGAGGAGCTCTCCCAGGCCCACCGCACCGCCAGGGCGCACGGCGAGGCCGTCGAGCGGGCCGCGCTGGCCCACGACCGGATGACCTCGCTGGTGCTGCGCGGCGGCGGCATCGAGGACGTCGCCGCCGTGGTGACCGAGGTGCTCGGCGGGTCGCTGGCCGTGCTCGACGACCTGGGCCGGCCGATCACCGGCGACGTGGGCGAGCTGGACGCCGGGGTGTTCGAGGCGGCGCAGGCGTCCAGGGCGCTGGGGCGTACCGTGCGCAGGGGCGACCAGCTGATCGCGTCGGTGGACGTCGGCGGCGAGCCGTTGTGCACGCTCGTCCTGCGCAGCGACGACGCCGACGAGCGCATCCTGGAGCGGGCGGCGCTGGTGTGCGCGCTGCTGCTGCTGTTCAGGCGGAGCGTGGCCGAGGCCGAGGGCCGGGTCAGGGGCGAGCTGCTGGAGGACCTGATCTCGCGGCCGGACTCGCCGGGCCTGGCCGACCGGGCCCGGCGGCTCGGCGTGGACCTGCGCGCGCCGCACGTCGTGGTGGTGGCCAGGCACGGCGGCCAGCGGGAGCGGGCGGCGTTCTGGGCCTCCTCGCATGCCACGGTCCGGCACGGGCTGGCGGCGGGGCGCGGCGAGGAGGTGGTGCTGCTGCTGCCGGGCGTGGACGCGGGCGGTCTGGCCCAGCGGGTGGCGGCCGAGCTGAGCGCGTCCCTGCACAGCCCGGCGACGGCGGGCGCCTCCCCCGCCCGCCTCCCCGAAGCCTCACCCGGCGGCCCGCCGGGCGGATCGGCGGGCGGATCGGCGGGCGGCTCAGGAGGCGGCGCGACCAGCGGATCGCCGGGCGGATCGGCGGGCGCGCGGGACGTCGCAGAGGCGTACCAGGAGGCGCGGCGGTGCGCCGAGGCGCTGCTCGCGCTCGGCCGGGCCGGCGACGGCGCGAGCCCCGCCGAGCTGGGCTTCGTCGGGCTGCTCGTGGGCGACGGCCGCGACGTGCGCGGCTTCGTCGGCCGCGTGGTCGGCGCGGTGATCGACTACGACGCCCGCCGCGGCACCGCGCTCACCGACACCTTGTCGGCCTACTTCGGCACGGGCGGCTCACCCTCCCGTACGGCCGAGGCCATGCACATCCACGTCAACACCGTCACCCAGCGCCTCGACCGGATCGGCAAGCTGCTCGGCGACGGCTGGCTGGAGCCCGAGCGCGCGCTGGAGATCCAGCTCGCCCTCCGCCTGCACCGGCTCGGCCACACATCCTCCCCGCAGACTGTGGGTCCCGGCCCCATATAAGTGACGCCGGTCACTCTTTACCGTGACCGGCATGGCCACTTCCATCAAGAGGATCGTCGCCGCGAGCCTGATCGGCACCACCATCGAGTGGTACGACTTCTTCCTGTACGGCTCGGCAGCCGCTCTCGTGTTCAACAAACTCTTCTTCCCCGAGTCCGATCCGCTGACCGGCACGCTGCTGTCGTTCCTCACCTACGCCGTCGGATTCGTCGCCCGCCCGCTCGGCGGCCTGGTCTTCGGCCACTTCGGCGACCGGGTGGGCCGCAAGACCCTGCTGGTGGTCAGCCTGCTGATGATGGGCGCCGCCACGTTCCTGATCGGCTGCCTGCCGACATACGCCACGCTCGGCTCGTCGGCGGCGCTGCTGCTGACCGCGCTGCGGCTCGTGCAGGGCTTCGCGCTCGGCGGCGAGTGGGGCGGCGCGGTGCTGATCGTGTCCGAGCACGGCGACACGAAGCGCCGCGGGTTCTGGGCCTCCTGGCCGCAGGCGGGCGCGCCCGGCGGGAACCTGCTGGCCACCGGCGTGCTGGCGATGCTGGCCGCCTGGCAGTCCGACGAGGCGTTCCTGTCGTGGGGCTGGCGGATCCCGTTCCTGCTGTCGGGGGTGCTGGTGATGGTCGGGCTGTGGATCCGGCTGACGATCAGCGAGTCGCCGGTGTTCCAGCAGGCCGAGCCGGAGCCGACCGCGCCGATCGTGGGCGTCCTGCGGCACCACTGGAAGGACGTGCTCACCGCCATCGGCGCCCGGCTGGCCGAGAACATCTCGTTCTACCTGCTGACGGTGTTCGTCATCACGTACGCGAAGAACGCCAAGATCGACAACTCGACGGTGCTGACCGCGGTGCTGGTCGCCTCGGCGATCCACTTCGTCACGATCCCGATGTGGGGCGCGCTGTCGGACCGGGTCGGCCGCCGTCCGATCTACCTGGCCGGGGCCGCCGGGATCGGCGTGTGGATCTTCGCCTTCTTCCCGCTGGTGGACACCGGCAACTTCCTGGCGATCACCCTCGCGGTCACCGTCGGCCTGCTCTTCCACGGCATGATGTACGGCCCGCAGGCGGCCTTCTTCTCGGAGTTGTTCGGCACCAGGACGCGCTACACCGGCGTGTCGATCGGCGCCCAGCTCTCGGCGATCGTGGCCGGCGCGCTGGCCCCGCTGATCGCGGTGGCGCTGCTCAAGAGCTACTCCAGCAGCGTGCCGATCTCGGTCTACCTTGGCCTGGCGGCGGTGCTCACGCTGGTCGCCGTCTACACCGCCCGCGAGACCCAGGGACGCGACCTGGCCGAGAGGATCCACGCGCGATGAAGGTCACCACCCCCCGCCTCACGCAGCACGTCCTGACCGTCGAGGGCCGGACGTCCGGCGAGCCCGTGCTGTTCGTGCACGGCAACGTCTCCTCCGGCGCCTTCTGGCGCGACAGCATGGCCGCGCTGCCCGCCCGCTACCGCCCGCTCGCCCCCGACCTGCGCGGCTTCGGCGACACCGACCCCGAGCCGGTGGACGCCACCAGGGGCCTGCGCGACTGGTCCGACGACCTGGCCGAGCTGGTCGAGGCCCTCGGGCTCGACGGCGTGCACCTGGTCGGCTGGAGCCTCGGCGGCGGCGTCGTCCTGCAGCTCCTGCGCGACCGTCCTGAGCTGGTCAGGAGCGTCACGCTGGTCAACCCGATCTCCCCGTACGGCTTCGGCGGCACCGAGGGCCCGGACGGCACGCTCACCCACCCCGACGGCGCGGGATCGGGCGCCGGCGCGGCGAACCCGGACTTCGTGGCCCGGCTCAAGGCGGGCGACATGTCCGACGAATCTCCCACGTCCCCCCGCAACGTGCTCCGCACCGGCTACGTCAAGCACCCGCGGATCCCCGACGAGGACTTCTACCTGCGATCCATGCTCACCACCCGCGTGGGCGAGGCCAACTACCCAGGCGACGCCGCCGGCTCCCCCGCCTGGCCCGGCGTGGCCCCCGGCAAGCACGGCGTGCTCAACGCGTGCGCCCCCACCCACTTCCGCCTGGACGACCTGCACGAGATCGGCCCCAGGCCGCCCGTCCTGTGGATCAGGGGCGCCGACGACGTGATCGTCTCCGACACCTCGCTGTTCGACCTGGCCCACCTGGGCGCGATCGGCGTCGTGCCCGGCTCCCCCGGCACCCCGGCCCAGCCGATGGTGACCCAGACCAGGGCGGTGCTCGACCGCTACGGCCGCTACCGCGAGGTCGTGCTGGACGACTGCGGCCACAGCCCCCATCTGGAGCGGCCCGCCGAGTTCGGCCGCCTGCTGGCCGAGCACCTGGAGGAGGTCTGATGCTCGTCGCCCTCACCCTGGTCGCGAGCCTGCTCACCGCCCCCGCCGCGGGCGAGCTGACCGTGCCCGGCGCGGAGAAGCTGATCAGCGCCACCCTCGACGACCTGACCACGGCCGGCACCACGCCGACCGGCCACACCGACCCGGCCGATTGGGCCGGCCTGCACTCCAAGGCCACCGTCAACCCGACCGGCGTGCCCGGCATCCAGCTCGACGGCTACTTCCCCGACACCTCCACCGGCAACGCCACGCACGGCTGGAACCACGACTCCCAGTTCGTGATCAGGCTGCCCGACCGGTGGAACGGCGGCCTGGTCGTCAGCGGCACCCCGGGCAACCGGGAGCAGTACGCCAACGACTACACGATCTCCGACTGGGTGCTGTCCAAGGGCTACGCGTTCGCCGCCACCGACAAGGGCAACGTGGGCGTCACCTTCCACGAGGACGGCCGCCGCCCCGGCGACGCCATCGCCGAGTGGAACGAGCGCGTCACCCAGCTCGCCGTGGCCGCCAGGTCCGTGGTCAGGCAGCGGTACGGCCGCCCGCCGGCCCGTACGTTCATGGCCGGCCTGTCCAACGGCGGCTACCTGGTCAGGTGGCAGCTGGAGAACCGCGGCTGGCTCTACGACGGCGGCGTGGACTGGGAGGGCACGCTCTTCCGGGTCAAGGGCGACAATCTGCTGAACTTCCTGCCGCCCGCGCTGAAGGCGTACCCGGACGAGGCGGGCGTGCGGGCGGCCGGGTTCGCGCCGGGGTCGGAGTTCCTGTGGCCCTTCCACCGGCAGTACTACTGGGAGCTCACCCAGCAGCTCTATCAGAAGGAGCTGGACCCGTCCTACGCGGGCGCGGCGGCCGACTACGACTACGGCGCGCGCCGGCCGTACGCCGCGATGGCCAGGATCGGGCTGACCGGCAGGATCACCAAGCCGCTGATCACGATCCACGGGACGCTCGACTCGCTGCTGCCGATCTCCCGCGACTCCGACGTCTACGCCAGGATGGTCGGCCCGCACCGCCCGTTCCGCTACCACCGGATCGAGGGCGGCAACCACCTCGACAGCCTCGTCGACGTCTATCCCGACCGGCTCAGGCCCATGCTCCCGGCCTTCAGGGACGCCTTCCAGGAGCTGGAGGGCTGGGTCACTCCTTGAGGTAGCGATGCCTGCCCGCGCGCGCCCAGCGCACGATGTGCCGCGCCCCGGGCAGGCGCCTGCCGAGGCGGTGGAGCGCGGTGTCCCGGCCCATGGGCGAGCGCCGCTGGGGGTTCACCGCGACGGCCGGGCGCGTCTCGACCCGGCCGCGGCGCACCTGGAGGCCGAACCGCAGCCCGATCTCCTCGTCGGACGAGCGCAGCGACGACAGCCAGGCGCCCGGCCCGAGCTGCTCCTCGCTCGGCATGTGCCGCCTGACCGGGATCTTGGCGACGAGCTGGCCGGCGAGCTTGCCCGGCACCCCGGCCTCGACCAGCGCGGGCGCGCACACCTCGCGTTCCCGGCGGCCGGTGCTGCGCAGCACCAGCTCCAGGGGCGGCCCACCGCTCGGCGGCACGTACGGGACCGGCAGCACGACGTACACGTGGCCGTCGAGCTGGCGGACGGTCACCCCCGGCGACACCAGCGCGATCGACTCCGAGAACGAGCGCGGCTCGACCGCCAGGCCCAGCTCCCCCTTGTCCGACCAGCACGGCACCACCAGCCGCATCCTGGGCCGCTGGGCCAGCACGCCCAGGCAGTTGAGCGGCCCCTCGGCCCGGCCGACCCGGCTCCTGGCCTGGTTGGCGCCGCTGAACATGCGGACGTGCACCTCCCACTGCCCGGGGCTGAGCGGCTGGCCCATCGCGGCGCTGGTCACGTCCAGGCGGGCCTCGCCCCTGATCTGCACGCGGACCCGGCGGCGGCCGTCGGGGAGACGTTCGACGTGCTGGGTGACCGGCAGGAAGTGCACCACGCCGGTCGTGCTGTGCCGGACGTAGACGTCGATGCGGGCCCGCTCGACGTCGGCCGTGATGTCGGTGACGTCGTCGGACAGCAGCTTGGTGTCGGCCGAGCGCGGCGGGATCCAGTGCAGGCGCTCGCCGTCCACGCGGTAGCGGTCGGGCAGGCCGTCGCCGGACATGACCTCCACGGTCAGGCCGAGCACCAGGATGTGGGCGTCCCAGCGCATCTCGGTGAGATCGGCGCGCAGGCCCGCGCGCCGGGTGGAGTTGGCGAACATGACGATCTGGTCCAGGCGTCCGCGCCGGACGAACGCGGCCACCGCCCGTAGCTGGACCGGCAGGTAGCGGTCGATCCGCTCGGGGAAACGCTCGCCGATGAGCTCCTGGACGACCCGGAAGTGCATGCCCCGGTCCACGGAGGAGTCGGCGAACCTGGCGGTCAGCAGCGGCCTGAGGACGGCCGAGCGGAACCAGTAGGCGTACATGCGGTCGCGCTGGCGGCCGGCGCCGACGTAGGTGTCGATGTCGGTGAGCAGCGTGCTCAGCCCGGCCACGATCACCCGGGGGTCCTCCTCGGGCGCCTCGGGCCGCGGCCCGAGCTGGCAGCAGACCTCCTCGGCCAGGACGGCGATCACCTTGGCCGCGAGGTAGGCCCGCATCACGAACGCCTGCTCGGCCAGCCGGCCGCCGGGCATCCCGAAGCCCAGCTCGTGCTCCTCCAGGAAGGCCCGGCGGTAGAGCTGCTGCGGGACGAGCAGCGTCATCAGGCGCTCGCGCAGGATGTCGGCGCGGGCGCTGCTGCGCTCGAACGCCACCATCGGCGGCCCGTAGTCGCGGGCCAGCCGCCCGATCAGCACGTCGGCGTCGGTCTCGACCGCGCGCTCGTGCATGCGGGCCAGCGCGTCGCGGGCCAGCCGGTCGGTCTGGTCGAGGAAGTAGACGTAATCGCCCTCCGCCGTGGCCACGCCCATGTTGCGGCCGCGAGAGGGTGACCCGGTGTGCGGCAGGTGCAGCACGCGGACGTTCTCGCGGAGACCGGCGATGGTGTCCAGCCGTTCCCCGATGCCGTCCGTGGACCCGTCGTCCACGAAGATCACTTCGTAGTCGGCGGCGGGCAGCGTCTGCTCCAGCGCAGATCGGATGCACGCGTCCGCGGTGTCACCCGGGTTGTGGACATTGACGATCACACTGACCTTCACACCCATGCGGCCAGCGTGCGCCGCTCATACACGATCGGGTGAGACGGCTTGCCGATTACAGAAGAAGAGTTTGACCTGTTAGTACCATCCTGTGGACTGCGAGTGCCCCCACGCGCCACACGGCGTGCCGTAACGGCCCTTGATGTAGCCGAGGCCCCACGCGATCTGGGTGGCGGCATTGGTCTGCCAGTCGCCGCCCGCGCTGGCCATCTTGCTGCCGGGCAGGGCCTGCGGGATGCCGTACGCGCCGGAGTAGCGGTTCATGGCCCGCTCGTTCCAGCCGCTCTCCTTCTGCCAGAGCAGCTCCAGACAGCCCCACTGGTCGGCGCCCCAGCCCTTGGCGGCGAGCATCTGCTTGGCGACGGCCTTGTTGCTGCCCGGCGAGGGGTTGCTGCCCGGCGGGAAGTTGGCGGGCGGGAAGCCGCTGCCGCCCGGCGCCTTCTTGGGCACGACCCAGTTGAGCTTCTTGGTGCCGCCGCGGTTCTTCTTGAGCAGGTCGGCCCGGTAGGCCTGCTCGGCGGCGTTCTTCAGCGCGTCGGTCTCGGGGTCGGGGGCGAACAGGTTGCCTCCGGCGAGCGCGCCGAGCTGCTCGGCCGTGAACGGATCGACCGGCGGCTTGCTGGCGTTGTCGACGGCGCGATAGGCGACGTAACCGCCACCGCCCACGACCACCACCAAGGACACGACGGCGACGGCGATGCGCTTGGGGGTGAAACGCGAAGGCCGGCGGCGCGCCGAGCGAAGGTCATCCTTCGGGGGGCGCTCACTCAACTGCGGACCGGGGCTCACGATCCATGAGCTTGCCCTGTCATGGGGGGTGGTCCGCAACCGGAACGCGGGATTCGGTTGACGTTCTCTTGGCCAACCAGCAGGTAACAACCTTTTTCACGAAAAATTGTGAATTTCGTCACAGGCTGGTTGGCGCCTCCCTTCGAGCGCCCGCACCGAAGGGAGGCCGCTTTCAGGCTTCCGCCCCATCTTCAGGATCTGATCCGCACCCGGTCACAGTTTGATGACACAACCCGGGTATAGGGGACATGGAATAATAATGTGCGCGTGGCCGGCATCCTCCTTGTAGAAGACGATCCCTCCGTCCGCACAGCCTTGGAGCTGGCGTTGACGCGACAGGGACATTCCGTCACGTCCTATGCGACGGGCGAGGAGGCTCTGGACCACATCCGCGCCCGCCGCCCCGAGATCGCGATCCTCGACGTCATGCTGCCCGGCATCGACGGCGTCGAGGTCTGCCGCCGCATCCGCAAGCTCGACCAGCTCCCCGTCATCCTGCTCACCGCCCGCGGCGACGACCTGGACGTGGTGGTCGGCCTGGAGGCGGGCGCCGACGACTACGTGGTCAAGCCGGTCGAGCCGCGGGTGCTCGACGCCCGCATCCGGGCCATCCTGCGCAGGGCCGAGTCCGCGACCTCCGACCGCATCACCTTCGGCGACCTCGTGATCGACCGGGGGGCGCTCAAGGTCACGCTGGCCAGCAAGGAGATCCACCTGACGCCGACCGAGCTGCGGCTGCTGCTGGAGCTGGTCCGGCATCCCGGCCAGGTGCTCAACCGCCGCTACCTGCTGCGGGTCGTCTGGGACCACACGCACGTCGCCGACTCGCGGCTGGTGGACGCCTGCGTCCAGCGCGTCCGCGCCAAGATCGAGCCGAGGCCGGCCGAGCCCGTCTTCATCCACACCGTGCGCGGGTTCGGCTACCGGTTCAGCCCTCCGTGATCCCGCTGCCCACCGGGCTGCGGGCGCGCCTGGTCATCACCTTCACCCTCGTCGCGGTCACCGCGTCGACGCTGGTCGCCACCATCGGCTTCGAGCTGGCCAAGACCGCGCTCGTGACCAGGGCCGAGACCACCTCCCTCGACCTGGTGACCCGCGAGCTCGGCCGGATCACCTTCCCCGTGGGCAAGCTCAGGCCGGGCGAGGCGGCGCCGTCCATGAAGGAGCTCGACCAGGTCGTCCGCACGCTGTCCAGTCCCGGCCGCAGCGTCCTGGTCGAGTACGGCAACCTGCTGTCCGCCGACGGCCCGATGACCATGAAGGACGTCCCCAACGAGCTGTACGGCCGGGCCAAGCAGAACGTCGTCACCCAGCGCAAGGTGATCGGCAACGAGCTGTGGCTCATCGTCGGCGCCGAGGTCCACCGGTTCGAGCCCGGCGTCGCCCCCGAGGCCACCGGGCTGCGCGCGTTCGTGTTCTTCCCGCTGCACGACGAGGAGAGCCAGCTCACGACGCTGCGCAACACGCTCACCCAGGGCGGCGCGGTGATCGTGCTGATCGCGCTGGTGGTGGCGCTGCTGTCGGCCCGGCAGGTGCTGCTGCCCGTACGGCGGCTCAGCGCGGCGGCGCAGGCGCTCGGCCAGGGCCGGCTGGACACCCGCCTGCCGGTGCACGGCCAGGACGAGCTGGCCGAGCTGACCGCCAGGTTCAACGACGCGGCGGCGGCGCTGGAGCTGAGCGTGTCGGAGCTGCGCTCGCTGGAGGCCATGTCCCGCAGGTTCGTGGCCGACGTCTCGCACGAGCTGCGCACGCCGCTCACCGCCATGACGGCCGTGGCCGACATGCTCTCGGAGGAGGCCGGCCGGCTGCCCGACGCGCCCGCGGAGGCCGTGCGGCTGGTGCTGCGCGAGATCGGGCGCCTGCGCGAGCTGGTCGAGCACCTGATCGAGGTCAGCAGGTTCGACGCCGGCACCGCGACGCTCAACGTCGAGCCCGTGAACGTCGCCGACGCCATCCTGGACTGCCTGGAGGTGCGCGGCTGGAGCGACGAGGTGGACGTGACCGCCTCCCAGGGCCTGACCGTCAATCTCGACCCGAGGAGGTTCGACGTCATCGTGGCCAACCTGGTCGGCAACGCGCTCAAGCACGGCCTGCCCCCGGTGGAGGTCACCGCGCGCGGCACCGAGAACGGCCTGGAGGTGAAGGTGCGCGACCACGGCAAGGGCATTCCCGCCGAGGCGCTGCCGCACGTCTTCGACCGCTTCTTCAAGGCGGGCGCGGGCCGGGCCCGCAGCCAGGGCAGCGGCCTCGGCCTGGCCATCGCGCGCGCCAACGTGCACCTGCACGGCGGCACGATCTCCGTACGCGCCCAGCAGCCGGGCACCCTGTTCACGGTCTGGCTGCCGCACCGATGAAGGCACCGATGAAGGCACCGACGACCGCACCCATGACCGCACCGATGATCGGGCGCCGGGTCCTCGTCGCCGCCGCGGCCCTGCTGGCCGTGGCGGCCTGCGGCATCTCGCCGACCGACGTCCAGACCAAGGGCGCCGCGCCCACCATCAAGCTCCCGCCGCCCTCGAAGACCATCTACCTGATCAGGAACAAGCAGCTCACGCTCGAACCCGCCGACGTCGAGAGCGGCACCGTGGGCAGCCTGCTCGGCGCCCTCTTCGCCGCCTCCGACCAGCCGCTCGGCGACCGCACCACCGAGCTGCACGGCCTGGAGTACGTCGGCATGAAGGACTCGCTCGACCCCGTGCAGCGCGACGAGATGCAGCTCCCGCGCACCTCCACGCTGACCGTGTACTTCAAGGGCGACCGGCCGCTGAGCAGGCTCGGCAAGGCCCAGATCGTCTGCACCGCGCAGCAGGACTTCGCGTTCGAGCAGGTGAAGATCGTCCGGGAGAACGACGGCCGCCCCGCCAAGGCGGAGGGGCGGCCGTACACCTGCCGCGAGCTCAGGTGAGCCCGCCGCGGCTCACATCGTGATGTCCTCCAGCATCTCCGTCACCAGGGCGGCGATCGGCGAACGCTCGGACCTGGTGAGCGTGACGTGCGCGAAGAGCGGGTGGCCCTTCAGCTTCTCCACCACCGCCACCACGCCGTCGTGCCGGCCGACCCGCAGGTTGTCGCGCTGGGCGACGTCGTGCGTGAGCACCACCCGGGAGTTGGCGCCGATCCGGCTCAGCACCGTGAGCAGCACCCCGCGCTCCAGCGACTGGGCCTCGTCCACGATCACGAACGCGTCGTGCAGCGACCGGCCGCGGATGTGCGTCAGCGGGAGCACCTCCAGCATGCCCCGGTCGAGCACCTCCTCGATCACCTCGGGCGAGGTGATCGCGCCGAGCGTGTCGTAGACCGCCTGCGCCCACGGGCCCATCTTCTCGCCCTCGGTGCCCGGCAGGTAGCCGAGCTCCTGGCCGCCGACGGCGTACAGGGGGCGGAAGACGACCACCTTGCGGTGCTGGCGGCGCTCCAGGACCGCCTCCAGGCCCGCGCAGAGCGCCAGCGCCGACTTGCCGGTGCCGGCCCGGCCGCCCAGCGAGACGATGCCGATCTCCGGGTCCATCAGCAGGTCCAGCGCGATGCGCTGCTCGGCCGAGCGGCCGTGCAGGCCGAAGACCTCGCGGTCGCCGCGGACCAGGCGGACGGACTTGTCCGGCGCCACCCTGCCGAGCGCCGATCCCTTGGCCGACAACAGCCGCAGGCCGGTGTGCGCGGGCAGTTGCCTGCCCTCCTCCAGGTCGGCCACGCCCTTGTCGAAGAGGATCTCGACGTCCTCGGCCGTCACCTGCAGCTCGGCCATCCCGGTCCAGCCGGACTCGACCACCAGCTCGGCGCGGTACTCCTCGGCCGCCAGGCCGATCGAGGCCGCCTTGACCCGCATGGGCAGGTCTTTGGAGACCAGCACGACGTCGCAGCCCTCGGCCGCGAGCGAGCGCGCGACGGTCAGGATGCGCGTGTCGTTGTCGCCCAGGCGGAACCCGACGGGCAGGATGGACGGATCGCTGTGGTTGAGCTCAACCCTGATCGTTCCATCCCCTGTCGGCATCGGCTCGTCGAGCCTGCCGTGCTGAACCCGCAGGTCGTCGAGGTAGCGCAGGGCCTTCCTCGCGAAGTAGCCGAGCTCGGGATGGTGCCGCTTACCTTCCAGCTCCGTGATGACCACGATGGGAAGGACGACGTCGTGCTCGGCGAAGCGCGTCAATGCCGCCGGGTCGGCCAGCAGGACCGAGGTGTCGAGCACGTACGTGCGCTTGGCCGGCTGGTGAGTAGGGTTGCTCGAGGACACTGCCACACGTTCTCCCCCGGGCGCCCATAGGTGCGGGCACCCTGCAGACGAGGTGGGAACCGGACCGGACCCGCGTCCCCGACCGCAACCTGCCGGCGGAGCCGGACTCCGGCCCCCCTCAGCAGATGTCGGTGCAAAGGCGGGCCCTCTCCGGGATGCCCGGCCTGTGGCCGGACACTTTCAACGTTACGTCCTGGATACCCGAATGTCGCATCAAGAACCGTAACGCCGGTGTCTCGCAGCGTAATCGCGCAGCGCCCGCAGGAAATCGACCCTGCGGAAGTCCGGCCAGTAAGCCTCGTGGAAGTAGAACTCGGAGTGAGCGCTCTGCCACAACATGAATCCGGACAGACGCTGCTCGCCCGACGTACGGATGAGGAGGTCCGGGTCGGGTTGGCCGCGAGTGTAGAGATGCTCCGCGATGTGTTCGACATCGAGGACCTCCACGAGGTCCTCGATGCTGGCGCCCTTACTCGCATGCTCCTGGAGGAGTGAGCGCACCGCATCGGCAATCTCACGTCTTCCTCCATACCCAACTGCAACGTTCACAATCAGGCCCGGACGGTGTGATGACGCTTCTTTTGCATTTTTTAGGACATTGGCCGTGCGGTCGGGGAGGAGGTCGAGCGCCCCCACCGGGCTGATCCGCCAGCCCTCCTCCACGAGTTCCTGGACCACGTCCTCGATGATGCGCAGCAGCGGCTCCAGCTCCTCGCGCGGCCGGTTGAGGTTGTCGTTGGACAACATCCAGACGGTGACGACCTCGACGCCCGTCTCCCGGCACCAGCCGAGCAGCTCCGATATCTTGTCCGCGCCCTTGCGGTGGCCGGTCGCCACGTCGCGCATGCCCATGGCGCGCGCCCAGCGGCGGTTGCCGTCGATGATGACCCCGACATGCCGGGGAACGCTGTCCTTGGACAGCTTGGTCTCCAGCCTGTGTTCGTACAGCCGGTAGACCAGGTCGCGCAGGCCCACGGAGTGCCTCCCCAGCGGTGCTGTGCCTTTGGTCGAATGACCCAACAGGCAATTATCACCGCGTTTCGCCCGTGCCTGCTCCCCCAATGGGATTCCTGGCGAGATCTCTTCCGCCGAGACACCCCTCGGCTTCATGGACCAGTTCGCGGACGAACTCGGACAACTCCGCAGACGTCAGGACGGCCCTCATACCCACGCCGGAGGCCCCCCACGCCTCGACGTAGGCCCTGCGGGTCAGCCGCCACTGGCCCGGCGCGGGCTGCCAGATGGGGATGGTGCGCAGCTGGCAGCGCAACTCGCCGCCGCCCACCAGCCCCGAGCGGGTGCGGTAGCGGAAGGAGAACAGCTCGCTCTCCGGCTCCTCGTCGGGGAAGCGGTCGTCGGGGTCGTTCCACCGCCGGGCCGCCCCCCTTCCCTGCCGCGCCTCGTCGACCCCGCGCGCCAGGCGCGCGAGCAGCCAGCCGCACCGCTCCCCCACGCTGCCGTACGGCGTGCCGTCGCGATGGAGCTCAAGGGTGATCTCGTACGGCGTGCCGACGGTGTCCGTGCACGCCACCGGCGTGACGGTCAGGTACGATCCATCGACACAGCGTAGTCCCCCCACGCCCTTCCCCGTTTCCGGCCCCAAGTCAGCTAAACCCGTAGAAACCCCTGGCCGTGTCCCCGAGCACCCGGTCCCGGTCGGTTCCGCCGAGCAGCGCGCCGGTGACCTCCCAGACCGTCCGGTAGTCGGCCGCCTGCAGGGCCACCGGCCAGTCGCTGCCGGCCATCAGCCGGTCCGGGCCGAACAGCTCGACGGCGTGCTCCACGTACGGCCGCAGGTCCTCCACCGTCCAGTTCCGGTGGTCGGCCTCGGTGACCAGGCCCGAGACCTTGGCGTACACGTTGGGGAAGCGGGACGCGCGGGCCAGGCCGCCGGCCCACGGCTCCCACTCGTGGTCCCTGATGCGCGGCTTGGACAGATGGTCGATGACGATCTTCAGGGACGGGTGCCGCCCGGCCAGCGTGACCACGTGGTCGAGGTGCCTGGGCAGCAGCGAGACCACGTCGAACGTCAGCCCGGCCGCCGCGAGCAGGCCCAGCGACTCCAGCACCTCGTCGCGGACCAGCCAGTCGGGGTCGGGCTCGTCGTGGATCAGGTGCCGGACGCCGCGGAACTTCGGATGGGCGGCGTACCGGGCGATCGCCTCGGCGGCCTCGTCCGGGCGCAGCAGCGGGATCCATCCGACCACCGCGCCGACGAAGTCGTGGGCGTCGGCCAGGGCCAGCAGGGCGTCGGTCTCGGCACAGGAGTCGGCGGCCTGCACCAGCACCGTCCGGTCCACACCGGCCCACGCCAGCTCAGGGGCCAGGTCGTGCGGCGCGTACGTCCGGTGGAGCACGCCCGCCTCGGGGGTGAGCCAGGGGTAGTCGCCGGTTTCGAGGTCCCAGAAATGCTGGTGCGCATCGACAATCACCCCCCAAACCTAGGATGTCTCGATATTTCAGAGCAAGGGGTGCCAGCCGTGCTGACGCCAGCCCGGCGGCTGGTGCCACTCGGTCCAGCCGAAGCCGGTGCCGCCGTCGTCGGACTCCAGCTCGCACAGCGCCCTCGGGAACTCGGCCACCGCCCCGTCGGGCGAGACCAGCCTCACGGGGGCGAACGCGACCGGCCGCACGGTCACCGCGCGGCCCGGGAAGCTCAGCAGCGTCTGCGCCGGACGGTCGCCGTCGAACCGGGTGCCGGCCGCGAAGCCGTCCGCGTGCTCGATCCCGCCGCCCGGCGGCACCGTGAACGCCGGCCACGGCAGCGGCATGCCCAGGTTGACCTGCGTGCCGTGCAGGTGGGTGCCGTCGGAGAGGCGGCCGCTGCTCCACGTCCAGGACAGCGACCACCAGTCCCTGACGCCCCAGCTGTGGTCGCGCTCGCCGTGGCCGTGGAAGGGGCGGCCGTCGACCGTCCCGGTCACCTCGCAGGGGACCTCGTAGCGGGGGGTGAGCTGGTAGCCGTACACGCCGCCGCGGGTGTGCCATTCGAGGTCGAGCGACAGGCCGGGGGCGGCCAGGCGCAGCCGCGCGGTGCGCAGGGGGTCGGTCGCGGCCAGGTCGGCCTCGTAGGCGTCGGCGGAGATCGTCAGGCCGGTCGGCGGGGCCTCGTGGTCGGTGATCTCCACCGGGCCGCCGCCGCGCCGGACGAGCCGGGCCCAGAACCAGGTGCGCTTCCAGTTGGGGTAGAGCCCGAGGCGGACGTATCCGCCCAGTTCGCCGTCGTCGGCGACGAAGTCGAGGTAGTAGGACTCGTTCCACAGCGGGTCGTCGCCCGGCGGGTGGAGCTGCTCGTCCTGCTCGCCGAGGGGCCAGTCGCCCATGTTGACGATGCGCATGCCGTACCGCCTCCCAAGCGCTTGCTACGAGCAAGCCTAGCGGCGATCACGGCGGAACACGAAGAGCAGGCGAGCCCACCCGCGCGGCCTCGCGGCCGGCATGAGGCCGCGGGCGCGCAGCCAGGCGGCGAAGTCGTCGGCGTCGGCCCGGTAGCCGGTCGGCGGGACGGCACGGGCCGCCGCGTAGGCGGCGAACTCCGCGGCCAGGGCGGGCCCGGCGGCACGGGCGGCGTCCGGGCGGAGCCTGGCCACCACACCGCGCCGTTTGGCGAGCAGCGCGGACGCCTGCACGCGCAGCCGTCCGGCGTCGAAGCCCACCGGCGGATCCGCCCCGGCCACCAGGCACGCGACGACCCGCCCCTGCGCCTCCGCCAGCCGCGCCCGCGCCCCATCACTCACCGCGCCCGCCCACGGTCTGCTCCACTGAGGACATGGCGGCTCGGATGCGGGTCAGCTCGCCGGCGAGCGCGGCGTCGCCGGGGTAGTCGTCGTCCCACTCCAGCAGCACCCCGGGCGGGCTGGTCCGGGCGCACAGCTCGGTCAGCAGGCCGAGGACGGCCGGCGGCACGGCGGCGGTGTGCGTGTCGTGCCAGATCCCGTGGTGCTCGTGCCCGCCGGCCACGTGCACGTACGCCAGGTGCTCCAGCGGCAGCGCGTCCAGCGCGTCCACGGCCGACAGCCCCAGGTTGACCTGGGCGGCGTACAGGTTGGCGACGTCCACCAGCAGCCCCACCCCGGTACGCTCCACGACCTCGGCCAGGAAGCGGGCCTCGGTCAGCTCGTCGTCCGGCCAGCCGAAGATCGCCGCCACGTTCTCCAGGGCCAGCGGCACGGGCAGCGCCTCCTGGGCCAGCCGCACGTTCTCCACGACGATCTCCAGCGACTCCCGCGTCCGCGGCACCGGAAGCAGGTGCCCCGCCTCCACGCCGCCCCCGCGGACGAACGCCAGGTGCTCGCTGACCAGCGGCGAGTCCAGGGCCCGCGCGCAGGCCGCGAGGTGGGCGAGCCGGGCCGGGTCCGGCGGCTCGGCGCCGCCGACGCCGAGCGAGACGCCGTGCGGGATCACCGGCACGCCCCTGGCCCGCAGCACGCGCAGCGACTCGGGCAGGTCGCCGGGGTCGATGTTCTCGGCCACCACCTCGACGAACCCGACGCCCGCCATCCGCTCGATCGTCAGGTCGAGCTCCGGCCGCCACCCGATGCCCACCCCAAGGTCCGGCAGGTCCGGCAGGTCCGGCATGTCAGCTCCCTCCGCCGCCGCAGCCGCCCCCGCAGCCGCCGCCTCCGCAGCCGCTCCCGCCGCCGCATCCCGCCGTGCCGCAACCGCCCGCGCCGGCGCTGTGCGACTGGTCGCCGCCGCGCCGCCGTCTGGTGGCCACCGTACGGGCCGGGGGGCCGTCGAGCGCGAGGATGAGGTTGGCGTCGTTCAGCTCGCCGAGGCCGTACAGCGCGACGGCCACCGGGCCGCTGGACGTGCCCGGCGGGTGGTCCAGCTTGGCCCGGTCGAGCGCGGCCTGCCCGGAAGCGGTGAGATCGGTGGGGAACGTGCGCCGGTGTCCGGCGATGGCGCTCGGCGCGCCCACGACCGTCCCGGCCAGGACGCCGAGCGCTGCCAGGGGAAGCGGCGACGTGCCCTCGACGGCCACCGACAGCGCCTCCACGGCCGCCCCGGCGAGCGCCAGCACCGCCAGCACCCGTAACCGGACGATCAGCCGGTCCACCTGGGTGAAGGAGCCGGTGGGGTGAACCGCGCCGATCCTGCCCAGCCGGTACCTGAGGGCGTCCAGGGTCTCGCCCTGGCTCACGCGCTCCCTGATCGTGCTCGCCCACGCGCCGGGGTTGCGCTCGACCTCGTCCAGGACGGCGTCCTCGACCGGCTCGCCGGTGCTCCGGGCGCCGGCCACCCGGTGCACCCGTCCGTCGCGGGACACGCGTACGGCCCCTGACGCCGCCAGCAGCCCGACGGCGGTGTCGGCCACGCGCCCGGATCCGCCCGCCAGGAAGGCCAGCTCGTAGGGGCCGAGATCGTGCGGCCGGGGCTCGACGGCGGCCCCCCGGATGGCGGCGTGCTCGCGCCGGACCGCCAGAACGGTGACCCCGGCCGCCACGGCCAGCGCCACCGCGAGGATGAGAAGGAACAGATCCATACGCCCTCCCCTCGTGCGGCCCGTCGGGCCGCGTACCGGAAAGACGTATAAGCAAGGCATAAAGGTTCCGGGCGATCAGCACGCCCCCGCGCGGTGCGACGGCCAGCACCGCCGCACCGCGCGCGCCCGCTCAGCCGAGCCGGTCGAGCAGGGCGTCGTACTCGTCCCACAGCTTCTTCGGCAGGTGGTCGCCGAACTTCTCGAAGTGGGCCGGGATCAGGGCCGCCTCCTCGCGCCACACGTCGCGGTCGACCGACAGCAGCGTGCGCAGGTCCTCCTCGGACAGGTCGAGGCCGTCGGTGTCCAGCTCGGCGGGCAGCAGGCCGATCGCCGTCGGGTTCGCCTTGGCCTCGCCGTTGAGGCGGTCGACGATCCACTTGAGCACGCGGCTGTTCTCGCCGAAGCCGGGCCAGATGAACTTGCCCTCGTCGTTCTTCCTGAACCAGTTGACGTAGTAGATGCGCGGCAGCTTCGCGCCCTTGACCCGGCCGATGTCGAGCCAGTGGCCGAAGTAGTCGCCCATGTTGTAGCCGCAGAACGGCAGCATGGCGAACGGGTCGTAGCGCAGCTCGCCCACCTTGCCCTCGGCCGCGGCGGTCTTCTCGGAGGCGACGTTGGCTCCGAGAAAGACGCCGTGCTCCCAGCTCAGCGACTCCGTGACCAGAGGCACGGCGGTGGCGCGGCGGCCGCCGAAGAGAATCGCCGAGATGGGCACGCCCTTGGGGTCCTGCCACTCCGGTGCGATGGTCGGGCACTGGGAGGCGGGTGTGGTGAAGCGGGCGTTCGGGTGGGCGGCGGGCTCGTCGCTGTCGGGCGTCCAGGAGCGGCCCTTCCAGTCGGTCAGGTGCGCCGGGGGCTCCTCGGTGAGCCCCTCCCACCACACGTCCCCGTCGTCGGTCAGGGCGACGTTGGTGAAGATGCTGTTGCCCCAGAGGGTCTTGATGGCGTTGGCGTTGGTCACCTGGCCGGTGCCGGGCGCGACGCCGAAGAAGCCGGCCTCCGGGTTGATGGCGTACAGGCGGCCGTCGTCGCCGAAGCGCATCCAGGCGATGTCGTCGCCGATCGTCTCGACCTTCCAGCCCGGGATCGTGGGCTGGAGCATGGCCAGGTTCGTCTTGCCGCAGGCGCTCGGGAAGGCGGCGGCGACGTAACGGGTCTCGCCGTCGGGCGGCGTGAGCTTGAGAATGAGCATGTGCTCGGCCAGCCAGCCCTCGTCGCGGGCCATGACGCTGGCGATGCGCAACGCGTAGCACTTCTTCCCGAGCAGCGCGTTGCCGCCGTAGCCCGAGCCGTAGGACCAGATCTCGCGGGTCTCGGGGAAGTGGCTGATGTACTTGGTGGAGCTGCACGGCCAGGCCACGTCGGACTGGCCCGGCCGCAGCGGGGCGCCGACGGAGTGGACGGCCTTGACGAAGCCGCCGCGCTGCTCGATCAGGCGCAGCGCCCGGTCGCCCATGCGCGTCATGATCCGCATCGACACGGCCACGTACGCGGAGTCGGTGATCTCGACGCCGAGCTGCGAGATCTCGCCGCCGAGCGGGCCCATGCAGAACGGGACGACGTACATCGTGCGGCCGCGCATGCAGCCCGCGAAGAGCTCGGAGAAGGTCTGGCGCATCTGCGCTGGAGCGATCCAGTTGTTGGTCGGGCCCGCGTCCTCCTCGCGCTCCGAGCAGATGTAGGTACGGTCCTCCACCCGCGCCACGTCGCTGGGATCGGACTTGGCGTAGAAGCTGTTCGGGCGCGCGGCGAGCCGGGTGAGCGTGCCCTGCTCGACGAGGAGGTTGGTCAGGCGCGTCCACTCCTCCTCCGAGCCGTCGCACCACTCGATCCGGTCGGGCTGGGTCAGGGCTGCGATCTCGTTCACCCACGCGACCAATTCGCGATTGCTCGTCGGCGCGGGCACTTCCACGGAAACGGACACGACTGCGACTCCTCCACTCTCTCAGGGCCCAGTCATCATTAACGACGA
Source organism: Nonomuraea sp. NPDC048881 (assembly GCF_040649795.1). NCBI lineage: Bacteria > Bacillati > Actinomycetota > Actinomycetes > Streptosporangiales > Streptosporangiaceae > Nonomuraea > Nonomuraea sp. NPDC048881. The sequence continues at coordinate 210,514 of NZ_JBEZGC010000010.1, forward strand.
AGGCGCATGAAAGCCAATTGGCATAGACCTGTTGGCGCGACCGTCGCCGCAGGCAGCGGCCCTGACGATCCGGGGAGCCTACCCAGGACTCGGAGTTTTAAAAGAGGGATTTCGCGGGGCCGGTCCAGGTCAATTCACGTGGTCTAAACCAATTACCGCAGTGGTTTAGTCCAATTTCTCGAGCCGTTTCCGCCGGTGTTCTCAGGAATTGACGTCGGGGCCCGCGTTGCGCACTCTGTCGACGTGCTGGAGGGCGTCGCGCAGCTCGGCCAGCCAGGTGTCGGTGTTCTTGCCGACCAGGCGCACGCACCAGGCGAGCGCGTCGCTGCGGCTCCTGGCCACCCCGGCGGCGACCAGCGTGTCGAGCACCTGACGCTCCGACTGACGCAGACGCGTCATCACGGGCACGGAGAGTGTGGTGAACATCACAGTCTCGCCCCCGCACCGCACGCCCCAGGAGACCTTCTGGCGGAACCGGCGTTCCGCCTCGCGTGCGATCTCGATCCGCCGCTCGCGGGTCTCCTCACGGAACCGGCGGGCCAGCCCCTCGATGAGGGCGAGCCGCTCGGCCTCGGGCGTGTCGGCGGGCGGGTCGGGCAGCGTGCCGAGCACCGCGATCTCCTCGCGGTCACGGACGATCTCGGGGGCCCCGGTGAACCACCCCTCGGGGAGCCGGCCGGTGAACCAGCCGCGGACCTGCGCGCTCATATCGTCTGCTGACATGTAATCACGATTACACAGTTGCGCGCGAAATGCACGAGCCGAACCGCGGATCGTGCGAAGGTTCGTTCAGCGGACGCGGGCGGCCGCGACGGGGCTGACCCGGACGACGCCGGCCAGGTTCCGCGTGCTCAACGGGGAGATCTTGACGACGTCACCGGTGCGCGGCGCCTGCAGCACCTTCCCGTTGCCCCAGTAGATCGCCACGTGCGAGATGTAACCCGGATTCGTCGGGTCGTTGCGCCAGAAGATCAGGTCGCCCGGTTGCGCCTGCGCCAGCGGCACCTGCGGCCCCGCCACCCACTGCTGGTGGGTCACCCGCGGCATCCGCACGCCCGCCTGCCCGTACGCCCACTGCACCAGCCCCGAGCAGTCGAACGTGTCGGGCCCCTCGGCCCCCCACACGTACGGCCGGCCCAGCTTGGACACCGCGGCCTTCAGCGCCGCCGTGAGCTGTTCCACGGTCATGAACGACCCGGACGGCCAGTTCTTCGGGGTGTCGGCCCTGGGCCGCGGCTGGACGGGGTTGACGGTGGCCACCTGCGTGCCCTTGGGCATCGCGGCCAGGATGGCCCGGCGCAGCGCGTCGGAGTTCGCGCCCGGGGCGCTGACGATGAGCGCGTTGTCGCGCGGGAGGCGCAGCCTGCGCCCGGTCTCCTTGGACACGACCGCGTCGACCGCGCCGAACCCGGTGGTGGCGTACGCGCCGATGCGCAGCGGCCCGGCCGGCCCGCTCACGCGGCTGTGCAGCGCCAGGCCGCCGTCGTTGCCCAGCACGAACGAGACCGCCACGTCGCCGGAGGCCACGTTCTGCCACAGGGCGTCCGACGACGCCGTCACCTTGGGGGTGTAGGCCCGGAACGTGGACGGGTTCACCGCGAGCGTCTGCACCCGCTTGCCGTCGAGCGAGATGGAGGCCGCGTCGGCCAGCTCAAGGGCCCGTACGCCGCGCAGCCCTGCGACCTTGCGCAGCAGCTCGTCGGTGAACGGCTTGCGGGTGAGCACGAAGAGGTTGGGCTTGCGCAGTTTGCCCAGCGGAGCCACGGGCTGGTCGGCACGGGACTGGGCCATGAGCGTCTGCTTCGGCACCGGCCGCGCCCGCACCACCTCGACCGGCGCCTGCTCCTCCCCCGTCTGGACCAGCACCAGCACGTCGGTGGTGAGCACGGCCACCAGCATCACCACGATGAAGGGGACGAGCCTGGATAAGTCTCGCCGTTTCCGCGTCTTCACCAGGAAGCTGAGGTCCTGCGCGATTCCCGGCGAACGCGAAAACGCCGCCGGGCCGACGTGGGCCCGGCGGTCAGGATCTGCGGGGGTCAGTTGCCGATGTACGGCACAGCCTCGAGGATCTCGACGGTGTTCTGGCGGCCGTTGGGCATCGAGTACGTCGCCTTCTCACCGATCTTCTTGCCGTTGATCGCCGAACCGAGCGGCGACTTGGGCGAGTAGACGTCGATCGGCGCTCCGCTCTCCTCGCGGGAGGCGAGCAGGAAGGTGACCTCGTCGTCGTCGCCGACGAACCGGATCGTCACGGTCATGCCGGGGCCGACCACGCCTTCGGTCTTGGGGGCCTCTCCCACCTTGGCGTTGTCGAGGATCTGGCGGAGGTGGAAGATCCGGGCCTCCATCTTGCCCTGCTCGTCCTTGGCGGCGTGGTAGCCGCCGTTCTCCTTCAGGTCGCCCTCCTCACGGGCGGCCTCGATCTTCTTGGCGATGTCGACGCGCCCGGGGCCAGAGAGATATTCGTACTCCGCCTTCAGGCGGTCGTACGCCTCCTGCGTCAGCCATGTGACGTTCTCATCGCGAGAGTCGGCCACGGGTTCTCCTTGCTTGCCTAGGGGGCCCTGAGATCACTTGAGGATGTGGACGGTCGAATTGCGAAAGGCTAACAACTCAACCGCCCGGACGCTTCCCCAAATGTCTCACTATACGAGATTGCAGTACTGGATGTGGACGGAAGTGGCCTGACCACTGGTGTCGAGGCTCTCCTTGAGCTGCTTACTACCCTCACCAGCCGGGATTCTTACTTCCTTGCTACCGACTTCCGCGTGGTAGACGTCCAGTGCCCTGATCCGGCAGACGGCCACTCTATCGTCGGGCTTGTACACCTCGAAGGTGATCTCCGCGCGCCCGGGCGCGTCGATGCTGAACGAGACGACCTGCGCCGGGGCCTCCGAGCCGCCGCCGGCCGTCATCGACCACATCACCCATCCCCAGCCACCCGCGACGATGGCCACCAGCACGCCGATCACGACATGCACGACCAGCCGGCCGCCTCTCTTCGGACGGTCGGGGAAGTCGTCGGGTGTGCCGAGAACGGGTCCGTTCCCGACATCTTCGGTGACCATGGCGGAATCTCCCTGCACTCCCTGAGCGTTATCCGAGACAATTGTCGCCCGCGGGGGGCGTGCCCTCGCGACCGCCCAGCAGAAACTAACCTCTCTGGACGAGTGACCGGTCCTCCACCGAGGAGACCCTGTGAGGAGAACGCGCCCGTGAGTGCACCCCTGAGGTTGATGGCAGTCCACGCCCACCCCGACGACGAGTCGAGCAAGGGCGCCGCCACTATGGCGCGTTACGTGCGCGAAGGCGTGGAAGTGCTGGTCTGTACCCTCACGGGCGGTGAGCGGGGTTCCGTGCTCAACCCGAAGATGGACCGGCCCGAGATCGTGGCCAACATCGGCGAGGTGCGCAGGGCGGAGATGGAGCGGGCCCGCGAGATCCTCGGGGTCCAGCAGCGTTTCATGGGCTTTGTCGACTCCGGCCTGCCGGAGAGCGAGGAGGAGGAGCTGCCCGAGGGCTGCTTCGCGCTGCAGAAGCTTGAGGACGCCTCGGCCCCGCTGGTGGCCGCCGTGCGCGAGTTCCGCCCGCACGTGATCATCACCTACGACGACGACGGCGGCTACCCGCACCCCGACCACATCATGACCAACAAGGTCTCCGTCGAGGCGTTCGAGGCGGCCGGCGACCCCGACCGCTACCCCGGCACCGGCGACCCGTGGCAGCCGATGAAGCTCTACTACCAGATGGGCTTCACCAAGGAGCGCTTCGAGGCGCTGCACGAGGCCATGACCGAGCGCGGCCTCGGCTCCCCGTACTCCGACTGGATCTCCCGCTGGGAGGACCGGCCGGCCAAGTGGCCGGTGACGACGCGGGTGCCGTGCGGCGAGTACTTCCAGATCCGCGACGAGGCGCTGCTCGCGCACGCCACCCAGGTCGACCCCGACGGCTTCTGGTTCGTCTGCCCGCGCGAGCTGCAGCAGGAGATCTGGCCGACCGAGGACTACCACCTGGCGCGCTCGCTCGTCGACACCGAGCTGCCCGAGGACGACCTGTTCGCCGGCATCCACGCCGAGGACGTCTCACCCGCCTGCCACTGACCGGACCACGGCATACGGGTGGCAGACTGAAGGTGTGACAGTTCTCGCAGCTGGTGATGTCAGTCCGGGTCTGCTCGGCTTCACCGTCGTCGCCCTCATCGGGCTGGCCCTCTACATCCTCATCAAGTCGATGAACAAGCAGATGTCGAAGATCCAGGTTCCGCACGAGGGCGACACGGACAAGAAAGCCGAATAGATGCCGATCGAAGTAGTCGACAACTCGACGGAGTGCCGCTTCGAGGTCCTCGTCGACGGCAAGGTCGCCGGGTTCGCCGACTATCGACTGCTGCCCACGAAAGTCGTCTTCACGCACACCGAGGTGCTGCCCGCCTACGAGGGCCAGGGCCTGGCGAGCAGGCTCGTCGAGTACGCGCTGCGCACGAGCGTCGACACCGGCCTGCGCATCGTGCCGCTGTGCCCGTACGTGGCCCGCTACATCGAGCGTCACCCCGAGTTCAAGGAGTACAGCGACCCGTCAGTCGCGGGGTGACCAGGCGCGTTCCAGGGCCTTGGGCAGGCCCCACCAGCCGAGCGGGGTCAGCACCTCGTCGGCGTCCACGATGCCCAGGTAGGTCCACAGGCTGACCACCGAGGCGAACAGTCCCTCGGTGGCGTCGAGGTCGTCGTCGTCCTGCTCGCCCGACTCGATGTCGTCGGACTCGGCGATGAGCCTGGCCAGGCGTTCCGGCGAGGCCAGCACTCCGGGCCCCATGCGGGCCAGCGCCGCCACCGCGGCCAGCCAGTCGGCGTGCTGGATCGCGCACAGGTTGGCCAGGGCGGTGTCCTCGTGGCCGAGCTCCCCCTCCAGGTCGGCGAACTCCTCCGGCACGTCGTCGGCCTCCGACAGGTCGGAGATCGGCCCGGCCACGCCCGCCGCCACCGCCAGCCACAACTCCCGGTCGTCGTCCGGCATCGGCCGGTCGTCGAACCCGGCGCAGGCGCGCAGCACGTTCGCGGGGTAGCCGGGCAGGTCCAGCAGCACGCGCAGGCGCGCGGCGGCCAGCTCCAGCTCGACCAGCGGCAGCTCGGGCGCCTTGGGCAGCTCGCCGACGATGCGGCGCAGCTCCGACAGCGCGAACGCCTCCTCCTCGTCGAGGGCGGCGAACAGCTCCTCGTCCTGCTCGTCGCTGACCGCGAAGCCGGGCACCCGGCCGTCGGGCAGCGGCGTGGCCAGCCAGTGCTCCTGGAGCTCCTCGTACGCCCGGCGGGCGGCGTGGTCGCCCTGGGCCAGCGCGTCCGGGTCGACCTCCCCGGCGGCGACGCGCTCCTCCAGGAAGGAGACCATGCGCCCGAACATCTCGGCCGCGACCGGGCCGCGCTCGTCCTCCTCGGGCCAGACGAAGTAGCTGGGCGTCATGAGGATCGGCTCGGTGCCGGTGGACTCGACCCAGCGCTGCACGTCGCCGACGGTGGCCACGCCCGCCTCGATGGAGCTCAGCGTGGCCTTGGCGGAGTCCCAGAACGGCTGCGAGAGCGGGTTGCCCGCCGCCACCATGGCCCGCCGCAGATCGGGCAGCGCCACCAGCGCCACGCCCGAGGGCACGGCCAGCAGCGCGCGGGCGACGTCCCTGCGCGTGACGGCGGCGGGCGGGCGGCCGGCGTGGGCGCAGACGTAGTCGATGTCCACGCCCGTAACCTACGCCGTCCGCCCCGCCCGAGTCAGCCGCGGGGTGGCGGGCCGTCCCCGGGGACGCGGTTTAGGGTGAGCGAGGGAGGTCCTGATGAACCGGTTGAACGACGCCACGAGCCCATACCTGCTGCAGCACGCGGGCAATCCCGTCGACTGGCACCCGTGGGGCGAGGAGGCGTTCGCCGAGGCCCGGCGCCGGGACGTGCCGCTGCTGATCAGCGTGGGCTACTCGGCGTGCCACTGGTGCCACGTGATGGCCCACGAGAGCTTCGAGGACGCCGACACGGCCGCCCTCATGAACGAGCACTTCGTCAACGTCAAGGTCGACCGCGAGGAGCGGCCCGACGTCGACGCGGTCTACATGACCGCCACCCAGGCCATGACCCAGCAGGGCGGCTGGCCGATGACGGTGTTCGCCACGCCCGACGGCCATCCGTTCTACTGCGGCACGTACTTCCCGCGTCCCCACTTCCGGCGGCTGCTGGCCGAGATCCACCGGGTGTGGGCCGGCGACCGGGAGTCGGTGCTGGCGCAGGGCGCCAAGGTGGTCGAGGCGCTCAACCAGAACACCGCGTTCCCGCGCGGCGCCACTCCGGAGGCGGAGACGCTGGAGCGGGCCGTCGCCAACCTGCGCGAGTCGTTCGACCCGGTCAACGGCGGGTTCGGCGGCGCGCCGAAGTTCCCGCCGTCGATGGTCCTGGAGTTCCTGCTGCGCTCCGGCGAGCGCGAGATGAGCGGCCGGACGCTCGAAGCCATGGCCCGCGGCGGCATCTACGACCAGCTCGGCGGCGGTTTCGCGCGGTACAGCGTCGACGCCGAGTGGGTGGTCCCGCACTTCGAGAAGATGCTCTACGACAACGCCCTGCTGCTGCGGGTCTACACCCACTGGTGGAAAGCGGGCGGCGGCGACCTGGCCCACCGGGTGGCGCTGGAGACGGCTGGCTGGATGCTGCGCGAGCTGCGCACGCCCGAGGGCGGCCTCGCCTCGGCCCTCGACGCCGACAGCGAGGGCGTGGAGGGCAAGTTCTACGTCTGGACGCCCGAGGAGCTGCGCGAGGTCCTGGGGGACGACGACGGCCGCTGGGCCACCGGCCTGTTCGACGTCACCGGCACGTTCGAGCACGGCACGTCGGTGCTCCAGCTCCCGCGCGACCCCGAGGACCCGGTGCGGTACGCCGGCGTGCGCGGCAGGCTGCTGGCGGCCAGGGAGCTGCGGGTGCGGCCGGGCCGCGACGACAAGGTCGTGGCCTCCTGGAACGGCCTGGCCGTCGCGGCGCTCGCGGAGGCCGGCGTGGTGTTCGAGCGTCCCGACCTGGTCGAGGCCGCCACGGCGGCGGCCGAGCTGCTCGCGGACGTGCACACGACCGGCGGGCGGCTGCTGCGCACCTCCCGCGACGGGCGCGCGGGCGCCAACGCGGGCGTCCTGGAGGACTACGCGAACGTGGCCGAGGGGCTGATCTCCCTCTACGGCGTGACCGGCGCGACGAAATGGCTCCGGCTGGCCGGGACGCTGCTCGACACGGTCCTCGACCGCTTCTCCGACGGCTCCGGCGGCTTCTACGACACCGCTGACGACGCCGAACGGCTGTTCCAGCGTCCACAGGACCCCACCGACAACGCCACGCCCTCCGGCCAGTACGCGGCCGCGGGGGCCCTGCTGTCCTACGGCGCGCTGACCGGCTCGGCCCGGCACCGGGAGGCCGCCGCGGCCGCGCTCGCCACGGTGTCGGTGCTGGCCGACCGGCACGCCAGGTTCGCCGGCTGGGGGCTGGCCGTGGCCCGCGCGGCGCTCGACGGGCCCGTGGAGGTGGCGGTCGTCGGCAGCCCCGCCGACCCGCGTACGGCCGCCCTGCACCGGGAGGCGCTGCTGGCCGACGTGCCGGGCCTGGTGGTCGCGCCCGGCGACGGCGAGGCCGGCGGCGAGCCCTTCCCCGCGCTGCTGGAGGGGCGCGGGCCCGTCGGAGGCGCGCCGGCCGCCTACGTGTGCAGGGGGTTCGCCTGCCGGCTCCCGGTCACCACGGTGGAGGAGCTGCGGGCCGAGCTAGCCGGTGCCTGACGGCCGGCCGAGGTTGTCGCGCTGGGTGTCGCGGCTCTCCTCCGGGGGCCCCAGAGGCTGGTCGGAGGGCGCCGTGGGCGCGTCCTGGGGGCGTTCGTCCTGCCGGTCGCGGCCGGTCCTGCCGTTGTCGCCGGAGCCGTCGTCGGTGGGGGCCTCGGTGACCGCCGGGTCGCCGAACGGCTGCTGATCGGTGGGGCCGGAGTCGGGGTTGCCCCACTCGTTCTGGTCGGCGGGCGGCGTCGACTGCTGGTCGCGGACGTCGCGGCCGCGGTCGGGCGGCGAGTAGGAGGACTCGTAGCCGTACTGGGAGGGCTCGGGGAACTCCTCGACGGGCTCTCCGGCCATGGCCTCGGTCATGAACGCCCGCCAGATCTGCGCCGGGAGCTGGCCGCCGAACTGCGTGCCGTAGCCGGGGATGGTGACGGTCTCGTCGTCGCTGCGGAACATGTTCACGGCGACGGCGAGCTGCGGGACGAACCCGTTGAACCAGACGTTCTTGGAGTCGTCGGTGGTGCCGGTCTTGCCGGCCACCGGACGGTCGTAGAGGCGGGCGGCGGTGCCGGTGCCGTACTTGACGACCTGCTGCATCGCGTAGACGGTGTCGGCGGCGGCCTGCTCCCCCACCACCTTCGTGGCGACGGGCTTGACCGTCTTCTTCTCGCCCTTGCCGTCGGTGACCGACTTCACCACGTGGGCCTCCATGTGCACGCCCTTGTTGGCGAAGGTGGAGAAGCCCGAGGCGTTCTGGACGGCGCTGACCGAGGACACGCCGAGCGGGAAGGTCGCGTACGCCTGCTGCCCCTGCAACTGCTCCTTGGGGATGCCCGCGGCCTCGGCGACCTCCGCGACCTTGTTCAGGCCGACCTTCTGGCCGAGGTCGACGAAGGCCGTGTTGACGGAGTTCTGGGTGGCGCTGACCAGGTTGATCTGGCCGTAGGAGCGGCCGCTGTCGTTGGGGATGGGCTTGTCGGCCGAGGCCACGCGCAGCGGCGAGTTGCCGTCGACCCTGGTGGACAGGTCGAAGCCGTTGTCGAGCGCGGCGGCCAGCGTGTACGGCTTGAACGTCGACCCCGCCATCCGCTTGGCAGAGAACGCGTTGTCGTAGTCGCCGACCTGGTCGTGGCGGCCGCCGTAGAAGGCGACGACCTCGCCGGTGGCCGGATCGACGGCGGCCAGCCCGGTGCGCACCTTCTTCGGCGTCGAGGCCGGGAGCACGTCCTTGACCGCCTGCTCGGCCGCCGTCATGAGCTTCTTGTCGAACGTCGTGACGATCTTCAGGCCGCCGCTGTTGATGGTCTCGTCGGAGTAGCCGCGCCGGTTGAGCTCGGCGGTGACCTGGTCGAGCATGTACTGGCCCTGGCCCTTGAGCTCGAACGGCTTCTTGGGCGCCTTGAGCACCGGGAAACGCTCGGCGGCGGCCTGCTGGCGCGACAGCGCGCCCGTCTGGCCCATGGCGTCGATCACGGCCTGCCAGCGGGAGCGGGCCGCGTCGAGGTCGGCGCCCTCGGGGTCGGCGAACCTGCTGGGCTGCTGGATGACCGCCGCCAGGTACGCGCCCTCGGCGACGGTGAGCTTGTCGACGTCCTTGCCGAAGTAGGCGCGCGCGGCCGACTGGACGCCGTTGGCGCCGCGGCCGAAGTAGATCGTGTTGAGGTACTGCTCCAGGACCCAGTCCTTCGACTTGGACTGGTCGACCTTCATCGCGATGAGGATCTCTTTGAACTTGCGGGTGACCGAGCGCTCCTGGCTGAGGCCGCTGTAGTAGTTGCGCACGAGCTGCTGGGTGATCGTGGAGCCGCCCTGGAGCTGCTGCCCGGTGACGGTGGACCAGACGGCCCGCGCGGTGCCCTTGAGCGAGACGCCGCCGTCGTTGTAGAACGAGCGGTTCTCGGCGGCGATGACCGCGTCGCGCACGTGCTTGGGCACCTTGGCCAGCTCGACGTTCCGGCGGTCGACGCCCTGCCGGGCGAGCACCGTTTTGCCGTCGCGGTAATAGATCACCGAGCCTTCGGCGGTGGCCGATTTCTGCGTGCTGTCGGGAATGGGAGTCATCGCCCACGCAATGGCGAAAAGACCGGCAAGCACGGCGATTCCGGCGCCGAAAGAGATCAACACTATTCGGAGTACGCGCCGTTTCCGCATGCCTTTTCCACCACCGCCCCGCATCCGAGACCCCCCTCTGAGACACCTTCGCCCAACCCCCGCCAGCTGGGCGAATGTCAAGGGTAAACGATCGATAACGGTGCCTCGTCCCTAAGCGATGGTACGTCTAGCGCCCCCCGCGGCGCGGAACATCGGCGACCAAAGGCAGCACTCGGTAAGGAACCGGGGTGTCGAGTGCGATGATCGAAGAAGTCCTGAGCACCCCCTGAACATCCACGATTTGGTCGATGACCCTTTGCAGATCGGCATTCGTCCGCGCGACCACCCGGCACAGCAGGTCCGCGCCGCCGGTGATGGTGTGCACCTCCAGCACCTCGGGGATGTGGGCCAGCCGGTGGGCGACCGGGTCGTGCCCGGAGACCTGCCTGATCTCCATGGTGACGAACGCCGTCACGTCGTAGCCGAGCGCCACGGGCGACACGTCGGGCCCGAACCCGGTGATCACACCCCTGGCCACCAGCCGGTCGAGCCTGGCCTGGACGGTGCCGCGGGCGACGCCGAGGCGGCGGGAGCACTCCAGCACGCCCAGCCGGGGCTCGGCGGTCAGCAGCGAGATCAGCCGGGCGTCCAGTTCGTCGATCGTCATGCTGTACAAGTTCTCCGACTCTGACCCGAGATGGGTGGACAGATTGTGCACTCGTTCAAGTAACTGTTGCACAACTCGTCCAGCTAAATCGAGAGTTAGGGGTATGACTGATGTCTTTCCGGTTAACGGCATGGACGCCGTGGTGTTCGCCGTGGGCAACGCCCGGCAGGCCGCCCACTACTACTCGACCGCTTTCGGCATGCGACTGGTGGCCTACCGCGGGCCGGAGAACGGCAGCCGCGACGCGGTCGCCTACGTCCTGACCTCGGGCAGCGCCACCTTCGAGTTCCGGGCCTCGATCCGGCCCGGCACGGACATGGCCAGGCACGTCGCCGAGCACGGTGACGGCGTGATCGACCTGGCCATCCAGGTGCCCGACGTGGAGGCCGGGTACGCCTACGCGGTCGCCCACGGGGCCACCGGCCTGGTGGAGCCGTACACGCTGGAGGACGAGCACGGCAAGGTGGTGCTCGCGGCCATCGCCACCTACGGCGAGACCCGGCACACGCTCGTGGACAGGTCCAACTACGGGGGCGCGTACCTGCCCGGTTACGTGCCGGCCGAGCCGCTCGTCGCGCCGCCCGCGACGAAGACCGGACGCCTGTTCCAGGCGGTCGACCACTGCGTCGGCAACGTCGAGCTCGGCAAGATGGACGAGTGGGTGGAGTTCTACCGCAAGGTGATGGGCTTCACGAACATGGCCGAGTTCGTCGGCGACGACATCGCGACCGAGTACTCGGCGCTGATGTCCAAGGTCGTGGCCGACGGCACCCGGAAGGTCAAGTTCCCGCTGAACGAGCCGGCGATCAGCCGCAAGAAGTCGCAGATCGACGAGTACCTGGAGTTCTACGGCGGGCCCGGCGTGCAGCACATCGCCCTGGCCACCAACGACATCCTCACCACCGTCGACCACATGCGCGCGGCGGGCGTGCAGTTCCTCGACACGCCCGACTCCTACTACGACGACCCTGAGCTGCGCGAGCGCATCGGGCAGGTCAGGGCGCCGATCGAGGAGCTGAAGAAGCGCAAGATCCTGGTCGACCGCGACGAGGACGGCTACCTGCTGCAGATCTTCACGCAGCCGGTCCAGGACCGCCCGACGGTCTTCTTCGAGCTGATCGAGCGGCACGGGTCGCTCGGCTTCGGCAAGGGCAACTTCAAGGCCCTGTTCGAGGCGATCGAGCGCGAGCAGGAACGCAGGGGCAACCTTTAGTTTGTCCCGACTTAGTGGGGGTGATCTGGATTTTATGGGACCACCACCACATTCTGGGCTGATGAGGCGCCGGCGGCGGGGAGCCGCCGGCGCCTCCGGCTCTTCCCCCTCCACGGTGACGAGTCGTCGGGAGCGCGTGACCCTGCGTAAGATTCAGGTCACGGGCTGAAGGGGGCTGGTTCACCTATGCGGATCAGAAGACGCGGCGCGGCCGTGCTGGTGGCGCTGATCAGCGTGCTCGCGTGCGCGCCCACCGACGAGCCGCCGCCCCGCTCGGCCGCCGGCCGCCACACGGGCGCGCCGGGCATCGGCGACCCCGACTTCCCGCAGGACGGCAACGGCGGCTACGACGTCGCCCACTACTCGCTGACCGTCGACTACACCCCGGCGACCAAGCGGCTCACCGGCCTGACGAAGATCCGCGCCAAGGCCACCCAAGACCTGTCGAGCTTCAACCTCGACCTCACCGGCCTCGACGTCGCCAAGGTCAGCGTCGACGGCTCGCCCGCGCGTTTCTCCCGCAAGGACGGCGAGCTGACCGTGACCCCGGCCGCGCGGCTCGACGCCGGCTCGCCGTTCACCGCCGAGATCTCCTACTCCGGCAGCCCCACGCCCGCCAAGGACACCGCCAACCTGGGCACGTACGGGTTCATCCCCACCGCCGACGGCGCGTTCGTGGCCTCCGAGCCCAACGGCTCCAAGACCTGGTTCCCCAGCAACGACCACCCGGCCGACAAGGCCACGTTCGACTTCACGGTCACCGTGCCCGCCGGCCTGACCGTCGTGGCCAACGGCGAGCAGAGCGCGTCCCCGTCCACCGCGGGCGGCCGCACCACCTACCGGTGGAGCGAGCGGCACCCGATGGCCACCTACCTCGCCACGGCCACGATCGGCAAGTTCGAGGTGCGTCAGGGCCGTTCGCCGGGCGGCATCCCGACGTACGCGGCCGTCGATCCGAAGTTCAAGACCGGCCTCGACCGCGTCTACAACGTCTCGGGCGAGATCACCGACTACTGGAGCACGGTCTTCGGCGCCTACCCGTTCTCCTCGACCGGCGCCATCGTCGACGATTACTCGGCCGGCTACGCCCTGGAGAACCAGACCAAGCCCCTCTACGGCGGCTTCGACCCCGACGAGGGCATCATCGCCCACGAGCTGGCCCACCAGTGGTTCGGCGACAGCCTGACCATCAAGCGGTGGAAGGACCTGTGGCTCAACGAGGGCTTCGCGACGTACGCGGAGTGGCTGTGGTCGGAGCACCGGGGCAAGAAGACCGCCGACACCATCTTCAAGGACTTCTACAACCGCGGCGCCAAAGACCCGATGTGGTCCTACCCGCCGGGCCGGGCCAAGCCCGGTGACCTGTTCAACGAGTCGGTCTACACCCGCGGCGGCATGGCGCTGCACGCCCTGCGCAAAGCGGTCGGCGACCCGACGTTCTTCAAGCTGCTCAAGACCTGGACCGCCGAACACCGCTACGGCAACGTCACCACGCGGCAGTTCGTCGACCTGTCCGAGCGGCTGTCCGGCAAGGACCTCGACCCGCTCTTCGACGCGTGGCTCTTCCAGCCGCGCCGCCCCACCCTCGCCTGACCTGCGCCGAAACGCTTTCCTTCGCCCGGTCCAAGTACAGGTGTAAGGGCGAACGACGAAGGGAGCGAGGCCAGTGCGCCTCAACGAGGACCCGGCGGCCTTCGAGGCCTTCTACCGCCGCCATGTCGACGTCGTCATGCGGTTCGTGGTCCGGCGGGTGAGCGATCCCCACCTGGCCGCCGACCTGACGGCCGACGTCTTCCTGGCGGCCCTCGACTCGGCCCACACCTACGTGCCGGGCCGGGGCAGCCAGACCGCGTGGTTGTACGGCGTGGCCCGCAACGTGGTGTCGGCCCAGCTCCGCAGGTCCGCCCGGGAAGCGCGGGCGGCCGGCCGGATCGCGGGGCGGCGGCTGATGGACGACGACGACCTCGTCCGGATGGAGGAGCGGATCGACGCCGAGCGCGGGATGCGCGGCGCCCTGGAGGCCATGACGGGCCTGCCGGAGGGCGAACGCGCGGTGCTGGAGCTCGTGGCGATCGACCAGCTCACCGTCTCCGAGGCGGCCGCCGCCCTCGGCATCAGGCAGGTGACCGCGCGGGTCCGCCTGCACCGGGCCAGACGCGCCCTGGAGAACGTCGCTTCGCCGTCGGCCGTGTACGTGGAGGGAGAGGCATGAACACTTTCGAGGAGCGGTTGCTCGGCGCGCTCAAGCAGGAGATGGCGGCCGGGCCGGCGCAGGCCGGGGCGCAGGTCGGGGGGCAGGTCGTCACGCCGGTCGTCCGGCGGCCCCGGCGCAGGCTCGTGGGGCTGGCCGCGGCGGCCGGGGTCGCCGCGGTCGCGACGGTGGCGGCGACCGGCCTGTTCGGCGGGGCGCCGGCGTACGCGGTGACCGGGACGGCCGACGGCGGGGTGTCGGTGGAGATCAACGCCTTCCGCGACCCGGACGGGCTGGCGTCCGAGCTGGCCGCGGCGGGGGTCAGGTCGGTGGTGGACTACCTGCCGTACGGGCAGGTCTGCAAGGAGCCGCGCGGGCAGCACGGCACCGCCGAGGGGCGGTTCGAGGCGAGCATCGGCAGCACCGGGCACGGGATCTCCTTCAAGATCCCGAAGGGGCAGGTTCCCGCCGGGCAGACGCTCGTGCTGGCGGTCACCCTCGACAGGAGCGGGCCGGAGGCCCCTCCGGTCTCCACCTCCCTGCAGATCGTCAAGGGCGCGGTGGCCCCCTGCGAGCCGACCGCGATGCCCGCGCCGCCCACGGACGGCCCCACCGACCGCTCCGGCACCCGGACGGGCACCGGGGAAGGCACCGGCGGGAGCAACGGCGAGGGCACCGGCGACGGCCCTGGCTGGCACACCGAACAGGGCTGACGTCCCGGGCGGTCGGCGGTTCTGCCGCCCTCCGCCCGGCACACGACCGCCCTCCCGGGCAGGCGGCGGCCTCCGCACCCTCGGCCCGCGCCCGCCCGGCGACCCTCCCGCGGAGGTCAGTCGCGGGAGGAGGTCCAGTAGGCGCCGCCGGCCAGGAGGAGGGCGGCGGCGCCTACCAGGCCGGCCTCCTGTCCGAGGGCGGCGGGCACGACCTTGAGGCGGCGGGCGAAACCCATGCGGGCGTGGTCCCGCAGCGCCTCCTCCAGGGGGCCGAACAGCGGTTCGCCGGCCTGCGACAGTCCGCCGCCGATCGTGACCAGGTCCAGGTCGCACAGGTGGGTGGCGGAGGCGATCGCGATCCCGAGCGCCCGTCCGGCCCGCCGCATCGCCAGCACGGCCATGGGGTCCCCGGCGAGCGCGTCGGCCGCCAGCGCCCGCCCGGTGACCGCCCGATCCTCCAGGTACGCCTCCCCACCGTCGGACGCCCCCACGGGCTCGGAGACGGCGGCGGGGGTCCAGCCCTGGGTGAGGGCCCAGGTGGTGAGGGCGGGACCGCGGGCGATCGCTTCCAGGCAGCCGTGGCCGCCGCAGCCGCAGCGGGGGCCGCCGTCCGGTTCGACCACGACGTGCCCGATGTGGCCGGCGTTGCCCGTGCCGCCGTTGACCAGGCGTCCGCCCAGGATCAGGCCGCCGCCGACGCCGGTGGAGACCACCATGCCCAGCATGTCGGCGCTGCCCTGGCCGGCGCCCTGCCAGTGTTCGGCGATGGCCAGGCAGATGGCGTCGTTGTGGAGGCGTACCGGTAATCCGGGGAACCGGCCGGCCAGCCGGGCGCGCAGCGGGAAGCCGCGCCAGCCGGGGATGTTGAGCGGCGAGACCTCGCCGTCGGGCCAGGTCATCGGCCCGCCGCAGCCCACGCCGACCCCTTCGGCGCGCGCCGACAGGGGGTCGATGAGGGTGGTGAGGGTGTGCCAGAGCGTCTCGGCGTCGGCGTTCTGGGGGGTGGCGGCGCGCCGGGAGGTGATCACGGCGCCGTCAGGGGCCACCAGGCCGGCGGCCATCTTGGTGCCGCCGACGTCGATCGCCAGGATCACGACAGCTCCGGCTCCGCGGCGCTGGAGAAGACCAGCACGGACGCCGTGAGCCCGTGCACGTGGTTGTGCCCGCCGACCGGCCCGACCTCGCCCGCGGCGAAGAAGCCCGCGACGCCGATCGGTCCCAGCGTGTCGCGCAGGGCGACCGGGTCGTGGTCGGCGGTGCCGAACATCGCCGAGCCCCGGCCGTTGCACGAGAACAGCAGCGCGCCGTCGACCTTGCCGAGCTCCTCGCGGTGGGCGTCGAGCAGGTCGTACAGGTCCTCGTCGGCGGTGGCCGCGTCCCTGACCTGGAAGCGCACGGTACGGCCGATCTCCACGATGTCCCCGATGGCCACGGCCTCGCGTTCGGGGTCGATGCCGATGACGCCCCGGATGAGGAAGTCGCCGCGTTCGTGACGTTCGGCGTACTCGTCCATGGCCACGCCGATCTGCAGGCCGGCGGCGACCAGTTCGCGGTCGTCCTCGTCCAGCTCGCTGACGATGTCCTCCAGCCGGGCCAGCGCGGGCTGACCGGCCAGTTCGAGCAGCAGGTTCTCCTCCGAGGCCGTGACCACCATGCTGGGGCCGATCGGGCGGCAGCCCTGGCTGACCACCGTACTGATCTTGATCGGCCCGCTGAGCAGGACGCCGATCGCGCCCTCGGTGTAGATCTTGCCGTCCGCGAACAGCCGTACGGACCCCCTGCCCTGCAGCCCGTTGGCCAGGCCGCCGATCAGCGGCAGGTCGCCGAGCACGTCGACCGAACGCTCCACGAACGCGTCGGTCGGGAAGGTGTACGGGTCTGCCAGCAGGATCGCCACGTGGTCGTCGCCTGTGCGCTCGGGCAGCCCGACGACCACGAACCGGTCCTCGGCCGCCAGCGTCTCCAGGGCGAACGTGGTGAGCCTGGCCCCCTCCAGGGTGGCCGCCCACGCGCTCACCGCGGGCGTCAGCTCGACCCCCTGCCCGTCGCCGATCACACCGGTGGCGCTGCATCCGATCACGTGCGCCTCGGGCGCCAGCTTCATCGCGGCCTGGCCTGCTCTGGCGACGTCCTCGGGGTCCTCGCCGCAGATGAAGAAGCAGACCAGGTCGGCTTGGCCGCTGAGCCTCGACAGTGCCTGACCGACGGCGCTCTCCGCGGCCTCCACCAGGTCGGAACCCACGGCGAGGCCGTCGGCGAAGCGGCTTGTCATCAAGGCCACGCGTCTCGCCTCCCTCGACATGTGCATGTTCCCTAGGGCCGATTCTCCCCACTAAAGGGACAAGCACGCGTACGAACCGTCACGCAATAGGTCAAGATCCGAAATCTCCGCCAGATGCGAAACTCTCTGCCGCATTTCTCGCGGGGGACGTAGTCTCGATCCCGTGCATCAGCCACGTATTCTCCGCGAGTTGCGGGAGAGCGGCCACGTTCATCGCAGCGTCAAGGCCGAGGTCCGGGAAAACCTGCTGGCCAGGCTGCGGGCCGGCGAGCCCCGGTTCCCCGGCATAGTGGGCTTCGACGACTCCGTCCTGCCACACCTGGAGCGGGCGCTGCTCGCCGGGCACGACCTGGTCCTGCTCGGTGAGCGAGGGCAGGGCAAGACGCGGCTCATCCGCACGATCACCGGCCTGCTCGACGAGTGGACCCCGGTGGTCGAGGGCTGCGAGATCAACGACCATCCGTACGCACCCGCCTGCACGCGCTGCAAGACCCTGGCGCGCGAGCTGGGCGACGAGCTGCCGGTGGCGTGGAAGCACCGCGACGAGCGTTACGGCGAGAAGCTCGCCACTCCCGACACCTCCGTCGGCGACCTCATCGGCGACGTCGACCCCATCAAGATCGCAGAGGGGCGCACCCTCGGCGACCCCGAGACCGTCCACTACGGCCTGGTCCCCCGCACCAACCGTGGCGTGTTCTCCGTCAACGAGCTGCCCGACCTGGCCGAGCGCATCCAGGTCTCGCTGCTCAACGTGCTGGAGGAACGTGACATCCAGGTGCGCGGCTACAACCTGCGCCTGCCCCTCGACATCCTGCTCATCGCCAGCGCCAACCCCGAGGACTACACCAACAGGGGCCGCATCATCACGCCGCTGAAGGACCGCTTCGGCGCCGAGATCCGCACCCACTACCCGCTCACGGTCGAGGACGAGCTCACCCTCATCCGCCAGGAGTCGGTGCCCGACATCGGGGCCGACGTGCCGGAGCACCTGATCGAGGTGATCGCCAGGTTCACCCGGCTGGTCCGCGAGTCCACGGCCGTCGACGCCCGTTCCGGCGTGTCGGCGCGCTTCTCGATCGCCGCCGCCGAGACCGCCGCGGCCTCCGCCGTGCGCAGGTCCGCGATCAAGGGCGAGGACCAGGCCGTCACGCGCGTCTGCGACCTGGCCTGCGTCGTCCACAGCCTGCGCGGCAAGGTGGAGTTCGAGGTCAGCGAGGAGGGCAGGGAGACCGAGATCCTGGCCCACCTGCTGCGCCGGGCCACGGCCGAGACGTTCAGGAACAGGCTGGGCGGCATGGACCTGGCACCGGTGACCGACAAGTTCGCCGAGGGCAACCAGGTGGAGTCCGGCGACATGGTGGCCGCGGCCGAGCTGCTGCATCGGATCGGTCCGGTCAGCGGCCTGGCCAAGATCATGTCCAGGCTCGGCATGGGCGCCGGCGAGGAGTCCCCCGGGCACGCCGCGGCGGCCCTGGAGTTCGCGCTGGAAGGTCTCTACCTGATGCGGCGGCTGTCAAAGGAAGACCTCGACGGGGTCACGATCTACAGGACGTGAACAATCGGGCGGTTTCCCGCGTCGTAGTGTTTGGTTGATCACGACTCCGGGGGGAACCGCCCATGCGCCTGCTCATCCATGCCACCGCCGTCGGCCTCGTCCTGGGCGGCCTCGCGCTTCCCGCGCAGGCGGCCCCCGCCGAGGCAGCCGCCAAGACCGCCTACGGCTACGCCTGGGCCGACGGCAAGGGCAGCCTGCGGATCGTGCCCATGAAGCCCGCCAAGGTGCGGCGCGGCGGCAACGTGCTCTACAAGCTGACCGCGATCCCGGGGGCCGAAGAGCTCAAGCTCGACTACACCCGCGCCGCCTACAGCCGGGTGACGACGGCCTGCGACCTGAAGGAGACCGAGGGCCGGGTCGCGCTGGACCGCGACGGCCTGGGCCGGACGTCGTGCAAGCCCGCCCAGCTCACCGTCGGGCTCCGGGAGGGCGCGGTCCCGCTGCGCGTCGAGTACGAGGGCGGCAAGGCCGTGAAGGCCCAGGAGTTCCTGCTGAACGCCTGGCCGGAGCCGGTCACCGCGCGCGGCTCGGTCAAGCGCGTCGACGACGCGACGATCCTGTTCAGCACCGGAGGCAAGCAGCTCAAGCTCGGCTACACGTACCTGACGTCCTTCTACCGGGCCACCGCCCGCTGCGGCGACCGCTGGGTGTCCGGGAAGCCGGCCGGCGTCGACAAGCGCGGGCTCGGCACGCTGCCCTGCGAGTCGGCCGATCTGACCAAGGCGCTCAAGGGGGCCGGGCGCGCGGTGCAGGTGCAGGTGAGTTATACGCCCGACGCGAACAGCGCGGTCGAGGTGTGGGAAGTGGCCAGGCGTCCGTAGACGGGCGGGGGCGGGTTGGGGTTAGCGTGGAAGCGTGATGGCCTTCCGCTACGGCGAATACCACGACGGCCCCGACCCCCTGGCCCCTCCTTACGACGTACGCGCGGCCCTCGACGAGATGGGCGACGCGATCCTGTCCGGTTCGACGCCGGTCCACGCGCTGCGCGACCTGCTCAAGCGCGGGCTGCCCGGCAGCCAGGACCGGCGGGGCCTCGACGACATGCTCAAGGAGGTCCGCAGGCGGCGCAGGGACCTGCGCGAGCGCGGGCGGCTCGACGGCACCCTCGAACGCGCGCGGGCATTGCTGGACAAGGCGATCGGGCAGGAGCGGGCCGAGCTGTTCCCCGACCCGTCCGACGACGCGCGGCTGCGCGAGGCCGGGCTCGACGGGCTGCCGGAGGACACCGCGAGCGCCATCCAGGAGCTGAGCACGTACGAGTGGCGTTCGGCGGCGGCCCGCCAGACGTTCGAGGAGCTGCGCGACCTGCTTCGGCGCGAGGTGCTCGACAGCCAGTTCAGAGGGCTCCGCGACGCGCTGGCCAACCCCGACCCCGAGGCCATGGCCCGTGTCCGGCAGATGATGTCCGATCTGAACGACATGCTGGACAGGGACACCCGGGGCGAGCACACCCAAGAAGACTTTGACGCCTTTATGGCGAAATATGGCGATTTGTACCCAGAAACGCCCCGGAACCTTGAGGAGCTCGTCGACATCCTGGCCCGGCGGGCCGCCGCCACCCAGCGCATGCTGGCCTCGATGACCCCCCGCCAGCGCGAGGAGCTGTCCGGCCTCATCAACCAGACCCTCGACCAGGCCGGCCTGTCCGACCAGATGCGCCGCCTCGGCGAGGCCCTGCACGCCCGCCGTCCCGACCTGGCCTGGAACGCCCCCGAGCGCCTGACCGGCGAGGAGCCCCTGGCCATGGGCGACGCCGTCACCGCGCTGGAGGAGCTGGCCGACCTCACCCAGCTGGAGACCGCCCTGCGCCAGGACTACCCGGGCGCGCGGCTCGACGACATCGACGAGGCCGCCGTACGCCGCGCGCTGGGCCGGGCGGCGGTCGACGACCTGGAGGCGCTCAAGCGCATCGAACGCGAGCTGGAGGAGCAGGGCTACCTGCTGCGCCGCCGCGGCAAGCTGGAGCTGACCCCGAAGGCGGTCCGGCGGCTCGGCGAGACCGCGCTGCGGCGCGTGTTCTCCTCCCTCGACGCGGGCCGCCGCGGCGACCACGACCAGCACGACGCGGGCTCGGCCGGCGAACTCACCGGCTCCACCCGGCCGTGGCGCTTCGGCGACGAGCAGCCGATCGACGTCGTCCGTACGCTGGTCAACGGCGTGCGAAGCGGCGGCGTGGCGACCGCCCCGCAGGACGGGCGGGCCCGGGTGCGGCTGTCCGTCGACGACTTCGAGGTCTCCGAGACCGAGCGCCGCAGCGCGGCGGCGGTGTGCCTGCTGGTCGACCTGTCGTACTCGATGGCCCTGCGCGGCACGTGGGCCGCGGCCAAGCAGACGGCGCTGGCCCTCCAGGCGCTGGTGGCCTCCAAGTTCCCGCAGGACGCCGTGCAGATCATCGGCTTCTCCAACTACGCCAGGGTCCTGCAGCCCGACGAGCTGGCCGGCCTCGACTGGGACATGGTCCAGGGCACCAACCTCCACCACGCCCTCCTGATCGCCGGCCGCCACCTCGACCGCCACCCCGACTTCGAGCCGGTGGTGCTGGTGGTCACCGACGGCGAGCCGACCGCCCACCTCATGCGCAACGGCAGGTCGGCCTTCGAGTGGCCGCCGTCGCACGAGACGCTGGAGCTGACGCTGGCCGAGGTGGACAAGATGACGCGACGGCGGGCGACGATCAACGTCTTCATGCTGGCGGCCGACGACCGGCTGAAGGAGTTCGTGGACGAGGTGGCCCGCAGGAACGGCGGCCGGGTGTTCTCACCGAGCGCCGACCGACTCGGCGAATACGTCGTCAGCGACTTCCTCCGCCTCCGCCGCTCCCGCTGACCGGAGGGAATGCCTTCGCTCATCGGCATTCCTCCGGCGCTGGAGGCTCACTCCGCCGTACGGCTGAACGCTCGGAGACGACGGGCGGCCGTCGTCTCGATCCTGGTCTCCTCGGCCAGGTTCTCGGCCAGCTCGTCCAGCGTCGCTCCACAGCGGACGTTGGACAGCACGCTTCCGCGGGGAACCGGGCTCCTGCGGACGGCCACCCAGCCTCCGGTCACGTCATGGATGTGCCAGCCGGGGTTGCCGGCCCGCACCAGCCGCACGCTCACGGCCACTGTCTCGCCACCGCTGAACGGGCCGTGGCCCAGGCGGACAGCCGCACCGGCACGCGGCCCTGGGACGTCAGACGGGCCCTCAAGCCGCCCGGGTGCCCGGGGTTCAGTACGTCGTCATGTCGCGGCACGTGACCGAAACTACGGACGTCGCCGGAAGGAAAGTCACACGCTGTGTGCGACTTCTCTAGGGGGTCGTCCGCCGGATGCGTCGCGCCAGCGATCGCAGGGGCTCCGGAACGCGCGTATGCGCTCGCAGCAGGCCGGTGACCGTCTCGCGGGCCATCGGGTGGTACGCCGTGTGCTGCGGGGACAGCCGCTCCGCGCGCCTGAGCGAGTCGAGGGCACGATCCGGCCTGCCGGCCATGAGCTGGAGCCGGGCGAGATCGATGTAGTGGTGCGAAGACCTCTCGGGTGGGAGGGATCGGGGCGGAGTGAAGCCCTCGTTCCGCCGCAGCGCCTCGTCGGGGTCCTCCAGCTCGATGGCGGCCGCTATCTCGTGGATGCGCACGTTTCCGGGCCCGAAGGCGAGGCCGTGGTGGTTGGTGTCGCGGCCGATGCGCGAGGCGTACTCGCGCGCCGCCGCCAGGTGTTCCCACGCGTCCGTCCCTCGTGGGCGCAGCCGGGCGGACAGGATGGCGGACCTCAGGTGCATCGAGCCCAGGACGGCCAGCCCCGGTTCGCTGTCCGAGACCAGGTCGTCGAACTCCTGGTGGGCGTGTTCGAGGAAGGTGAGTCCTGTGCGGTAGGCCGCCGAGCCGAAGAACACCTGGGCCCGCTCCTCGGCGACGTAGGCGAGCAGTTCCGGTATGCCGGTCTCGCGCGCGGCCTGCGCCGCACGATCCACGGCGACGGAGACGAGATCGACGTATCCGAGGCGATAGGCGACGGACTTGGCGGCCACGAAGGCGTACATCATCATCTCGGCCACGGTCCGGCGCTTCGTGCCCTCACTGCCGTGCAGGACGGCGGACAGTTCCTCGATCAGGCCCGGTAGCACCCGGCCGAGTTCTGCATAGTCGATCCTGTCGAGCAGGACGCCGACCCTGCGAACGTCATCGGCCATCGCGTCGAGCGCTCTGGGCTCCACAGCGAGCTCAGGCGGGACGTCCCAGTGGTTGAGCGCGATGCGGACGGCGGGAATGCCGGCGTGCGCCCGGTCGGCCGGTGCGGTGGAGCCCCGGTAGGGCTGTCCGGTGAGTTCGGTGACGCCGATGCGCAACGCCCTGGCCACGGCGGCGATGAACCAGGGGGTCGCGGGCTTGCTTCCTCGCTCGACCTGGGACACCAGGCTCTTGGAGCAGGGCACGAGCAGGGCCAGGCCGTCCTGTGTCAACCCGGCCAGCTTCCTGGCCTCGGCGATCCGGGGGCCGATGCCGGCGTCGTCCAGGATCAGGATGTTCGTACCGGCGGAGCTCATGGGAGTCCCCTTCCCGGGAAGCCGGCTGCTGCCTTTTGGCTCAGGGTAAGAGGTGGCCGTCCGAGAGGGAGCCGGTTCGGCGGGACGATGCGCCGGAAGCGGGAGAGGGCCGCGCTGTGCGGGGCCGTGACACCTCGTGCCCGGCGGGATGGGCGGGGTACCGGGGGCGGCAGCCACCGGCGCGGGGGTTCGGGGGAGCTCGGCTCCCCCGAGGAAGCAGGGCCCGGAGCCCTTCAGCGCGCAGCGTCCCCAGGGCGGAGGCCCTTGCCTTTGGGGCTTTGGGGCTTTGGGGCTTTGGGGCTTGTCCTGGGGGTCTGTCAGGCTTCGATCAGGCGGGCGTAGAAGTCGAGGGCCACGTCGAATCCGTCGCGGCAGTTGCGGTGCGACCGGTAACAGGGCCGCCAGGCCGAGCTGGCCCCCACTCCGGCCCGCGCGTCCACCAGCGCCGACGGCACGCGCTCCGGCCGGGGCAGCAGCCCGTGGCCCAGGTAGCGGACGCCGGTCAGCTCGGTGTGCGCGCCCGGCCCGCCGGAGACGAAGCGGCCGAGCCGCCAGCCGCTCTCCTCGTCCCACACCAGCGCGTGGCCGTCGGTCAGCTTGACCGTGGCGTGCCGCGGATCACAGGGCCCCTCCCACCAGTCGGCCACCTCGGCTCCGAGCAGGTCGACGACGCGCTCCACATAGCCCGCCGGCTGCTGCAGCCACTCGTCGGTGTAAGGCTCGACATGCCTGATGGCCACGGACGGCACCCCCTTGTGCCCTGAAGGTAAGAAAAAAGCGACGGTGACCAACCATACCCGTGGCGAACTTATTCCGTTGCACGTCCGTCTAGTCATTACGGACGATATTTACGTCGGACACGGGGAAGGAGGAGAGCCCATGATTGCCACGATCCTGCTGATCACCCTGATGGCCGTAGCGGTGGCCGCCACGGAGCTCATCATGCGTTGCTCCTCGCAGGTTAAAGAGAGTGTCGAGCCGCCGACCGAGATCGTCGGGGACTAGTCTCAGGCGCATGTCCCTGCTTCTCTGGCTGCACATCGGCTTCGCCATCTTCACGATCGGCCCGCTGACCGCCGCGACGATGGCGGCTCCGCGGGCCATCCGCACAAACAACGTGCCCGTCCTGCGGAACATCCAGCGCACCACGAGGATCTACAGCCTGGCCAGCCTGGGTGTGCTGGTGTTCGGCGTGGCCCTGGGCATCGTCGTCGGGAACGGCGTGCTCGGCCTGTGGTACATGACGGCGTCGATGACGCTGTTCATCGTGGCGATCGTGTTGCTGGTCATCATCGACCGCGACCTGCGCACCGCCCTCCGCGCGCTCGAAAGCGAGAACGCGGAGGACGACGCGAAGGTGCAGACCGGCCGGGTCGCGGCGATCAGCGGCCTGCTGGCCGTGATCTGGCTGGTGATCCTCTTCCTGATGGTCGTCCCGACGCCTTGATGGTCGTCCCGACGCCTTAGCCGAGGGCCTGGGTGAGGTCGGCGAGCAGGTCGTCGACCGTCTCGATGCCGACCGACAGGCGCACCAGGTCGCTCGGCACCTCCAGGGGCGAGCCCGCCGCGGAGGCGTGCGTCATGCGGCCCGGGTGCTCGATGAGCGACTCGACGCCGCCCAGCGACTCGCCGAGCGTGAACAGCTT
Organism: Nonomuraea sp. NPDC048881; assembly: GCF_040649795.1. Classification (NCBI taxonomy): domain Bacteria; kingdom Bacillati; phylum Actinomycetota; class Actinomycetes; order Streptosporangiales; family Streptosporangiaceae; genus Nonomuraea; species Nonomuraea sp. NPDC048881. The sequence goes on from NZ_JBEZGC010000010.1 coordinate 235,172, forward strand.
GGCCCGGTTGCACACCTCCACGGCCTCGGCCTCGCCGCCCGCCACGCGGAAGGACACCATGCCGCCGAAGCGCCGCATCTGCTTGGCGGCGACCTCGTGGCCGGAGTGCTCGGCCAGGCCCGGGTAGAGCACCTGGGTCACGCGCGGGTGCGCGAGCAGCAGGTCGACGACGCGTTCGGCGTTGTCGCAGTGGCGGTCCATGCGCACGCCGAGGGTCTTGAGCCCGCGCAGCGTCAGCCAGGCGTCGAACGGGCCGGCCACCGCGCCCATCGCGTTCTGGTGGTAGGTCAGCTCGTCGCCGAGGCCCTTGTCCCGCGCGATCAGCGCGCCGCCGACCACGTCGGAGTGGCCGCCGATGTACTTGGTGGTGGAGTGGACGACCACGTCGGCCCCGAGCGCCAGGGGCTGCTGCAGGTACGGCGAGGCGAAGGTGTTGTCCACGACCAGCAGCGCGCCGTTCTCGTGGGCCAGCTGCGCCAGGGCGGCGATGTCGGCGATGCCGAGCAGCGGGTTGGTGGGCGTCTCGACCCACACGATCCTCGTCTTCTGCGTCATGGCCGACGCCACCGCGTCGAGGTCGTGCAGCGGGACCGGGTCGTAGTGCAGGCCCCAGCGCTCGTGCACCTTGGAGAACAGCCGGTACGTGCCCCCGTACGCGTCGTTGGGGATGATCACGTGATCCTGCGGCCGGCACACCGTGCGCAGCAGGGTGTCCTCGGCGGCCAGGCCCGAGGCGAACGCCAGCCCGCGCGCGCCGCCCTCCACGGCGGCCAGCGCCTCTTCCAGCGCCGTCCGCGTGGGGTTGGCCGAGCGGCTGTACTCATATCCCGAACGCAGGCCGCCCACGCCGTCCTGCTTGTAGGTGGACGTGGCGTAGATCGGCGGCACGACCGCGCCGGTCAGCGGGTCGGGCTCCTGACCTGCGTGGATCGCCAGGGTCTCAAAACCGTTGGTCATAGGCCCCACGTTAACGGAAAGCGGCCCGCGATCCGTTCCCCAGCGGATCGCGGGCCGGTGGCGGGGCCCGTCCCCCGACGGCGCCCGCCCGGACCCGCGCGGCCATGCCCGCGCGGGCCACGTTCTCGAAGGCTCAGGCCGCCCGGGGCTCGCGGGCCGTCGCGGCCGTCGCGGCCGGGGCGCTGAGCCGGACGACCTCCACGTCGATGTGGCGGCCGCTGGCGCCCTCCGCCTCCTCACCGTTGATGCGCGAGAGCAGCACGGGGTCGGCCAGCGCGAGCAGCGCCGTGACGACCAGTCCCAACCCCAGCAGAACGAACCCGATGACAATCATGTCCTGTCCCCCTTCCGACGTGTTCCAGCATCGCCGAGGGGCCGTCGCCGCCGCCTCCGCTGAAGGGCTGGTCCGGCGGCGACCGGGTCGGCCGATCGGTTGATACGAGTTGTCCGACTTCCGGCCTACTCTCGTGACGTGGGGGATTCGAAAGGCATCGTGTACTGGGTCCGGCGGCTGAGCGAGATCGCGATGCTCGGCTGGCTCGGCCTGATGCTGATGCTCGACCTGGCCATCGCCGTCAGCACCGGGGGGTTGCAGTGGTTCGTGCCGTTCTGCGGCGCGGCCGGGATCGCGGCGGTCGTCCTGCGCCGCCGCCACCGTCTTGAGGGCTTCTGCGCGCTGCTGGGGCTGTCCTTCGCCGCGTCGGTGGTCATCGGGTCGGTCGACGCGCTGGGCGCGCCCGGCATGGCCGAGACGGGGTCGCTGCTGATCCTCCTCATCGGCGTGCTGCGGCACGTGGAGCCGGTACGGCGGGCGGCGGTGCTGTCGCTCGTGGGGCTGGGCGTGCTGATGGCCGAGTCGGCCAGGCGCGACTACCCCACGGCGGGGCTGGCGTTCGCGTTCCTGCTGTTCGCGGGGTGGTCGATGGCCGCGGGCATCGGCGCCTACCTGCGGTTCCAGCAGGAGCGCCGGACCGAGGCGGTGCACTCCGTACGCCGGGCCGAACGTCTCGAACTGGCCAGGGAGCTGCACGACCTGGTCGCCCACCACATCACTGGCATCGTCGTCCAGGCCCAGGCCGCGCGTACGGTCGCCGAGCACAAGCCCGAGGCCGTGCTGCCCGCGCTCGACGCGATCGCCTCGGCCGGGTCGGAGGCGCTGACCTCGATGCGGCGCATGGTCACCGTCCTGCGCACCGAGGACGAGGCCGACCGCAGGCCCGGCACGACGCTGGCCGACCTGCGGCTGCTGACTGAGCGGTTCTCGGTCGAGGGGCCGAAGGTGGCGTTCGAGATCGGGTCGGGCATCGACGACCGGACGCTGCCGCCCGAGGTGATGACGACGCTGCACCGGGTCCTGCTGGAGTCGCTCACCAACGTGCGCAAGCACGCCACCCGGGCCGCGTGGGTGGAGGCCGACCTGCGGCGGTACGAGCGGGTGGTCGTGCTGCGGGTGCGGAACTTCGGCTCGGTCGCGTCAGACCCGCGGGTGTCCCGGCTGGGCGGCGGGTTCGGGCTGGTCGGCATGGCCGAGCGGGTGGAGGCTCTGGGCGGCAGGCTCTACGCGGGCCCGTCCCCCGAGGGCCCCTGGGAAGTGATCGCCGAGTTCCCGCTCCCCTGACCCGGCCGGCCAGCCGGCCGGGCCCTCGCCGGGTTCCCACTGGCCCGTGACCTCAGGATCCCGCTCCCCTGCCGCGAAGGCCCCGGCGAACCCCGGCTCGCCCAGGGCGGTGCGCAGGCGGGCGGTGATCCGGTCCACGTCATGGCGTTCGCCGGCGGGAAGGGGCGCGCCGACGGCCCGCCGGAGCGCCGCGGCCCGTCCCAGCTTCCGCGCCGCCTCCGCCAGGTGCTCGCGGCCCGCGATCGACAACGCCCCCGCCAGCCCCTCCAGGGCCAGCGCGACGGCCCGCGGGTCGCCCGTCGCGCGGGCGTTCGCGTACCCCTCGCGCTGGCGCGCCAGCGCCGTCTCGGCGTCGCCGCGCTGCTCGGCCACGAACCCCCACTCGGCCATGACGAACGCCGTCCCTGGCGTCCCCCGCACCTGCCGCAGCCAGTCGAGCGCGGACAGCAGGTACGACTCCGCCTCCTCGTACCGCCCCTGCCTGCGGGCGCTCATGGCCAGGCCGAGCAGCGCGTTCTCCTCCGCCGACCGGTACGACTGCGCCACCGCCAGCCGCCTGGCCCGCCCGTGGTAGTCGTCGGACCGCTCGCAGTCGCCCGTGAGCAGCGCGAGCCGGCCGAGCGCGGCCAGCTTGAACGACACGTCGAACCCCAGCCCCTCGGCCAGCCGCAGCGCCTCCTGCCGCAGCCGGGCCGCCCGCTCGTAGTCGCCGCGGATCTCAGCCAGCCGGTCGAGGACGTCCATGGCCTCGACCTGCCCCCATTCGTCCCCCAGCTCGCGGAAGAGGGCCAGGCCGCGCTCGCCGTCGCGTTCCATCGCCGCGAGGTCGCCGCGGCCCACCGCGAGCTTGGCCCGCAGGCACAGCGCCGCCGCCACCCCCCACCGGTCCCCCAGCTCCTCGTACGCCGCCAGCGCCCGTCCCACCGCGTCCCGGTGCGCCGCGTGGTCGCCGTACGCCCAGCGGACGAAGCTGAGGAACCAGTCGGCCAGCGCGGCCCCCGCCCGGTCGAGCGCGGCGCGGCGTACCGGCGGGGTGGGCTCGCCGAGCAGCAGCCCGATGCCGGCCAGCCACACCGAGGCCAGGGCCGCGGCGCTGTCCTCGCCGCCCGCCGCCAGCGCCGCCTCGATCGACCTGCGGGCCTCGCGCAGCCTGCCGCGCAGGATCCAGTACCAGGCGAGCGCGTTGGCCAGGCGCAGGGGCTCCGGCCCTGACAGGGCCAGCCGCAGGTTGGCGCTCTCGGCGTCCAGCCGGTCGAGCCATTCGTGCTGGCGCGGGCCGCGCAGCTCGGCGCGGGCGGCCAGGTCGGTGTAGTAGCGGGCGTGCCGCTCCCGCAGCAGGTCGTGCTCACCGGCCTCGCGCAGCCGTTCGAGGCAGTAGGCGGTCACCGACTCCAGCAGCCGGTAGCGGGGTCCCAGGGGACCGGGCGCCACGGCGACCAGCGACCGGTCCACGAGCCTGGCCAGCACGTCGAGCACGTCCACGCCGGGCTCGGCGCAGACCGCCTCGGCGGCCTCCAGGGTGCAGCCGTCGGCGTGCGCGGCCAGCCGCCGCAGCACCGCGCGTTCCTCGTCCGACAGCAGCTCCCAGCTCCAGTCGATGGTGGCCCGCAGCGTGCGCTGCCGGGCCGGGGCGTCCCGCATCCCGGCGCTGAGCAGCCTGAACCGGTCGTCCAGGCGGGCGGCCAGCTCCTGTACGCCGAGCGCCCGCACCCGCGTCGCCGCCAGCTCCAGGGCCAGCGGGATGCCGTCGAGCCGCCGGCAGATGACGGCCACGGTGGGGCCGGGCTCGACGTCCGCGCGGGCCGCGAAGAGCCGCACGGCGTCGGCCTCGGCCAGCGGGTGGACGACCCGGACCCGTTCGCCGGACACGCCCAGCGGCTCCTGGCTGGTGGCCAGCACGCGCAGGCCGGGCGCGGCCCGCAGCAGCGCCGAGACGAGCCCGGCGACCTGCTCGACCAGGTGCTCGCAGTTGTCCAGGACCAGCAGCGCGCTCCGGCCCGCCAGCACCCCGGCCAGCCTGGACGCCAGCGGCACGGAGTCGTCGTCGCGCACGCCCAGCACGGCCGCCACCGCCTCGGCCACGTCGGCGCCTGCGGCCCCGGCCAGCTCCACCAGCCACACCCCGTCGGCGAACCCGCCCCGCCGCGGCTCGGCGGACCCCTCGGGGAAGGCCAGGCGGCGGGCGGCGGCGAGGGCGAGACGGGTCTTGCCCACGCCGCCCGGCCCGGTCAGGGTCACCAGCCGCGAGTCCGTCAGCAGGGCGGCGACCTCCGCGAGGTCGGCGTCCCGGCCGACCAGCGGGGTGAGCGGCGCGGGCAGGTTGGTGAGCGGTCCGGGGTCGGCGGCGGGCGGCGGGGCGGCCAGCGAGGGGTCGTGGCGCAGGATGGCCCGGTGCAGCGCGGCCAGCTCGGGCGAGGGGTCGAGCCCCAGCTCCTCTGTCAGCCTGACGCGCAGCTCCTCGTAGCCCGCCAGCGCCTCGCTCTGCCGACCGCCCCGGTACAGGGCCTTCATGTGCGAGGCGCGCAGCCGTTCGCGCAGGGGGTGCCGGGCGACCAGGTCGGCGAGGTCGACGTCGTGGCCGAGCGCGAGGCGCACCTCGGCCTGCTCCTCCAGGGCCGACAGGCGCAGCTCGGTCAGCAGGGTGATCTCGGGACGGGCGAACCCCTCGTCGGCGAAGTCGGCGTAGGCCGCGCCCCGCCACAGGGCGAGCGCCTGGTCGAGCTCGCGGGCGCGCTCACGCGGGGCGGCGCCGCGGCGGCCCACGAGCGCGCGGAACCGGACGGCGTCGCAGTCGTGGGCGGCCAGCCGGTAGCCGGCCGGGCCGTGGACGACCATGGCCGGGTCGCCGAGCGCGCGGCGGAGCTGGGAGACGCGGGCCTGGAGGGTGCCGAGCGGGTTGCGGCCGGGCCGGTCGCCCCACAGGTCGTCGATCAGCCGGTCGGCGGAGACCGGGCCGCCGCCGGCTGCCAGCAGGGCGGCGAGGAGCGCGCGGACCTTGGGCTCGGCGACGTGGATCTCCTCGCCGCCGTCCGTCCGGACGGCCAGCGGGCCGAGCACCCCGAATCGCACCATGCAGAGACTAACCCGTAGCCGGTCATAAGGATTTCCGTAGCGCGGTGCCGCAGGCTCCCTGTCATGACTCAGGTGACAGTTGCAGGACTCGGCCCGATGGGGTCGAAGATGGCCGAGACGTTCCTCGGCGCGGGTTTCGACGTGGCCGTGTGGAACCGTACGGCGAGCAAGACCGAACCGCTGGTCGCCCGGGGAGCCCGGCGCGCGGCCTCGGCCGCGGACGGCGACCTCCTGGTGTTCAGCCAGATCGGCTACCAGGCGATGTACGACAGCCTCGGCGAGGCCAGGCTCGACGGGAAGGTGCTGGTCAACCTCAGCTCGGGCACCCCCGAGGAGCTGCGCGCGGCGGCCCGCTGGGTGGCCGGACGCGGCGGCACGCTCATCACCGCCGGGATCATGGTCCCGCCCCCGGGCATCGGGCAGCCGGGGGCCTACTCCTTCTACAGCGGCCCCAAGGACGTGCTCGACCGGCACACGGCCACGCTCAGGGCCCTCGGCGACGTCATCCACGTCGGCGCGGACGAGGGCCTGGCGATGATGTACTACCAGTCGCTGCTGCTGATCTTCTGGTCGAGCCTGACCAGCCACATGCACGCCATGGCGATGCTGAGCACGGCCGGGGTCTCCCCGCTGGAGTTCCTGCCGTACGTGCGGGAGACCTTCACCCAGCTCGGCGGCGACGGCGTGATGGGGTTCGCGAAGATCCTGGCCGAGGAGTTCGCCGCCGGGACCTACCCCGGCGAGCTGAACTCGCTGCACATGCAGGCCGTGGGCCTCGGCCACGTCGTGCACGCGCTGGCCGAGGCCGGTGTGGAGACCACGGTGCCGAACGCGCTGAAGGAGCTGTTCGAGCGCGCCGACGCCGAGGGACGCGGGCACGAGGGCCTCGGCACCGTGATCGAATCGATAAGGAAGCCCTGATCAGTGGTTGGCGAGGAAGGCGAGCAGGTCCTGCCGGGTGAGCAGCCCGGCGGGCTTGCCGTCCTCCAGGACGACGGCCGCGTCGGCCTTCTCCAGCGCCTCGACCGCGCGCGCGACGGGTTCACCGCTGCCGATCGTGGGTAGCGGCGCCGACATGTGGTCGGAGATCGGGTCGTCGGAGGCGAGCCTGCCGTGGTAGAGGGCCTCCAGGAGGTCGCGCTCGACGATGGAGCCGACCACTTCGGCCGCCATGACCGGCGGCTCCTCCTTCATGACCGGAAGCTGGGACACCGAGTACTCGCGCATGATCGAGATGGCCGTGCCGACCGACTCGTGCGGGTGGGCGTGCACGAACTCCGGCAGGCCCGGCCCCTTGCGCGCCAGCACGTCGCCGACCAGGCCCTCGTCCGAGCTGGTGGTCAGGAAGCCGTAGTCGGCCATCCAGTCGTCGTTGAAGATCTTCGACAGGTAGCCGCGGCCGCCGTCAGGCAGCAGCACGACCACCACGTCGTCGGGGCCCGCCTTGGCCGCCACCTGCAGCGCCGCCACCACGGCCATGCCGCACGAGCCGCCGACCAGCAGCCCCTCCTCGCGGGCCAGGCGGCGGGTCATGTTGAAGGAGTCCTTGTCGGACACCGCGATGATCTCGTCGCAGATCCCGGTGTCGTACGTGGCCGGCCAGATGTCCTCGCCCACGCCCTCCACCAGGTAGGGACGGCCCGAGCCGCCGGAGTACACCGAGCCCTCGGGGTCGGCCCCGATGATCTTCACCCGGCCGTCGGAGACCTCCCTGAGGTAGCGGCCGGTGCCGCTGATCGTGCCGCCGGTGCCGATGCCCGCCACGAAGTGCGTGATGCGGCCGTCGGTCTGCTCCCACAGCTCGGGACCGGTCGAGTGGTAATGGGAGTCGGGGTTGTTGACGTTGGAGTACTGGTCGGGCTTCCAGGCGTTGGGGATCTCGCGGGCCAGCCGGTCGGAGACCGAGTAGTAGGACTCCGGGTGGTCGGGCGAGACGGCGGTGGGGCAGACCACGACCTCGGCCCCGTACGCGCGCAGCACCGCGATCTTGTCCTGGGCCACCTTGTCGGGCACCACGAACAGGCACCGGTAGCCCTTCTGCTGGGCCACGATGGCCAGGCCCACTCCGGTGTTGCCGGACGTCGGCTCGACGATGACGCCGCCCGGCCGCAGCGCGCCGGAGGCCTCGGCGGCCTCGATCATGCGCAGCGCGATGCGGTCCTTGACCGAGCCGCCCGGATTGAAATATTCGACCTTGGCCAGCACCTGGGCGGAGATCCCCGCCGTGACCTTGTGCAGGCGGACGAGCGGAGTGTTCCCCATGAGATCGACCAGGGAATCGTAAACGCGCACCGAGGTGTTCACCTTCTTTGCCGAAGCTTGATCAGCTTGCCCGAGGCCGAGATCCAGTGGGGGTGGCAGGCCCTCGGCTAGTTTTCAAGCAAACGCTACCGCCGAGTTCGACCGGGAGGACACTACGTGGTCTGGGCAGCAGGCATGGCACGCGCGGCCAGGCGGATCGCGATGGCGGCGGCGCTCGGAGGTGGCGGGCTCACGGCTCTGGGAGCCACGGCGTACGGCCTGCTGATCGCCGAGGGACTGCTCGCGCGCAAGGCCATCGGCCGCCCCCACGGTCTGGATGGACCGCCCTCCGACGGCGTCTACGGCGATTTCCGCGGCAAACCCCTCAAGATGGCCATGCTCGGCGATTCCACCTCGGTGGGCCTGGGCATGACCGACCCCAGCCACACCCCGGCCGTCCTGCTGGCCAACGGCGTGGCGGCGGTGGCCGAGCGGCCGGTGCACCTGCTCGTGGCGGGCAAGTCGGGCGCCCCCTCCGCCGAGCTGCCCGAGCAGGTGGACGCCGCCCTCGCCATGCGCCCGGACGTGGCGGTCATCTTCGTGGGGGCCAACGACATCATCACCCAGACGCCGCCCGCCGTGGCGGTGCGCCATCTGGCCAAAGCGGTGCGGCGGCTGCGCGAGGCGGGCGTCGAGGTGGTCGTCGGCACCTGCCCCGACCTCGGCACGGTGCGGCCCATCGCCCAGCCGCTGCGCTGGGTGACCCGGCGGTGGAGCCGTCAGCTCGCGGCGGCCCAGACCGTCGCCGTGGTCGACGCGGGCGGCCGTACGGTGGCGTTCGCCGACGTCCTGGGGCCGGAATTCGATACAAATCCGACAGAAATGTTCGGACCGGATCGTTTCCATCCATCTGACCGAGGTTACGCGCAGGCCGCTTACGCGGTGCTACCGTCGGTGTGCGCTGCGTTGGGGCTGTGGCCTGAGCCGCGGCCCGCGCGGGGCGAAGGACTGCAACCGATCTACCTTGCGGCGGCAACGGCCGCGGAGGAGCCCGGCACCGAGGTCACCGCGACCCGGGTCGACGGGCGGGCCACGGGGCTCCACGGCAAGTGGGCCACGCTGTTCCGCCGGCGGCTCGGCGAGACGCCTACCGACGCGTGAGCGCGCCCGGCGGGCGGCTCGACGATCCCACCGACGCGTGATCGTGCGCGCCGGGGGTTCGGTGACGCCTGATCCGGTCACCCTCCGAGCCTGAGCCGTCACTCCTCGTCCTCTTTTGGAGTGAATTGCCTGTGCTCCGGCCCCTCATGAAACCTTCCCTGGCCCTCGCGGGGACCCTCGCCCTGACCGCCTGCTCCGGCAGCGACGCCGCCACGGCGAACTTCCCCTCCTGGCAGAACACCCAGGTCAACGCGGTCAGCCGGATCGTGTCCGCGGCCGGTGTGGTCACCACCACCTCCATGAAGCCCGACGGCACACTGGAGACCGTGGCGCTCGGCCTCGAAGACGGCCGGCGCCTGTGGGCGTACCCGGCCACCATGGCGGGCCGCCTGCCCGGCATGGGCGTCTCCGCCCCCGCGATCGTGGAGACGGCCAAGGGCCAGGGGGTGGTCGTGGCCCTCGATCCGGCGAAGAAGGGCCGTTGGAACGCCACCCTCATCGCCCGCGACGCCCGTTCAGGGGCGCAGAAGTGGGCCAGGCCCATGCACTCCACGTTCGGGCCGCAGCGCTGCGGCCCCTACCTGTGCGTGTCGGAGCACACCGCGCTGACCCACGCCCGGATGGTCGTGCTCGACCCGGCGACCGGCCGGGTGATGTGGCGACTGCCCGGCATCTCCGAGGTCGAGTGGTCCGACCCGGCCCGGGTCCTGCTGCTGCGGATGGCCGCCAACCCCATGATCGAGTCCTACGACGTCAAGACCGGCAAGCTGCAGTGGCAGCAGCCGATCGAGCAGGCGCTCGGGCCCGGCATCGACCTGTCGGGCGGGTGGGCGTTCGGCTCGACCGGCGACAACCTGGTCGGCTACGTCGCCCCCTACACCAACCCCCAGACGAAGAAGGTCTCCACCTTCGGGCTGTTCTCCATCAGGATCAGCGACGGCACGGTGAACTGGATGCGTCCCTCGGTCGTGCGCGTCTATCCCAGCGGCAGCCCCGGCTACGCGCCCGTCGTCCGCCCGGTCGACCGCCAGGGCGCCTACGGCGGTTTCGCCAGGCTCGACTCCGAGACCGGCCGGGTGGTCGGCCAGATCACCGCCTCCGACGTCCCCGGCTCGGGCTGGTGGCTGGCCTTCCCCGACCGCATGGACAAACTGGGCTTCCTCAAGCACGACGCCAAGGGCAGCGCCTTCGACCTGGCCTCGGGCAAGCCCGCGCAGGTGGGCGAGGAGCGGGGCTGGTCCTTCTGCGTCACCGACCCCAAGCCGCTGCCGCTGCGCGGCCAGGCCCCCGGCTTCTACTCCACGGCCGCCGTCTGCGAGTACGACCTGGGCACCGGCACCCGCGTCTCCCCCATGAACGCCCCGCCGCCCTGGTTCACCGGCAGCCAGGACGGCTGGCGCCTGTGGCGCGACGAGAAGGGCGCCGTGCACGCCGTCAACGACCACACCGCCACCGCCCCCGGCATGTACGGCTGACGCGGGGCCCCGGGGCGCTTGCGAGGAGGACTGGAATATAGTTCTAATATCAGCGCCGGACACAAGGAGGGGCCATGCCCGAGGCAGTCATCGTCGCAACCGCGCGTTCCCCGATCGGACGAGCCTTCAAGGGGTCGCTCAAGGACATCCGTCCCGACGATCTGACCGTACAGATGATCCAGGCGGCGCTGGCCAAGGTGCCCCAGCTCGACCCGAACACGATCGACGACATCATGCTCGGCTGTGGCCTGCCGGGCGGTGAACAGGGCTTCAACATGGCCCGGGTGGTGGCGGTGCTGCTCGGGCTCGACACCGTGCCGGGCACGACCGTCACGCGCTACTGCTCCTCCTCGCTGCAGACCACGCGGATGGCCTTCCACGCGATCAAGGCGGGCGAGGGCGACGTGTTCGTCTCGGCCGGCGTCGAGACCGTCTCGCGCTTCGCCAAGGGCAACTCCGACTCGCTGCCCGACACCCACAACCCGCTGTTCCTCGACGCGACGGCCCGCACCAAGCAGGCGGCCGAGGGCGGCCGCACCTGGCACGACCCCCGCCAGGACGGCGCCGTCCCCGACATCTACATCGCCATGGGTCAGACCGCCGAGAACCTGGCCCAGCTCAAGGGCATCAGCCGCCGCGAGCAGGACGAGTTCGGCGTGCGCTCCCAGAACCTGGCCGAGAAGGCCCTGGCCGACGGGTTCTGGCAGAAGGACATCACCCCCGTCACGCTCCCCGACGGCACCGTGGTCAGCAAGGACGACGGCCCCCGGGCCGGCACCACGTACGAGGGGGTGGCCGGGCTCAAGCCGGTCTTCCGCCCCGACGGCACGGTCACCGCGGGCAACTGCTGCCCGCTCAACGACGGCGCGGCGGCCCTGGTCATCATGAGCGACGTCAAGGCGGCCGAGCTGGGCATCACGCCGCTGGCCCGGATCGTCAGCACCGGCGTCAGCGGGCTGTCGCCCGAGATCATGGGCCTCGGGCCGGTGGAGGCGTCCAAGCAGGCGCTGTCCCGGGCCGGGATGGCGATCGAGGACATCGACCTCGTGGAGATCAACGAGGCGTTCGCGGCGCAGGTGATCCCGTCGTACCAGGACCTCGGGATCGAGCTCGACCGGCTCAATGTCAACGGTGGCGCCATCGCCGTCGGGCATCCGTTCGGCATGACCGGGGCGCGCATCACCTCGACGCTGATCAACAGCCTGCGCCACCACGACAAGAGCCTCGGCCTTGAGACGATGTGCGTGGGCGGCGGCCAGGGCATGGCGATGGTGCTGGAGCGCCTGTCCTAGATCGTGCTCGGCGGCCCCGTGTCCGGCCTTCCCGGCCGCACGGGGCCGTTCGCGTCCCGGAGGTCAGCCCTGGCGGTCGGGGCCGGCCTGGAGCGGGGTGACGCGGACGATGACGCGCCGGTCTCTGACCATGGCCTCGCGGTAGGCGTCCCAGTCGGGGTGTTCGCCGGAGATGTCCCGGTAGTAGGCGACGAGCTGGTCCATCGCCTCCGGCAGGGAGACGATCTCGGCCGTGCCGTCGACCTGGAGCCACTCGCCGAAGAAGCCGTCGGCGAGCACGCAGAGCGAGACGCGGGGATCCCGGCGGATGTTGTGCACCTTCATCGCCGTCTCGCGGGTGCTGATGACGATGTGCCCGCCGGCCACGCCCGCCAGCACCGGCGACATCTGCGGGTGCCCTCCGCGACGGCTGGTGAGCAGGACTGCGTGGTGGTGGGTCTCGATGAAGCCGAGCGCCTTGTCCAGATCCATGTGTTCATGATGCCGCGCCCGTACTCGGAGCACGGGCGCGGGGATGGGGAAGGGCTCTACATCAAGCCCATTCGGGTACGGCGGTGCCGCTCGTGCTCCAGCACGATCGCGGCGGCGTAGCCGTGGGTCAGCCCGTGCTCGTCGGCGAGCCAGTTGGCCCGCTCGTCGCACCTCAGGAAGGATGGGCCGTTGTCGATGGCTTGGAACCACTCGGGGAGTTCGCGTCCCGTTATCGTGGGGACCCTTGCGATGAGCTTCGTCTGCGTCTCCGGTGAGTGGTTCAAGGACATGGGCACCTCCGCGGATTAAGGTCCTTTGCTCGACACTGCAACACCGCGCTGCGAATGGCAACCCCCCGGCCAGGCATCATTCTGTGACGGCAGGTAGATTTCCGGTCGCACAAAGAGAGGGCCCCGCCGGTTACGGCGAGGCCCCCAGGAGATGAACGATCAGTCGTCGCCGGTGAAATAGCTGATGAGGCGGAGCACCTCAAGGTAGATCCAGACCAGGCTCAGCATGAGGCCGAACGCGCACTGCCAGGCGAACTTGTCCGGAACGCCCTGGCGCACGCCCTGCTCGATCGAGTCGAAGTCGAGGAGCAGGAAGAAGCAGCCGATCAGGATCATGACGATGCTGAAGATGTAGCCGAGCGGGCTGTCGGTGCGCAGGCCGAGCCCGACGCCGTTGAAGATGCCGACCAGCAGGTTGACCAGCACCAGCCCGACCACCGCGATGGCGGCCGCCATGCCGTACTTGACCAGCTTGGGGGTGACGCGGACGACCCGCAGCGAGTAGACGGTCAGCACCGCGCCGAAGGCGAAGGCCGTGCCGAGCACCGCCTGGAAGACGATGCCGCTGATGGCGCCCTCGAACAGCTGGCTGATCTTGCCGAGGAAGACGCCCTCGAACACCGCGTAGCCCAGGATGAGCGCCGGGTTGGTGCTCTGGGTGAACGAGGCGATCAGGCCGAGGATGAGGGCCACGACGGCGGCGCCGACGGCCACCATCGGGGGGACGTTGAGCACCCACGTCGCGGCGGCGGCCACGACGAGCGCGCCGAGGGTGAGGAAACCCCGGACGACGACGTCGTCGAGGGTCATCGCCCGGTAGGCGGGCGGGGCCGGGGGTGCGTACGACGGGGCGTCGTACATGTTCCGCAGGGTGTCGGGTGACGGGGCCGGGCCGGCCCAACCCGCGCGCTGCTGGCGCGCCCTGCCGAATACGGGGTTCTTGCTCTCCATCGCTGCCTCCTGTGGCGCCGAGCCTACGGGGCCTGGCGGCACCTAGGTCAACTCACGCTCAGATCGAAGTTCGTCGGGGGGACTTCGGCAGCGAGGACAACGAACGTGACCTCGCACGAGTTCCCGAGGCCGGGACGGCCGTCCGGGGCCGGCGGCCGGGCGGCGAGTAACTGCGTCGCAACCAATGGAAACCGGGTTCTGTTGGGTTTCGTGATGAAAACGGAATCTTCCGGATGGCTCACCAGACCGGGTCTTCCCGGCAAACGACTGGAAGCATTGTGTGACGGGTTGACAGCAGTAGTGAACCACCGGATGCGACAAGACGCTTCACTCGGAGAAAACCCCAGGTCGGGGACACTTAAGAATGGTGCCCCCGGCGGGATTCGAACCCGCACTACAACCCTTTTAAGGGGTTTGCCTCTGCCATTGGGCTACGGGGGCGCCGCAATCATACGAAACGGACCATGCTTCCGAGGAGCACAACTTCGCATCAGGCGTCACAACTGTGAAGTCTGCGGTGAAGTGATAGCGCCCCTGGCACTCTGTCCAAGAAGAGTAGACCGTCCAGATGGTCCAGTTGGTGCTGAATGCAGCGGGCCTCGAAGGCGTCCGCCTCGATGACGACCGGCTCCCCTGTGCCCGGCAAATGCCCATGTACGGTGATGCGTGTCGCCCGGCGCACGTCGGCCATGAGCCCCGCGATGGACGCGCACCCCTCGCGCCCGCCGTCCCAGTGGGAGGCGCTCGTGAGGCGAGGGTTGACCAGGACGAGCTCCCCGGCCCATGACCGGGCCCGGGGGTGGGCCCAGGCGTTGAAGGCGATCAGCCGCCACCTCAGGCCGATCTGCGGGGCGGCCAGCCCCGTCATGGCCGTCTCGCCGCGCAGGGTGGCGAGCAGGTCGGCCGCGGCCCGCACGGTCTCGGGGGCCGCCGGGTCGACCGGCTCGGCCCTGGCCGACAGCGCCGGATGCGGCGCGCCGAGCACCTGGCGCGGGGTGCCTCTGGCGCCCGTCACAGCAGGTCCGGCTCGACGGGACGGAAGGTGATCTCCGAGTCGAGCCCGGCCCCGACCGCCGCCAGCCGGCGCATGAGGGCGGCGACGTCGACGTCCTCGGGCAGCTCGACGTCGGCGATGAGCACGTAGAGGCGGCCGGTGAGCCGGGTGCTCATGCCGGTGATGTTGCCGCCGTCGGCGGCCAGCACGGCGCTGACGGCCGAGATGATGCCCGGCCGGTCGGGGCCGTGCACGGTCAGGACGTAGCCGAGGCCGCCGCCGTCGTCGCAGAAGTGCCGCCGCGCCTCGATCGCCGAGGCGGAGACCACCAGCTCGGGCGCGCCGAGCCGCTTGGTCAGCTCGGCGGAGTCGAGGTCGCCGGAGACCAGCAGCATCATCGCCACGTACCCGCCGAGCAGCGTCATGGTCGAGTCCTGGATGTTCGCGCCGCAGTCGGCCAGCGAACCGGTGACGGCGGCGATCACGCCGGGCCGGTCCACGCCGAGCACGGTCACCGCTGAGAGCCCCACCCGTGGTACCCCTTCCGCATTGCGTCCAGGGGTGCCGAAAACGCCCCGGCGATGCTCGCCGGGGCGCTGCCGTACCTGGGCTAGCGGCGGGTCGTCGCCACCGCGGCCCTGAACCCGTCGCGCGGATGCTCCATCTCACCCAGCGAGATGGTCTCTCGCTTGAAGAACAGGGCCAGGGTCCAGTCGACGACGACACGGACCTTGCGGTTCAGCGTCGGCACCCGCGACAGATGGTAGGTGCGGTGCATGAACCACGCAGGGAAACCGCGCAGCTTGACGCCATAGACATTGGCGACGCCCTGATGCAGGCCCAGTCCGGCGACCGATCCGACATACTTGTGGCGGTAATCGACCAGTTGCTCGCCCCGCAGGTGCCGGATGATGTTGTCGGCCAGCACCTTGGCCTGGCGCACGGCGTGCTGGGCGTTGGGTGCGCAGTACTGGCCCGGGTTCGTCACGTCGGGCACCCCGGCCGCGTCGCCGGCGGCGAAGGCGTCGCGGGTGCCGGCGACGGTCAGGGCGGCGGTGGTCTTGATCCGGCCCCGCTCGTCCAGGGGCAGGTCGCTGTCGTTGACGACCGGGCTCGGCTTGACGCCCGCCGTCCACACCAGGGTCTCGGCGTCGAACTCGGTGCCGTCGCTGAGCACGACGTGGCCGCCCTCGCACGACTCCAGCCTGGTGTCCAGCTTGACCTCGATGCCGCGTTCGCGCAGCTGCTCCAGCGTCCACTTGCCCATCTCGGGGCCGACCTCGGGCAGCACCCGGTTCGTGGCCTCGACGAGGACCCAGCGCAGGTCGGCCGGGGTGATGTTGCGGTAGTAGCGGGTGGAGTCCTTGGCCATGTCCTCCAGCTCGGCCAGCGCCTCCACGCCCGCGAAGCCGGCTCCGACCACCACGAACGTGAGCGCCCTGCGCCGCACCTCGGGATCGACGGTCGACTCGGCCACGTCGAGCAGGTGCAGCACGCGGTTGCGCAGCGCGATGGCCTCGCCGACCGTCTTGAACCCGATGCCGATGTCGGTCAGCCCGGGGATCGGCAGCGTACGGGAGATCGACCCGGCGGCCATCACGATCACGTCGTAGGCCACCTGGCGCGGCTCGCCCTCGGCGGGCTGGAAGGTGACGACGCGCTCGGCGTGGTCGACCTTGGTGACCGTGCCGTTGAGGATGCGCACCTTGGGGAGGATCCGGCGCAGCGGGGCAACCATGTGCCTGGGCGAGAGGTTGCCCGCCGCCGCCTCCGGCAGGAACGGCTGGTAGGTCATGTAGGACTGGGGGTCGATGATCGTGATGCGCGCCTCGCCGCCGCGCAGCTCGCGGTGGAGCTTGCGCTGCAGCCTGAGCGCGGTGTACAGGCCGACGTACCCGCCGCCGACGATCAAGATGTGCTTGTTCATCCTGAGGCCCCATCCCTCGTGGAATGCTTGTGAAAGCATTCACAAGCTTACGTCGAGCCCTTCCGGAGAGTCCAACCCGGGGATGGTGGGACGCGTCACACCGCCAGCGACCTGGCCCGGAGGAAGACGTCGTCCAGCATCTGGGCGGTGACGCGGCCGGTGAAGGTGTTCTGCTGGCTGGGGTGGTAGCAGCCGATCAGGGTGACGGGGACGGCGTCGTGCCGGACCTCGACCTCGACGCCGTGGCCGAACCGGGGGCGGGTGCGCGGCAGCTCGTAGCCGGCGTCCTTGAGCGCGGGCCACATGGCCTGCCAGGCGAACCCGCCGAGCGCCACCACCGCCCGTACGCTCTCCGCCACCATCGCCACCTCGCGCGCCATCCACGGGAAGCAGGCGGCCTTCTCCTCCGGCGTGGGCTTGTTGGCCGGAGGCGCGCAGCGCACCGACGCCAGCACCCTGGTGTCGATGAGCTCCTGGCCGTCGCCGGCGTACGTGCTGGTCTCCTTGGCCGCCAGGCCGCAGCGGTGGAGCGAGGCGAACAGCCAGTCGCCGCTGCGGTCGCCGGTGAAGATGCGGCCCGTCCTGTTGCCCCCGTGGGCCGCCGGGGCCAGGCCGACCAGCAGCACCTTCGGCCGCTCGGCCCCCCACCCGGGGACGGGACGGCCCCAGTACGTCTCGTCCGCGAACGCGCGCCGCCGCACGCGCGCCACTTCCTCGCGCCACTCCACCAGACGCGGGCAGGCGCGGCAGACGGACTGCGCGGCCGTGAGCTCCGCGAGGGTGCCGGTGGTGGAGGCGAGGCGGCGCACGTCCGCGGGGTCATGGGCCACCGGGGTGTCAGGGGTGGCGGGATCGCCGGGCCAGCCGGTGCCGGGTGGTACGAAGCTCATGACACCGATGGTGCCCGATCACCTCGTCTTCTCGGGCACGGGCGTGGTGGCGGTGGCGGTGGCGGTCGGCGCGGGCGTCGCCGAGGGGGCGACGGGCGCCGTGGAGGCCGTCGGGCACGCGGCGGGCGCGGGGGGCGCGGCCGTGGGCATGCCGTTGTCGGCCATCATGTCCTGCTGCTGGACCAGCGGCAGCGGGTAGCGGTTGAGCACCGGCTCGCCGCAGGACCGGTCGACCATGTACCCGTGGTCCTCGGGGCTGACCGTGATCGGTTTGCCGTCCTGGTCGTAGAGGTAGACGTCGGTCAGCGGGCTGCCGTCCTTGGCGTACGGCTTGATGTTGTAGACGTCGAGGCCGCCGCCGACCAGCATCACGTCGGCCGGCGCCGCCATCGCGACCTGCTGGTCGTCCCGGTCGGAGGCCGTCACCATGCCGGCGAGCAGCGCCAGGCCCGCCAGCACGTTGACGCCCGTGGCCAGCAGCGCGGCGAAGCGCCCCCCGCGGGCCCGGCCGAACCACACCGAGACCCACACCGCCACCGCCACGAGCGCCCACTCCGCCAGGTTCCCCGGCACGACGCCGCCGCCCGCCGTGATCGCCAGCAGCAGCATGGCCAGCAGGTAGCCGCGCAGCACCCACCAGCCGGGCCGCAGCTCGGGCAGGAAGGCCACGAAGCTCCGGTACGGCTTGTGCCGCAGCAGCCCGGCATGCGCCCGCGCCGCCCACGCGCGCGGCCGCGGACGGCGACTCCGGCGGCTCTGGGGACGCCCTCCGTAGGCGGCCACCAGCTCCTCCGCGTACGCGGCGGGCGGCCCGAGCCGTTCCTCCAGCGGCAGGTCGGACTCGGCCGCGATCTCGGCCAGATGGTCGTCGAGGTCCTCGATCAGCTCCTCGCGGTCGGGGTGACCGGCCAGGGCGTCGCGGACGGCCTGCGCGTACTGTTCCGGCGTGGTCATGCGTGGCCCTCCTTGAGCAGGGAATCCATGGTGGCCGCGAACGACGCCCACCGCTTGGTCGAGGTGGCGTACAGGGTGCGGCCGACCTCGTTGAGCCCGTAGTACTTGCGGTGGGGGCCCTCGTCGGAGGCCACGACGTAGGAGTTGAGCGCGCCGGCCTTGAACAGGCGGCGCAGCGTGCCGTAGACGGAGGCGTCGCCCACCTCTTCCAGGCCCGCCTCCCTGAGCCGGCGCACGACGTCGTAGCCGTAGCCGTCGCGCTCGGCGAGCACGGCCAGCACGGCCAGGTCGAGCACGCCCTTGAGCAACTGGCTGCTATCCACGCGAAGCAGAGTACTGTGCAAAGCACAGTAGTGGCAACAAGAGAACCGGGCGGCTCCCGGAAGGGTGCCGCCCGGTCACATGATCAGCTTAGGCGTCGGCCTTGGGGCAGGTCGCCGAGTAGTTGGCGACGCCCGACGAGGCGGCGTTCGGGCTGACGACGACGAGCTCGATGGTGCCCTTCGTCTCCTTGCTGTTCTGCGTGCCACCGACGCCCCAGGTCACGGCGAGGTCGCCGTTGACCTGACGCTCAAGGACGTTGACGTCCTTGACGCCGTTGACCACCCAGTAGTACCTGACGGTGGTCGGGCCGGTGCTGTGCAGGGTGGCCGAGAAGTCCACGCCGGGACCACGGTTGTCCTTGCACATGTCGGTGCGGGTGTTGGTGACCGACACGGACGACACGGACGCGGTGGGCTTGGGAGCCTCGCACGCCGCGTACGACTGCGTGATCGAGTCGTTGTTGTTCGGGCCGGTGACCGTCAGGGTGATCTTGCCACCCTTGGCGGCCTCGCCGGTCAGCGCCTGCTCGGAGAGCTCGACGGTCTTGGAACCGCTGCCCGCGAAGAGGCTCTCGCCCTTGGCCACGGACTCGCCGTTGACCGCCCAGGTGTACTGGACGCGCGCGGCGCCGGTCGCGCTGACCGTGGCGTGCGCGCCGACCTTGCAGCCGTTGTGGTTGGTGGCCGTCACCAGGTTGGTGGCCGACACCTTGACAGCGGGAGCGGGGGTCGAGTCCTTGCACCACACCTTGTAGTAGGCGCGGTTGGACAGGGCGTCGTCGGGGCCGACGATCTCCAGCTGCGCCCAGCCACGCTGGCTGTGACGCGGGGAGATGCCGAAGCCGACCTTACGCTTGTTCCAGACCTTGACCTTGCCGTGGTCGGCGACCTCACCGTTCAGGATCCAGCGGTAGCGGACCCAGGTCGGGTGGTTGACGCTGATCAGACCGGTGAAGTCGATCTTGTCACCCGGGGTGCACGCGCCCTCGTAGGACGACGGGCTGGCCCAGGCGCGAGCCGAGACCGACACGTCCTTGTCCGTACGGACGCCCGAACGGTCGTCCCCGTCATTCCTGCCACCCTGGTCGGCACAGCTGACCGAGAAGTAGCCCTTCTTGGACGTGACCTTCTTCGGACCGAGGACCTGGACGGCCTCCCAGCCCTTGACCTCACCCTTGAAGGTCACCGACTCCTTGACGGTGACCGACTTGGTGCCGTGGCCCTTGAGCTTGACAACCTGGACCTTGCCCTTGGACCCGTCACCGTGGAGCCAACGGTAGGCGAGCTCGGTCTTGCCCTTGACCGGGACCGAGATCCTGGACGAGAAGCGCAGGTTGACCGGACAGGAACCCTGGTAGTCCTTCGACGAGACCTTCGGCGTGGTGACCGAGACCTTGCCGGACTTGGTGGACTTGGCCGCGGTGGCCGTGCCGGCCTTGCCGGCCGCGGCCGAGGTCGCCGCCTGAGCGGGGCTGGCTACCAGGCCCGCTGCCATGGCGGCCAGCACGGCGGCGGAGGCGCCGAACGCCGCCGCCTTACGTGCCAACCCAACAGACATCATGTGAGAGTGCTCCATTCCGTGAGGGAAAAGACGCGCTCGGGAACGGTCGCCACGCCGTCACCTTCCGTGCACAGCAATATGGCAAAGCCCCCGTTTTGCGCCTTTACCTAATCACAATAGTGATTGCACGCTCAACACGGGTCATAGATCGGAAATGTCCGGATTTGGCTATCTCAGCCGGCGAGAGACCAGGCGATTCCATCCAAGATGTCGTGTTCGCTGACGACGACCTGCGAAAACGCAAAACGCCGCACGATCCGGTCAAGAATTAGCGCACCGGCGCCAATCACGTCAACCCGCCCAGGATGCATCACCGGAACCCGCGCGCGATCACCATGGGTCATCGCCAGCAGCCGCCGTGTCACCTCGTGAACCTCTTCGGCGGTGATCCTGGAGTGGTGGATGCGCTCGGAGTCGTAGGCCGGCAGGTCGAGGGCGATGCCCGCGATCGTGGTCACCGAGCCCGCCAGGCCGACCAGCGTGTGCGCCCGCTCGACGGGCACCGCCTCCTCCACCCGGTCGAGGGCCGCCTCGATGTCGGCGACGACGGCCTCCAGCGCCGGGGCCGGCGGCGGGTCGCCGGCGTCCCTCAGGTGGCGTTCGGTCAGCCGGACGCAGCCGATGTCCACCGACAGCGCGGCCTCGGCGTGCTCGGAGCCGACCACGAACTCCGTGGAACCGCCGCCGAT
This sequence comes from Nonomuraea sp. NPDC048881, assembly GCF_040649795.1. Classification (NCBI taxonomy): domain Bacteria; kingdom Bacillati; phylum Actinomycetota; class Actinomycetes; order Streptosporangiales; family Streptosporangiaceae; genus Nonomuraea; species Nonomuraea sp. NPDC048881. The sequence goes on from NZ_JBEZGC010000010.1 coordinate 256,038, forward strand.
GTCCACCACCAGGTAGGGCGGCAGCGGGCCCTGCGGCATCTCGGTCTCCGGCGAGATGCGCAGCAGGCCCCTGGTCGCCCCCCTGAACGACAGCTCGGCCTCCTCCGCCCCCGTCACGACCTCGGGCGTCACGCCGAAGATCTCGCGGACGCCGTCGGCGAACTCCTGCCGGTTGCCCGCGTCGCGGGTCGCGCTCGTGGCCACCACCCTGGTCGCGACCGCGCCGTGCCGGTCGATCAGCTCCCGGTAGGAACGCATCGCCTTGAACGTGCGCTCCAGCGCGTCGGGCGCCAGCATGCCGGTGCGGTCGACCCCCTGCCCCAGCCGGACGATCTCCATCCGCCGCTCGACGTCGTGCAGCGTGTCGTCGCGGACGTCGGCGATGAGCAGGCGCACCGAGTTGGTGCCGCAGTCGATGGCGGCTACACGCATGGTCCGTCACTCCACCAGTCGGGGAGCGCGTCGAGCGCCTCCCTGCCGAACGGGTTGCTCCCCGGCACCGCCAGCTCGTGCGCCACCAGGGCGTGCAGGCACTTCACCCGCAGCGGCATGCCGCCGGTGCTCTGCATGTCGCGGGGCAGCGGCTCCATGCCCTCGTCGTGGGCCGCCTTGTCGCGCCTGGCGACGTAGTCGTCGTGCGCGGCCTGGTAGGCGGCCGCCAGGTCGGGGTCGCTCGCCAGCCTGGCCTGCATCTCACGCATCAGGCCGGAGCCTTCGAGCGTGCCGATGGCCGAGGCGGCCTTGGGGCAGGTCAGGTAGTACAGGGTCGGGAACGGCGACCCGTCGGGCAGCCGCGGCGCGGTCTCCACCACGTCGGGATTGCCGCACGGGCAGCGGTGGGCCACCCCGCGCAGCCCTCTGGGCGGCCGGCCGAGCTGCCGCTGGACCGCCTCGACGTCGTCACTTTCCACTGCTGCTCTCCACCGCTCTGCGGCCCGTGCCCTTGTCGGCGGCCTCCACCGACTCCCACAGCGTCTGGTACCACGGCGGCACCTCGACGGGCTGCTTCACGGCCGTCTGCTCCTTGCCCTGCTCGGGCTCCATCACCACATAGCACTTCTCGCCGGGGCCGCAGAAGTGCAGCCGCTCCTTGGCGGTGCGTTTGATCCAGTTGGGATCGTCGCTCTGCCGGTCGCGGGCCAGCAGCGTCTGCCGCTCGGCCTCGACTCTGGCCTTCTCCGCCTGCAGCTCGGCGATGCTGCGGCGCAGGCTGATGTACTCGCGCACAGGGTAGGCCAGGCTCATCGCGATCGCGCACACCACGACCGCGAGGATGGCGGCCCGCCCGGTCAGCTGCGGCCTCTTCGCCAATGCTGCACACCCCCTTCGACGTACGGCCCGCGGCCGTCAGACCTTCCCAGGCCGCGGACCGTCAGTCGAAACTAGCGCCGGAACCGCGGAAAAGCCGCGCGACCCGCGTAGCGGGCGGCGTCGTCGAGAAGCTCCTCGATGCGCAGCAACTGGTTGTACTTGGCCACGCGGTCGGACCGCGCCGGGGCGCCGGTCTTGATCTGGCCGCAGTTGACCGCCACCGCCAGGTCGGCGATCGTCGTGTCCTCGGTCTCGCCGGAACGGTGGCTCATCATGCACCGGTAGCCGTTGCGGTGGGCCAGGTCGACGGCGTCGAGGGTCTCCGACAGCGTGCCGATCTGGTTGACCTTGACCAGCAGGGCGTTGGCGGTGCCCTCGTCGATGCCGCGCGCCAGCCGCTCGGGGTTGGTGACGAACAGGTCGTCGCCGACCAGCTGCACCTTGTCGCCGAGGGCCTCCGTGATGGCCTTCCAGCCCTCCCAGTCCTCCTCGTCGAGGGGGTCCTCGATGGAGACGAGCGGGTAGTTGGCGACCAGGTCCGCGTAGAAGGCGATGAGCTCCTGCGCCGAGACGCCCTTGCCGTCGATCGTGTAGACGCCGTCCTTGTGGAACTCGGAGGCGGCCACGTCGAGGGCCAGCGCCACGTCTTCGCCCGGCACGTAGCCGGCCCGCTCGATCGCGACCAGGATCAGGTCGAGGGCGTCGCGGTTGGAGGGCAGGTTGGGGGCGAAGCCGCCCTCGTCGCCCAGGCCCGTCGCGTAGCCCTTCTCCTTCAGCACGCCCTTGAGCGCGTGGTAGACCTCGGTGCCCATGCGCACGGCCTCGCGGAACGTCTCCGCCCCGATCGGCGCGATCATGAACTCCTGGATGTCGACGTTGGTGTCGGCGTGCGCGCCGCCGTTGAGGATGTTCATCATCGGCACGGGCAGCACGTGGGCGTTGGGGCCGCCGACGTAGCGGAACAGGGGCAGGTCGGCGCTGTCGGCCGCGGCCTTGGCGACGGCGAGCGAGACGCCCAGGATGGCGTTGGCGCCCAGCTTGGCCTTGTTGGGCGTGCGGTCGAGGTCGATCATGATCTGGTCGATGATGCGCTGGTCCTCGGCCTCGACCCCGTTGATCTCCTCGAAGATCTCGTCGGTCACGGCGAGCACGGCCTTCTCCACGCCCTTGCCGCCATAGCGCTTGCCGCCGTCACGCAGCTCGACCGCCTCGAACTGGCCGGTGGACGCCCCGCTCGGCACGGCGGCGCGGCCGCTGCTGCCGTCGTCGAGCACGACCTCGACCTCGACCGTGGGGTTGCCCCGGGAGTCGAGGATCTCGCGAGCGTAAACGACCTCGATGGTAGCCACGGGTTGCGCTCCTAAATCGAAAGGCAATATGCCATCAGAGCCTATCGGTACCCCGGGCCACCGGTACGGCACGGTCCGGCCACCGGACGTCGGCCCCCTCGCGGGTCAGCCGGTCGAAGGAGGCGTCGGGCCCGTCGTGGCCCAGGCCGTCGAGGACAGGCGTCGGGCCCGTCGCGGCCCAGGCCGTCGAGGACAGGCGTCGGGCTCGTCGTGGGTCAGCTGGTCGGGGACAGGCTCCAGGCTTGGAGGCGGCCGCCGCTCGCGGCAACCAGCAGCCCGTCGCCCACCGCCAGGGCGGTGACCTTCCTGCCCGGCGCGAGGCCGCCCAGCCGCTCGCCGCGGTCGGCGTTCCAGACGGTGACCCCGTCGCCGCCGCCGGCGATCATCCGGCGGCCGCCCGCGGCCGTGACGCCGGCGCCCGCCGCGCCCGTGCTGAAGCCGCGCACGAAGGCGCCGCTGGCCAGGTCGTACACGGCGGTCGAGCGGCCCGTGGTGACGGCGGCGTGGCCGTCGCCGAACGCGGCGACCGAGCGCACCTCGCCCTTGTCCTCGCCGAGCAGCCCGCCGGCCGCGCCCACCAGGCCCCGGCCGGTGCCGACGAGGGCCTTGCCGCTGGCCTCGTCCCAGGCCAGGGCGGTGACCGGGCCGGCGGCGGCCCTGGTGCTGGCGACGACGCGGTTGGAGGCCAGGTCGAGCGTCACGACCCGGCCGTCGCGGCAGCCGATCACGACCGCGGGCTGCGTGCGCCACTGGCCGGGCGCCAGGCGGGCCTCCGACGGGCACACCGCGTGCCACGTGCCGGGGCGGGCGTCGCCGATGCGCCAGCGCCGCACGGCCCCGTCCGTGCCCGTCCAGACCGCCGTCTGCCGGCCGCCCACCGGGACCAGCAGCAGCGAGCGCACCGGCGTGGGGCCGGCGTTCGCGAGCCGGTCGAGCGGCTCGCCGGCCCGCGGGTCCCACACCTCGATCGAGTTGCCCGCCCGCTCGGCGTAGACGACGACGGGCGCGCCCTTGTGATGACCGATGGCCATCGCCGCCACCTGGGCCCCCGGCTCGGGCCCGAACTCGGGGCCGAGCTCGACGCCGAACGCCCCCGCCTGCCCGCCGTCCCCGCCGCCGGAGGGCAGACCGGCGTTCCGCCACAACGCCCCGGCCACCACCCCCACGACGACGAGCACGCCGACCCCGGCGGCGGCCCACCTCCGCCGCGTCACCGGACGCCCGCCGGACGGCGCCTCCCGCACCTCACCCGCCCCGGGCCGCGCCCGCCCACGGACGTGCCCGCCGACGTGCCCGCGGACATGCCCGCCGACGTGCCCACGGACGTGCTCACGGACATGCTCGCGGACGTGCTCGCGGACGTGCCCGCGCGGCGCCGTACGGCCCAGCAGCCGCGCCAGCACGTCGTCGGCCGACGGCCGCGCCTGCGGCTCCTTGGCCAGGCACGCCGCCAGCACCGCGCGCAGCGGCTCGGGCACCTCGCGCAGGTCCGGCTCGGCGTGCAGGATCCGGTTCATCACGGCCGGGATCGAGTCCCGGCCGAACAGCGGCTCCCCCGTGGCGGCGAACCCGATGGTGGCCGCCCAGCTGAAGACGTCGGAGGCGGCCGTCGCGCTCTCCCCCGCGATCTGCTCCGGCGACATGTACCCCGGCGTGCCGACGACGCTGCTCGCCGTGGTGGAGACGTCCAGGTCCTTGGCGATGCCGAAGTCGATCACGCGGGGACCGTCCTGGCCCATCAGCACGTTGCTCGGCTTGAAGTCGCGGTGCACGATGCCCGCGCCGTGGATGGCGGTCAGGGCCGTGATCGTGCCGGCCGCCAGCCGGTCCAGCTCGCCGCCGGTCAGCGGGCCGCCGTCGAGGACCAGGTCGTGCAGGGACGGCCCGTCGATGAACTCGCTGACGATGTACGGCCGCCCCTCGGCCAGCCCGCTGCCGTAGATCCGCGCCGTGCGCGCGCCCGCCACCTTGGCGGCGGTCGTGCTCTCCCGCAGGAACCGGCGGGTGGCCCGCTCGTCGCCCAGCAGGCGCGGATGCAGCACCTTGACGGCCGCGTGGCCGCCGCCCGCGTCGCGGCCGAGGAAGACCGATCCCTGGCCGCCGTCGCCCAGCCGGCCGAGCAGGCGGTAGCCCGCCACCTCCCGCGGCTCCCCCGAGCGCAGCGGTCTCAGCTCCACCACCAGTCCCCCTCGGCTCGCCGGTTCAAGCCCCCGAGGATCCTGGCATTGGGTGACTTCTTCCGACAAGCAGGGCGGTCAGGCGTTGGACTCCCACGCGCGTACGCGGTCGCGGTAGGCACGGGCCGCGGCGCGCAGCTCGGCCTCGGGGTCCAGCCCGGCCTCCTGCGCCCGGCGTACGAGGTCGAACAGCTCGCGCGCCACCCCCTGGCCGATCGCGGCCGCCAGCGCCTCGGGCGCACCGGCCCGCTCGGCCCTGCGCAGCAGCTGGGCGGCCAGCGCGAGCGCGGGCTGGCCCATGGGGACGCCGTCGAGCACCGACGACTCGCCGCCCTTGGCCGCCCGCTCGGCCGCCTTGATCGCCTCCCAGTTGTCGTTGACCTCGTCCGCGCTCTCGGCCCGCACCGATCCGAACACGTGCGGGTGCCGCCGGACGAGCTTCTCGACGATCCCCGCGGCGACGTCGTCCATGTCGAACGTCTCGGCCACGCGGGCGTGGAAGACCACCTGGAGCAGCAGGTCGCCGAGCTCCTCGCGGAGCGCCGGGTAGTCGCCCTGCTCGATCGTCTCCAGGACCTCGTACGACTCCTCCAGCAGGTACGGCACCAGCGACTCGTGCGTCTGCTTGCGGTCCCACGGGCATTCGGTGCGCAGCCGGTCCATCACCGCGACCAGGTCGAGCACCCGCGAGCCGGGCAGGTCGTACGAACCGGGCACGACCTCGATGAGCGGCGGCTCGTCGAGCGCGATGGCCGCGCGCCCGATCGCGCGCATGAAGTCCTCGTCGTCACCGGCGAGCCAGACCACCCGCTCGCGCACCGCCCGCCTGGACAGCGCGACCGCGTCGGGCACGACGACCTCCGCCTCGATCCCGGCGGCGGCCAGATAGGGGAGCTGCGGATGACCGGCGGAGCCGGTCAGCACGGGCCCCGAGCGCAGCGCCTGCCAGGCCTGGTCGCTCAGCAGGCCCGGCGCGACCCTGGGCGAGGTGGTGACGACGATCAGCGGCATCGGGCTAGCCCTGCTGTTGCTGCTGCGCCTGCTGGGAGGACTTGCCGAACCGGCCCGGATCGACGAAGCCCTGCTGGCTGAACTCGCCGTAACGCGGGCTGTAGACCGGCTTGATGCTCGTCAGCTCCTTGACGAACTTCTCCTGCGCGGCCTGGTCCTGGGCGCCGCCGAGCTGGTTGCGCACCTTGACCGCGCCCAGCTCCGCGCGCAGGTAGCCACGCGCGTCGGCCGGGCTGACACCCCTGGCGATCAGGTTGATCTCGGGCGACTGGTACTGGCCCGGGTCCTTGAGCGCGTTGTCGACCTCGCTCTCGCTGACCTGCACGTTGTGCTTGGCCGCGAGCTGCCTGAACGCGCTCTCGTTCGCCATCCGGTAGAGCACGAACTGGGTGACGGGCACCCCGAGCTGCTCGGCCGAGACGTTGGCGCGCTTGAGGGCGGCCTCGTACTCCTGAACGTTCTTGGTCAGGTCGCGGGCCGAGATGCGCTCGCTCCCGACCACGGCCGCGGCTCCGGCCTCCATGGGCGAAGAGCAGGCGGTCAGCGCGGCGAGTCCTACCGCACCGGCGGCCACAGCCACTCGAATCGACTTCACATGCGTCCCTTTCCGAACAAAAACCGCGCTTAGCTTACCCGCGCGGGCTCAAGAAACATCGCCTCGACCAGGTCGCCGCACCATTTGAGCAGATCCAGGTCGCGCAACGGCTGCCCGCCCAGCGGCTTGGTCTTGGGCACCGGCACGAGCAGCGTCTCGGCCGCCTGCTTGTAGACCGCCTTCTTGTACAGCCGGTCGAGCCTGACCTGCTGCGACTCCCGCAGCCGCGCCGGGCCGAACTTGATGTTCTGCCCCTGCAGCGTGACGTCGGTGAGCCCGGCCGAGCGCGCCTTGATCCGGAAGCGGGCCACCTCCAGCAGGTTCTCCACCTCCACCGGCGGCTTGCCGTAGCGGTCGGTGAGCTCGTCGCGGACCTCGTCGATGTGGATCGGCGCGGTGATGGCCGCGATGCGCTTGTACGCCTCCAGCCGCAGCCGCTCGGAGGTGACGTAGTCGTGCGGGATGTGGGCGTTGATGGGCAGCTCGACCTTGACGTCCTGCTGCTCCTCCTGGACCTCGGCCCCGGACAGCTTCGCCTTCTGCTCCTGGACGGCCTCGGCCATCAGGCGCACGTAGAGGTCGAAGCCGACGCCCGCGATGAAGCCCGACTGCTCGGCGCCGAGCACGTTGCCCGCGCCGCGGATCTCCAGGTCCTTCATCGCGACGTACATGCCCGCGCCCATCTCGGTGTGCTGGGAGATGGTGGCCAGGCGCTCGTGCGCGGTCTCCGTCAGCGGCTTCTCCGGCGGGTAGAGGAAGTACGCGTAACCGCGTTCCCTGCCTCGCCCGACCCGGCCCCTGAGCTGGTGCAGCTGGGACAGGCCGTAGTTGTCGGCCCGGTCGACGATGAGCGTGTTGGCGTTGGGCACGTCGAGGCCGGACTCGACGATCGTGGTGGAGACGAGCAGGTCGTACTCGCGTTCCCAGAAGCCGACCATGATCTTTTCGAGCTGGTGCTCGTTCATCTGGCCGTGGGCGACCGCGATGCGCGCCTCGGGGACCAGCTCGCGCAGCCGCGCCGCCACCCGGTTGATCGAGGCCACCCGGTTGTGCACGAAGAAGATCTGGCCGTCGCGCATCAGCTCGCGCCGGATCGCCGCCCCGATCTGCTTCTCCTCGTACGGCCCCACAAAGGTGAGGATCGGGTGCCGCTCCTCCGGCGGCGTGAGGATCGTGGACATCTCGCGGATGCCGGTCAGGCCCATCTCCAGCGTGCGCGGGATCGGCGTGGCCGACATGGCCAGCACGTCGACCTGCGTGCGCAGGTGCTTCATGGCCTCCTTGTGCTCGACGCCGAACCGCTGCTCCTCGTCGATGATGATCAGCCCGAGGTCCTTGAAGCGCACCTCGGGGCTGAACAGCCGGTGGGTGCCGATGACGACGTCGACCGCGCCCGACCGCAGCCCCTCCAGCGTGCCCTTGACCTCGCCGTCGGTCTGGAAGCGCGAGATCGGCCTGATCGCGACGGGGAAGCTGGAGAACCGCTCGGTGAAGGTGGACATGTGCTGCTGCACCAGCAGCGTGGTCGGCACCAGCACGGCCACCTGCTTGCCGTCCTGGACGGCCTTGAACGCCGCCCGCACCGCGATCTCGGTCTTGCCGTAGCCGACGTCGCCGCAGATCAGCCGGTCCATCGGGACGCCGCGCTCCATGTCGCGCTTGACCTCGTCGATGGCCTCCAGCTGGTCGCCGGTCTCGGCGTAGGGGAAGGCGTCCTCCATCTCCCGCTGCCACGGCGTGTCGGCGCCGAAGGCGTGGCCCGGCGAGGCCATGCGGGCCGAGTAGAGCCTGATCAGCTCGCCGGCGATCTCCTTGACCGCCTTCTTGGCCTTGGACTTGGCCTTGGCCCAGTCGGCGCCGCCCATGCGGTTGAGCGTGGGCGCCTCGCCGCCGACGTAGCGGGTGACCTCGTCGAGCTGGTCGGTGGGCACGTAGAGGCGGTCGCCCTTGGCGTACTCGATGACCAGGTACTCGCGGGTCGCGCCCTGGACCGTGCGCTGGACCATCTCGACGTAGCGGCCGACGCCGTGCTGCTCGTGCACGACGTGGTCGCCGACCTTGAGCTGGAGCGGGTCGACCATGTTGCGGCGGCGCGAGGGCAGCCGGCGCATGTCCTTGGTGGACGCCTTCTGGCCCACCAGGTCGAGGTGGGTGAGCACGGCCAGGCGCGGCGTGATGAACCCGTGCTCGATCAGGCCGGTCGAGACGTGCACGACCTTGGGCTCGGGCGCCTTGTCCAGGAAACGCTGCAACCGCGCGGGCACGTCGACGCCCTTGAGCAGCTCGACCATGCGCTCGGCGGGCCCGTGGCCCTCGCTGAGCAGCACGACCGCCTTGTCCTCAGCGAGCCAGCCCTTGATGTCGGCCAGCGCCTTGGCGGTGTCGCCCCGGTAGGCCTCGGAGTCATGGGCGTCGAGCTCGACGCCGTTGCCGAACGGCGCCATCGTCCACCACGGCTGGCCCAGCGCGTCGGCGTGGCCGCGGATCTCCTCCAGCGTGCGGAAGGCCGCCGCCCCCAGGTCGATCGGCGCCTCGCCGCCGGCCGCCGCGTTGATCCAGGACGCCTCCAGGAACTCCTGCGAGGTGCGTACGAGCTCTTCTGCCCGGCCCCTGATGCGCTCGGGGTCGCACACGAACACCGCCGACCTGACCGGCAGGTGGTCGAGCAGCAGGTCCATCTCCCCCGCCAGCACCGGCGCGAACGCCTCCATGCCCTCGACCGGGATGCCGTCGGCGAGCTGGTCGAGCACCTCGGCGAGGGCCGGATGCTCCTGCGCCAGCTCCCGCGCCCGCGCCCTGACCTCGCCGGTCAGCAGCAGCTCGCGGCACGGCGGCGCGAACAGGCCGTCCTCGGCCGCCTCCAGCGAGCGCTGGTCGGCCACCTTGAACCAGCGGATCTCCTCGACCGTGTCGCCCCAGAACTCCAGCCGCAGCGGATGCTCCTCGGTGGGCGGGAACACGTCGAGCAGCCCGCCGCGCACGGCCACCTCGCCGCGCTTCTCCACCATGTCGACCCGGTGGTAGCCGTTGGTGACCAGGCGCTCGACCACCTCGTCGAGGTCGGCGTCGTCGCCCGCCCGCAGCCTGATCGGCTCCAGGTCGCCGAGCCCCTTGACGATCGGCTGGAGCAGCGCCCTGACCGGGGCGACCACCACGCCGAGCGGCCCGGCGGCGGTGTCGCCCTTGACCGGGTGCGCCAGCCTGCGCAGCACGGCCAGACGCTGGCCCACGGTGTCGCTGCGCGGCGAGAGCCGCTCGTGCGGCAGCGTCTCCCAGGCCGGGAACACCGCGACCGAGCTCGGTTCGAGCAGGCTCGTCAGCGCCGCCGCCAGGTCCTCGGCCTCCCGGCCGGTGGCGGTGACGGCCAGCACGGTGCGCTGATCGTGCGCGGCCAGCGCGGCCACGCCGAACGGCCGCAACGCCGAGGGCGCGATCAGTGAGACGTCGCCACCCTCTTCGAGCGCGGCGGTCAGCTTCGGGTCGGCCCCGGCCCCCAGGGCCACAAGGTCAAGCAGTCCGGAAAGACTCATCAGATACGCCCACAGCCCCACGACGGCAACACAACTACCCCCGGCCGGGTCAGGTCGCGGGGGTCTCCACCCAGCCTACTCGGGGTGCGGCACCCGGTAACCGGGGACCGACGGCCAGCGTACGGTGAGCACCACCGACTCCTCCTCGGCGACCCACGAGTGGTCCACGCCCTTGCCCCAGACCACGTAGTCGCCCGGCTCGGTCAGCAGCACGCCGCGCCCCGGCAGCTCCACCCGGAACCGGCCGCTGATCAGGACGAGCAGGGCGGTGCGCTCCTCGCCCCTGACCCACTGGGCACGCTCGTCGCCCGCCGGGTGCACGCCCCACTTGATCTCGACTTCCTCACTGTGTCTTGGGTCGCCGAAGGGTTTGAAGTGACCGAGCAGCCAGCCCCGGTCGCCGGCCGCGTCGATATTGGCGTTCCCCACGTAAACCTGCCCGTCCACGGGGCAGGACGCTAGCAGGGAAGTGCCTAACCGAGACGGCTCGATTGATTACTGTAGGTGACATGTCTGAGGTGCGATCAGTCGCCCAGCGAGGCGACCTCTTCGGTCAACGGATCCGCGAGCACTGGGCCGGGCGGTACAGCCGGCGGCTCGACATACTCGTCGCGGGGTGCGCCCACGACGAGCCGCTCGACGTGGAGCCGCTGGAGGCCAGGGCCACGGGCGCCGACGAGGACCACCCGGTCATCAGAGACGTCGTGGAGGAGCGCGCCGACCTGGTGGCCTGGTCGCTCGGCGACCTGCGCTGCGTGCCGCTCCAGCACCGCGCCTACGACGTGATCCATCTGTCGTTCCTGCTCGAACGCGTCCAGCACGCGGAGCTGGTGTTCGACCGCCTGCTCCAGTCGCTGCGACCGGGCGGCCTGGTGCTGCTGCGGATGCGCGACAGGAAGTCGGCCTACGGGCTGCTCGACCGTCTCACGCCGTCGTGGCTGCGCCGGGCGTTGTGGCGCACGCTGGTCACGCCCGGCACGCCGGGCCCGCTGCCCGTCGTCTACGAGCCGCTGGCCTCCAGCGACGGCATGCACGCGTTCTGTCTCAGCCGCGGCCTGATGATCACCGACGACGAGCGCCGGGTCAGCGGCCCGGCCCGCGCCGGCCGGCTCGGCTCCGCCGCCGTCGCGCTGGTCGACCGGCTGAGCGGCGGGCGTTACCCCGCCTCCCACGACGAGATCACGATGGTGATCAGGAAGCCCCAGCATCACTTCGCCCGGCTGCTCTAGCGACAGGACGGTCCGAGCGACTAGACTCCTTTCCTACCAATTCAATCGGAATAGTTGGGATGTCGGAACCGTGGAGTGGACCCCGGACGCGCACGAGCTGGCCGACCTTGAGCTGCTGCTGTCCGGGGCGTTCGAGCCGCTGACCGGCTTCCTGGGCCACGACGACGTGCACGCCGTGCACGAGCGCGGCACGCTCGCCGACGGCACCCCCTGGCCCGCGCCGGTCACCCTCCACCTGCCCGCCGAGGTCTCGCCGGGAGACGAGGTGCGGCTGCTCGACCCCGAGGGCCTGCCGCTGGCCGTGCTCACCGTGACCGCGCGCGAGGCCGACGGCCTGACCTCGGGTCCGCTCAAGGCCCTCGGCGCGCCCGAGCACGGCCCCTTCGCCCGGCTGCGCCGCACGCCCGCCGAGGTCAGGGCCGAGCTCGGCGACCGGCCCGCACTGGCCGTCACGATGCGCGGGCCGCTCGACGACCTCACCGAGATCGTCGCCACCGCGAAAGAGCTCGACGCGGTGATCGTGCTGCTCCCCCTCTCGTACGGCGAGGCGGGCCCCGGCGTCGTCCGCGCCGCGCTGCGCGCCAAGACGCAGCTGCCGGAGGGCACCCTCGTGGTCCCGGTCCCCCTGGCGCCGCGCGCGGAGCCGGAGATCGACCTCGAACTGCGCGAGCACGTCGCCACCGCCTACGGCGCCACCGAGCACTACGCGGGCCCCGAGCCCGTCACGCTCCCCGGCCCGCCCCACCGCCGCGGCCTGGTCGTCTTCTTCACCGGCCTGTCCGGCTCGGGCAAGTCCACCATCGCCCGCGGCCTGCGCGACGCCCTGCTGGAGCTCGGCACCCGCACCGTCACCTACCTCGACGGCGACGTCGTGCGCCACCTGCTGTCCAAGGGCCTGACCTTCTCCAAGGCCGACCGCGACCTGAACATCCGGCGCATCGGCTTCGTCGCGGCCGAGGCCGCCCGCCACGGCGGCCTGGCGATCTGCGCCCCCATCGCCCCCTACGCCGCCACCCGCGAGGAGGTGCGCGAGACGGTCGAGTCCGTCGGGGCCGACTTCCTGCTCGTGCACGTCGCCACGCCGCTGGCGGAGTGCGAGCGGCGCGACCGCAAGGGCCTGTACGCCAAGGCCCGCGCCGGCCTGATCCCCGAGTTCACCGGCGTCTCCGACCCCTACGAGGAGCCGGACGACGCCGACCTGGTGATCGACACCACGCACATCTCGATCGAGGCGGCCGTCTCCCAGGTCCTGGGGGCGCTGCAGTCCGGAGGGTGGGTACGTTGATCGACTTCGCACTGGTCGCCGGGTCCTTCGTCGTCGCGATCGTGGTCGGCCTGACCGGCATGGGCGGCGGGGCCCTGATGACCCCGATGATGATGTTGTTCTTCAACGTGCCGCCGCTGGCCGCGGTCTCCAGCGACCTGGTCGCCTCGGCCGTCATGAAGCCGGTCGGCAGCGTCGTCCACCTGCGGCGGGGCACGGTCAACCTGCGGCTGGTCGGCTGGTTGTGCGCCGGGTCGGTGCCGGCGGCGTTCTGCGGGGTGTTCCTGGCCCGCGCGTTCGCCGTGACGGACGCGGTCAAGTACGCGCTGGGCGTGGCGCTGCTGCTGGCCGTCGTGGGCATGGCGGTCAAGGGCTGGCTCGGCGCGCGGGGCGGCTCGTCGAACGCCCATGAGATCGTCGTGCGCCCAATTCCGACCCTACTGGTCGGTACGGTAGGCGGGCTCGTGGTCGGCGTCTCCTCCGTGGGATCGGGTTCCCTGATCATCGTGGCCCTGCTCGTGCTCTATCCGGCGCTCAAGGCCAACCAGCTCGTCGGCACCGACCTGGTGCAGGCCGTGCCCCTTGTCGCGTCGGCCGCGCTCGGCCACCTGATGTTCGGCGACTTCAAGCTGGAGCTCACGCTCTCGCTGCTGATCGGCTCGATCCCCGGCGTCTACCTCGGCGCGCGGATCTCCTCCCGCGCCCCGGGCGGGCTGATCAGAGCCCTGCTGGCGATCGTCCTGCTCGCCTCGGCCCTCAAACTCCTGGACGTGAACAACACCCTCACCGTCGCCCTCCTCGCCCTCGCCTCGGCCGTCACCGTCGCCGGCTGGAGGGTGCGAGGGAGTGCCGTCGCCTGGAGGAGCGGCGGGAGCGCAGCGACCAGAGCGGGGGAAGGCGACGGCATCAGGCGACCGAGCCGCCTCACGCAGTGAGGCAAGCAGACACGCGAGGGAGTGCCGTCGCCTGGAGGAGCGGCGGGAGCGCAGCGACCAGAGCGGGGAAGGCGACGGCATCAGGCGACCGAGCCGCCTCACGCAGTGAGGCCGTGAACACTTCTAGGGCCGGGGCACGCGGGTCGAGCGGAAGTAGCGGTCGCGGGCGAGCTGGGTGAAGGCGCGGGCCGCGCCCGGATCGGAGTCGAAGCTCGTGTTGCCGCGCGGCGCCTGCGGCGAGTCGAAGTACAGCAACGCCTTGATCTGCGGATACCGCTTGATCTGTCTCAGCACCGACTCGAAGAAGCGCCGTTTGAAGGCCCGGTCGGCGGGCCGCTCGAAGACCCCCCACTCGGCCACCATGACCGGCTTGCCGGGGAAGCGGGCCTGCATCCACCGGTAGAACCCCGGCCAGCGCCCGTACTCCTTGCGGGTCTTGTTCACCAGCCCGTCGAAGTCGCGCACCCGATCGTCGGCGTACGGGTCCATGGCCACCCAGTCGACCACGTCGTCACCGGGGTAGAGATCCTCGAACCAGGGCTTGGCCGCCCAGTTGGGCGCGCCCATGTACGTCATGACGGTCACGGCGTTCTTCACCCCGCGCTCGCGCAGCCTGAGCACGACGTGCCGGAACATCGCCGCGTAGTCGCTGGCCTGCATGCCCGACCCCGAGCGGGCGTCGACGTCGTTCTCCGGCTCGTGGTGGAGGGTGAGGAAGAACCGTTCGGGGAAGGTGCGCCTGAGGTGGTCGGCCAGGCGGTCGATCCGCCGGTCGAGGGCGCCGTCGGCGATGTCGGCCCAGGTGCGGTCGAGCGACGGCTTCCAGTTGATCATGAGCAGCCGGGGCCGGCCCGGGTCGCGGGCCAGGCCGATCTCCTGCGGGGTGGGGAACAGCTCGCTGCCGCGATGGTAGACGTGCAGCACGTCGGCGCCGGCGCCCATGCGCGACTCGGCCCCGCGCAGCGCCTCGGCCACCGGAGCGCCGGTGAAGACCTCGGGCGCCACGCCCCACCAGGCGCCGCAGGAGGGGATGAGCCTGGCGGTGACCGCGCAGGAGGGCGCGCCGGCCAGCTCGGCCGTGCTGGTGTCGACCCGGGCGGGCGTGCCCTCGGCCGTCGAGCAGGCGGCCAGGAGGGCGAGCACCGCGCAGGTGATTGCGGTTTTCGTCGCGAAAGACGCGAAGTGACACTTCATCGCGAAAGACGCGAAATGAGAAAAGCCCCGAAGCTGCAACGCCTTCCAACCCCCTTGTCGACGGACCCCCGCCTATCAAACCTGAACCTTGCCATGCCATTCCTCGAACTTCAGCCAGTGTGCTCGTCTGCCCAGCTCACCACCCGCGACCTGGCACCCGCATTTTGTGGAAATATCCATTCAAAAAGGGGCATCTTCGCGGCCGTACCGGAAAAAATCTTCAGTATTCGACTTGGGTAATATCCGTCCGGCCTATAGTGGGCGCACACTGCGCCGAGTGACGCAGCGTTGCCCATCCGCGACAGCGCGCATCCCCTCCAGGAGACCGTCCCCATGAGCCCGTCGCCGGACTTCCAGGCGCGCCGTCCGGGCGCCGACCTGGACGAGCACCTCTCCCTGCTGCGCAGGCGGTGGCTGTTGCTCGTCGGTTGCGTCGTGGTCGGCGGCACCGCCGGGCTCGCCCTGCTGCGGGCCACCCCGCCGGCCTACACCGCGATCACCCAGGTCCTGGTCACGCCCGTCGACGGTCAAGACCAGGGCAACCAGGTGAGCAACCGGCAGCGCGAGCCGCTCAACCTCGACACCGAGGCCCAGATCGCCCAGTCGGCGGTCGTCTCGGCGCGGGTCGCCCAGGCCCTGCGGATCACCGCGCCGCAGCCGGTCGAGGTCTCCGTCCCGCCCAACTCGGCCGTGTTGTGGGTCTCGGTGACCGACGCCGATCCCGTGGCCGCCGCCGCGCAGTCGCGGGCCTACGCCGACGCCTACCTGGCCAACAGGCGCGAGAGCGCGCAGGCCGCGATGGCCGAGCGGCAGCAGGCGGTGCTGGCCAAGCTCAAGCAGGTCAACACCGGCCTCGACGCGGCCATCAAAGAGGTCGGCCGCCTGCCCAAGGGCGGCGCCGAGCACGCCATCGCCACCCAGCGCCAGAGCGTGCTCAACCGGCAGGCCGCCAGCCTGACGCTCAAGTACGACGCGCTGCGCACGATCGCGGTGACCCCCGGCTCGGTCATCAGCGAGGCGCTGCCGCCGACCCGGCCGAGCTCCCCCAGCCTGCCGCTCTACCTCGGCACCGGCCTGATGGCCGGCCTGCTGCTCGGCGCGGCGGCGGCCTACGCCCGCGACCGGCTCGACACCCGGCTGCGCACGGCCGCCGACGTCGAGCGGCTGACCGGGCTGCCCGTGCTGACCGACCTGTCCGCCTCCCGCGAGCACGGCGTGCTGCACGAACTGGCCTGCGCCGTGGTCGCGGCCTGCCCCGGCCAGCGGCTGCTGGTCCGGTCGCTGCCCGCCGACCTCTACGCCTCCTCGCTGGCCGAGCCGCTGGCCATCAGCGCGCCGCTGTCGGTGCTCGACGGCTCCGACGTCCGCGACCTGGCGCGGGCCGACGCGGCGCTGCTGCTGGTCGGGCTGGGCCGGGTCACCTCGCCGGAGGTGACGGCGGCCGCCCGCCATCTGGAGCGGCACGACGTGCCGGTCGTCGGCGTGGTGACGGCGACCGACGCGGTGCCGGAGTTCGTCCCGCTGCTGGAGCCGCGCACCCACACCTCGCTCGGCAAGCTCGTCGCCACCGGCGAGCTGGAGGTGAGCCTGGCTGCCGAGACCACGCCCATGCAGTCGTTCCACCACCGGCAGCGCAAGCAGCCGTGACAGGACCAGCCTGGCCGATCGCGGCGCTCCTGCTCGGCTACCCGATCTGGTGGGCGCTGGGGTTCGGCGGCCTGTCGGTGATCGTCCTGGCCGTGCCGATGGCGGTGATCCTGTGGCGGCGCCGGCCGGTCCGGGTCCCCCACGGGTTCGGCCTGTGGCTGCTGCTGCTGGCCGGCTACCTGCTGAGCGCGATGATGCTGGACGAGCTGCCGCCCGGCACGTACGGCGGGTTCAGCGCCGGCCGCCTGATCGGCTGGGCCATGCGCCTGGCCCTGTACGTGTCCGTCCTGGTCATGGTGCTCTACCTGGGCAATCTGACCGAGCGCGAGCTGCCGCAGCTGCGCCTGGTGCGCTGGCTCGGCGTGCTGTTCCTGACGACGGTCGCCGGCGGCCTGCTCGGCGTCCTGGTCCCGCACTTCGCCTTCACCTCGCCGGTCGAGCTGCTGCTGCCGGGCTGGATCAGCGAGAACTCCTTCGTCCAGAACCTCATCCATCCCACGGCCGCCCAGACCCAGAAGGTGCTCGGCTACTCCTCCCCCAGGCCGGAGGCGCCCTTCGAGTGGGCCAACGCGTGGGGCAGCAACGCGTCGGTGCTGCTGATCTGGTTCGTCGTCGGCTGGTGGACCTACGGCGGGCGCCGGCGCCGGGTGCTGGCGGTGCTGGTGATCGCCCTGGCCGCGGTCCCGGTCGTGTACTCGCTCAACCGCGGCCTGTGGATCGGGCTCGGGCTGGCCGTGGCGTACCTGATCGTGCGGGTGGCGGGCCGGACCAGGGTCGTGCTGTGCGGGGCGGTGGCCGCCGGGCTGGTGGTGTTCGCGCTCAGCCCGCTGGCCTCGGTGTTCGCCCAGCGGCTGGACAAACCGCACTCCAACGACGTCAGGGCCTTCACGATGACCGCCACGGTCGCCGCGGCCCGCCACTCGCCGGTCATCGGCTACGGCAACACCCGCAACTCGCTCGGCAACCACCGCTCGATCACCACGGGCAAGACCCAGTGGTGCGCGGCCTGCGGTCACCCCCCGCTCGGCAGCGACGGGCAGCTCTGGCTGCTGCTGATCACCCAGGGCTTCACCGGGGCCGCCCTCTACGTGGCGTTCTTCCTCGGCGCCATCCGCCGCCACTGGGCCGACCGATCCCCGATCGGGCTGGCCGGGGTGCTGGTGATGGGTCTCGTGCTGCTCTACATGTTCGTCTACGACGGCCTGGTGACGCCGCTGAGCCTCTATCTCATCTCGTTCGCCCTGCTGTGGAGAAACGCATGAAGGACGCCTCCGCGCGGCTCGGATACCTCCGCGAGACCGTGCGCCTGCTGTTCCCCGGCACCGGGTCGCCGCGGCCGTACTCGGTGCTGCCGCACCGGGTGCTGCCCCGCCGGCTGGCCCCGCGGCGCTGGTGGCACGTGGGGGGCGCGGTCACCGTGCCGCTGGAGGGGTCCGTCGCGGCCTATCTGGGCGAGGTCTTCGACGCGCCCGTGGAAGTCGTGCTCCACGTGCGTCCGGCGTTGCGGCCCAACCGCAAGCCCGTCCTGGAGGCCCGTACCGGAGGGCGGCTGCTGGCGTACGTGAAGGTCGGCGACAGCCCGCTCGCCCGCGAGCTGGTCGGCCGCGAGGCGGCCGCGCTGCGCGGGCTGGCCGCTGCGCCGCTGAAGACCGTGGTCGTGCCCGACGTGCTGCACCACGGCGAGTGGCGCGGCCTGCCGGTGCTGGCGCTCTCGCCGCTGCCCGTACGGCGCCGCCGGGTGCCCCCGGCCCTGCTGCACGCCGCGATCATGGAGATCGCCGCCACCGGCGGTCCGGTCCCGGCCTGGCACGGCGACCTGTCCCCGTGGAACATCTGCCCCTCCGCCGACGGCCGGCTGCTCGTCTGGGACTGGGAGCGGTACGGGACCGGCGTCCCCTACGGCCTCGACGCCGCGCACCATCTCTTCCAGCGGGCGCTGCGCAGGATGGACCCGCCCACGGCGGCCCGCGCCTGCGTGGCCAGGGCGCCCCGCGAGCTGGCCCCGCTCGGCCTGTCGTCGGCCGAGGCCAGGCGGACGGCGCTGCGCTACCTCATCGTGCTGGCCGACCGGCACGCCGCCGACGGCCACTGCCCGCTCGGCCCGCCCGAGACCTGGCTCAACCCGGCCGTCGACCACGAGGAGCTGCTGCCATGAGGACGATGAAGCGGCCGGTGCTGTCCTTCTCGCGCCTGGCGGGCCGGTTCACGTCGGGCGCGCGGGTGCTGCCGTCGTTCCTGATCGTGGGGGCGCAGCGGTGCGGCACGACCTCGCTCTACCGGGCGCTGGCCCAGCACCCGCTGCTGCTCAAGCCCGTCCTGCACAAGGGGGTCCACTACTTCGACGTCGGCTACCACCGGCCGATGGCCTGGTACCAGGCGCACTTCCCGCTGCGCGCGGGCGCGGCGCTGCTGGCCCACCGGTACGGCGGCCGCACCCAGGCGTTCGAGTCGTCCCCCTACTACCTGTTCCATCCGCTGGCCGGTGAGCGGATCGCCGCCGACCTGCCCGGGGTCAAGCTGATCGTCCTGGTCCGCGACCCGGTCGAGCGGGCCTGCTCGGCGCACGCCCACGAGCTGGCCAGGGGCTTCGAGTCCGAGTCGCACCTCGAATCCGCCCTTGAGCTGGAGGCCGAGCGGCTGACGGGGGCCGAGGAGAGCCTGCGCGTGTCGCCGTTCGCCGAGCACCACGCCCACCGCCACCACGCCTACCTGGCCCGCGGCCGGTACGCCGACCAGCTCGACCGCCTCGAACCGCTCTTCGGCCGCGACCGGATCCTGGTGCTCGACAGCCACCGGTTCTTCGCCGAGCCGGAGACCGCCTACGACCGCGTGCTGGAGTTCCTGACGGTGCCGCACCTGGGCTATCCGACGTTCGAGCGGCACAACGGCCGGCCGCTGCCGCGGCCCGTGCCCCGGGTGCTGGAACAGGCGCTCAGGGACCATTTCGAGCCCTACGACGCGCGGCTGACGCGCTGGCTGGGCGGTGAGCCGTCGTGGCGCCGGTGATGGTCCGGCGCGGGATCGCCGGGCTGACCGGGGCCGGGGTGAGCGCGCTGGCGCAGTTCCTGGTGGCCGTGGTGGTGACCAGGGCGTTCAGCCCGGCGCAGGCGGGGGCGTTCTTCAGCGTGACGGCCCTGGCCCTGATGGCGGCCGGCATCGCCAAACTGGACGCCGGCAACGGCCTGGTGTACTTCATCGCGCGGGCCAGGACGTACGGCTATCGCGGTATCTCCGGCTATTTCCGGGCGGCCATGGTGCCGTGCGCGCTGGCCGCCTGCGCGGCCGGGGTGCTGCTGGAGCCGCGCATCGGGCTGCTGGCCTGGGCCCTGCCGGTCATCGTGCTCGGCGACATCGCGCTGGCCGCCACCCGCGGGTTCGGCTCGATGCGGCCCACCGTGCTGCTGGACGGCGTGCTGCTGCCCGCCGCGCAGCTCGTGCTCGTCACCTGGGCGGCGCTCGCGCACGCGCCGCAGTGGCTGCCGGCGGCCTGGGCGCTGCCCTTCCTGCCGCTGCTCGTCCTGGCCCTCGCCGACCTGCGCGGACGGGCGCCGCGCACGCCGTACCTGCCGGGGACCGGGCGTGACCTGTGGCGGTACACCGCGCCCCGGTCCGCCGCGGGCGCCATCCAGGCGGTGTTCCAGCGGCTGGACATCGTGGTCGTCGCCCTGCTCGGCGGGCCGGCCCAGGCCGCGGTCTACACGGCCGCCACCCGGTTCCGGGTCGTCGGGCAGCTTGCCAACCAGGGGCTGGCGCAGGCCGTGCAGGAGCGGCTGGTCCGGGCGCTCGCCGACGGGGAGCTTGGGCGGGCGCGCGAGCTGTACCAGGCCACCACGATCTGGCTGGTGCTGCTGACCTGGCCGGTGTGGCTGGGCTACGCCGTCCTCGCGCCATGGCTGCTGCGCGTCTTCGGCCCCGCGTACGGCGCCGCCGCCCCCATCGCCCTCGTCCTGGCCGGGACCATGCTGGTGGCCTCCGCCTGCGGCATGGTCGACGTCGTCCTGACCGCCGCCGGCCACACCCTGGCCAGCCTGCTCAACCTGCTGGCCGCGGTCGCCTGCACGGTCGCGCTCGACCTGGCCCTGATCCCCTCCCAAGGGGCGTTCGGCGCGGTCGTCGGCTGGTCGGGCGGGGTGATCGTGAAGAACCTGCTGCCGCTGTGGCAGCTCCACCACCGCTACGGCCTGCGCCCGTTCGGCCGCCACACCCTGCCCGCCCTGCGCCCGCGCACCTGGGCGGCGGCCGCGTGACCGCGCCCGTCCTGGTCACCGGCCTGCCGAGGAGCGGCACGAGCTGGGCCGGCAAGATGCTCACCGCCGGCGGCGGCCTGGTCTACGTCAACGAGCCGCTCAACCCGCAGCACCCGCCCGGCCGCTGCCCCGGCGTGCTGCGGGCCGAGGTCGCCCACCGGTTCCAGTACATCTGCGACGACAACGCCGCCGACTTCCTGCCCGCCTTCCGCGACACGGTCGCGCTGCGCTACCACTGGCTCGCCGAGCTGCGCGCCAACCGCTCCCCCTACGACCTGGCCCGGCTGGCGCGATACGGCACCGCGTTCGCGTTCGGCCGCCTGGCCGGGCGGCGGGCGCTGCTCGACGACCCGTTCGCGGTGTTGTCGGCGGGCTGGTTCGCCCGGCGGCTGGGGTGCGCGGTCATCGTCCTCGTCCGCGATCCGGTGTCGTTCGTGGCGAGCTGGCGTCGTCTCGGGTGGCGGTTCGACGTCGGCGACCTGCTCGGCCAGCCGCTGCTCGTCCGTGACCATCCCGGGCTGCTGGGCCTGCATCGGCTGCTCGGCTCCGCCGACGACCTGGCCACGACCGCCGCTCTGTGGCGGGCCGCGCGGTCGGTGCTGGCCGCCACGCCCGGCGTCCTGGTCGCCTCGTACGAATCGCTGGCCGAGGATCCGGTCGCCGGTTTCCGGGGTCTCTACGCCCACGCGGGGCTGCCGTGGTCACCGTCCGCCGAACGCCGGATCGTCCGGGCCTGCACCACGCCGTCCCGCCGGTCGGCGGCGTTCGCGTGGTCGGGGTTGTCCCGTACGGCCTTCCGTCCGATGGACTCCCGTCACGCCCTCGCCACGGCGGCCCGGGGGCTCACCCCGGCGGAGGCGGCCCGGGTCCGGGCCCTCACCGCCTGAGCCTGGTCAGCAGGCAGCCGGCGAGCAGGCGTACCGCGAAGGGGAGGTCGTCCACGAGGTAGCGCCGCGCCAGCCGGCCGGGCTCGCTCATCAGCCGGAACGCCCACTCCAGCCCGGCCCGCCGCATCCAGCGCGGCGCCCGCTGGACCGTGCCGGCGGCGAAGGCGATGGCCGCCCCGCAGCCCACGAACCACGCCTGCGGCAGCTCCTCGCGCAGCTCGGCGATGAGCAGATCCTGCCGGGGGAAGCCCAGCCCGACGAACACCAGGCGGGGCCGCGCCGCCACCACCCGGCGCCGCACCCGCTGCCTCCCCTCCGCCGTGTCGTCGAAGTGGTACGGCGGCGCGTGCACCCCCGCCACCTTCAGCCCGGGACGGCAGCTTCTGAGCTCGTCGGCGGCCAGCTCGGCCACCCCCGGCGGCCCGCCGAGCAGGTAGACCGGCCAGTTGCGGGCCGCGGCCACCTCGCTGAGCGACCAGATCAGGTCGGCGCCGGTGACCCGTTCGGGCAGCGGGGTGCCGAGCAGCCTGGCCGCCCACACCAGCGGCATGCCGTCGGCCACCACGATCTCGGCCGAGCCCACGAGCTCCTGGAGGGCGGGGTCGCGGGCGACGGCCCGGCAGATGTCGACGTTGGGCGTCACGATGCGGCCGCCCCGTCCGGCCGCGGCCTCGGCCGCCACCCAGCGCACCACGTCGGCCTCGGTGACGACGTCCAGCCCGACGCCACCGACCCGCACGCGCTCCCCGGCACGTCCTCGACGCCCGGCCTCGGCGGGCCCGAGACCCGCCGGGCGCTCGGACGGGAGGGTGCGGGCAACCCCAGGCTCGGCGCCACGGCCCCGGCCGACCACGGGCGACCCGGCCGCGCGGACCCGCGCGGACTCGGCGGCATGCCCGGCCCCCGGCGCGGAGGTCCGGGCGGACGCGGCCTCGGCGGCATGGCCGCGGGCGGGCGGGAAGTCGGAAGCGGGGTTCGGGGTGGACGGGCGCTGCCCGGGGACGGCGGGGACGCGGGTCCTGGGCGGGGTCATATGCCGTGCCCCCGTCCGTGCAGCAGCCCGAGCACGGTCGCGGCCGGGACGATCCCCGCCGCGACGGCCAGCGCGATCGGCGCCCGCGGCTCACCCGGCCGCGCCCCGAACGCGCGCACCGCCCACCGCACCGCCGCGCGCCGCCGCCCGAGCGCCGCGTACGCGAAGGCGAGCTGGCCGTAGACCCGCGCCGCGCCGCGCCGGTCGGCCGCCAGCTCGGGATGGCGGTCGAGCATCCAGTCGAGCCCGGCGATCCGGTCCGCCCAGCGGGCCGCGTAGTAGGACGAACCACCCCACCGCACCCGGACGAGCGGCCGGTCGACGTGCGTGATCGGCCGCCGCCGGGCCGCGCGCAGGGCGAGGTCCCAGTCCTCGTTCTGGCCCCCGGGGGCGCTCTCGTCGGCCCACAGGGCCCCGCGCCGGAACAGGAACGTCGAGGAGTGCACCATCACCATGCGCGACCGCAGGAGGTCGGCCGCGGTCACCGTGTCGGCGCCCGCGAGCCTGGCCACCCGGCGCCCCCCGTGTTCGACCTCGATGGCGCAGCTCGCGAACTCGCCCCCGGTCACGACCAGCGCCCGCGCCTGGGCGGCGAGCTTGCCCGGCAGCCACAGGTCGTCGTCGTCGCAGAAGGCGACGAGATCGGTGTCGAGGGCCGCGATGCCGGTGTTGCGCGCCCCCGGCAGCCCAGGGGCACGCCGGTTGGCCAGGACGGGCACGCCCAGCTCCGCCCCCGGGCGCCCGCGTCCGCCGTCGTCGACCACGACCACGGCCAGCCGCCCCGGATAGTCCTGGGCCAGCACCGCCGCCACGGCCTCGCGCAGCAGCTCGGGCCGGTCGCCGCGGGTCGGGATCACCACCCCCACGGACGGCGGCGCGCTCACGCGGCGACCTCCCGGTAGCCGTACCGGACGCGGAGGGGCCAGGTGAGCGCGGTGACCAGCCGCCGGTCGCGGACGGGCAGCCCCGCACGCCACGAGTCGTCGCACCGCAGCCGGATCCCCCCGACCTGGAACCGCATCGGATTGCCGGACGCGGTGTGCGCGGGCCCGAGCCGCGCCGTCGTGCCCTCCAGGAACGGCAGGCCGGGCACGTCGAGCCCGAGGAAGCCGGCCAGCGCGGTCAGCGTGGGCTCCGGGTCGGCGACCAGGTCCTCGTAGCGCACCCGGGTCACGCGGGCCCCCTGGCGGGCGAGGAGCTCAAGACCGGCGTTCTGGGCCGTCCAGTGGAGGGACGTGCGCAGCGGCCCCCAGCGGGTCATGGGACGCCCGTCCTCGGGCCGCTCGACGGTCCTGCGCCAGGAGTGGGCCACCGCCCGCGGATCCCGGACGACGTGCACGACGCGGACGTCCATGCCGGCCGCGACCAGGCAGTGGGCGAGGGAGGCGTGCTTGCTGGAGTCGATCACGACGGGCGCGCCGGTCGCCTCGTAGACCCTCCGGTACGCCCGCGCGTACTCGGCCAGGTCGGGGTGCGCGATGCGCCCCATCCGGTGGGTGCGATCGACCCGCTGCCGCAACGCGAGCACCCGCTCGGCCACCGACGGCCGCCATCCGCCGAACGCCGCCCGGCCCACCTGCCGCCAGAAGTCGCAGGCGGCGAAGGCGGCGCCGCAGCCGCACGGCTCTCCGGCCAGCACGCCCCTCGACCACAGGTGGACCACCTCGCCGAGCGCCACGACGCCGGGCAGCTCGGCGAGCAGCCGCTCCAGCAGAGTGGTGCCACTACGGCCGAGGCCACCGAGGAAGATCACTCGGGTGGCGGATGCGCGGTCGGTCACAGGGGGAGGGCCTTCACACGTCGCCAATACGGAACGCGACGACCCTAGCGCGGAGGGTAATCAGATGGTCAGGAAACCCCGCAAAGATCTACCGAAACGGCGAACGGCCCGGCGTGGTCTCGCCGGGCCGTTCTGGGACGCTCAGCTGGCGTCGATGATCATGCCTGCGCCGACCGTGCCGTTGGTGGCCTCGTCCACGAGGATGAAGCCGCCGGTCAGCCGGTTGCGGGCGTAGTCGTCGACGAACAGCGGCTGGGTGACCCGCAGCGAGACCCGGCCGATCTCGTTCAGGCCGAGGGCGGTGGCCGCCTCGTCCCGGTGCAACGTGTTGACGTCGAGCCGGTAGTGCAGGTCGCGCACCAGCGCCCGCGCCGTGCGGGTGGTGTGCTTGATCGTCAGCTTGGTGCGCGGGGTCAGCTTGAGGCCGTCGGCCATCCAGCAGACCATGGCCTCCAGCTCCTGGGCCGCGTGCGGCTGGTTGTTGGGCCTGGCGATCATGTCGCCGCGCGAGATGTCGAGGTCGTCCTCGAAGCGCAGCGTGACCGACATGGGCGGGAACGCCTCCTCCACCGGCCCGTCGAACGTGTCGATCGAGGCGATCCGCGTGCTCAGCCCGGACGGCAGGTGGGTCACCTCGTCGCCCGGCTTGAGGACCCCGCCCGCGACCTGGCCCGCGTAGCCGCGGTAGTCGTGGAAGGCGTGGTCGGTGGCCTTCTGCGGACGGATCACGTACTGGACGGGGAAGCGCACGTCGACCAGGTTGCGGTCGGAGGCGATGTGCACGTTCTCCAGGTGGTGGAGCAGCGACGTGCCGAGGTACCAGGGCATGTTCTCCGAACGCGAGACGACGTTGTCGCCGTTGAGCGCGGAGATCGGGATGAACGTCAGGTCGCTCACGTTGAGCTTGGAGGCGAAGGAGGTGAACTCCTCCCGGATCTCCTCGAACCGCTCCTGCGAGTAGTCGACCAGGTCCATCTTGTTCACGGCCAGCACCAGGTGCGGCACGCGCAGCAGCGAGGTCAGGAACGCGTGCCGGCGCGACTGCTCCAGCACGCCCTTGCGGGCGTCGATGAGGATGATCGCCAGGTCGGCCGTGGAGGCGCCGGTGACCATGTTCCTGGTGTACTGGATGTGGCCGGGCGTGTCGGCGATGATGAACTTGCGCTTGGGCGTGGCGAAGTAGCGGTAGGCCACGTCGATCGTGATGCCCTGCTCGCGCTCGGCCCGCAGGCCGTCGGTCAGCAGCGACAGGTCGGTGTACTCGGTGCCGCGGTCGCGGGAGGTGCGCTCGACCGCTTCGAGCTGGTCCTCGAAGATGGCCTTGGAGTCGAAGAGCAACCGTCCGATGAGGGTGGACTTGCCGTCGTCGACGCTTCCCGCGGTGGCAAAGCGGAGAATGTCCATCAGAAGTAGCCCTCTCGCTTGCGGTCCTCCATGGCGGCCTCGGACGAGCGGTCGTCGGCCCTGGTGGCCCCCCGCTCGGTGATCCGGGTGGCCGCGATCTCCTCGATGATCTCCTCGACCGTGGCGGCCGTGGACTGCACGGCGCCGGTGCAGGTCATGTCGCCGACCGTGCGGTAGCGCACGACGGCCTCGAACAGCGGCTCGTCGTCGCCGCGGGACACGACGTCGGAGTCGGGCAGCAACATGCCGTCGCGCTCGAACACCTTGCGGGTGTGCGAGAAGTAGATCGAGGGGATCTCGATGCCCTCACGCCGGATGTAGTCCCAGATGTCGAGCTCGGTCCAGTTGGACAGCGGGAAGACCCGGATGTGCTCGCCCTTGCGGATGCGGGAGTTGTACAGGTTCCACAGCTCGGGGCGCTGGTTCTTCGGGTCCCACTGGCCGAAGTCGTCGCGGAAGGAGAACACGCGCTCCTTGGCGCGGGCCTTCTCCTCGTCACGCCTGGCGCCGCCGAAGACGGCGTCGAACTCGTGCTCCTCGATCGCGTCGAGCAGCGTGGTGGTCTGCAGGCGGTTGCGCGAGGCGCGCCGGCCGGTCTCCTCGACCACCCGGCCGCTGTCGATCGACTCCTGCACGCTGGCCACGATCAGGCGTGCGCCCAGCTCGTCGGAACGGCGGTCGCGGAACTCGATGACCTCGTCGAAGTTGTGCCCGGTGTCGACGTGCATCAGCGGGAACGGGATGGCCGCGGGCCAGAACGCCTTCTCCGCGATGCGGAGCATGACGATCGAGTCCTTGCCGCCGGAGAAGAGCAGACACGGCCGCTCGAACTCCGCCGCCACCTCGCGCATGATGTGAATGGCCTCGGCTTCGAGTACGTCGAGCTGCGACGTCGTGTAGTCGCGCTGGAGCATGGGCGCTTCCTCCGGCGGTTAGCGATGCAGGTCCCGAATTCCGGCGAGCAGGGATGTCGCCAGCTCCGGTAGGGAAACCAGGATATCCGGTAGTGACGGGTCGGCTTGGTTGTAGGTCAGCTCCGAGCCGTCGACGCGGCTGGCGAACGCCCCGGCCGCCTGCGCGACGGCGACGGGGGCCGCGGAGTCCCACTCGTACTGGCCGCCGGCGTGCACGTACGCCTCGACCTCGCCGGTGAGCACCGCGGAGATCTTCGCCCCCGCCGAGCCGATCGGCACCAGGTCGGCGCCCAGCAGATAGGCCAGCTTCTGGACGAACTCCGGCGGACGGGTGCGGCTCACCGCGATGCGGAAGCGGCCCTTCTCGAAGGCCGGCAGGGCGGGCGGCTCGGCGGTGGTCAGCGTACGGCCCTGGGCGGGCAGCGCCACGGCGCCCGCGGTCAGCTTGCCGCGCTCCCACAGCGCGACGTGCACCGCCCAGTCGGCCCGGCCCTCCTCGGCGAACTCGCGCGTGCCGTCGAGGGGATCGACGATCCACACGCGCTCGGCGCCCAGCCGGCGCGGGTCGAGCCGCTCCTCGCGGGTGGCCTCCTCGGACAGGACACTGTCACTGGGACGCAACCGTGCCAGCGCCTCCATGAGGAACACGTGCGCGGCCCGGTCGCCCTCCGCGCGCAGCGCCGCGGAGTCGCCGAACCCGGTGCGCTCGCGAACCTGCAGCAGCCTCTCGCCCGCCTCCGTCGCCAGGTCGCCGGCCACGGCGTGGTCGTCGCGAATCGTCATCAATATGCTCCTTGCCCGCGGGCGACGGCCGACCAAGTCTTCCACAGGATCTGCAGGTCCAGCGTGAGGGACCAGTTCTCCACGTAACGCAGGTCGAGACGGACGGATTCCTCCCACGATAGGTCAGATCGCCCGCTCACTTGCCACAGCCCGGTCAGCCCCGGACGCACCAGAAGCCGTCTGCGCACGTCGTCACCGTAGCGCGCCACCTCCTCCGGAAGGGGCGGGCGGGGGCCGACGAGCGACATGTGTCCGAGCAGCACGTTGATGAGCTGGGGCAGCTCGTCGAGGGAGTGGCGGCGCATCAGCGTGCCGAGCGGCGTGACGCGCGGATCGTTGCGGATCTTGAACAGCACGCCGTCGTGGTCGCTGACGAGAGTGATCTTCTGCTGCTCCGAGCCGCGCCGCATGGTACGGAACTTCAGGATCGTGAACGGCCTGCCATCCTTGCCGATGCGGGTCTGGCGGAACAGCGCGGGCCCCGGGCTCGTGCCGCGCACGGCCATGGCCAGGGCCGCCAGCAGCGGCGACAGCAGCACCAACAGCGCGGCGGCGACGACGCGGTCGAAGACGTTCTTGACCAGTTGCCGGGCGCCGGTCAGCTCGGGGTGCTCGACGTGCAGCAGCGGCAGCCCGGCGGCCGGCCGGATCATCGTGCGCGGGCCGGCGACGTCCATCAGGGCGGGGGCTACCACCAGCTCGGTGTGGGTGCGCTCCAGCCGCCAGGCCAGCCGGCGCAGCGCGTCGCCGTCCATCTCGGGGCAGGCCAGCACCGCCACGGTGTCGGCGCGCACCTGGTCGACGACCAGCGGCACGTCGCCGAAGTCGCCCGCGACGGGCACCTCGGTCAGCACCCCGGGCGGCTCGCCGTAGGGCAGACAGGCGGCCACGACGTCCATGCCGTGATGGCGCTCCCTGCGGAAGAGGTGGACCAGCTCGGCAATCGAGGCCGGATGGCCGACCGCGACCACCCGGCGCATGCAGGCCCCGGCCGCCCTGCGCCGGTTGAGCGAGCGCCGCAGCAGATAGCGGGCGACCAGCGTGAGCAGCGTGACCAGGGGCAGCGCGAGCACGACGTAGCCGCGCGCGACGTCGGTCTTGGTGACGTACGAGCCGATCGCGGTGGCCGCGGTCAGCGCCACGCCGGCGTGCACGACGCGGCGGAACTCCTCGGAGCCGACGCCGATCATGCGGGGCTCGTAGGCCCGGTTGAGCGCGACCGCGCAGATCCACACCCACGGCAGCGCCACGCTGACCAGCAGGTACGGCAGCACGTAAGGGGTGAACCCGCCGAACCTGCCGCAGAAGGCGGCGGCGGATCCGATGCCCGCCCCGCACAGATCGCCCACCACGGCACGGAACCGGTAGGAACGCATCCACGCCGGAGTCACCGGGCTGACCCGCCACGAGAGGGCCTCGCCGGACTTCACGGGCTCTCCTGCCTCACTCCGTGAGGCGGCCTCGGTCGCCAAATGCCGTCTTCCCCCGCTCCGCTCCCGCCGTCGCTCCGGGCGGTGGCACGCCTCTGTGTGCCCGTTCCCGAACAGACAGTCACCGATGCTAGCCGCGCGTGCGGCGCGACAGGCGGCGAACGGTTCTATGCGGCGATCAGCGCGGAGGGCCGGAAATGTGCAGATCAGTCCGGTGGAAGTCGTTCTGGGTGGCTTCCAGGCCACGGGCCATGAGCGACTCGACGACGTCGGCGCCCCGGTCGACGAGGAAGGGCAGATCCTTGCGCTCGACGGTGGCGAAGTCGCGGAGCACGAAGGTGGCCGGGTCCATGCGGCCGGGCGGCCGGCCGATGCCGAAGCGCACCCTCAGGTAGTCGCGGGTGGCGAGGACCTTGGTGATGGACTTGAGCCCGTTGTGGCCGTTGTCGCCGCCGCCGAGCTTGGCCCGCAGCGCGCCGTAGGGGACGTCGAGCTCGTCGTGGACGACGATCAGCCGGTCGGGGCCGATCTTGTAGAAGTCGGCGAGCGCCTTGACCGGCCCGCCCGACAGGTTCATGTACGTCAGCGGCTTGGCCAGCACGGCCGCCCGCGTCTCCAGCACCTCGGACCTGCTCTTGTGCGCCTTGAAGCGCCCGCCGGCCCGCGCGGCCAGCTCGTCGAGCACCATGAAGCCCGCGTTGTGCCTGTTACCCGCGTATTCGGGCCCCGGATTGCCCAGTCCGACGATCAGCCAGCGGTCCATGTGCGCTCCCCTTACAGCGGAACGGGGGCGGCCTCGCGCCACCCCCGTTTTCGCGGTACGTGCTTACTCGGCGGCGGCCTCGGCGCTCTCGCCCTCGCCCTCGCCCTCGGCCTCGGCGGTCTCGCCCTCGGCGGCCTCGGCGGCCTCCGCGGCGGGCTCCTCGGTCGGCTTGGCGATGACGTGGAGGACCACGGCCTCGGGGTCGGCGGCCAGCGTGGCGCCCGACGGCAGGTCGAGCTGCGCGGCGGTGATCACGGTGCCGACCTCCATGCCCTCGACGTCGACCTCGACGCCGGTCGGGATGTGGGTGGCCTCGGCCTCGACGGCCACCGAGACGAGCTGCTGGTCGAGCAGGCCCTCGGAGTTGACGTCGCCGGTGGTGGTGACCGGGATCTCGACGGTGACCTTCTCGCCGCGCTTGACCAGGAGCAGGTCGACGTGCTCGACGAAGCCCTTGATCGGGTCGCGCTGCACGCCCTTGGGCAGGGCCAGCTCGTCGACGCCGTCACCCTGGAGGCGGATCAGCACGTTGGGCGTGCGGAGGGCCAGCAGCACCTCGTGACCGGGCAGGGTCAGGTGCTTGGGGTCGATACCGTGCCCGTAGAGGACGGCGGGCACCTTGTCGGCGCGACGGATCTTGCGGGCGGCGCCCTTGCCGAACACCGTGCGCGGCTCGGCGGCGATACGTACTTCAGACATGACATCTCCTAGGGATGCAGAGATCGGATTGTGGCGCGCTCCCCCTCACCCGCCCTAGCGGAAGGCGTTACGAGCGCAACCCGTACAGCTTACTCGCTCAGGTGTCGCCCTCGAACAGGCTCGTGACGGAGCCGTCGGTGAAGACCTCGGTGACGGCGCGGGCGATGAGCGGCGCGATCGAGAGCACCGTCAGCTTGTCGAACCGCTTGGCCTCCGACAACGGCAGCGTGTTGGTCACGATGACCTCGGAGATGCGCGAGTTCTTCAGCCGGTCGACGGCGGGGTCGGAGAAGACCGCGTGGGTGGCGGCGACGATGACGTTGGTCGCGCCCTGCTCGTAGAGGGCGTCGGCGGCCTTGCAGATCGTGCCGGCGGTGTCGATCATGTCGTCGATCAGCACGCAGGTGCGCCCGCTGACCTTGCCGACGACCTCGCTGACCTTCACGGAGTTGGCCACGTCGAGGTCGCGGCGCTTGTGGATGAAGGCCAGGGGCGTGCCGAGGGTGTCGGCCCAGCGCTCGGACAGGCGGACGCGGCCGGTGTCGGGCGAGACGACGGTCGTGTTCTCCAGGTCGAGCTTGTTCTTCAGGTAGCTCTCCAGGACCGGCATCGCGAACAGGTGGTCGACGGGACCGTCGAAGAAGCCCTGGATCTGCGAAGTGTGCAGGTCGATCGACATGAGCCGGTCGGCGCCGGCGGTCTTGAACAGGTCGGCCATCAGCCGGGCCGTGATGGGCTCGCGGCCGCGGCCCTTCTTGTCCTGGCGGGCGTAGCCGAAGAACGGCATGACCACGGTGATGCGCTTGGCCGAGGCCCGCTTGAGCGCGTCGACCATGATGAGCTGTTCCATGATCCACTTGTTGATGGGACCGGTGTGGCTCTGGATCACGAACGCGTCGCAGCCGCGGACGGACTCCAGGTAGCGGGCGTAGATCTCGCCGTTGGCGAAGTCGATCAGTTTGGTGGGGGTGAGTGAGACGCCGACGTGCTCGGCGACCTCTTCGGCCAGCTCTGGATAGGCCCGGCCGGAGAAGAGCATGAGGTTCTTCTCGCCCGGCTGTTTGATGCTGGTCACTGTTCGTTCTCCTGCTGTGCTCGCTCGGCCAGCGCCCGTTCGGCGGCGGCGGCCGACTTGGTGCCCGCGCGCTTGCGCAGGACCCATTTCTCGATGTTGCGCTGTCGCGCCCTGGCCACGCCCATCGCCCCTGGGGGTACGTCGCTGACGATCACGGATCCGGCCGCGGTGTTGGCGCCTTCGCCGATCGTCACGGGGGCGATGAGCATGGTGTCGCAGCCGACGAACGCGCCGTCGCCCACGGTGGTGTGGTGTTTGTCGACCCCGTCGTAGTTGACGAAGACGGTGGAGGCGCCGATGTTGACGTCTTCCCCGATGGTGGCGTCGCCGGCGTAGGTGAGGTGGGGCACCTTGGAGCGCTCGCCGACCTTGGTGTTCTTCATCTCGACGAACGTGCCCGCCTTCGACCTGCGGCTGAGCACGGTGCCGGGGCGCAGGTAGGCGTAGGGGCCGACGCTGGCCTCGGGGCCGATCTCGGCGTCGTCGCAGACCGCGTTGCGCACGACGGCGCGCTCGCCGACGCGGGTGTCGGTCAGCGTGGTGGCCGGGCCGACCTCGGCTCCGGCGCCGATGACCGTGCGGCCGTGGAGCTGGGTGCCGGGGTGGACGACGGCGTCGGGCCCGATCTCGACGCCCACGTCGACCCACGTGGTGGCCGGGTCGACGACGGTGACGCCGGCGCGCATGTGCTGCTCCAGCAGCCGCTGGTTGAGCACCTTGCGGGCGAAGGCGAGCTGGACGCGGTCGTTGACGCCCTCGACCTCGACGTAGTCGGCGGCCACGCAGGCGCCGACCCGGTGGCCGTCGCCGCGCAGGATGCCGAGGACGTCGGTGAGGTACTCCTCGCCCTGGGCGTTGTCGGTGGACACGCGCTTGACGGCGTCGGCGAGCAGCAGGCCGTCGAAGGCGTAGATGCCGGAGTTCATCTCCTTGATCGCGCGCTGCTCGTCGTCGGCGTCCTTCTCCTCGACGATCTCCAGCACGGCGCCGGAGGGGTCGCGGACGATCCGGCCGTAGCCGGTCGGGTCGGGCACCTCGGCCGTCAGCACGGTGACCGCGTTGCCGTCGGCGGCGTGCTTGGCCAGCAGCGTGGCGAGCGTGCGGGCCTGCATGAGCGGCACGTCGCCGTAGGTGACCAGGATCGTGCCGGCGATCGTGCCGACCTCTTCGAGCACGGTGCGGACGGCGTGGCCGGTGCCGCGCTGCTCACGCTGGACGACGGCGCGCGCGTCGGGGCTGGTGGCGGCCAGATGGCCGCCGACCTGTTCGAGCGCGTGGCCGATGACCACGATGAGCCGCTCGGGATCGAGGTCGCGGGCGGCGGCGAGCATGTGGTCGACCAGCGCGCGGCCGCACAGCTCGTGGAGGACTTTCGGGGTCTGGCTCTTCATCCGGGTGCCCTCGCCCGCGGCGAGGACGATGACGGCTGCCGGGCGCGGCACACTCACGGACTGAGGCTCCCTGTGACTGGACGGATCAGGGTCGTCGGCGCGGCTACCGCGCCGCAACCCTCCCGACACCGTGAGGATACCTGCCCGGTTCGGAACTCTCTCGCGCGGGGAGTCGCGGGATGGCTGTCAAGGCTCCCGGAAGAGGACTCGAACCCCTACAAAGTGGACCAAAACCACTTGTCCTGCCGATTAGACGATCCGGGACGGACCGGACGCCGTGGCGTCCGACACAGCCCCTACGATACCGAGCCCGCACGGGCGTATGCGCCCCCAATTCTCTCGCACATCTCCAGTGCCGCGAATACCGGGGACACGCGGGGGTAGTCGGCGCGCTGGTCACATAACAGACCGCCCCAAAAGCCGCAAGCCACGAAACCCACTCACCTGGGCGCGCCGGCCGTCAGCTAAGTGACATCCACACTTAGGGCTTCCTTACTTACGATGGCGTAGGTTACGGTGGCGTAGCCTGGACATTCATCCTCATACATGTCGTTGGAGGTAGCCCATGACCGTTCTCGCCGAGCGTTCCTCCCCCGCCCCGAAGCCCGACTTCGAACCCGAACCGAAGTCCAGGGCAGAGATCATCACGTTCGCACTCGTGGTCGGACTGCCCCTGGTCGCGCTCGCGGCGGCGGTCCCGCTGGCCTGGGGATGGGGACTCGGCTGGACGGACATCGTCATCGCCTTCGTCTTCTACGTCGTCTCCGGGCTCGGCGTCACCGTCGGGCTCCACCGCTACTTCACGCACGGCTCGTTCAAGGCCAAGCGGCCGCTGAAGATCGCGTTGGGCATCGCGGGCAGCCTGTCGCTGGAGATGTCCGTGCTGGACTGGGTGGCCACGCACCGCAAGCACCACAAGTTCTCCGACAAGGAGGGCGACCCGCACTCGCCGTGGCGCTTCGGCCCCGGCTTCAGGTCGATGTCCAAGGGCCTGCTGTACGCCCACATGGGCTGGCTGTTCGAGAGCGAGCGCACCAACCGCGAGAAGTACGCCCCCGACCTGTGCAAGGACGAGGACATCCAGAAGCTGCACAAGTGGTTCCCCACGCTGGCCCTGGTCTCCGTCCTGCTGCCCGGCGTGCTCGGCCTGCTGCTGACCTGGTCCTGGCAGGGCGGCCTGACCGCGCTGTTCTGGGGCTCGC
Organism: Nonomuraea sp. NPDC048881; assembly: GCF_040649795.1. Classification (NCBI taxonomy): domain Bacteria; kingdom Bacillati; phylum Actinomycetota; class Actinomycetes; order Streptosporangiales; family Streptosporangiaceae; genus Nonomuraea; species Nonomuraea sp. NPDC048881. The sequence continues at coordinate 289,888 of NZ_JBEZGC010000010.1, forward strand.
TGATCCGCATCGGCCTGCTGCACCACGTGACCTGGTCGATCAACTCGATCTGCCACGTCTTCGGCGAGGAGTCCTTCCAGACGCGTGACAAGTCGCGCAACGTCTGGTGGCTGGCCATCCCGTCGTTCGGCGAGTCCTGGCACAACCTGCACCACTCCGACCCCACCTGCGCCCGGCACGGCGCGCTCAAGGGCCAGATCGACCTCAGCGCCGGCCTGATCCGCCTGTTCGAACGGGCGGGCTGGGTGTACGACGTGCGCTGGCCGACGCCAGAACGCCTGGCGGCGAAGCGCATTGCCTGACGAGAATCAGCCGATGAACGGCCATTCGTCCGTGGCCGTCATTATGGAACCCGTGACCGAACCCCGATCTCGCAGGCGCATGTCCGGTAGAGAGCGCAGAGAGCAGCTGATCCGGATCAGCCGCACGCTGTTCGCCGAGAAGGGGTTCGACGGGACCTCTATAGAGGAGATAGCCGCCACCGCGCAGGTGTCGAAGCCTGTGGTGTACGAGCATTTCGGCGGCAAGGAAGGCGTCTACGCGGTCGTCGTCGACCGCGAGATGCAGAAGCTGCTGGGCATGATCACCTCGGCCCTCGCCGCCTCCCACTCCCTCATCAAGCTGGAGCGGGCCGCCCTGGCCCTGCTCCAGTACATCGAGGAGAGCAGCGAGGGCTTCCGCATCCTGGTGCGCGACTCGCACGCGGCCTCGGGCACGGGCACGTTCGCCAGCCTGATCAGCGAGATCGCCAGCCAGGTCGAGGACGTCCTGGCCGACGAGTTCGCCGGCCGCGGCTACGACCCCAAGCTCGCCCCGATGTACGCCCAGATGCTGGTCGGCATGGTCGCGCTGACCGGCCAGTGGTGGCTGGACGTGCGCAAGCCGGGCCGCGAGGAGGTCGCCGCGCACCTGGTGAACCTGGCCTGGAACGGACTGACCGGGCTCAACCCGAGCCCGGTCATCTCGGTGGCCACCCGCAACCAGGCCGCCGCCGCCGCCAAACCGCGCGTCAGCGACAAGGATCTGCGCGAATTCGAGAAGGCCCGCGAGAAGGAGCTCAAGGAAGCCGAGAAGCTTCGCCAGCGAGAGTTGCGTGACGCGGAGAAAGCCCGGGTACGAGAGTTGAAGGAGCGCGAGCGGCTGCTGAAGGAGGCGGAGAAGGCCCGCGAGCGCGAGGAGAAGATCCGTCAGCGGGAGGCCAGGCTCGCCGAGCGCGCCGCACGCCTGGAGCAGGCCGAACAGCCAGAGTGAGTTCGTTGCGGCTACGTTAACGTTCCGTTCAACCAATCGGGGCAATATAGGCCATATGTCCGCGGAACCGCTGCAATCGGGAAACGACCTGCCCCTGCCACAGGAGCGGTTCCTCAACCGCGAGGAAAGCTGGCTCCAGTTCAACGAGCGCGTCCTCGAACTGGCCGAGGACCCGTCGGTCCCGCTGCTCGAACGGGTGCGCTTCCTGGCCATCTTCGCCAGCAACCTGGACGAGTTCTTCCGCGTACGGGTGGCCGGCCTCAAGCGGCGCATGGCCACCGGGCTGCTGCTGCGCACCAAGAGCGGGCTGAAGCCGCGCGAGGAGCTGGCCCGGATCGCCACGATCGCCGACTCCCTGGCCAAGCGGCACGCCGCCGCCTTCCACGACCGCGTCTGCCCCCAGCTCGCGACCGAGGGCATCGAGATCGTCCGGTGGGACGACCTGGGCCGCGAGGAGCGCACGGAGCTGCGCAAGCTGTTCAGGGAGCGGATCAGGCCGGTGCTGACGCCGCTGGCGGTCGATCCGGCGCACCCGTTCCCCTACATCTCCGGGCTCAGCCTCAACCTGGCCGTGCTGGTGCGCAACCCGATCACCGACCACACCGTCTTCGCGCGGGTGAAGGTGCCCTCGCAGCTCCCCCGGTTCGTGCCGGCGTCGAAGGACCGGTTCGTGCCGCTGGAGGACGTCATCGCGGCGCACCTCGGCCAGCTCTTCAAGGGCATGGAGATCCTCCAGCACCACGTCTTCCGCGTCACCAGGAACGAAGACCTCGACGTCGACGAGGACGTCACCGAGAACCTCATGCAGGCGCTGGAGAAGGAGCTGCTCAAGCGGCGGTTCGGGCCGCCCGTGCGGCTGGAGGTCGAGGAGACGATCACGCCGGAGGTGCTGGCCCCGCTCATCGAGGAGCTGGAGCTGGCCCCGCACGAGATCTACCGGCTGCCCGGCCCGCTCGACCTGACCGGCCTGCACGCCATCGCCGACCTCGACCGCGGCGAGCTGAGCTTCCGCCCGTTCGTGCCGGCCGAGGTGATCAACGCCGAGGACGACCTCTTCTCCACCCTGCGCGAGCGCGACGTGCTGCTGCACCACCCGTACGACTCGTTCGCGACCAGCGTGCAGCGTTTCATCGAAGTGGCCGCGGCCGACCCGCGGGTGCTGGCGATCAAGCAGACCCTCTACCGGACCAGCGGCGAGTCCCCCATCGTCGACGCGCTGATCGACGCGGCCGAGGCGGGCAAGCAGGTCGTCGTGGTCGTGGAGATCAAGGCCCGTTTCGACGAGCACGCCAACATCTCCTGGGCCAGGAAGCTGGAGCGGGCCGGCTGCCACGTGGTCTACGGCGTGGTCGGCCTGAAGACCCACTGCAAGCTGGCCCTCGTCGTACGGCAGGAGCCCTCGGGCGAGCTGCGCCGCTACTGCCACATCGGCACCGGCAACTACAACCCCAAGACGGCCCGCCAGTACGAGGACTTCGGCCTGCTCACCGCCGACCCGCTGGTGGGCGAGGACGTCACCGACCTGTTCATCCACCTGACCGGCTACTCCAACCACTCGGCCTACCGCCGGCTGCTGGTCGCGCCGCACTCGATGCGCAGCGGCCTGCTGGCCAGGATCGACCGCGAGATCGCCCACCAGCAGGCGGGCCGCCCGGCGCGGATCAGGATCAAGACGAACTCGCTGGTGGACGAGCCGATCATCGACGCGCTCTACCGGGCGTCCAGGGCGGGGGTGCCGGTGGACCTGTGGGTGCGCGGTATCTGCATCCTTCGCCCAGGAATCCCCAATTTGTCCGAAAATATCCGCGTAAGGTCGGTCTTGGGGCGCTTTTTGGAGCATTCCCGCGTGTACGAGTTCGGCCTCGGCAGGCGTCCCGAGGTATGGATCGGCAGCGCCGACCTGATGCGCAGGAATCTCGACCGCCGGGTCGAGGCCCTGGTCAAGGTGACCTCCCAGCAGCACAAGGCGTACCTGATCGAGCTGATGGACCTGGCCATGGCCGACACCACGAACGCGTGGTGGCTCAACTCCGACGGCACCTGGATCCGCCACCAGGGCGAGGACCTGCAGAGCCATCTCATCGGCACCAGGCGATGGAGGACCGTTGACGACTGACCTGCTCCGGGCCGCCGGAGCCGTGGTCTGGAGGGGCGCGGAGAGCAGCCCCGAGGTGGCGGTGATCCACCGACCGCGCTACGACGACTGGACCTTCCCCAAGGGCAAGCTGGAGAGCGGCGAGCACGTCATCGCCGCCGCCCTGCGCGAGGTCACCGAGGAGACCGGCCTGACGGCCGTCCTGGGCCGGGCCCTGCCGCCGATCCACTACCTCAGCGGCGGCCGGCTCAAGCGCGTCGACTACTGGACGGCGCGGGTCGCCTCCGACGCCGGCTTCGAGCCGGGCGACGAGGTGGACGGGCTGCGCTGGCTGCCCGTCGACCGGGCTCGCGAGCTGCTGACCTACGAGTGGGACGCCGGGCTGCTGCGCGCCCTGGCCGCCGCGCCGCTCGCGACCGTGCCGCTGGTGCTCGTCCGGCACGCCACGGCCGGGTCCAGGAGCCGGTGGGACGGCGACGACGCGCTGCGCCCGCTGGACGACCACGGCGGCTCCCAGGCCGCCGCCCTGGCCACCGTGCTGCCCGCCTACCGGCCCGAGCTGCTGGTCAGCTCGCCCAGCCGGCGGTGCGTCCAGACGCTGGAGCCGTACGGGGCCGAGATCAGGGCCGAGATCAGGACCGAGCCGCTGCTCAGCGAGGAGGGCCAGGACCCGCACAAGACGCCGGACCTGGTCGGCGACCTCGCCGTGCCCGCCGCCGTGTGCAGCCACGGCAAGGTCCTGCCACACCTGATCCACGCGCTGAGCGGCAAGGACGTGCACCTGCGCAAGGGCGCGTTCGCGGTGCTGCACCGGGTCGGCGGGCACGTCGTCGGCGTGGAGCGCTACGCGACCTGACGGCTCACCAGGTGACCGGCAGACGGGCGAACCCCTGGGTGATCCTGCCCTCGTTGCGCGGCAGCTCGGCGACGGGGACGGCCAGGCGCAGCCCGGGGAGCCGCTGGAACAGCCGGCTGAACACCGCCTCCAGCTCCACCCTGGCCAGGCTCGCGCCGATGCAGAACCGCGGGCCGTACCCGAAGGCGAGATGCGGGTCGGCCGGAGGACGGCCGATGACGAAGGTGTCGGGATCGGGATAGACCTGTTCGTCCCGGTTCGCCACGCCGGTATTGAGGACGACGGCCTCGCCGCGGCGGATCGTGCGGCCGTCGATCTCGATGTCCTCGTGGGCGTACCTGGGCAGGCCGTGCAGGCTCGGCACGGCCATGCGCAGGATCTCCTCGACCGCGGCGGGCGCGAGCCCGGGGTCCGACCGCAGCAGGTCGAGCTGGCCGGGGTTGGCCAGCAGCAGGAGCACGCCGTGGTCGATGCGGTTGACCGTGGTCTCGTGCCCGGCGAAGAGCAGACCGGCGGCCAGCTCGGCGATCTTGCCGTCGTCGTCCAGCTCGCCCGCCAGGTCCGACAGGACGTCCTCGGCCGGTTCGTGCCGTTTGCGGGCGATCAGCCCGGCCATGTAGGCGCTCAGCTCCGCCCGTGCCGCGACGCCGGCCGCCTCGTCCTGGAGGTCCGCCATGCGGGCGGACACGCCGCTGAAGTACTCCCTGTCCTCGTACGGGACGCCGAGCAGCCGGCAGATGACCAGCACGGGCAGCGGGAAGGAGAGCTCGGCGTGCAGATCGGCCGGCGGCGTCAGCCCGGCCAGGCGGTCCAGCCGCTCCTCGACCAGGACGCCGACCTCGCCGGCCAGCCGTCTCATCCGCCGGGCCGAGAAGGAGGGCGCGAGCAGCTTGCGCAGGCGCTCGTGGTCGGCCTTCTCGGTGGCGGCCTCGCCCTGCGGCCCGCCGAGCAGGGCCGAGTTCGACACGCGCGGCGCGCGCTCGGGCTCGGGGTGGGAACGTCCCAGCCGGCTGTCGGTGAACAGCCTGCGTGCCTGCTCGTAGTCGGTGACCAGCCAGACCTCGTCGCCCACCGAGGTGCGCACCCGCGCGATGCCCTCCCTCGCCCGCAGCTCCCGGTAGGCCGACGGGACTTCGAGGGGGTCGCTGCGCGCGAAGGGTATTGCCGGAAGGTTCGTCATAGAACCTTCTTAACCGCCTTCACGGTTTCCGCCCAGACTCTGGGGAAATCGGCCTCGGCACGTTCGGCGGTGTTGCGTTCGATCCCGATCAGCAGCCCGTACGTGAAGGTGTCCTCGCCCGCCTGCCGGGCGCCCTCGGCCTCCTTGGCCAGCGTCTCCTGGGCGACCACGCCGTCCCGGTGCGCCCCCAGCACCTCCTGGACGTTCTCGGCCAGCTCGGCCAGCCTGGCCATGCTCTTGCCGAGGGTGGGTTCGAGGGCTTCGGCGGTGTATCGAGCGCGTTTGGCCGCCTTCCGGACGTCGTGCAGGGCGATCTCGCGGCGTCCGGCGTCCTCGGTGGCCTGGGCGGTCTCGTACGCCCTGGTCACGCGGTCCCAGCCGGCGGCGGCGAGGGCGGTGAGCTTGTCCTTCGCCGGCTTGGCGGCGGCCTTGCCCAGTTCGGGGGTGGCGATCAGGGCGTCGAGGGCGTCCAGGAGGGCGTAGTAGCGGTCGCCGCTGAGCGCGTCCTTGATGCGCTCGTACGCCTCCTGCTCGCGGACGCGCAGGTCCGCGCCGAGCCGGGTCTGGATGGGGCCGGTGACCAGCTCGGGGGCGAGGCCGGACAGCTCCCCGGCGAACCTGGCCCTGATCACCTCCAGGTCGCGGGCCTCGCCGAGCACCGTGCCGAGCCAGCGCAGCTCCTCCTGGACCTGCTCCGTGCCGGTCACCACCGACTTGAACGCCTTGAGCGCGCTGCGCAGCCTGCGCGAGGCCACCCGCATCTGGTGGACGGCGTCCTCCTCTGCCCTGCGCACCCGCGGATCCTGGCTGAGGAGGGCGGCGACCTGGCCCGACAGGTAGTCGATGACGGTCTCGCCCGCCGTGCCGGGTTCGGTGGCGGCCCTGGCGGGCGGGGCGGGTTCGAGGAGCCGGGCGAGCTTGCTGGCGCTGCCCGCCGGGCTCGCGCCCGCCTTGCGCAGCCGTTTGCCGACCTTGGCCAGCAGGTCGCGCCGGTCCTCGGCCAGGAGCTCGGCCTCGACCTCGCGCCACCGCAGCACCTTGCCGTCCCGGTGGACGGTGCCCTTCACCCGGTCGTCGGCGATCTCGACCAGCCGGGCGCCGCCGTCGTGCAGCAGGGTGACGCTGCGTCGGGTGTCGAGCTCGGCCACCACCTGGAGCTCCGCGCCCCTGGCGTAGGCCCGGACGAGTTCGGCCAGCTCCGGCGGCACGACCTTGGTGCTACGGGTGAGCGGGCACGTGATCTCCTGGCGCACGCCTCTGGCCTTGGGCAGCTTCAGGTGCCAGCCCGCGTCGTCGCCGCCGCGCCTGCGTCTGAGCGTGACGCCGCGCGCGGCCAGCCGCAGATCGGCCGTGTCGTAGTAGAGCGCCACGAGCTGATGACTGCGCGGGCCCGTGACCTGGGCCAGGCCGCTCAGGTCCGGGATCGTGTAGTCGGTCGGAACGTCGAACTTGTCCTCGATCTCGATGCCCACTGCACCTCACAAGTGTCCGATATCGGACCATGATGCCACCTGCAGGTGAACATCACACGGCCTGCAGGAGCTCGATGCGGTTGCCCATGGGGTCCGTGACGTAGATGCGGCGGTAGCCCGGGAAGAGGTCGTCGGGCACCGCGCCGGGGATCCTGGCGGCGTAGGCGTCGAGGTCCTCGACCAGGAACGCCGGGTGGGCCTTGCGCGCGGGCCTGAAGTCGTCCTCGATGCCGAGGTGGATCTCCACGCCGTCGCCGCGGAACCAGGCGCCGCCGCGTTTGGCCAGCTCCGGCGGCTTGGGGACCTCGCGCAGGCCGAGCACGTCGCCGTAGAAGGCGCGCAGCTCGGGCTCGCTGCCCTTGGGCGCGGCGAGTTGGACGTGGTGCAGGGCTTTGATCGTCATCTCTGGGTCTCCACGGGTCGTTTCCGGGCTCCGGTCATTTCCGGGCTCCGGTCATTTCTGGGCTCCGGTCACTTCTGGGCTCCGGTCACTTCTGGGCGACTACGAAGATTCGGCGGAAGGGGAAGGGGGTGCCGTAGCTTCTGGCCGGGTAGGCCTCGGCGAGCGGCCCGGCGAGGTCGGCCTTGAACCGCCGCTGCTCCGCCGGGTCGAGCCGGTCGAAGATCGGGCGCAGGGCCGTGCCGGAGACCCAGTCGAGGACCGGGTTCTCGCCCTGGAGCAGGTGCACGTACGTGGTCTCCCAGGCGTCCACCTGGCAGCCGCCGTCGTTGAGGAAGTCGAGATACTGGACCGGGTCGTCCACCGGGTTGGCCCTGTTGAGGTCGCTGAGCCGGTCGGACCAGGCGCGGGAGGCGCACAGCTCGCGGATGGCGACGTGGCTCGGGGCGTCGAAGTTGCCCGGCACCTGGAAGGCCAGCCAGCCGCCGGGGGCCAGCTCCTCCAGCCAGTGTTCGAGCACGCCGTGGTGGGAGGGCACCCACTGCAGGACGGCGTTGGAGACGATCACGTCCATGGGGCGGTCGGGGTGCCAGGTGTCGACGTCGGCCACGGCGAAATGCACCGAGCCGGTGAGCTTACGGGCCTTGCTGATCATCGCGGGCGAGGCGTCGAAGCCCTCGACGGTGGCGTCCGGCCAGCGTTCGGCCAGCATGACGGTGAGTTCGCCGCTGCCGCAGCCCGCGTCCACGACATAATCGGGAGCCACCGCACCGACTCTGGATATCAGCTCGATGAACGGCCGCGACCGCTCGTCGGCGTAGACGGCGTAGGTCACCGGGTCCCAGATATCTCTTGACATAGAGATAATTGATATCGAGAGAGATATCTCGATGTCAAGACAGTAGACTCTGTGTCATGACGCCACAGGATGACGAGGTCGACCGGCTGGTCGCGGCATGGCGGATCGAGCGGCCCGATCTCGACGTCGAGCCCCTCCAGGTCCTCTCCAGGGTGTCACGGCTGGCCAAACATCTCGACCGCGCCAGGCGGGCGGCGTTCGCCGAACATGATCTGGAACCTTGGGAGTTCGACGTGCTCACCGCGTTGCGGCGGGCCGGGAAGCCGTACGAGCTGAGCCCCGGGGCCCTGCTGCGGGCCACATTGGTGACGTCCGGGACGATGACCAACCGCATCGACCGGCTCGCGCAGGCGGGTCTGGTGCGGCGGCGGCCCGACCCCGAGGACCGGCGCGGCGTGCTGGTGTCGCTGACGGACACGGGGGTGGCGCGAGTGGACGCGGCGTTCGCCGACCTGCTGCGGCGTGAGCGCGACCTGCTCTCCGGCCTCCAACCCGCCGACCAGCGTTCCCTCGCCGCCCTCCTCCGCCTGCTCCTCGCCCCCTTCGACTCCCCCCAATAACCCCTCCAGAAGGTTTTACGCACGCTCTTCCGGCGGGCGCGGCGGCGGACGGCCCCCCTTTCGGGAGCCTCAGGGGCACGGCCGCCCGGCGACCGGGGCCTCAGGGCCATGGCCGCCCGGCGACGGAGGCCGCCACGTCGGCCACTGCCTTGCGGCCCGCACCGGCGACGGCGTCGGGCCGGTCCGCCGACGCCGCCTCTCAGGCGGCCGTCGAACCGGCGCGAACCCTCGTGTGCGAGAGCGTGGCGGGGGTCAGTCGCCGAGGCGGTCGGCCACTTCGAGCCATTCCGCCTCGACGGTGTCCTTCTGGGCCAGGACGTCGCGGAGCTGGGCGTCGAGGGTGCCCAGCTTGGCGTAGTCGCTGGCGGCTTCGGCCATGGCGGCGTGCAGGCGGGCCTCCTGGTCGCCGAGCTTGTCGAGCTGGCGTTCCAGGCGGTTGAGTTCCTTGCGGAGCTCGCGTTCCTCCTTGGCCGACAGCCCGGTCTCCGGCTGCGCGCCGGACGACCCCGCGACCGGGGCCGGAGCACCGGACGCCGGGGCAGGCGCGCTGCCGATACGGGCGGTCACCGCCGTGCCGGCGCTGCGGCGTTCGAGGTATTCGTCGACCCCGCCCGGCAGCATCACCAGCTTGCCGTCACCCAGCAGGGCCACGCACCGGTCGGTCACCCGCTCCAGGAAGTAGCGGTCGTGGCTCACCAGGATCAGCGTGCCCGGCCAGCCGTCCAGCAGGTCTTCGAGCTCGTTGAGCGTCTCGATGTCGAGGTCGTTGGTGGGCTCGTCGAGGAGCAGCACGTTGGGGTCGTCCATCAGCAGGCGCAGCAGCTGAAGCCGCCGCCGCTCGCCGCCGGACAGGTCGCCGATGACCTTCCACTGCGCGTCGCCCTTGAAGCCCAGACGCTCCAGCAACTGGGACGCCGTCCACTCCCGCTTGCCCAGCTGGAGGTACTTGCGGATCTCCTCCACCGACTCCAGCACCCGCCGCGACGGGTCGAGCTCGGTCAACTCCTGGGACAGATGCGCCAGACGTACGGTCTTGCCCCGGATCACCCGGCCCGAGTCCGGCTGGACGCCGTCGGCGAGCAACCGCAGCACCGACGACTTGCCCGACCCGTTGACGCCGATCAGGCCGATCCGGTCGCCCGGCCCGAACTGCCACGTGCAGTGATCGAGCACCAGCGGCCCGTCACCGGGGCCGCCCGCGTGCAGGGTGACGTCTTCCAGGTCGTAGACGGTCTTGCCGAGCCTGGCCGCGGCGAACCGCATCAGCTCGACGGTCTCCCGCGCCGGCGGCTCGTTCGCGATCAGGGCCTGCGCGGCGTCGATCCGGAACTTCGGCTTGGACGTGCGGGCGGGCGGACCGCGCCGCAGCCAGGCGATCTCCTTGCGCATGAGGTTCTGGCGGCGTTCCTCGGCCGCCTGCGCGATGCGCGCCCGCTCGGCCTTGGCCAGCACGTACGCGGCGTAGCCGCCCTCGTAGCGCTCGACCCGGCCGTCGACGACCTCCCACGTGCGGGTGGAGACGGCGTCGAGGAACCAGCGGTCGTGGGTCACGACCAGCAGGGCGCTCTTCCTGGTCGCCAGGTGGGCGGCGAGCCAGGCGATCGCCTCGATGTCGAGGTGGTTGGTGGGCTCGTCGAGCATGATCAGGTCGTGGTCGTCGATGAGCAGACGGGCCAGCGCCGTACGCCTGCGCTCGCCACCGGACAGCGCGGCGGCCTTGGCGCTGAGGTCGAGGTCGCCGATCAGGTTCGCCAGGATCTCGCGGACCTGCTGGTCACCTGCCCATTCGTGCTCAGCCCTGTCCCCCAGGACGAGCTGGGTCACGGTGGCCTCGGGGTCGAGGGTGTCCTGCTGGGACAGGAACCCGACCCGCAGCCCGCGCGTGTGGGTGACCCGGCCGCTGTCGGGACGCACGTCACCGGCGATGACCGACATCAGGGTCGTCTTACCGCCCCCGTTGCGGCCGACGACGCCGATGCGCTCCCCGGCCTCGATGCCCAGGGAGACGTCGCTGAGGAGCGGCTTGGGCCCGTAGGCGTGGGAGACCGACTCAAGGTTGACCAGATTCATGACGTGTCCAGGGTATCGGTCCCCTCAACCGCTTCCCGACGCCCACGACGTCCCTTGATCGTCTACGGGCCAGGGATTGCCGGACCGAATGCCCGTCTTGAGCGCCCGGCTCACGTCCGTCCCCTGGAGGCGTCGCCCTCGCGCGATGAAGCGTCGGCCCGTCACCCGATGGGAAGGTGCACGCGATGCCGGCCCCCTCACACCGCCCGTCCGTGATCAGCAGGTCCGTACGAGCCCCGAACCCGACCGCAGGTTAGAGCAGGGTGGCGCCGGTTACGGGGCCGTGGGCGGCGACCGTGGTGGTGGCGGCGCCTGTGGCGGTGAGGCTGTTGGCGAGGTCGCGGGCGTGGGTGGCGTCGATGGCCAGGAAGGCGCACGTGGGGCCGGAGCCGGAGACGATCGCGCCCAGCGCGCCGTGCTGGCGCCCGCTGTCGAGGGTCGTGGCGAGCTCGGGACGCAGGGCCAGGGCGGCGGCCTGGAGGTCGTTGCTCAGGTGGGCGCCCAGGGCGTACGCGTCGCCGGTGCCGAGGGCCTCGATGAGCGGGGCGTCGAGCTCGGGCCAGGGCACGCGGGCGTTCGAAGCCTCGCGCTGGCGGTCGCACTCCGCGTAGACCTTGGCGGTCGAGAGGCCGCCGTCGGCCAGCGCGAACACCCAGTGGAACGTGCCGCCCGTGGGCAGCTCGCTGAGCTGCTCGCCGCGGCCGGTGCCGACCGCCGTGCCGCCGAGCAGCGAGAACGGCACGTCGCTCCCCAGGTCTCCGGCGATCTCCATGAGGTCCTCGAAGGGCAGGCCCAGCCCCCAGAGCTCGTTGCAGGCCACGAGCGCCCCCGCCGCGTCGGCGCTGCCGCCCGCCATGCCGCCGGCGACCGGGATGGCCTTCTCGATGATCAGGTCGGCGCCGTACGAGCGGCCGGCGTGCTTGGCGAGGGCGCGGGCGGCGCGGATGGCGAGGTTGTCGTCGTCGACGGGCACCTGGTCGGACCATCTGCCGTTGACCGTGACGGTGATCGACTCGGCCTCCTTCGCGACCACCTCATCGAAGATCGACACTGCGTGGAAGACATTGACCAGGTCGTGGTAGCCATCTTCCCGGAGCGGGCCGACTGAAAGCTGCACGTTGACCTTCGCGGGCACACGTACGGTCACCGAACTCATCGATCTTCTGCCACTTTCATCGCTTGCCGGGGTCAAGGACACTCGATGTTATCGGGGTGGGGTGCGCTGACATGCGGTTCTCGGAATTAGACGTGTGAGATGACCTACTGCGGGCCACGCAGAGTGAGGTTCGTCCTCCTTTCGGCCGATCAGGTGGCCATAGGCCGACATTGCCGTCTTTCTGCCACCGCCTTCTCTCCGGGCCGACCTTCTCTCCGGAACGGCGCCTTGCCCTCTCTGGGCGTCGCCGATGGCCCGGACCGCACCGGGGAAGCTGCTTCGGTGGCGTCGCGGCCGTTGTGGGCGGTGGTGCAACAGGCGGGCTGGTGCCGGACATTTACCACTGTGTCCGGCACCTTTCGCTAGGAGAACTTGTGACACAGCGAGATCGCTTCGAGGCGGTCTACGACACGTACTACCCGGCGATACAGCAGTACGCCGCCCGCCGTACCAGCTCGCCCGAGGACACGGCAGACGTGCTCGCCGAGACGTTCCTCATCGCGTGGCGGCGGATCGGCGACGTCCCCCAAGGGGATAAGGCGTTGCTGTGGCTGTACGGCGTGGCCCGGCGGGTGCTGGCCAACCAGCAGCGCGGCGCCTCGCGGCGGGCTGTGCTGGCCGAACGCCTCCGCGACGAACTGGCCGCCGCCCGGACGGTGACGCCGGTTGAGCTCGACCACGTGCGCAGGGCGTTCGACGAACTACCCGAACGGGACCGCGAGGTGCTGGCGCTGGCGTGCTGGGAGGGGCTGAGCGGCGAGCAGATCGCCCAGGTCATGGGATGTACGGCGATCGCCGCCCGTACCCGGTTGCATCGTGCGCGCAGACGGCTGGCGGCGCTGCTGGAGCGGCAGCCGTCCCGGACGATGGTGATGAGGAAGGCATGAACGACATAGACGATCTGGTGAAGGCCATCGATCCCGCTCCGCAGGCGCTTCCTCAGGGATCCGGCGCGCGCGAGCTGCGCGACGCGATCATGGCGGCCGAGCCGCGACGGGCACGCCGCCTGCCGCTCCCCCGTCTACGGATCCTCTGGGCGCCGGTGGCGACGGCCGTGGTCGTCGCCTTGGTCGTCACGCTGGTCACGAGCTTGACCGCTGCTCCGCCCGTGCTCACGCCGTCGAGGCCCAACCAGGAGTTGTACGACCTCGCTGACAGGATCGAGAAGCTGCCCGCAAGCAGCGGCGCGTACTGGCGCGATGTTCGGATCGAGGGCAACGCCTGGTCGGCCGGCGGCGGGTACACGATCATGGTGGCCGAGCGCCGGGAGACCTGGCAGCCGCGCGATCCCACCGACGTGGTGATCAGGCAATGGTCGCCGGCCATCGCCCGCCCGGCCACGGCCGCGGACGAACGTGCCTGGCGCGCTTCGGGGGCACCCGCCCAGGTGGCGGGCCCTTGCTATGGCGGCGGCAGAACGTCGTGCCGTCCGGTACCGATGAGCGATGGGGATGTCGTGGACGGGCTGCCGTCGGCTCGTGGCGGCGAGGCCAAGTCGATCACCGGTGTGGACGGTTCCAAGGGTTGCGTGTACAGCGCGGGGCTGGAACCTAACGGGGTTTATCCGGATATGACGGTCGCCGAGTTCACCATGGCGGACCTGTCCGTGTTCCCTGCTCGCCCTGACGAACTGATGAGGCGGCTGCACGTCTACCACGAGCTCTCGACGGCGCGCGGGTTCGCCCAGTCCTTCCAGGACTTTCTGCCCGTCACCGTGAACCTTCTGGCCATGCCGCTCGGGCCTGCCCAACGTGCGGCGGTCATCCGGGTGCTGGCCGGGTTGCCGTCCACCAAGGTGGTCGGCACGGTCGGGGACCCGCTGGGCAGAGCCGGGCTTTCGGTGGACCTCGGCGGCACCGGGAGCCAACTGCTGTCGCCGGGCAGGGCGGTGACCGTCCGCGACAGGCACATCCTCGATCCCGTGACGGGTCAGTTGCTCGCATCGGTCTCCTACGCGGCTCGTACGGCTGCGGGGGCGAGGGAAGGCGAGGTCGTGAGCTATCGGGCACGCGGCTCCGAATCCGGCTGGACCGGCCCGCCGGCTCCGGCGCCCAGGGGGTGCAAGCGGGACAGATGACCGGGCCTGGAGTGGTGGTGCCGCGTCGGCATTGGTTCGTCCTTGGGATGCTGAGAGGACTACTTGATGTGGAGGTGCTCGTGTCCGAGGTGACGGTTGTCGAGGTGCCGCAGTGGCGGGGGTCCGGGGCTCGTACGGCTGAGCGACTGCGGGAGGGGGCCCGGCTGGTTGCGGAGATGGTGGACGCGGATCGTCGGATTCAGGTCGAGGTCGATGACGATGATCTGGTGGTCACTGCTTCCAGGGTTCGGGCTGCGGTCGTCGAGGCTGGGTGGGACGGGCTTCTGGTCACCGCGGGTGGGGACTGCGGTGTCGAGCTGGAGCCGGTGACAGCGGCGCGGCGGAGGTTCGGGGATGGGCTGGTCGTCGTCTGGTTCGATGCGCATGGGGATCTGAACACGCCGGAGTCGTCGCCGTCGGGGGCCTTTCACGGCATGGTCCTGAGGGCGTTGACCGGTGAAGGGCCTGACGGGCTGGTGGCCGGGCAGCCGGTCGGGGCCGGGCAGGTGGTGCTGGCGGGGGTGCGTGATCTGGATCCGGCCGAGGTCGCGTTCGTCGAGGCTCGGGGTGTGCGGTGGGTGCGGGCAGCGGATGCGGAGGCTCTGGTCGAGGCTGTCGGTACTGCGGCTGCGGGCGGGGAGCGGACGGCTGTTTATGTGCATGTCGACTTCGATGTCCTGGATCCGCAGATTTTCGGGAGCGTGGGGTCTCCTACGCCTGAGGGGTTCCGGCCTGAGGAGCTTCTGGAGCTGGTGAGGGCCGTCGCGGAGCGGTTCGAGGTGGTGGGGTTGGGGCTCATGGAGTATGAGCCGGCGGGGGCGGAGGATCAGGCGTTGCTCACGTCGGTGGTGAAGGAGTTGGTGGCGGTCTGCGCCGGGCGGTAGGTGGCGCTCGCGGCGGAGCGGTCCTCTTGGGTGCTGGTCGGGGCAGGCGCTCGCCTGCGGTGCTGGTCAAGGTCAGTGGTGGGCGCTCGCGGTGCTGGTCAGGGCGAGCGGCAGTCGCCTGCGGCGCTGATCGGGTGGACGGTGAGCGCCCGTAGCGCTGATCAGGGTGAGCGGCAGTCGCCTCAGGGGTAGAAGGTGGGCGCCTGTGGTGCTGGTCAGGGTTGGCCGCAGAGGCCCATGGGACTGCTCGGGGGTAAGTGTCTGGTCGCGGCGCTGGTTCGCGGCCCGTGGCGCTGCTCAGGGTTGTAGCCGGTCGCAGCGCTGAGTCGTGGTGGTTGCTCTCAGGTGATGAGTAGGCGTCCAGGGTGGATGGCCGCCTGCCGGAGGGTGCGTCGTCAGCAGTTGGTGGACGCCCGGGGCGGCGGGCGCCCTGGTTGACGGGCGCCCTGGTTGACGGGCGACCGGAGTTGGCTGGCACCCATGGTTGGTGGACGTCCGGGGTTGGTGGACGTCTGGGGTAATGGGCGGTGACGGGTGGTGGGTGTTCGGGGGCTGGGGTGTTCCTTGCGCCGAGGGTGCGGTGGTGTCAGGCGGGGCGGATGGTTCCTCGGTAGGCGGTTCGGTAGTAGGCGGAGTTCAGGAAGTCGGTTCTCCGTACTACGTCGCCGGTTCGGGGGGCGTGGATCATGATGTTGTCGCCCAGGTAGAGCGCTACGTGGGTCGGGTCGCCGGGGCCGCCGAAGAAGAGGAGGTCGCCCTTGCGTCTGGAGGCGAGGGGGACTCTGCGGCCCTGGCGGAACTGGGTGCCGGTGTAGTGGGCGAGCCTTACTCCGGCCTTGGACCAGGCGTAGAGGGTGAGGCCGCTGCAGTCGAAGCCTCTTGTGTTCGCGCCGGTGCCGACTCCGATGGTGGGGCCTCTTGAGGAGCCGCCGCCCCAGGAGAACGAGACGCCAAGCTGGGAGAGGGCGGCGGCGGCTGCGATGTCGCCCTTGTGCTTCGGGCGCTTTCTGGGTTTCTTCGGCTTCGGTTTCTTGGGGTGGTGGGGGGCCGGGCAGCGAGTGGTGGCGGTTGCTGCGGCGCCGGCGGCGGGGATGGTGATGGTGGCCCTGAGGCATGGAGGGGGGGTGGCTCTGGCGAGGGTGGGGTGGGCTCCTGTGACGGTCAGGAGGCCACTGCTGAGGATGACCGACAGTTGGGTGACGTGGTGGCGGGTGTTCATGGATGGCTCCTTCGTCGTGATGAGGGACGGGAGCCAGGATCACCTGGGTGAAGCGGGGGCGGAGGGGCCGAACGGGGTTCTGTGGATGGGTGGGTGTTGAGCGGCTTGGGGTGTGGACAGCCGCCCGGTGTCGGGTCTCGTGCGAGCACGGGTGGATGTGGGCCGGGCGCGCGCCTGCGCGGAAAGGCGGGGCGTGTGGGGGGCTGTGCAGGTTCGCCGCGCCGACGCCAGGCGGACGTCCCGAGGCCGCACGTGAAGCCGACGCCAGGCGGACGCCCCGAGGCCGCATGTGACGGGAGGCAAGGCGCCTGGGGGTGTGCGGGCGTCACGGAACGCCAAAGCCCTGGGGTGGAAGGGGTGCTCAGGTAGGGCTCGGGGGGTGGGGCTTGGGTTCTTTGAGGATGGGGATTGGGTTAGGGCTTTTGTTCGGCTATTCGGGCGAAGGAGTCGACGGTGAGTTGTTCGCCTCTGGCCGAGGGGTCCACGCCGGCGGCTCTCAGTGCCGTTTCCGCCTGGGACGGACTTCCGGCCCAGGACGCCAGGGCGGCCCTCAGGGTCTTGCGGCGCTGGGCGAAGGCGGCGTCCACGACGGCGAAGACCTCTTCCCTGGTGGCCGTGGTGGCCGGCGGTTCGCGGCGGGTCAGGGAGACCAGGCCGGAGTCGACGTTCGGGACGGGCCAGAACACCGTACGGCCGACCGGGCCCGCCCGTCGGACGTCGGCGTACCAGGCGGCCTTGACCGACGGCACGCCGTACACCTTGGAGCCGGGACCGGCGGCGAGGCGGTCGGCCACCTCCAGTTGCACCATGACCAGCCCCTTGCGCAGCGAGGGCAGCGTCTCCAGGAGGTGGAGCACCACGGGGACGGCCACGTTGTACGGGAGGTTGGCCACCAGAGCCGTGGGGTCGTGACCGGCGAGGTCGTCGAGGGAGATCTTCATGGCGTCGGCGTTGACGACCGTGAGCCGGTCGGACGGGCCGCGCTCGGCGACGGTGAGGGGCAGTTGGGTGGCCAGGACCGGGTCGATCTCGACGGCCACCACGTGCGCGGCCTCGGGCAGGAGCGCCAGGGTGAGCGAGCCGAGGCCGGGCCCGACCTCGATGACCACGTCGTCGGCCGACAGGTCGGCCACGCGGACGATGCGCCGGACGGTTCCCGCGTCGATCACGAAGTTCTGGCCTAGCTTTTTCGTGGGGCGAAGATCTAGCTTGTTCGCCAAAATACGTATTTCTGCAGGGCCCAACAGCCTCATCATCCAACCAGTCTCCCGCATCGAAGAACCTGCGATGGCGGATGGGGGAGACCTAAGGAGAGGATGGCGTGGAACAGGAAGGGACGTCCCTGATGGAGCCAACGGGCGCCGCGCCGCTCCGTCCGACCGATCTGCGGGAGATCGGGCCCTACCGCCTGCTCGGACGACTCGGCGAAGGCGGCATGGGGACCGTCTTCCTCGCCAGGGCCCCGACGGGGCGATTCGTCGCGCTCAAGGTGGTGAAGGCGGAGTTCGCCAACCAGGAGGGGTTCGCCGCCCGCTTCCACGCCGAGGTGGACAACGCGCGCCGGGTGGCGTCGTTCTGCACGGCTCAGGTGCTCGACAACGGCAACACCGGGGACGGACGTCCTTACATGGTGACCGAGTACATCGCGGGCACTCCCCTTTCCGACCAGATCGTGACTTTCGGGGCACTCGACCCGGGGCCGCTGCACGGCGTGGCGCTGGGGGTCGCCGCGGCACTGGCGGCGATCCACGTGGCCGGGCTGGTGCACCGGGATCTGAAGCCGGCGAACGTCATCCTGTCGCTGTCCGGGCCGCGGGTGATCGACTTCGGGATCGCCAGGGCGCTGGACCGGGACACCGGGTTCACGCTCTCCGGGGAACTGCTGGGCAGCCCCGGCTGGTGGGCTCCCGAGCAGGTGCGGGGTGAGCTGGTGTCCCCGGCGGCGGACATCTTCGCCTGGGGGTGCCTGGTGGCGTACTCGGGCAACGGGCGGCATCCGTTCGGGCGGGGCGATCCCATCACGATGGCGACCCGCGTGCTGAACACGCCGCCCGAGCTGGGCGCGCTTCCCGCGCCGCTCAACGAGCTGGTACGCCGTGCCACCGCCATGGATCCCGCCCATCGGCCCACGGCCCAGGAGCTTCTGATCGCCTTGGTGGGCGGGAGCACTCCGGCTATCTCCGACAATCCGCCTACGTTGGTCGCCACGGAGATGCTGACCGACTGGGAGCCGCCGCAGAACGTCGTGGACGAGCCGGACGTCACGGCCACGTTCACGACCCCGCCGCCGAGCGACGCGACGGGCGCGCGCAACCCCGGCCCCGGGGGTGCCGCGGGCCCGGGAAGAGGATCAGGACCCGGAGGAGGCTCGGGACCCGGAGGAGGCTCGGGACCCGGAGGAGGCTCGGGACCCGGAGCGGGGCCGGGAGCGGGGCGGCCCAAGGTGCCCGGGGCGTTCGGGGCCGACGCCGGGCCCGATGTTCGGAACGCTTCCGGAGGGGCCGCCGGCTTAGCGGGCGAGCAGGCGGGAGCGCGGCAGGCGTCCCCGGACGAGCTGGCGCGGCGCGAGGAGCAGGCCGCCCGCGACGAGCTGGCCCGCTGGGAGGCCGAGGCGCAGGCCCGCCGCCAGGAGCAGGAGCGCCAGCTTGAACAGGCCCGCCAGCTGGCACGCCGGCAGTCCGCCTCGGGCGGGCAACCGGCACGGCCCCGGCCGACCACCGAGCCGCGGCCTCCCTACGAGTCGCGGCCCCCCAACGAGTACCGGCCAGCCACCGAGTCGCGGCCCCCCACCGAGTCACGACCGACCACCGACACCCGGCCCGCCACCGAGTCCCAACCCTTCACCGGCCCCCGATCCACCGCCGAGCGACGATCCAGCGCCGAACGTCGATCCGCCGCTGAGCATCGATCCGCCGCCGGCTCCCGACCGGCCACGGGCTCCCGACCAGCCACGGGCTCCCGACCGGTCGCCGGGGCCCGGAGCGGCGAGGGCACGGATCCGGGCGCCCTGACGTACGCCCCCGATGAACCGGACACCCTGGGCGGCACCCGTACGAAGGGCACCCGCTGGTTGATCGCCGCCGCGGCCGCCGTCCTGGCGATCGTGGTCACCGTCACCGTCCTGATCGTGAACTCCGGCCGCACCCCCTCCTCCGTCGCCACCTCCAACAGCCCCTCCAGGGCCGTGACGAACCCGCGTCCGGGCGACGTGGGCCGCAGGTTCGCGCTGGGCGGGAACTTCGACGACCCGGTGGTGGTCGTGCCGGAGGCGCCGGAGTGCGGGTTGAAGGAGTTCGAGGGGCAAACCACCACGAAGGGGCAGCTCTGCGTGGTCCACTGGACCGTGATCAATCCAGGCGGTGAACGCCGCCGGCTCGTCCGGCCGGTCGTCACCTTGGTCGACGACAAGGGCGGCGAGCACGACCCCGCCCCGGTCACCCTGCCCCCGGCCCTCCAGCCGGGCGGGCGGGTGGACGGCGCCTTCGTGTTCGACCTGGCGCCTTATCGCAAGCCCGTGAAGATGTCCGCGACCATGCTGGAGAACGGCCGACAGATCGAGGTCGCCCTGTGAGCCCCGTCCGAACGCTCCCCGCCGGCGCTTGCAAGGCGGTGGCGATGGCCGTCCTGCTCGCCGCCGGCGGCGTCCTGTCACCGCCGCCCGCCGCCGCGTCGGCGGTGGCCTGCGCCGGAGCCGCCGACTTCGACGGTGACGGCGCGGATGACGTCGCCGTGGGCGACCCGTTCGGCGACGGGCAGAAGGGGTCGGTCCACCTGCTGTCGGGCGCCAAGGTGACCCCCGTCGCCGTGCCGGGGCCGGTCAAGGGGGACGGGCTGGGCTGGTCCGTACGGCTGGCCGACGTGAACGGCGACTCCTGCGCCGACCTGCTGATCGGCGCCCCCTTCGCGGACGTGGACGGCGAGCAGGACGCGGGCAGCGTCTACGTCGTCTACGGCGGCAAGGCCGCGCCCCCGCAACGCCTGACCGCCCCGCAGCCGCAGCGGTTCGCGCACTTCGGCTGGTCGCTGGCGGCCAGGGGCGACCTGACGGTGATCGGCGCGCCCTACGAGGACGACGGCCAGATCGAGGACGCCGGCGCGGTCTACGTGCGCCAGGGCTCGGACGCGCTGCGCCGGATCAGCCAGGAGACCGTGGACGTGCGCGGCAACAGCGAGGTCGGCGACCAGTTCGGCTGGTCGCTGGCGATCGGGCCGCGCAACGGCCTGGTCGTGGGCGTCCCGTACGAGAACGACGACGGCGCGGGACGGCAGGTCCAGGCCGGCAAGATCGACTCGGGGTCGGTGGTCTTCATCGACGACGTGCTGGCTCCCCGGATCGTGAGCCTCAAGCTCGACTCCCCCACCAAGGCCTCCGGCGACCGGTACGGCTACGCGGTCGCCTACGCCGAGGGCAACGGTTACGCCGTCAGTGCGCCCGGCCCCGGCTACGTGCAGCTCCTCGACCCGAGCAGGAAGCAGACGAGGATGCTGAAGCAGGGCGGCAGGCAGGCGTTCGGCTTCTCGATGGCCGCCTCCTCGGACGGCAGGCTGGCCGTCGGCGCGCCCTACGGCGGCGGCGTCCAGGTGTTCTCGTGGAAGAACCCGGCCGACGACCGGAAGCTCGCGACGGCCGAGGGGCTGTTCGGCTGGTCGGTGGCCTTCAGCGGGAACAAGCTCTTCGTGGGCCAGCCGGACGGGCCACCGTACGGGAAGGTCGCGGTGGCCCCGCGCAACGCCGACGACGTGCAGTCGGTGCAACCCCCCAAGGGCACCGACTTCGGCACCGCACTCGCCGGGTGAACGGACCGGGCCCCGGACAGGGTGGCGTCAGGTGAACAGGCGGTCGCCGCAGTTGGGCCACTGGGTCTGCCACCGGCCGCCGACCCGCTGGTAGAGCAGCTGCGCCCGGTAGGTCTGCTCCTCCTCGGGCCAGGCGCTCGGCAGGCCGACGCCGCCGACCGCCTGCCACATGGGCAGGCTGAACTGGTACATCCCGTAATAGGGCCCGTCGGGGTTGTACGCCCGGGGGTCGCCGCGCGCCACGCAGTCGGCCAGCGCCTGCCAGTCGAGCCGGGTCACCTCCCACGGGATCTGTACGGCTCGCGGCGGCATGACCGTGATGACCGTCCCGTCCTCGGGGAAGCTGTCGAGCGGCGGGCGCACCATGGACCCGCGCCGGACGACGACGCGCTCCTGCCTGAGCACCTGCCGGACGGTACGCGCCGTGGTGCGCGCGGCGAGCCGGGTGGCGCCCGCGACCACGTAGACCCTGCGCTCGGTGTACGCCGTGAGCGACATTCCCGACAGCGGCACCGGGCGGCCGGGCGGCGCGGACAGGCTGCCGGCCGCCGCCTCGACGTCGAGCTCGGCCAGGGCGTCCCGGACGTTGGTGGCGGTGACCAGGTGGGTCGTGGTGTGGCCGTCGAGGGTCAGCGTGATCAGGCGGGCGTGGCGCACCTCGATGGTGGAGCCGTCGGCGATGCCCTCGCTCAGGGCTGGACGCACGACGTCGCCCTGCCCCACGGACACGCCGGCCTCGCCGAGCGCGTCGGCCACCCGCGCGGCGAAGCCGCGGATCGCCACCGGCGTGCCGTCGACGACCACGACGACGTCCTTGACCAGGTACGAGGCCGCGACCAGCAGGCCGGCGGCCAGCGTACCCACGACGCACACCACCGGCGTCCACGGAGAACGCCAGGGGATCCGCGGACGCGGCGCACGCCTCCTGCCTCGCACGAACCACCTCCGGAAACGGCCAGGGACCGCCCGAACGCTAGCGGCGGCGGCGCGCCCGCCTCCACCGCTTCACGAAAAGCCGAACGGAAAGATGGTCACCACTCGCCGAAGACCGTGACTCCGTTGGTGCTGATCGCCGCGCACAACTCGTCCGGATGGACACCCTTGACCTCGGCGAGGCAGCGCAGGGTGAGCGGGATGAGGTAGGGGGCGTTGGGCTTGCCCCGGTACGGGACCGGCGGCAGGTAGGGGGCGTCGGTCTCGACGAGCATGAGCTCCATGGGGGCCACGGCGGCGGCCTCGCGCAGGTAGCCGGCGTTCTTGTAGGTGACGGGCCCGGAGAAGGACATGAAATATCCGGCTTCCGCGCACTTTTTCGCCATTTCGGCGTCGCCGGAGTAGCTGTGGAACACCACCTTGTCCGGCGCGCCCTGCTCGGCCAGCACCTTCAGGACGTCGTCGTGCGCGTCCCGGTCATGGATGACCAGCGCCTTGCCGGTGCGCTTGGCGATCTCGATGTGCGCGCGGAAGCTCGCGTGCTGGTCGTCCTTGCTCGCCCAGTCGCGGAAGTAGTCGAGGCCGGTCTCCCCCACCGCGCGGACGTCGGCCTGTCCGGCCAGCGACTCGATCTCGGCCAGCACCTCGGGGGTCGCCTCGTGGGCCTCGTTGGGGTGGATGGCGACCCCGGCGTACACGCCTTCCTGCTCGGCCGCCACCTCGGCGTTCCAGCGCGAGGAGGGCAGGTCGTACCCGATGGTGACCAGCCTGGTCACGCCGACCTCGCGGGCGTCCCGCAGGATGGACCGTACGGTGGCCGCCGCCGCCTGGGCGGCCTGGGCCACCGGGTCGCCCGAGGACGCCTGCCTGTTGCCGACCATGATGTCCAGGTGGCAGTGGCTGTCGAACACCGGTGCGGAAAGCGGCTCGGGCGCGGCGGGAATCTTGCTCACGCATCTAAAGTAGCCTCCATGCGCTTCGGCATTCTCGGCAGCACCCGGGCATGGGACGCGGCCGGCGTCGACGTACCTCTGGGTGGTCCGGCCAGGCGCGCGCTGCTGGCGTTGCTGCTCGTCCGTCCGGGCGAGATCGTCAGCCAGGACCGCCTGATCGACCTCCTGTACGGCGACCGCTCGCCGAAGAACGCCCAGCACGCCCTGCACTCCCAGGTCTCCCGCCTGCGGGGCGACGGGATCCCGGTCGAGCTGACGCCCGCCGGCTACCGGCTGCCGGCGGCCCCCGGCGACATCGACGCCGGCCGTTTCCTGTACCTCGCCGACACCGGCCGCGCCACCCTCCTCGGCCACCACCACGCCGAAACCGACAGGGCGGACGACGGCCGGGCCGACGCCGCCCTGGCCGGGACGTTGCTGCGGGAGGCGCTGGCCCTGTGGCGGGGGCCCGCCTTCGCCGACCTCGACCCCGTGCACGGCGCGCCGCTGGAGGAGCGCCGCCTGGCCGCGCTGGAGGACCGCATCGAGGCCGACCTGCGCTGCGGCGGCCACCAGGGCGTCATCCCCGAGCTGGGCGAGCTGGTCCAGCGCCACCCCCTGCGCGAACGGCTGCGCGGCCAGCTCATGCGGGCGCTGCGCGCCGACGGCCGGCCGGCCGAGGCACTGGTGCTCTACGAGGAGACCCGGCGGCTGCTGGCCGATGAGCTGGGCGCCGATCCCTCCCCCGAGCTCGCCGCCCTCCACCAGTCCCTCCTGCGCGGCGCGCCCAGCACGCCCCCGGCCCCGGCCCCGGCCCCGGCGCAACGGCCCGGGACGGGCCCAGCGGCGGTGCCGCTGCCCGGCAGGCTCACCAGCTTCGTCGGCCGCGACGGCGACCTGGCCGAGGTCCGGACGCTGCTGGCCGCCGCCCGTCTCGTCACGCTGCTCGGCCCCGGCGGGGCGGGCAAGAGCCGGCTGGCGGTCGAGCTGGCCAGAGACCACCGCGACGCCGTCCTGGTCGAGCTGGCCCCGCTCGGCCCGGGGGCCGACCTCGCGCGAGCGGTCCTGGCCGCGCTGGGCGTACGCGACGGCGCGCTGCTGGGGGCCGCGGCGCTGGGCGCGTCCGGTGAGCCTGATCCCCTGGCCCGCCTGGTCGCGGTGCTCGCCGATCGGCCCGCCCTGCTGGTCCTGGACAACTGCGAGCACGTCGTCGGCGAGGCCGCGGCGCTGGCCGAGCGGCTGCTGTCGGCGTGCCCGGCGTTGCGCGTGCTGGCCACGAGCCGCGAGCCGCTCGCGATCACCCCCGAACACCTGTGGCCGGTACGCCCCCTCACCCCCTCCGACGCCCGCACGCTCTTCACCGACCGGGCCAAGGCCGTACGTCCTGGTTTCACCCCTGGTGAGCCGGTCGAACGCATCTGCGCCGCGCTCGACGGCCTCCCGCTGGCCATCGAGCTGGCGGCCGCCCGCATGCGTACGCACGAGGCCGGCGAGCTGGCCGAACGCCTGGCCGGTCAGGGCCGGTTCAGCCTGCGCGGCAGCCGTACGGCCGACGCGCGGCACCAGACGTTGCGCGCGGTCGTCGCCTGGAGCTGGGAGCTGCTCACCGAGCCCGAACAGGCCATGGCCATGCGCCTGACCGTCTTCTCCGGCGGGGCCACCGCGGCCGCCGCCGCGGCCGTCTGCGGCCTGCCCGAGCACCTGCTCGACTCGCTGGCCGACAAGTCGCTCCTGGAGGTGTCGGGCGGCCGCTACCGCATGCTGGAGACGATCCGGGCGTTCTGCGCCGACCGGCTCGGCGCGGAGGCCGCGACCTTCCGGCGGGCGCACGCCGCGTACTTCCTCGCCCTGGCCGAGGAGGGCGACCCTCGGCTGCGGGGCGCGGAGCAGTTGCCGTGGCTGGCCCGGTTCGCGGCCGACCACGACAACCTCCAGGCGGCGCTGCGCTGGACGGTGGAGCAGGGCGAGGTGGCGCTCGGGATGCGGCTGCTGGCCGCGCAGACGTTCTCGCTGTGGATGCGCGGCATGCGCGCGGTTCCCGCCAAGGAGGCGGCGGCCCTGCTGGAGGCGGCCGGTCCACGGCCCGACCCCGCGCTGGGGGACGCGTACCTGCTGACCCTGCTCACCGCGGCGAGCGGGCGGCGCGAGCTGTGGGAGCGCCACAAGGACGGCGCCGAGACGATGATCGCGGCGGACGGCCTGCGGAACCCGGTCGTCACCTGCCTGTGGCCGATGGTCACCTCGGCGTCGGTCGACCCCGCCGTCACGATCGCGCTGATCCGGCGCGGCGAGCGCGGCCCCGACGCCTGGGAGACGGCCGCCACCCGGCTGATCTGGGCCTACCCGCGAATGGCGGCCGGCGAGTTCGCCGCCGCCGAGGCGGACCTGAAGGCGGCCCTCCAGGGTTTCCGCGGCCTCGGCGAGCGCTGGGGCTCGGCGATGACGCTCGACGCCCTGGCCTGGCTGGCCAGCACGTGCGGCGACGAGGCCACCGCGCTGGCCCGCACCGAGGAGGCCATCACCCTGGCCGAGCAGCTCGGCGCGGAGGAGGACCTGGCCGACCACTACTGCAACCGGGGCGACTACCGCATCCGGCACGACCTGGCCGGCGCGCGGGCCGACTACGAGCGCGCGGCGGAGCTGGCGGGGCGCACGGGCGGCGCGATCCTGCCGGCGGCCCTGCGCGGCCTGGGCGACGTGGCGGTACGCGAGGGCGACCTGGTCCGGGCCCGGGAACTCTACGAGGATGCGTTGCGCCGGTCCGACCCGGTCTGGGTGAAGACGTCCGGGAACATGGCCAGGCTGCTCGTCGGGCTCGGACGGCTGGCCGCGGCCGAGGGCGACACGGCCGGGGCGCGGGCCTCCTACCTGCGGGCGATGGAGAGCACGGTCACGTCGGGCGCGCTGTCGGAGAGTGTCAGGGCGATCGAGGCGCTGGCGGTGCTGGCCTTCGACGACGATCCGGCGGCGGCGGCCACGCTGCTCGGCGCCGCCGTCGCGATCCGCGGCATCGACGTGCCCGAGGACGAGCACGTCGCCGGGCTGTCGCGGCGGCTGCGCGAGGCGCTGGGCGAGCAGGCGTACGCGGAGGCGCGACGGGCGGGCGTGCGGCTCTCCCACCGGGAGGCGCTGATGCTGGCCGGCGTCCCGGCGGAGGTCATCGACGCCTCCCCCCTGCACTCCCTCGACGACTTCCCGCTCCACGACCCGGCCTGAGCCCCGAGCAAGGAGGCGGTGAGCGGGGCCGGGGCGGCGGTGAGCGTGGGGTGAGGGGGCGGTGAGCGGTGCCCGGCAGGCTCTCGGGCATGGACATTCTGATCTCCGGCGCGAGCGTCGCCGGTCCCGCCCTGGCCCTCCACCTCATCCGCTCCGGCCACCGCGTCACCGTCGTCGAACGCGCCCCCGCCCTGCGTGAGGGCGGCTACTCCGTCGACTTCCGCGGCGAGGCGCACATGACCGCGCTGCGCGCGCTCGGCATCCTCGCCGACGTCGAGCGCCTCCAGACCCACATGGGCGACATGTCGTACGTCAACGAGTCCGGCAAGAAGCTCGCCTCCGTGCCCGGCGACCTGTTCTCCGGCGACGTCGAGATCCTCCGCGGCGACCTGGCCCGCATCCTGTACGACGCCACCAAGGACCGCGCCGAGTACGTCTTCGGCGACTCCATCACCTCCCTGGCCCAGGACGCGGACGGGGTGACGGTGACGTTCGAGCTGGGCGCGACGCGCAGGTTCGACCTCGTGGTGGGCGCGGACGGCCTGCACTCCAACGTGCGCTCGCTGGCCTTCGACGCGCCGGAGGCCGCCGTCACCAGCCACCTCGGGCTCTACTGCGCGGTGTTCACCCTCGACAACTACCTGGGCCTCGACCACACGGGCCTGCTCCACAGCACGCCCGGCAAGACGGTCGGCCTCTACAGCGCCAGGAACAACACCGAGGCCAAGGCCATGTTCTACTTCGGCTCACCGCCGCTGGAGCACGACCGCCGCGACGTCACCCGGCAGAAGGAGCTGCTGGCCGAGGCGTACCGGGGGGTCGGCTGGGAGACGCCCAAGCTGCTGCGCAGGATGTGGGACGCCGACGACTTCTACTTCGACTCGACCAGCCAGGTGCACCTGGACTCGTGGTCGCGCGGCCGGGTGGTGCTGATCGGCGACGCCGCCTGCTGCCCGTCGCCGCTGTCGGGCATGGGCACCGGCCTCGCGCTGGTCGGCGCGCACGTGCTGGCGGGCGAGCTGGCCGCGGCCGGCGGCGACCACCGGACCGCGTTCGCCCGCTACGAGCAGGAGGTGCGCGCCTACGCCACCGGCTGCCAGAAGTCGGCCGTGGGCGTCAGCAAGTTCATGGTGCCGGAGAACCGGCTGATGGCCTGGTTCATGAACCAGAACTACAAGATCATGCCGTATCTGCCGTGGAAGGGCGTGATAGCGAAGTCGGTCAGGAAGACCGCCTCCGCCATCACGCTCAAGGACTACGACCTCAGTCGGCCAGCCGGCCCAGCTCCTCTTCGACGACCTTCTGGTCGAGCTTCTTGAACAGCGGCACGGGCGGCGCGAGCGGGGTGCCGGGCTTGATCGGCCGGTGCTCCCAGCGCGCGGCGCCGTCGTACTCGCCGGTGATGACGGGGTAGGGGGCGCCGCCGTCTTCGTCGACCTCGCGGATCTCCGGCATGCCGGACCAGACGCCCTGGCCGCCGAGCATCGAGAAGACCTTGTTGGACGAGCCCGGCAGGAACGGCGTGAGCATCGTCTTGGCGTCGTCGACGACCTGGAGGGCGACGTGGAGGATCGACTTCTGCCGCTCGATGTCGTCCTTGAGCTTCCAGGGCTCCTGCTCGGCCAGGTACTTGTTGGCCTCGCGGACGACGTCGAACGCCTCGGTGATCGCGTTCTTGAACCGCGACCTGCCCAGCTCGGCGCCCACCGGGGCGAACGCGTTGCGCGAGCGCTCCAGCATGGCCCGGTCGGCGTCGGTCAGGTCGCCGGCCTCGGGCACGACGCCGAAGTTCTTGGACGCCATCGAGATCGACCGGTTGACCAGGTTGCCCCAGGCGGCGACGAGCTCGCCGTTGTTGCGGTTGACGAACTCCTGCCAGGTGAAGTCGGTGTCCTGGTTCTCGGGGCCGGCCACCGCGATGTAGTAGCGCAGGGCGTCGGCGTCGTAACGCGCCAGGAAGTCGCGCACGTAAATTACTACTTGCCTGGAGGAGGAGAACTTCTTGCCCTCCATCGTCAGGAACTCGCTGGAGACCACCTCGGACGGCACGTCGAGCGCGCCGAGCGCGCCGGGCGAGCCGCCGCGCGCGCCGATGCCGCTGTAGCCGAACAACATCGCCGGCCAGATCTCGGCGTGGAAGACGATGTTGTCCTTGCCCATGAAGTAGTAGCCGCGGGCGTCGGGGTTCTGCCACCACTGGCGCCAGGCGTCGGGGTCGCCGGAGCGCCTGGCCCACTCGATGGAGGCCGACAGGTAGCCGATGACCGCGTCGAACCACACGTACAGGCGCTTGTTGGGCTGGTCGCGCCACCCGTCCAGCGGGATCGGCACACCCCAGTCGAGGTCGCGGCTGATCGCGCGGGGCTGGAGGTCGCCGAGCAGGTTGAGGGCGAACTTCAGCACGTTGGGCCGCCACTCGCCCTGCTTGGACTGCAGGTAGGAGCCCAGGACCTCGGCGAAGGCGGGCAGGTCGAGCATGAAGTGCTCGGTCTCGACGAAGACGGGGGTCTCGCCGTTGATGCGGCTCTTGGGGTTGATGAGCTGGATCGGGTCGAGCTGGTTGCCGCAGTTGTCGCACTGGTCGCCGCGCGCGCCGTCGTAGCCGCAGATGGGGCAGGTGCCCTCGATGTAGCGGTCGGGCAGGGTACGGCCGGTCGAGGGCGAGATCGCGCCCATCGTGGTCTTGGGGAAGATGTAGCCGTTGTCGTAGAGGCCCTTGAAGATCTGCTGCGTGACGGCGTAGTGGTTCTTCGTCGTGGTCCGGGTGAACAGGTCGTAGGAGAGCCCGAGACCGGTCAGGTCTTCGGCGATCACCCTGTTGTACCTGTCGGCCAGCTCGCGGGCGCTGACGCCCTCCTTGTCGGCCTGCACCTGGATCGGAGTGCCGTGCTCGTCGGTGCCGGACACCATCAGCACCTTGTTGCCCGCCATCCGCTGGTAGCGGCTGAAGACGTCGGACGGCACGCCGAAACCCGAGACGTGCCCGATGTGGCGGGGGCCGTTAGCGTACGGCCACGCGACGGCGGTCAAGATGTGCTGGGACATGACCTAAGCCTACGGGGCCCGGCCCCGCTCCTCGTCCAAACCCCCAACCCCCGCGCGGAAAGACGGAAGCCGGCGCCGGCACGTGGCCGGCGCCGGCTCCCACCGGGACGCGGAGGACCCTAGCGCTTGGTCTTCTCCAGGGAGACCGCCTCAGCGGCCTCCTCGGCCGCCTTGGCGGCCACGTCGATCGAGCTCTCCTTGGTACGGCGGATGCCGAGGATGCTGATGAACAGCGAGGCGAAGATCGTCTGGAAGCTCATGACGAGCGCCGTGGCGGCCGGGACGACCATGCGCAGCGACTCGCGCGGGTCGAGCGCGCCGAAGCTGCGCACCTGCCAGTGGACCAGCGACATCACCAGGCCGACCAGACCGGCCAGCGCCAGCAGGCCGCCGACCACGAGGCCCTTCTCCAGCGTCACGATGTCGATGATCTTCCGGATCCGCCGCGACTCGGGCAGGAAGCCCTCCTCGGCCGCGTAGACCTTCGTGAACACCGCGAACAGCGCCGCCTGGAAGCCGATCACGACCAGCGCCGACGACCCGACCAGGGTGTCGACGTCGAAGGCCAGCTCGCCGATCTCCACCGGCCCGAACGTCAGCGCCGTGCCCGCGATCAGGCCGAGGACCATCAGGAACACGCCGGGGTAGAAGAACAGCCACTTGGGGCTGTAGAGCAGCAGGAAGCGCAGGTGGCGCCAGCCGTCGCGCCAGGAGCGCAGGTGCGGCGGGCGCGAACGGCCGTCGGGCGAGAGCGTGGTGGGCACCTCGCGCACGTCGAGGCCGGACAGCGTGGAGCGGACGACCATCTCGGAGGCGAACTCCATGCCCCCGGTCTGGAGGTGGAGGCGCAGGATCGAGTCGCGCCGGAAGCCACGCAGGCCGCAGTGGAAGTCGCCGATGGCCGACGGGAAGAACAGCCGGCCGATGAACGACAGCACCGGGTTGCCCAGGTAGCGGTGGAGCGGGGGCATGGCCCCGGGGGCGATGCCGCCCTTGAACCGGTTGCCCATCACGAGGTCGGCGCCGTCGCGGAGCTGCTCGACGAACGGGAGCAACGAGGTGAAGTCGTAGGAGTCGTCGGCGTCGCCCATGATCACGTACTTGCCGCGGGCGGCGCGGATGCCGCCCATGAGGGCGTTGCCGTAGCCCTTCTCGTCGACGTGGACGACACGGGCACCGGCATCACGCGCGAGCTGCTGCGAGCCGTCCGTGCTGCCGTTGTCGGCGATCAGGACTTCCCCTTCGATTCCGTGCTCCTCCATGCACGCCAATGCCTTGCGCACACAGACTTCCACGGTCTCCGCCTCGTTGAGGCAGGGCATGACCACCGTCAGTTCCACGTCTCAACCCTTCAGTAATAAGGCTCTTCCAGTGAACCATCATGCCCTGTGCCCGGCGTGCTCGGGTCAAGACCTAAAAACGACTGGCATTCTTTACAGCATGGTGAGCGTCGCGGAGATTACCCCTGTGGACCACTCCGCTCCTGGCCGGGCAGCTCGCGTGCTGTCCCTCGTGCGCCGTCATCGCGTGTTCGCCGTGGCCTTCGGCGTCGGCGCCGTGCTGCGGCTGATCACCATGCTCGGTTACGGCCCGGCGATGTGGTTCAACGACTCCTACGAGTACGTCAACGTGGCGCTGCACCCCAGGCCCCACCCGATCAGGCCCGACGGCTACAGCTTCTGGCTGATGCTGCTCAAGCCGTTCCACAGCTTCACGCTCGCCATCTTCACGCAACACCTGATGGGCCTGGCCGCGGCCGCGCTCATCTACGCCCTGCTGCGCTGCAAGTTCGCGCTGCCCAAGTGGGGGGCCACGCTCGCGGCGGCGCCGGTGCTGTTCGACGCCTACCAGATCCAGCTTGAGCAGATGGTCATGTCCGACACCCTGTTCACGCTGCTGGTCGTGGGCGTGGTGACGCTGGTGCTGTGGAAGCGGCGGCTGTCGTGGCGGGCCGGGATCGTGGTCGGGCTGCTGCTCGCGCTGACCTGGCTGACCCGGTCGATCGGCATGCCGATCCTCGGGCTCGTGGTGCTCTACCTGATCGTCCAGCGCACGGGGTGGCGGCCGATCGTGGCGGTCATCGCGGCGTGCGCGGTTCCCGTTCTTAGCTATATGGGTTGGTTTTCGACAAATTACGGCAAATTCGCCATGACCAACAGCGACGGGCTCATCCTCTACATGCGTACCGCGATCTTCGCCGACTGCAACGAGATGAAGATCGACAAGTACAAGGAGGTGCAGCTTCTCCTGTTGTGCATCAACGACCCGGTCAACCAGCGCAAAGACTACGCACAGTGGTATCTGTGGGGACAGGGCAACGGCGACGGCACGGGCACCGGCGAGGTCCTCCACCGGTGGGGCATCAACAAGAAGTTCAGCGGCATCACCAACGACGCGGCCAGCGCGTTCGCGACGCGGGCGATCCTGTCCCAGCCGGGCGACTACCTGAAGGTGGTCGCGCGCGACTTCTTCCGCTCCTTCCACTGGGGACGGCCGCGTTTCCCGGACGAGTCGACGTACAACATGTACCAGTTCAAGCCCTATTACGAGGTGGACGACACCGGGCGGCCCAAGCGCCTGCCGAAGTGGTCCTCCTACGGGGGCGGCCACACCGACACCGACGCGTTCAGCTACGAGCAGGGCCCGCCCGAGACCAGGATCGTCCACCCGTGGGCGGACATCATGAGCGGCTACCAGAAGATCTTCTACCTGCGCGGCATCATGCTCGGCGGCATCATGCTGATCGGCCTGTACGGCATCGTCGTCCGCTGGCGCAGGTTCGGCGGCCCGGTGGCGCTGCCCTGGCTGGGGGCGTTCGGGCTGTTGCTGGCCCCGGCGGCGACGGCCGAGTTCGACTACCGCTACGTGCTGCCGGCCGTCCCGCTGGCCTGCATCGCGGCGGCCATCACGCTGCGCAAGGGCGTCACTTGGGGGCGGCGGTCACCCAGGAGCGCATCAGCATCCGAGCCCACCACTGTGTCTGCGTGAGCGTCTCGGCCGTGAGCACCGGCTGCAGCCACCAGAAGTTGATCAGCACGATCATCGCGAACGCGCCTGCGAACGCCGCCCCGACGGCTCTGCGCGTGGGCGGCGCGTCGGCCCGGCCGAGCACGAGCCCGGCCATCAGCACGACCGCCAGCACCATGAACGGCACCACCGGCAGCATGTAGAACAGGTACATCGTGCGGTCGTCGGCCAGGGCGTAGTAGAACCAGGGCAGCCAGCCCATCGCGTACGCCAGCAACACCGCCCCGGCCCGCCAGTCGCGGCTCCTGGCGTACAGGACGGCCGTGCCCGCCAGCGCGAGCAGCGCGCCGAACCACAGGGCGGGGGTGCCGGTCCCGTGGATCGCCTGCGCGCACGCGGAGGCCCCGCACGCCGACGGCGGCACGTCGGCGGGGTAGTAGAACGACACCGGACGGACGAGCAGCGGCCACGTCCAGGGGTCGGACATGTACTGGTGGTACTCGTGCACCCCGCTGTGGAAGGTGAAGACCTGCCACTGGTACTGGACCCATGAGCGCATGGAGTCGAACAGGAAGAAGAAGGGGCCGGAGGAGGTGGCCTGGTCCCAGTTGCGGCCGTAGCCGCCCGCGGAGGCGAACCAGCCGGTCCAGGTGGCCATGTAGGCCACGAAGGGGATGACGGTGAAGGAGAGCAGGGCGTGGGGGAGGTCTTTGTTCCAGGCTCCGGCGTAGGGGCGTTTGAGTCCGATGGCTCGGCGGGCG
>NZ_JBEZGC010000011.1:0-138870 GCF_040649795.1 Nonomuraea sp. NPDC048881
CAAACTCTCCAAACAATGCTTGGAAAAGTGGTTGAACCCAACCAAAAAGGAATCCGTCCATCCGCCGAAGCAGACGTGGACGGGGTTATGCATGTATTCATGCACTGGCTTTTAACACACTGTTGAGTTCTCAAGAAACGGACGCGTACTTCCTCACCAGAACCCGTTCCCGGATCCTCGCTCAGAGGCGCTCACATTTCATTTCCTTCAGTCTACCAGATCCGGACGATTCTTGTCAAACCGCCCGATCCGGGAGCTTCCGGACCTGCTCCGTTTCGGAGCAACCCTGCTAACTTACTCTAACTTCCGGCCTTTGTCCAACCGCCAGGTCAGACAGCCCGAAAGTCGGGGTTGATCAGAAGGGGTGTCGGGGCTGATCGGCCCCGCGTTGAAAACTCTAGCAGCCCTGAGGACGTCGAAGGTCCATCTTCGGTAACGAATGGACCTTCCCCGCGTTCGTATGCTCTAAACCCCGAGCCCGGACAGCTGTGCCTCAAGGCGCGCGATGTCCGCGGCGGCCTGCTCGGCCCGGCCCCGGACCTTGGCGACCACGTCGTCGGGCGCCTTGGACATGAACTGCTCGTTGCCCAGCTTGCCGGCCGCCTGCGCGGCTTCCTTCCGGGCTGCGGCCAGATCCTTCTCCAGGCGCTTGCGCTCGGCCACGACGTCGATGGCGCCCGCGGTGTCGATCTCCACGGTCACCGCACCCACGCTGAGGCGCGCTGTGGCGTTGAACGTCTCCGCCGGCTCGGTCAGCCGCAGCAGCGCACGGATCGCCCTCTCCTGGGTCTCCAGCGGCGTGCCGGACAACCCCAGACGGGCGGCCACCTTCTGGCCGGGCTTGAGCCCCTGGTCGGAACGGAACCTGCGGACCTCGGTGACGAGCTCCTGCAGCGCGTCGATCTCGGCCTCGGCCGCCGGGTCGGCGTAGCGGGCGTCGGTCTGCGGCCAGGGAGCCACGACGATCGACTCGCCACCCGTCACCGCCCGCCACAGCTCCTCGGTGACGAACGGCACCAGCGGGTGCATCAACCGCAGCAACGCGTCGAGCACGTGCCCGAGCACGAGCCGGGTGTGTTCGAGCCCCTCCCCGAGCTGGATCTTGGCCAGCTCCAGGTACCAGTCGCAGACCTCGTCCCAGGCGAAGTGGTAGAGCAGGTCGGAGGCCTTGGCGAACTCGTACTCGTCGAAGGCCGCGTCGGCGGCGCTCACCACGGTCTGCAGGCGGGACAGGATCCAGCGGTCGGCTGCGGTGAGGTCGAGGCCGTCGAGCGAGCCCACCGCCGCGCCGTTCATCAGCGCGAACCTGGTGGCGTTCCAGATCTTGTTGCAGAAGTTGCGCGAGCCGGCCGCCCATTCCTCGCTCACCGCCACGTCGGCACCGGGGTTGGCGCCACGCAGCAGCGTGAAGCGGGTGGCGTCGGCGCCGAAGCGCTCGACCCAGTCGAGCGGGTCGACCACGTTGCCGAACGACTTCGACATCTTCTTGCCGTACTGGTCGCGGACCATGCCGTGCAAGGCCACGGTCTGGAACGGCGGACGGCCGTCCATGGCGTAGAGGCCGAACATCATCATCCTGGCCACCCAGAAGAACAGGATGTCGTAGCCGGTGACGAGCACGGAGGTCGGATAGAACTTCTCCAGCTCCGGGGTGGAGTCGGGCCAGCCTAGCGTGGAGAACGGCCACAGTCCGGAGGAGAACCAGGTGTCGAGGACGTCGGAGTCCTGGGTGTAGCCGGCCGGCGGTTCCTCGTCGGGGCCGACGCAGACGACCTCGCCGCCCGGGCCGTACCAGACCGGGATGCGGTGGCCCCACCACAGCTGACGGGAGATGCACCAGTCGTGCATGTCGTCGACCCAGTCGAAGTAGCGCTTGGCCAGCTCCGGCGGGTGGATGCGGGTGCGGCCGTCACGCACGGCGTCGCCGGCGGCCTTGGCCAGCGGCGAGACGTTGACGAACCACTGCAGCGACAGCCGCGGCTCCACCACGGTCTTGCAGCGCGAGCAGTGGCCGACCGAGTGCAGGTAGGGACGCTTCTCGGCGACGATGCGGCCCTCGGCGCGCAGCGCGGCGACCACGGCCGGGCGCGCCTCGAAGCGGTCGAGCCCCTCGAAGGGGCCGTGGGCGGTGATGACGCCGCGTTCGTCCATGACGGTGAGGGACGGCAGCGAATGGCGGCGGCCGATCTCGAAGTCGTTGGGGTCGTGGGCCGGGGTGACCTTGACCGCGCCGGTGCCGAAGGCGGGATCGACGTGCTCGTCGGCGACCACGGGGATCATGCGGCCGGTCAGCGGCACCTCGACCATCGTGCCGACCAGGTGGGCGTAGCGCTCGTCGGAGGGATGGACGGCCACGGCGGTGTCGCCGAGCATGGTCTCGGCGCGGGTGGTGGCCACGACGATCTCGTCGGAGTAGCGGATCGAGACCAGCTCGCCCTCGTCCTCGCTGTGCTCGACCTCGATGTCGGACAGCGCGGTCAGGCAGCGCGGGCACCAGTTGATGATGCGCTCGGCGCGGTAGATGAGCCCGTCGTCGAAGAGCTTCTTGAAGATGGTCTGGACGGCTCGTGACAGCCCCGGGTCCATGGTGAAGCGCTCGCGCTCCCAGTCGACGCCGTCGCCGAGCTTGCGCATCTGGCCGAGGATCCGGCCGCCGGACTCCTCCTTCCACTCCCAGACGCGCTCGACGAACGCCTCGCGGCCCAGGTCGTGGCGGGACAGGCCCTGCTTGGCCAGCTCGCGCTCCACGACGTTCTGGGTGGCGATGCCGGCGTGGTCCATGCCGGGCAGCCACAACGTCTCGCGGCCCTGCATGCGGGCGCGGCGGGTCAGCGCGTCCTGGATGGAGTGGTCGAGCGCGTGACCGATGTGCAGGACGCCCGTCACGTTGGGCGGCGGGAGGACGATGCTGTACGGCACGCGCGAGCTGCCCGGGTCGGCGTGGAAGTAGCCTTCGGACACCCAGCGCTCGTAGCTACGGGTCTCGACGTCGGCCGGCGTGTATTGGGTGGGCAGCTCTTGCGTTGTCACAAGCACCAATTCTAGGGAGCCGGACAAGCGAAACGCCCCCGGGACGAACCCGGGGGCGTTTTTTCGAGGACGGTCAGGCCGACTTCTCGCGCGGCGTGCGCTGCTGCTTGGCGGCGAGCTGGTCGCGCGGGACGAGCGTCGGGATCGCGTGTTCCAGCACCGACTCGCGGGTGATGACCACGCGGGCGACGTCCTGGCGGGAGGGCACCTCGTACATGACGGACTGGAGCACCTCCTCCAGGATCGCGCGCAATCCGCGGGCGCCGGTGCCGCGCAGGATGGCCTGGTCGGCGATGGCCTCCAGGGCGCCGTCGGTGAACTCCAGCTCCACGCCGTCGAGCTCCAGCAGCTTGCGGTACTGCTTGACCAGCGCGTTGCGGGGCTCGGTGAGGATCTGGATGAGGGCCTCGCGGTCGAGGTTGTGCACCGAGGTGATGACCGGCAGGCGGCCGACGAACTCGGGGATCATCCCGAACTTCAGCAGGTCTTCGGGCATCACGTCGCCGAAGATGTCGGCCGTGTCGACCTCTTCCTTCGAGCGGATGATGGCGTTGAAGCCGATGCCCTTCTTGCCGATGCGCGACTCGATGATCTTTTCGAGGCCGGCGAAGGCGCCACCGCAGATGAACAGCACGTTGGTGGTGTCGATCTGGATGAACTCCTGGTGCGGGTGCTTGCGCCCGCCCTGCGGCGGCACCGAGGCCGTCGTGCCTTCGAGGATCTTCAGCAGCGCCTGCTGCACGCCCTCGCCGGAGACGTCACGGGTGATCGACGGGTTCTCGCTCTTGCGGGCGATCTTGTCGACCTCGTCGATGTAGATAATGCCCGTCTCGGCCTTCTTGACGTCGTAGTCGGCTGCCTGGATGAGCTTGAGCAGGATGTTCTCGACATCCTCGCCGACGTAGCCGGCCTCGGTGAGGGCCGTCGCGTCGGCGATGGCGAAGGGCACGTTGAGCATCTTCGCCAGAGTCTGTGCGAGGAGAGTCTTTCCCGACCCGGTCGGCCCGAGCAGCAAGATGTTGCTCTTGGCCAGCTCAAGGCCGTCGTCTCTACCCCGGTCACCGGACTGCACCCGCTTGTAGTGGTTGTAGACCGCCACCGAGAGCGCCTTCTTCGCCTTGTCCTGTCCGATGACGTAGGCGTCGAGGAACTCGTAGATTTCCCTCGGCTTGGGCAGGTTGTCCCACTTGAGCTCGGAGGACTCGGAGAGCTCCTCCTCGATGATCTCGTTGCAGAGATCGATGCACTCATCGCAGATGTAGACGCCTGGACCGGCAATGAGCTTCTTGACTTGCTTCTGACTCTTCCCGCAGAAAGAGCACTTCAGCAGGTCTCCCCCGTCGCCGATGCGTGCCACCCCAGATACTCCTTTGCGTGGGACCGCCCTGCTCACGCGAGCAGTGTCTCCGGACATCCTCCGGACTAGGCCGAACCGCTCAGGTTTCGACGTTACCGTCTTCTGGGCCCTCAGTGAGCCCCCTAGCGGCGAGTCGCACCGGAACGTGCCCTATTGGGCAGCGCTCCGGTGCGTCACATCTCAACTAGGAAGCGACGGCCTGAGCTCGTTTCTTCCTGGTCGGGATGATGTCGTCGATCAGACCATACGCCTTTGCCTCGTCCGCGTTGAGAATTTTGTCGCGTTCGATGTCCTTGCGGATGTCGGCGGAGGCCTTGCCCGTGTGCTTCGCCACGATGTCCTCGAGGAGGGATCGCATGCGGAGGATCTCGCGGGCCTGGATCTCGATGTCGCTTCCCTGGCCA
This sequence comes from Nonomuraea sp. NPDC048881, assembly GCF_040649795.1. Lineage (NCBI taxonomy): Bacteria > Bacillati > Actinomycetota > Actinomycetes > Streptosporangiales > Streptosporangiaceae > Nonomuraea > Nonomuraea sp. NPDC048881. Next base: position 4,792 of record NZ_JBEZGC010000011.1, read on the forward strand.
CCGCCCTCGGTGGAGGGCTGGTGGATCAGCACCCGGGCGTTGGGCAGCGCGAAGCGCTTGCCCGGGGTGCCGCCGGCCAGCAGCACGGCCGCGGCGGACGCGGCCTGGCCGAGGCAGACGGTCTGGATCTCCGGCCGGACAAACTGCATCGTGTCGTAGATCGCCGTCATGGCCGTGAACGAGCCGCCGGGCGAGTTGATGTAGATGCTGATGTCACGGTCGGGGTCGAGCGACTCCAGCGTCAGCAGCTGGGCCATCACGTCGTTGGCCGACGCGTCGTCGATCTGCACTCCGAGGAAGATGATGCGGTCCTCGAAGAGCTTGTTGTACGGGTTCATCTCCTTCACGCCGTAGGACGTGCGCTCGACGAAGGAGGGGAGAACGTAACGGCTCTGGATGTTCATGTCAGCTCCCCCTAGGAGACCGGGCCCACGGAGGGCACCTGCCGCGCGCTGCGCACCACGTGATCGATGAAGCCGTAGTCCTTCGCCTCCTCGGCCGTGAACCAGCGGTCACGGTCGGAGTCGGACTCGATCTGGTCCAGCGGCTGCCCGGTGTGGAAGGCGATCCGCTCGGCGAGCGTCTTCTTCACGTAGAGCATCTGCTCCGCCTGGATGGCGATGTCGGCCGCGGTGCCGCCGATGCCGCCGGACGGCTGGTGCATCATGACGCGGGCGTGCGGCAGGCCGTAGCGCTTGCCGCGGGCGCCGGCGGTGAGCAGGAACTGCCCCATGGAGGCGGCCATGCCCATCACCACCGTGGACACGTCGTTAGGCACATATTCCATCATGTCGTAAATCGCCATACCGGCACTCACCGAGCCCCCGGGCGAGTTGATGTACAGCGTGATGTCGCGCTCGGGGTCGTCGGCCGCGAGCAGCAACAGCTCGGCGCAGATCCGGTTGGCGATCTCGTCGTTGACCTCCTGACCGAGCACGATGATGCGCTCACGCAGCAGGCGCTGGTAAAGCTGGTCCTCAAGCCGGAAGGACGAGCCGTTCTCACGGCCTCGCGACTCAGGCTGATAGAAGGTCGGCGGGCTGGTCACAGCGTCACCTTCCGATGCGTCGTAAGTGATTGGCTTTGCTTGTGACCTTAACGCGCGACGCCCACAGGTCATGCCCGGTCCCCCGTACTGTTCGCTGACGGCGCAGGTCTGGGTGGCCGGTCTTCTGTCAGACTACGCCGTTCCTCCACGTCCAGCTCATGGTCCGGCTCTGTGAGCGTTTCGGCAGGGATGGTGCCGTGCTGGTGGGGCTCGTGGAGCTTGTGGGGTTGCGTACCGGTGGATGCCGTCCGGCGGCGCGGAGGCGGTCGCGCGGGCGGTGGCGGTGAGGGGCTGCCGAGCCGTCGAAGGGCGGGCCGCGCGCCTGAGGGGCCGTTCGCGCCCCGCGGGATCGTCAGGTGCCTTGTGGGCGCGTACACGCGCTCGGCCGTGCTCTCGGACGCGGGAGGCGCGCCGCCGCGGCCGCACAACACGAAGCCCCCGAACCCATGGGGTTCGGGGGCTTCGGGGAAGGTCAGGCTTCGGCCTTCTCCTCGGACTCGGCGGCCTCGTCGGCCTCCTCCTCGACCGGGGCGCCGTTGATCTCGGCGTAGATGGCCTTGAGGTCGACCTCGTTGCCCTCGCTGTCGACGACCTTGGCGGCGTCGCCCAGCACGGACTTGGCCTTGTCGCGGACGATCTCGACCATGGCCAGCGTGAGCTGGTCGTTGTCGGCCAGGTGCTTGGCCAGCTCGTTGGGCTGCACGCCCATCTCCATGGCGCGGCGCACCACGAAGTTGGTCAGCTCCTGCTCGTTGACGCCCAGTTCCTCGGCCTTGACGATCTTGTCGAGCACGAAGCCGACCTTGAGCGCCTTGGCGGAGTTGCTGTCGAACTCGGCGAAACGCTCCTCCTCCGTCGTCTGGTACAGACGGAAGAAGGCGTCGCGGCTGAGGCCGCTCTCGGCGATCTGGTGGTCGAGGTTGTGCTTGCGGGCGTCGACCTCGGCCTTGAGCGCGCTCTCGGGCAGCGGGATGTCGATCTTCTCAAGCAGCGCGTCGAGGGCCTTCTCGCGGGCCTGGACGACCTGGTCGATGAGCTTGTTGCGGCGGGCCTGCTCGCGGATGCTGGCCTTGAGCTCGTCGAGCGTGTCGAACTCGCTGGCGAGCTGGGCGAACTCGTCGTCGAGCTCGGGCAGGACCTTCTCCTTGACCGACTTGACGTTGATGATCACGTCGGCCTCCTCGCCGGCGTTCTCGCCGCCGACGAGCTCGGTCTTGAAGCTCTTCTCCTCGCCCGCGGACATGCCCACGAGGGCGTCGTCGAGGCCCTGGAGCACCGAGCCGGCACCGACCTCGTAGGAGACCTCGCTGGCCTGCTGCTCCTCGATGTTCTCGCCGTTGATCTCGGCGCGCAGGTCCATCACCACGAAGTCGCCGTTGGCGGCCGCGCGCTCGACGCCGGTCAGCGTCGCGAAGCGCTGGCGCAGCGAGTCGAGCTGGGCGTCGACGTCTTCGTCGGAGACCTCGGCGGAGTCGACGGTGATCTCGGCGCCCTGGTAGTCGGGCACCTCGAAGTTGGGCCGGATGTCGACCTCGGCGGTGAACTCGATCTGCTCACCGTCGTCGATCTTCGTGACCTCGATGTCGGGCTGGCTCACCGGGAACACGTCGACCTCGTCGACGGCCTGGCCGTAGAGCTTGGGCACCGCGTCGTTGAGGGTCTCCTCCAGCACTACCGCCCGGCCGAAGCGCTGCTCGATGATGCGGGCCGGAACCTTGCCAGGCCGGAACCCGGGGACGCGCACCTGCTGCGCGACCTTCTTGTACGCCGCATCCATGCTCGGGCGCAGCTCTTCGAACGGCACCTCGACGGTGAGCTTGACCCGGGTCGGGCTGAGCTCCTCGACAGCGGTCTTCACGGAATGGTCTCCTTGATCAAGCTACGAGTGATCGCGGGCGCGTCCATTCGGTACGGCTCACGCGCCGCGCCCACATGAGCGGCGTTGGGCATGCTCCGCCACGGCGGGATCCAACGCCGATGGCCAGTCTAGGGCAGATGCGTACCGAACAACGACGCCGTCGCCGTCAGAACTCCTCGGCGATCGTCCGCAGCAGATCGATCGTCTCATCAGGAGTGGTGCTCACGGCGCACAGCCGCTCCATGACCTCCGTGTATCGGTCCACGTCCTCACGCTTGTCCAGGTACAGGGCGCTGGCCAGTTGCTCGACGTAGACGACGTCGGGCAGGTCGCGGTCGGGGAAGCGCAGGATGCTGAAGGCGCCGCCCTCGGCGCTGTGGCCGCCGAAGCTGAACGGCATGATCTGGATGGTGATGCTGGGCTGCCGCATGAGGTCGATGAGGTGTTCGAGCTGGGCGCGCATGACCTCGACGCCGCCGATGGGCCGGCGCAGCGCCGCCTCGTCGATCACGGCCCAGAAGACGGGACCGTCCGGCCGGTCGAAGATGCGCTGGCGTTCGAGCCTGAGGTCGACCCTCCTGGCGATCTCCTCCGCCGCGATGCCCGCCGCTCCGGCGGTGACGACCGCCCGGGCGTACTCCTTGGTCTGCAGCAGTCCCGGCACGAACTGGACCTCGTAGGTCCTGATCCGGGCGGCGGCCTCCTCAAGGCCGACGTACGCCTGGAACCAGGTGGGCAGGACGTCGTTGAACCGGTGCCACCAGCCGGGTTCGTTCGCGGTCGCCACCAGGTCGAGTACGGCGGCTCGCGCCTGCGGGTCCACGACGCCGTACAGCGTGAGCAGGTCGGAGACGTCACGTTCCTTGAACCCCACCCGCCCCAGCTCCATGCGGCTGATCTTGGATTCGGAGCCCCTGATGAGGTGCCCCGCCTCCTCGCGGGTGACGTTCTTCGCCTCCCTGAGCTTTCGCAGCTGGGAGCCCAGGAGGATGCGCAGCGCCGTCGGCCCGGAACCCGGCTGGTTCTGCGTCACGTTGCCTCCTATCAAGGTCCGCACACACAGTGACACCACATTGCCGGGTATGACAAGGTCTCAACCTCGTGTCCGATTAGGAGAGATTTGCCCCAAAAGGCGCATGCTGTTGCACATTGCAGCTGCACGTGCATTTGGGTCTTGCAGCCGCCGCGTTCGTGACCCATGATGGCTTAGTGCATTGTGGGCCAAACATGCACTAAACCGAGGGCTACGGGGAGGTATCGGCGGCATGGTGGAGGATCCTCTGGCCACTGCCGATTGCCTGCAGATCACCCGTGAGGTGGGGTTCGACCACCTGCTCAAGGGCGGGAAGCCGAACACGACCGCGTGCCCGCTGCCCTTCCAGGCCGACTCGGTGAAGACCGCCAGGGACGTGACCCGCTCCACGCTGCGGGGATGGGGCCTGCACGAGCTGAGCGACGACGCCGCGCTCGTGGTGTCCGAGCTGGTGACGAACGCCGTGAGATACGCGATGTACGCGGCCGGCCGGCGGGAGATCGAGCTCTTGCTGATGCGCGTGTCGCCGCACGTGCTGCTGGCGGTGGCGGACCCGAGCGACGAGGTGCCGCGCCGCAAGGAGCCGGACTTCATCTCCGAGAACGGGCGCGGCCTCTACATCGTCGAGACCTACAGCCAGTGCTGGGGCTGGGACCCGCTCGACCGCGGCGGCAAGGCCGTGTGGGCGTTGTTCCGCGCCGAAGAGGGTTCCGAAGAGGGCTGAGCCCTCGGCCTGGCCGCTACTCGCCGGTGGCGCCGTCGATGCGCTCGCGCAGCAGGTCGGCGTGGCCGTTGTGGCGCGCGTACTCCTCGATCATGTGGACGAGGATCCAGCGGTGGGTGCAGTCCTGGCCGTTCCGGTCGCCCACGGCGTCGAGGGGCTTGGCGGCCGAGATGGCGCGGGCGCGCTCGATCTCGTCCTGCCAGGTGGCGAACGCCTCCTCCACCGAGGCGTCGTCCACGTCGTTGAAGTCGGCGTCGTTGTCGACGTCCTTGTTCCACAGGCGGGGGATGTCCTCGCCGTTCAGCACGCGGCGGAACCAGACGCGCTCCACGTGCGCCAGGTGCCGGACCAGGCCGAGCAGCGACATGGCGGACGGCTCGGCGGAGCGGAGCCTGAGCTGCTCGTCGGTCAGGCCGGCGCATTTGACGGCCAGCGTGCCGCGATGCCATTCGAGCCAGTTGCCGAGCACGGTCCGTTCGTCGCCGGTGAGGGGCGGGGGCACACGATTGTCTGTCACGCCTCGACCTTAATGGGCACTTCGTCCGGGTCCGCGAACCAACAAGGCCCCCTCCGCGTCGGAGGGGGCCGATGACCTGGTCGGGGCGACAGGATTTGAACCTGCGACTTCTTGCTCCCAAAGCAAGCGCGCTGCCAAGCTGCGCCACGCCCCGCCTCGCCGGGTGCGCATGCGGTCCGTGACTCCGGTACGCTTACGCCCTGACGACCGGATGAAGTCTAGACCAGAGTTCGACCGGTTCGCGCGGACGTAGCTCAATGGTAGAGCCCTAGTCTTCCAAACTAGCTACGCGGGTTCGATTCCCGTCGTCCGCTCTCGCAGGCGAAAGGCCAGGTCATCCCCGGTTCGGGGGGCCTGGCCTTTTGTGATCTTCGGGGGCGTAGGCTGGCGTCGATGCGTGCACGTCCGATCTCCCGGGAGGCGCTCGTCGAGGAGCTGGCCGAGCTCGTCGCCGCGCGGCCCAAGGACGCCTGGGTGCGGGTGGCGGTCGACGGGGCGCCCGCGGCGGGGCCCGGCGCGCTGGCCGACGAGCTGGTCGCGCCGCTGCGGTTGCGCGGCAGGCCCGTGCTGCGGGTGTCGGCGGGTGACTTCCTGCGGCCGGCCTCCCTCCGGCTGGAGCACGGCCGGACCGATCCCGACGTCTTCTACGAGGACTGGCTCGACGTCAAGGGCCTGCTGCGCGAGGTGCTCGAACCCTTGGAGCCGGGCGGCTCGGGGCGGGTGCTGCCGGCGTTGTGGGACAGCGGGATCGATCGCGCGTACCGGCTGCCGTACCGGGAGCTGGCGCCGGGCGGGGTGGTGCTCGTGGACGGCACGCTGCTGCTGGGGCGGGGGCTGCCGTTCGAGGTGAGCGTGCACGTGTGGCTGTCGGCGGGGGCGCTGGCGCGGCGCACGCCGCAGGACGAGCGGTGGCGGCTGCCGGCCTACGAGCGGTACGAACGCGAGGCGCGCCCGCAGCGGGCCGCCGACGTGGTGGTCAGGGCCGACCATCCGGACCGGCCGGCGGTGCTGACGGACGGCTGAGCCCGAGCAGCGCGTCCAGCTCGGCGACCGCCTGGGCGTTCGAGGTGAAGCGCACGGCGTGCAGGCCGGCCGCGCGGGCGCCCTCGACGTACGGCTCGTGGTCGTCGAGGAACACCGTGGCGGCGGGGTCGGCGCCGAGGGCGTCGCAGGCCGTCAGGTAGATGCGCAGATCCGGTTTGCGCACTCCCGCCTCGTGCGAGTAGACGATGTGGTCCACCAGGCCGGCGTAGCCGTACGCGGCCTGCTCGCGTTCCCTGGCGCCGACGAAGCTGTTGCTCACCAGGCCCGTGCGGTAGCGCGGACGCAGGGCGCCCAGGTACGCCATGAGCTCGGTGTTGGGCGTGCCGAGGTACTCCGTCCAGACGTCGTCCATGAACGCCCCGGCGTGCGCGCCGAGCACCTTGGTCACCTCGGCGCCGGCCTGCTCCTCCGTCATCTCGCCGACCGCCCCGGCCAGCCAGGTCGGCTCCAGCTGGGCGTCGATGTGCCCGGCGGGCAGGCCGAGCTTCTCCTCCCACCTGGCCGTCACGCCCAGGGACGGCGTCAGCTCCAGCACCCCGCCGATGTCGAACACGACCGCATCGATTTTCATATGCTCCTCCTGTGAACTGATTCAACCAAGGTAAAGAAGGAACGTGTCCGTGTCCAGACCCTTGACGGCCCACAGGGGCGGCTCAAACTGAAACGGTGATCCCTGGCAACTGGTACAACATCGTTCCCGATCTTCCCGTGCCGCCTCCGCCGCCGCTGCATCCCGGCACTCGCCGTCCCGTCGGGCCGGACGACCTCGCGCCGCTGTTCCCCATGGAGCTCATCGCGCAGGAGGTCAGCGGCGACCGCTACGTGCCCATCCCCAAGGAGGTCATCGACGTCTACCGGCTGTGGCGGCCCACGCCGCTGATCAGGGCGCACCGGCTGGAGAAGGCCCTCGACACGCCGGCCCGCATCTACTACAAGTACGAGGGCGTCTCACCGGCCGGGTCGCACAAGGCGAACACCGCCGTGCCGCAGGCGTACTACAACGCCAAGGAGGGCGTGCGGCTGCTGACCACGGAGACCGGCGCGGGACAGTGGGGGTCGGCCCTGGCGTTCGCTTGCGCCCAGTTCGACGTCGAATGCCGGATCTGGATGGTTCGGGCGTCCTACGACCAGAAGCCGTACCGGCGCTCGCTCATGCGCGTGTACGGCGCCACCGTCCACCCCAGCCCCTCCCCCCTCACCGGCGCGGGCAGCAAGGCGCTGGCCGACGACCCCGCCTCCCCCGGCAGCCTGGGGCTGGCGATCAGCGAGGCGGTCGAGGTGGCCGCCGCGAACCCCGAGGCCCGGTACGCGCTCGGCTCGGTGCTCAACCACGTCCTCATGCACCAGACGGTGATCGGCGAGGAGGCCCTGGCGCAGCTGCCCGAGCTGCCCGACCTGGTCATCGGCTGCACCGGCGGCGGCTCCAACTTCGCCGGTCTCACCTTCCCCTTCCTGCGGGAGAAGCTGGCCGGACGGATCGGCACCCGGTTCAGGGCGGTCGAGCCGGCCGCCTGCCCGTCGTTCACCCGCGGCGTGTACGCCTACGACTTCGGCGACACCGCCGGGCTGACGCCGCTGCTGAAGATGCACACCCTCGGGCACTCCTTCGTCCCCGACCCGATCCACGCCGGCGGGCTGCGCTATCACGGCATGGCGCCGCTGCTGTCCCACATGTACGAGCTGGGGCTGTTCGAGGCGGTGACCCGTACCCAGAGCGAGTGTTTTGAGGCGGGTGTGCGCTTCGCGCGGACCGAGGGCATCGTCCCGGCCCCCGAGCCCACGCACGCGCTGGCCGAGACCATCGCCGAGGCCCTGCGCTGCAAGGAGAGCGGCGAGGAGAAGGTGATCCTCACCGCGCTGTGCGGGCACGGCCACTTCGACCTGGCCGCCTACGACCGCCACCTGGCCGGCGAACTGGAGGACTACTCGCTTCCGCAGGAGCGCCTCGACCAGGCGCTCACCGAGCTGCCCGGCTGAGATGACACGGGTGGCCGCGAGATCCGCGGCCACCCGTGTTCAGTTCGCGTTCGGGCGCTTCCCGTGGTTCGCCTTCTTCTTCTTGCGCGCCCTGCCCTTGCGTGCACGTTTCGCCATGGGCTCACCTCCGACGGTCGGGATCGTGACCTACAAGGTCTCCCCTGCCCGCGGGCCGCACAAGCGATACGCCGTGACCTAACATTCCTCAACAAACTCGTGTCATAATTTGGTGGAATCTGTTGGAAGGGGTGGGCGTGCTCGCACAGCAGCGTCAGCAGACGATCCTCGAACGCGTACGCAGCAGCGGCGGCGTCCGGGTGGCCGACCTCGTGCGCGAGCTCGGCGTCTCCGACATGACGATACGCCGCGACCTTGAGGTGCTGGCCGAGCGCGGGCTGCTGGAGAAGGTCCACGGCGGCGCGACGGCCCTCGGCCCCGGCTCGACCGAGGAGCCCGGCTTCACCGCCAAGTCCGCCCGCCAGCAGCAGGAGAAGGAGGCCATCGCGCGGCACGCGGCCACCCTCGTACGGCCGGGCACCGCCGTGGCCCTCTCCGCCGGCACCACCACGTGGGCGCTGGCCCACCACCTCGTCGCGGTGGCCGAGCTGACCGTGATCACCAACTCGATCCCCGTCGCCGAGGTCTTCCACCGCAACCCGCGCGCCGACCGCACGGTCGTGCTGACCGGCGGCGTGCGCACGCCCTCCGACGCGCTCGTCGGCCCCGTGGCGGTGGCGGCCATCCGCCGCCTGCACGTGGACACGCTCTTCCTCGGGGTGCACGGCATGAGCCTGCGCGCCGGGTTCACCACGCCCAACCTGCTGGAGTCCGAGACCGACAGGGAGCTGGTGGCCGCGGCGCACCGGCTGGTGGTCCCCGCCGACCACACCAAATGGAACACGGTCGGCATCAGCACGATCGCCGAGCTGACCGAGGCCGACGTGGTCATCAGCGACGCGGGGCTGCCCGAGGAAGCACGCACCGAGCTGGCCGAACGGGCCGGAGAACTGATCATCGCGGAGGGCACGCCTTGAAGCGCACCATCACCCACCTGGCAGACGGCCGAGAGCTGATCTACTTCGACCGGCGCGACGACGCCGACCGGAGCGCGATCGACCGGCGGCCGCTCGATCCGCGGCCGGTGGCCTCCGAGCTGCGCTACGACCCGCTGACCGAGGAGTGGATCGCGATCGCCGGCCACCGGCAGACGCGGACGTTCCTGCCGCCGGCCGACGAGTGCCCGTTGTGCCCGTCGTCCGCCACGCGGGCGTCGGAGATCCCGGCCCATGACTATGACGTGGTGGTGTTCGAGAACCGCTTCCCCTCTTTCTCCGGAAATTTTGGGACTTACGGGGATGTCGGCGGCCTGAGTGAGGTGCGGCCGGGTGTCGGACGTTGTGAGGTGGTGTGCTTCACCTCCGACCACTCCTCCTCCTTCTCCAGGCTCTCCAATGCGCAGGTCAGGCTGGTCATGGAGGCGTGGGCCGACCGCACGGCGGAGCTGTCCGGCATGGAGGGCGTCGAACAGGTGTTCTGCTTCGAGAACCGGGGCGAGGAGATCGGCATCACGCTCCCCCACCCGCACGGGCAGATCTACGCCTATCCCTACGTGACCCCGCGCACCAAGCTCCAGCTGGGGGCCGCCTCTCGGCACACGGGCGGCAACCTGTTCGCCGACGTGCTGGCCGCCGAGCAGGCCGCCGGCACGCGGGTGGTGGCCGCCAACGAGCTCTGGACGGCGTTCGTGCCGGCCGCCGCGCGCTGGCCGTTCGAGGTGCACGTGTATCCGCACCGGCAGGTGCCCGACCTGGCGGCGCTGTCGGAGGAGGAGCGGGCCGCGTTCGCGCCGCTGTACACCTCGGTGCTGCGGGCGCTCGACGCGCTGTTCGGGGTCGCGATGCCGTACATCTCGGCCTGGCACCAGGCGCCGGTGCGGTACGGCCGCGAGCTGGCCTACCTGCGCCTGGAGCTGTTCAGCATCAGGCGGGCGCCCGGGAAGCTGAAGTACCTGGCGGGCTCGGAGTCGGCCATGGGGGCCTTCGTCAACGACGTGCTGCCGGAGGAGGCGGCACGCATGTTGCGATCACGAATTGATCACTAATTGGTTTCTCATTAAAGTCGCATGACTCGTGATCTACCACTAATATCCCGTTAGACATCGGCCATAACGGTCGTTGTATGCCTAATCCCGGGCGTGTTGCCCGGGAGCCGGGGACCCATCGCATCCGGGGTGAATCCGCGCAAGTGGTAGGGACTGCTCCCGTGCCCGAACCCGTCAGCTAACCCGGCCGGCAGAGGGAGAGGAACAACCACGTGGCGGCTTCGTCCCCCGCGAGTCTTGCCGTCGGTCTCATCACCGCCACCGCCCTGCTCGTCCATCCGGCCGCCGCCTCGGTCTCCGGGGCAGCCGCCGTGGCGGCCGCGCCCAAGCCGTCCGAGGCGCAGCTGCGGGCCCAGCTCAAGGAGCTCAACCGCAAGGTCGACAAGCTCATCGAGACGTACAACCTCAAGCGGGTCGAGCTGGCCAAGGCCCAGCAGGCCGCCACCACGGCCCAGCAGCGGCTCACCGCCGCCGAGCAGGCGCTGGCCACGGCCGAGCAGCGGGTCGCCGAGATCGCCCGGCTGCGCTACCAGAACGGCGACACCTCCCTGCCGGCGTTCATGATGACCCCGGACGGCGGCGGCGCGGCCGTGCTCGAACAGCTCACCGCCGAGCAGCAGGCGGTCGTGGACAGCGTGGCCAAGGCCCGCGACGACCAGAAGAAGGCCGCCACGGCCGCCGCCGCGCTCGCGACGGAGCTGAAGGCGGGCACGGCGGAGGTGGCCGAGCAGCGCGACGACGCCCAGGACGTCATCGACGACATCAAGAAGAAGCTCCAGGACCTGGTGCCGTTCGGGCCGGGCAAGAAGTCCGACGGGAGCTGGGCGCCCGAGCTGCCGGCCGGCTCGGACAACATCACGCCGCGCACCCGGCTGATGCGCGCGCAGGTGCAGAAGAACTTCTCGCTGCCGTACGAGGTGGGCTGCTTCCGGTCCGGCTCCAGCGGCGAGCACCCGCTCGGCCGGGCCTGCGACTTCATGATGAGCACGGGCGGCACCATGCCGAGCGCCGTCAACAACGCCCTCGGCGACCGGCTGGCCGACTGGGCGCTGAAGAACAAGGCCAAGCTGGGCGTCAAGTACGTGATCTGGAAGCAGCGCATCAACCAGGGCTCGGGCTGGCGCTCGATGTCCGACCGCGGCAGCATCACCGAGAACCACTACGACCACGTGCACATCTCGATGAACTAGCCGCGGACCGGCAGCTCAGCGGATGCCGGTGAGCTTGTCGGGGTTGGTGACGGAGTAGACGGCGGCGATCCGGTCGCCCTCGGGCGTGAGATCGACGACGACCACGGCCAGCGGCCCGTCACCGGAGAAGACGAGCGCGCACGGGTCGCCGGCCACCCGCCGGTAACGCAGGTCCACCGCGCCCGGGGTCAGCGTCGCGGCGACGGACATGAACAGCGCCGCCACCTGGTCCCGGCCGTGGACCGGATGCAGGCTGGTGGCCGGTCCCTTGCCGCCGCCGTCGGTCCACAAGGTCACCTCCGGCGCCAGCACCTCCAGCAGGGCCCGCAGGTCACCGCCGAGGGCGGCCGCGGCGAACCGCTCGGTCACCTCGGCGTGGACGTCGGGCTGGGTCCGGTGACGAGGACGGCGCGCGTGGACGTGGCGGCGCGCGCGGGCCGCGAGCTGCCGGACCGCCGCGGGCGTGCGCCCGAGGATGTCGGCCGTCTCCGGGTGGCTGAATCCGAACACCTCGTGCAGCACGAAGACCGCTCGTTCCAGCGGTGACAGGGTCTCCAGCACGACCAGCACCGCCATCGACAACGACTCCCCGCTCTCGGCGGCGCCTCCGGTGTTGTCGGGGGCCGTGACCAGCGGTTCCGGCAGCCAGGGGCCGACGTAGGTCTCCTGCCGGCGGCTCAGGTCCGCCCGCCGGGCGAGCGCCTGGTTCACCGCGATCCGCACCAGGTAGGCCCGGACGTTCTCCACCGGTCCGGCGTCCGGCCTGCGGTGCCGGGCGGACCAGGCCAGCCACGCCTCCTGCAGCACGTCCTCGGTGTCGGCGACGCTGCCGAGCATGTTGTAGACCACGGAGAACAGCAGTTCCCGGTAGCCGAGGAACTGCTCGGTGGCGGCGTCGGCGGGGTGCCGCGGGGTCGGTGTCATGGCGTGCCTCCTCGTCTGTCGTAACCGAAGAGTCCCGACGCGTGGCGATTGTGACATGAAGGCATCAAGCGTGATCTATGCCACTCATGTCACAGTTCCCGGCCGGTTGCCCCTCTGTGGTGGCGTCACGACTCACAAGGGAGAGCTTCGATGCGTACATTGATCCGCGACGTCAGGGTGTTCGACGGCGAGCAGACCGTCGCGACGGCCGACGTGATGATCGAGGACGGCCTGATCGCCGCTGTCGGCAGCGGCGCGGGCCACCTGGCCGACGCCGAGGTGGACGGCACGGGCAGGACGCTGCTGCCCGGCCTGATCGACGCGCACACCCACGTGTTCGACGGCAGCCTGGCCCAGGCCCTGCGGTACGGGGTCACCACCGAGCTCGACATGTTCTGCCTGCCGCAGATCCTCGCCGGGCAGCGGCGGCTGGCCGCCGAGAACGACGACGTGGCCGACCTGCGCAGCGCCGGCACGCTGGCCACCGCTCCGGGCGGGCACCCGACCCAGTTGCTGACGGCCCTGGCGGGCACCGTCCTGGACGGGCTCGACGTCACGGCGATCGACTTCGTCTCCGACCCGGCGCAGGCGCCGGCGTTCGTCCAGGCCAGGCTGGCCGAGGGGGCCGACTACCTCAAGATCGTCATTGACGACGGCGCCGTGCACGGGGCCGACCTCCCCGTCATGACGGCGGAGGTCGCCGCCGCCCTGGCCGCGGCGGCGCACGAGGCGGGCCTGCTGGTCGTCGCGCACGCGGTCACCGCCGCCGAGGTGGGGATCGCGCTCGACGCCGGCGTCGACGGCCTGGCTCACGTGTGGACCGACCTGACGCCGGACGACCCGGCCTCGCCGCGCCTGGCCGGGCGGGTGCGCGACCAGGGGGTCTTCGTGGTGACCACGCTGGCCTACTTCGAGGCGATCACGGCTCAGCACGTCGAGACCGCCGACTGCGCCCGCCCGGGCAGCTCCGCCAACGCCGTCGGCGCGCTGCGGGCCCTGCGCCGCGCGGGCGTGCCGCTGCTCGCCGGGACGGACGCCACGCCATTCGTGCCCGCCCACGGCGCCGGCCTGCACCGCGAGCTGCGGTTGCTCACCGAGGCCGGGCTCGGCGCCGAGGAGGCGCTGGCCGCCGCGACCAGCGTGCCCGCCCGGCACTTCGGGCTGGCCGACCGCGGCCGGATCGCCCCCGGTCTGCGCGCGGACCTGGTGCTGGTCGAGGGCGACGCCACCCAGGACGTCACCGCCGTCGGCGACATCGCCGAGGTCTGGCGTCGCGGGGTGCGCCAGGCGCGGTGACCCCCGCCCGTGACGCGCCGGCCGGGTCAGCCGAGCGTGAGGGGGTTGACCAGGTCGGCGTAGACCAGCAGACCGGCCATGATGATCAGCACGAACGCCATCGCGTACGTGAGCGGCAGCACCTTGGCGATGTCGACGTAGCGGGGCTCGGGGCGGCGCAGGATCTTGGCGTAGCCGCGCTTGATCCCCTCCCACAGGCCGCCCGCGATGTGGCCGCCGTCGAGGGGCAGCAGCGGGATCAGGTTGAACAGGCCGATCGCCAGGTTGAACCCGGCCAGCAGGCTGACGAAGGTGAACAGCTTGCTCTTGTTGGACATGTCGGAGGCCAGGATCTCGCCGCCGAGCCGGCCCGCGCCCACCACGCCGACCGGGCCCTCGGGGTCGCGCTTGTCGCCGGAGAAGGCGGCGTTCCAGACGCCGACCATCTTCGCCGGCAGGTTGACCATCGAGCCCACGACGCGGCCGGTCAGGTCGCTCATGTAGCCCGGCACCTGCCCGATGCTCTGCTGCTCGAAGACCTGGGAGGGCACGACGCCGAGGAACCCGACGCCCTTGTCGATCTTGGTCTCGTCGGTCGGGTTCGCCATGTCGCGGGCGATGAGGGTGACGTCGAGCGTCATCGGCCTGCCGTCGCGAACGATGCCCAGCTTGACGGGGCCGGCGCCGTGGCCGCGGATCAGGCGGGTGGCGTCCTGCCAGGTCGCGATCTTCTGGCCGTCGAGGGAGACGATGTGGTCGCCGACCTTGACGCCCGCCTTGGCGGCCGGGGTGCGCTCGTCGGTGGGCGCGCACGTCTTGCGCACCTCGGTGGTGGGGATCACGCACGTGTTGGTGTCGGGCGACACGATCGGGGCGGTCTTGGGCAGGCCGATGCCGACCAGCAGGACGCTGAAGAAGATGAAGGCGAGCACGAAGTTCATCGCCGGGCCGCCCGACATGATGATGATCTTCTGCCACCACTTCTTGCGGTAGAAGACGCGGTCCTCGTCGCCGGGCCGCACCTCCTCCATGGCGGCCTCGCGGGCGGTCTCGATCAGGCCCTGCCACGGCCCGGTCGACGCGCTGCGCAGCCTGCCGGGGGCGTCGCCGGGACGCGGCGGCAGCATGCCGATCATGCGGATGTAACCGCCGAGCGGCAGCCACTTGATGCCGTACTCGGTCTCGCCCCTGCGGATGGACCAGGCCGTCGAGCCGAAGCCGACCATGTACTGGGTGACCCGGACGCCGAAGATCTTGGCCGGCACGAGATGGCCCACCTCGTGCAGGCCGACGGAGACCATCAACCCCACCAGGAACAGAAGGATCCCGGCGACAAAGAGCCAGTTCATCTACGCGCGCTCCAGGCAGACAGACGGTCTCGACGTTCCCAGACTAGTCGAACTCAGCACATCCCTCGGGCTTGCCCGCACTTTGGTGAATCAACGGACCGCATTGACAGTGAGCGATCAGCCGATCACCCTGGGAGACGATGGAGGGGGACGTCTTGATCCGCATACTCATCGCCGAACACCTGCCCTTGGTGCGACGCGGTCTGCAGGCCACGCTCGAAGCCGAGCCCGACCTGCGGGTGGTAGCCGAGACGGGCAGCCCCGACGGTGTGCTGCCGGCCGCGCGGTCGAGCGCGCCCGACGTCGCGATCGTCGATCTCGACCTGCCGGGCCTGCCGGTCGCCACGCAGCTGACCGAGCAGGTCCCCCGCTGCTCGGTGCTGATCCTCTCCGCCCGGCCGAGCCCCGGCCAGGTGCGCAGGGCGTTCAACGGCAGCGTGCTGGGGTTCATGAGCCTGCGGGTGGCGCCCGAGCGGCTGGCCGAGGGGGTGCGCCAGGTCGCCGCGGGCGGGCGGGCGGTGGAGGCGGAGCTGGCGGTGGCGGCCCTGCAGTCGGCCGCCAACCCGCTTACCCGGCGGGAGCTCGACGTGCTGCGCATCGCGGCGGGCGGGGCGAGATCGACCGAGATCGCCGACCAGTTGTTCCTGTCGGTCGGCACCGTGCGCAACCATCTGTCGCGGATCATGTGCAAGACGGGCGCCCGCAACCGGCTGGACGCCGTGCGCATCGCCAGCGACAGCGGCTGGTTGTAGCGGCTGGTTGTAGCGGCTGGTTGTGCGGGACCGGACGAGATGACGGGCCCGGTGGAGCCGCGCCGCTCCGCCGGGACCCGAACAGTCGAATGATCTCAGCCCGCCGAACCCGTTGCCAGTGACCGCCATCACGACCTGACCCATGTGAAACGTCACTACGGACGCCAGATCAACACCAGCGCGCAGTCGTCGTTGTGGCCCGAGGACATCGCGTTGACCAGCGCCCTGGCGCCGTCGCGGAAACCGGAGGGCAGCAGCCGTTCGGCCTCGCCGAGCAGCCGGTCGAGGCCGGCGTCGATGTCGCGCCCTGGCTGCTCGATCAGGCCGTCGGTGTAGAGCAGCAGCGCGTCGCCCTTGCGCAGGGTGCCGCTGTCGGGCTCGCAGTGGAGGTCGGGCACCACGCCGAGCACCACGCCCTTGGCCGAGGCGACCTGCCAGTTGCCGGTGCCCGAGTCGAGCTTCACCACCGGCGGATGGCCGGCCGAGGTGATCGTGTAGTCGCCGGTGGCGAGGTCGAGGCGTACGTGCACGGCCGTCACGAAGCCCTCGTCGCCGCGCTGGCGGTGGAGGTAGGCGTTGCACGCGGGCAGGAAGTCGTCGACCGAGCCGAGCAGCCCGCCGAACGTGCCCGACAGCAGCAGCGCGCGGGTGCCGGCGTCGACGCCCTTGCCGGAGACGTCGACCAGGGCGATCTCCACGGAGTCGCCGTCGCGCATGGAGACCAGGAAGTCGCCGCCGAACGACGAGCCCCCGGCCTGCTTGAGCACCACCTTGCCGCCCCAGTCCTTCGGCAGCGGGGGCAGCTCGCCCTGGCTCCTGAGCCGGTCGCGCAGCTCCAGCAGCATCGCGTCGCCGCGCAGCCCCTGCACGCCGAGCTTGCCCCGGGTACGGGCCATGAGCACGGCGAGCACGGTGGTGAACACGATCGTCACCGTGAGCCCCAGCCCCACCCGCGCCACCCCGAGCGTGGCCGCGACGTAGGTCAGCGCGACGCCCACCGCCACCAGCAGCTTGACCAGGCTGCGCAGCCGCAGCTGCAGCCCGCCGATCAGGGTGACCAGGATGAGCAGCGACGGCGAGAACCACTCGGTGGACACCTTCGCCGCCAGCAGCCCGATGACGAGCGAGAGCACGGTCAAGGTGATGAGCAGGTTGCGGTCACGGGCCAGCGGCCCTCTTCGGACGAACCGGACGGCGGACACCAGGAACGGCACCCGCACCAGGACCGCACGGACCCGTGGCGGAATCAACGGCGCCGGACGGGAACTCATGATGCGTGTGACTGTATCGGTCTGACCCCTGTTTGGGCAGCCCACTTGACCAAGGCCTTGATCATTAAGCACGGATATTGGGTGGCCGTCCCCCTTTGCCCGCTCCTACCGTGGACGGATGACCTATCCGATCCGTCCCATTGACGAATCCGAGTGGCCGGGCTTCGCCGGCGTGCTCGCAGAGGGGTTCGGCTGGACGCCGCATCCCACCCAGGACGAGCGGTACAAGGCGGCCACGGAGTTCGACCGCACCCTGGTCGCCTTCGACGGCACCACCATGGCGGGCGTCACGTCCGTCTTCAGCCTCACGATGACCGTCCCCGGCGGACGCCAGATCCCCGTGGGCGGGGTGACCGCGGTCAGCGTGCTTCCCTCGCACCGCCGCCGCGGCGTGCTGTCCGCGCTGATGCGCCGGCAGCTGTCCGACATCCGCGACCGCGGCGAGTCGGTGGCCGCCCTCTACGCCTCCGAGTCGCTGATCTACGGCAGGTTCGGGTACGGACGGGCGGCCAGCGAACTGTCGTACAAGATTGACAAGCACCGCTCGGCCTTCGTGCGGGACGCCCCCACCGACCCGGCGCTCCGGCTCAGGGTGGTCTCCCCCACCGAGGCCAGGGCCGAGTTCGAGAAGGTGTTCGCCGCCGTCGTGACCCGGCGTCCGGGCCGGTACGAGCGCACCCGGCACGTCTGGGACGCCTTCCTGGCCGACGAGGAGCACGACAGGGGCGGCTGGGGCTCGCTGCGCGCGGTGCTCGCCGAGGACGACCAGGAGGTGCGCGGTTACGCGCTGTTCCGCACCAAGTCGGCGTGGGACGCCAACGGCGTGCCCAGCGGCGAGCTGCGGGTGTTCGAGCTGGAGGCGACCGATCCGGCGGCCTACGCACTGCTGTGGCGCGACATGCTGGACCGTGACCTGATCACCAGGCTGGAGGCGGAAGCCCGGCCGGTGGACGACGCCCTGATCGCGCTGCTCGCCGACTCCCGCCAGCTGCGCGCGACCTGGTCCGACGAGCTGTGGGTACGCCTGGTGGACGTCGACCGGGCCCTGACCGCCCGCGCCTACGCGGCCCCCGTGGACCTGGTGATCGAGATCGAGGACGACGTGTGCCCGTGGAACGCCGGCCGCCGGCGGCTCACCGCCGACACCACCGGCGCGGAGTGCAAGCCGGTGGACGACGAGCCGCACCTGACGGTGCCGGTGTCCGCGCTCGGCTCGGCGTACATGGGCGACGGCCTGCTCGGCGCGCAGCTCGACGCGGGCCTGCTGCGCGAGCACACGCCGGGCGCGGTGCGGGCGCTGGCCGCGGCCATGGCGTGGAGCCCCAAGCCGCTGGCCGGGCTGGTGTTCTGAGGCACACGACGTAGGCTCTTGAGCATGGCCCTGCAAAGTCTGCAGATCACCGCGACCATCGCCATGCGGGCCCGCGACGTGTCCAGGCCGTCGAAGGAGCAGCAGGAGGCCGCCGACCGGCGGCCCCTGCGCGACGAGACGCCCCGGCGCGAGGCCAGGCGCAAGACCTAGGGCAGCGAGGGCAGCTGGCCGATCGTCTCGTAGGTGGTCAGCTGCGCGATGCGCCTGCTGTGGCGCTCGCTGCCGGAGAAGGAGGTGGTCAGGAAGACCTCGACGAACCTGGTCGCCTCCTCGGTCGTGTGCATGCGCGCGCCGATGCTGACGACGTTCGCGTTGTTGTGCTCGCGGGCCAGCGAGGCGGTCTCCTCGCTCCAGGCCAGGGCCGCGCGGATGCCGCGCACCTTGTTGGCCGCGATCTGCTCGCCGTTGCCCGAGCCGCCGATCACCACCCCCAGGCTGCCGGGGTCGCCGCCCACGCCCTCGGCGGCGCGCAGGACGAACGCCGGATAGTCGTCCTCGGCGTCGTAGACGAAGGGACCGCAGTCGGTCACCTCGTGGCCGTGGTCCTTGAGCCAGGACACGAGGTGGTTCTTGAGCTCATAGCCGGCATGGTCGGCACCGATGTAGACACGCACCCGTCCAGTCTTCCACAGCCCCGCCGATCCCACTCGCTGGCTAGAGTAAGGACCCCTACCGTTCCCCAGTCCTTACGAAAGTGGAGACGCATGCGTGAGATCCGCGTCATCGGCGATCCGGTGCTGCGCACGCCCGCCGAGCCCGTCACCGACTTCGACCGCGAGCTGCGCCGCCTGATCGAGGAGATGTTCCAGGCGATGTACGCGGTCAACGGCGTGGGCCTGGCCGGTCCGCAGATCGGCGTGTCGCGGCGGCTGTTCGTCTACGACATCGCCGGGCGCAAGGGCCATGTCGCCAACCCCGTGCTGACCGTCGACGACGCCGAGGAGGTCTCCGACGAGGAGGGCTGCCTGTCGGTGCCCGACCGCCGCACCCGCACGCCGATCTACGCCCCCGTCGCGCGGGCCGCGGGCGTCACCGTCGAGGGCGTCGACCGGCTCCAGCGGCCCGTGCGCATCAAGGCCCGCGGCTCGCTGGCGCGCTGCTTCCAGCACGAGACCGAGCACCTCGACGGCAGGCTGTACGTCGACCGCCTGCCGAAGGACGAGGCCCGCAGGATCATGCTGCGCGCGTAGGCCGCGGCGGGCCGGGGTCTACAGCTGCAACGACTTGATCTCCAGGTACTCCTCCAGGCCGAACTCGCCCATCTCCCGGCCCACGCCCGACTGCTTGTAGCCGCCGAAGGGGGCCAGCGGGTTGAACTGGCCGCCGTTGACGACGACCTGGCCGGTACGCAGCCTGCGGGCGACGGCGACCGCGCGCTCCTGGCTGCCCGACCAGACCGCGCCGGCCAGGCCGTACCTGGTGGCGTTGGCGATCTCCACGGCCTGGCCCTCGCTCGTGTACGGGATCAGCGCCAGCACGGGCCCGAAGATCTCCTCCTGCTCGATCGTCATGCCCGGCTCGACCGCGGCGAAGACCGTGGGCTCGACGTAGAAGCCGCGCTCGCGCGGGCGCTCGGTGCCGCCGGCGACGAGTCTGGCGCCCTCCTCCTGGCCCCGGTTGATGTAGCGGACCACCCGGTCGCGCTGGGCCGCCGACACCAGGGGTCCGACCCTGGTGGCCTCGTCGAAGGGGTCGCCGACGGTGTACTTGCGGGTCGCCTCGACGGCCAGGCGGACGGCGTCGTCGTACTGGTCGCGGTGGACGATCATGCGGGTCCAGGCGGAGCAGGTCTGGCCGGCGTTGATGAAGCAGTTGGCCACGCCGACCTTGACGGCCGTGGCCAGGTCGGCGTCGGGCAGGATGATGTTGGCCGACTTGCCGCCGAGCTCCAGCGCCACCCGCTTGACGGTCTCGGCGGCGAGCGCGGCGACCCGGCGGCCGGCCACGGTGGAGCCGGTGAAGGAGACCATGTCCACGTCGGGATGGGCGGCCATCGCCTCGCCGACGACCGGGCCGCGCCCGCTGACCAGGTTGAACACCCCGGGCGGCAGGCCCACCTCGTCGAGGATCTCGGCCAGCGCGTACGCCGCCAGCGGCGCCACCTCGCTGGGCTTGAGCACCACCGTGCAGCCGGCGGCCAGCGCGGGGCCGACCTTGCAGATGATCTGGTGCAGCGGGTAGTTCCAGGGCGTGATCGCCGCGACGACCCCGATCGGCTCCTTGACCAGCAGCGAGTTGCCGATGCGGGACTCGCGCGGGTAGCTCTCGGCCAGCTGCGCGTAGGAGGACAGGACGGCGGCGGGCATCAGCGTCTGAACCTTGAGCGCGAAGCCGAGGGGCGCGCCCATGTCGGTGGCGATCGTCGCCGCGACGCTCTCGGCGCGCTGTTTGAGCAGCTCGGCCGCGTGGCCGAGGAGCTTCCCGCGCTGGGCCGCCGAGGTGTCGGACCAGGCGGGGAACGCCTCCCGCGCCGCCGACACCGCCGCCTCGACGTCGTCGGGGGTGCCCGCGGGCACCCGGTCGATGATCTCCTCCGTGGCCGGGTTGGCGACCTCGATGGACTCGTCTGACGTAGAGGCGTTCCAGGAACCGCCGATATACAGCTGGCGCATGGGGCCATCCTCGCGTGCACGTCGTGGGGCTGGCGAGACCACGGATCGAGCAGAGGGGAATTCCTCATCCTCCGCGCGTCCGAGAACCTACCGCCGGGGTATGAGTCTTACCCCGGCGGTGGCGACATATCTAGTCGAAGATGGGCTGTCTGGTACGAGTGCGCTTGAGCTCGAAGAAGTCCTCGAACTCGGTGACGAGAAGCACGCCGTCCCACAGCCTGCCCGCGTCCTCGCCCCTCGGGATGGACGTGATCACGGGGCCGAAGAAGGCGTTGGCGCCGACGCGGATGACCGGGGTGCCGACGTCCTGGCCGACCAGCGTGATGCCCTCCTGGTGGGAGGCGCGTACGGCGTCGTCCCACTCGGTGGAGTGGGCGGCGGCGGCGAGGTCGCGGCTGAGGCCGATCGCCTCCAGGGAGTCCTCGATCAGCTCGCCGAGGCGGCTGAGGTCCTTCATCCCGCGCTCGTTGTGCAGGCGCGTGCCGAGCTCGGTGTAGAGCGGGCCGACGACCTCGTCGCCGTGCGCGGCCCGCGCGGCGGCCACCACGCGGACGGGTTCGATGGCCCTGGCGATGGCCTCACGGTAGGAGTCGGGCACGTCCTTGCCCTCGTTGAGGACGTTGAGGCTTATGACGTGCCAGCGCGGCTCGACGGCGCGTACCTTCTCCACTTCGAGAAGCCATCGTGACGTCGCCCAGGCAAAAGGGCAGAAAGGATCGAACCACAGGTCCACGGGAATCTTCTCAGTCACGTGGGGCCATAACCTGAGGGTGTCGAGGTCCTATTCCCGGCGTGGCAGGATACCGACAAACTACAACGAAGTGGTGAAAAGGAGCGCAACTTGGCAGGCAACCTGACCCGGGACGAGGCTCGCGAGCGTGCCCGGCTGTTGAAGGTCGAGTCGTACGAGGTCGCACTCGACCTGACGGAGGGGGACGAGCGCTTCGAGAGCGTCACGACGGTGCGCTTCACCAGCACCAGCCCGGGCGCCTCCACCTTCATCGACCTGCACGGCGCCAACGTGCGCAAGGTCACCCTCAACGGCGCCGACCTCGACGTCTCCTCCTACGACGCCGACAAGGGCCGCTTCCCGCTCCCCTCGCTGGCGGAGTCCAACGAGCTGCTGGTCGACGCCGACTGCAGCTACATGCGCACGGGCGAGGGTCTCCACCGCTTCGTGGACCCGGTCGACCAGAAGGTCTACCTGCACAGCCAGTTCGAGACGGCCGACGCCCACCGCATGTACGCCTGCTTCGACCAGCCCGACCTCAAGGCCGTCTTCCAGCTCACCGTGCTGGCCCCCGCCGACTGGGAGGTCGTCTCCAACGGCGCCGCGGCCAAGGTCGAGGACCTCGAAGGCCGGTCCGGCCGCCACGGCGGCGTCCAGGCGGCCAGGCGCTGGGAGTTCGAGCCGACGCCGGTGATCTCGACGTACATCACCGCGCTGGTGGCCGGGCCGTACTACAAGGTCACCTCCGAGCACGACGGCATCCCCCTCGGGCTCTACTGCCGCGCCTCGCTCGGCGAGCACCTCGACGCCGACAACCTCTTCGAGGTCACCAGGCAGGGCTTCGACTTCTTCCACCGGGTGTTCGGCGTCCGCTACCCCTTCACCAAGTACGACCAGCTCTTCGTGCCCGAGTTCAACGCCGGCGCGATGGAGAACGCCGGTTGCGTGACGTTCCTGGAGGACTACGTCTTCCGCTCCCGCGTGACCGACGCGGTCGTCGAGCGGCGCGCCGAGACGATCCTGCACGAGATGGCCCACATGTGGTTCGGCGACCTGGTCACCATGCGCTGGTGGGACGACCTGTGGCTGAACGAGTCCTTCGCCACGTACGTGTCCGTGCTGGCCCAGGCCGAGGCCACCCGCTGGGGCAACGGCGCCTGGACCACGTTCGCCAACGTGGAGAAGTCCTGGGCCTACCGCCAGGACCAGCTTCCCTCCACCCACCCGATCGCCGCCGACATCCCCGACATGCAGGCGGTCGAGGTCAACTTCGACGGCATCACGTACGCCAAGGGCGCCTCGGTGCTCAAGCAGCTCGTCGCCTACGTCGGCCTGGACAACTTCCTGGCCGGCGTGCGCGACTACTTCGCCGAGCACGCCTGGGGCAACACCGAGCTGAAGGACCTGCTCGCCGCCCTTGAGCGCACCTCGGGCCGCGACCTGTCGTCGTGGTCGAAGGAGTGGCTGGAGACCGCGTGGGTCAACACGCTGCGGCCCTCCTTCGAGGTGTCCGACGGCCGCTTCACCTCCTTCGAGGTGCTCCAGGAGGCCCCGGCCGACTACCCGACGCTGCGCTCGCACCGCATCGCCATCGGCCTGTACTCGCTGGCCGACGGCGTGCTCACCCGGACCAAGCGGGTCGAGCTCGACGTGGTGGGCGCCCGTACCAGCGTGGCCGAGCTGATCGGCGCCGAGCAGCCCGACCTGGTGCTGCTCAACGACGACGACCTGACCTACGCCAAGATCAGGCTGGACGAGCGTTCCCTGCGCACGCTCGTCGAGGGCGGCATCGCGGCCTTCACCGAGTCGCTGCCGCGCGCCCTGTGCTGGTCGGCGGCCTGGGACATGACCCGCGACGGCGAGATGTCCACCCGCGACTACGTCAGGCTGGTCATCTCCGGCGCGGGCACGGTCTCCGACATCACGGTCCTGCAGGCGGTGCTGCGCCAGGCGCGCCAGGCCGTCCAGCAGTACGCCGCCCCGGCCTGGCGGGCCGAGGGCGAGGCGCTGCTGGCCGCCGAGCTGCGCTCGCTGATCGGCTCGGCCGCGCCCGGCTCCGACCACCAGCTCGCCTTCCTCCAGGCGTTCGCCCCGGTGGCGGTCGCCGGCGCCGACCTCGACCTGCTGCAGGCCATCCTCGACGGCACCGGCGTGCCCGAGGGCCTGACCGTCGACGCCGACCTGCGCTGGACGCTGGTGGCCGCGCTGGTCTCCGGCGGCCGGCTGGGCGAGCCCGACATCGCCGCCGAGCTGGAGCGCGACCCTACGGCGACGGGTGAGCGGTCGGCCGCGCTGTGCCGGGCCGCGATCCCGACGGCCGAGGCCAAGGCGGCGGCCTGGGACCGGATCGTGGGCGGCGACCTGGCCAACCACATCGCCCGCAACACCATCGCCGGCTTCCAGGACGCCCACCACGCCGAGCTGCTGGAGCCGTACCGGGAGAAGTACTTCGCCGAGGTCGGGCGCGTCTACCGCGAGTGGACGTTCGAGAAGGCCTCGACGTTCGCCATGAACTGCTTCCCCGCGCTGCTCATCGAGCCCGCCACGGTCAAGGCGGCCCAGGACTTCCTGGCCGCCGAGCAGCCGCCGCAGGCCCTGCGCAGGCTGATCCTGGAGGGCGCCGACGGCGTCAGCCGCGCCCTGCGCAACCGCGAGACCGACGCCGCGTCGGCCTGATCCGTCCGGGTCCCCGCCACACCCGGCGGGGACCTGGCTTCGCGCTGCGGCGAATACGGCCTGAGCACGGAGACCGGGTGTTAGCCTCAAGTACGTGCTAGGCGCCGGTACCACGCTCAACGACCGCTACATGCTGGCCGACCGCCTCGGCGGCGGTGGCATGGGCGAGGTCTGGCGTGCCGACGACCTCGTGCTGGGCCGGGCCGTCGCGGTCAAGGTGATGATGCCCGCCCTGTCGGAGAACCCCACCTTCACCCAGCGCTTCCAGAACGAGGCCAGGGCCATGGCCACGCTCAGGCACCGCGGCGTGGTGGGCGTCTACGACTACGGCGTCCACGAGGCCGACGGGCGCCGGGTCAGCTACCTGGTGATGGAATACGTCCGGGGCGAGTCGCTCGACCGGGTGCTGCGGCGCGGCCCGCTCGGCGCGGAGGAGGCCATGCGCCTGGTCGCCGAGGTGGGCGACGCGCTGGCCGCGGCCCACGCCCAGGGCATCGTCCACCGCGACGTCAAGCCGGCCAACCTCATGGTCCGGCCCGACGGGCAGGTCGCGCTGACCGACTTCGGGGTCGCCCACTCCGCCTCGGCCGGCCACCTCACGGCCACGGGCACCATGCTCGGTTCGGCCGCCTACTGCGCGCCGGAGATGGCCGCGGGCAACGAGGTCACCCCGGCGGTCGACGTCTACGCGCTGGGCGTGGTGGCCTACGAGTGCCTGACCGGGCGGCTGCCGTACCAGGGGGACACCCCTGTGCAGATCATCTTCAAGCATCTCAACGCGCCCGTGCCCGAGCCGCCCGCCGAGCTGCCGCCGGCCGTGCGCCAGGTGGTGACGCGGGCGCTGCAGAAGGATCCGGCGCAGCGCTGGTCGTCGGCGTCCGACATGGCGCGGGCGGCCCGCGCGTCGGTCAGTGGCGCGGCTTTGCCCGGCTCGCCGCTCACCGTCCCTCCGGCGACCCCGCCCACGACGGGCTCCCACACGGGTCTCCCCACCGGCTCCTACGCAGGTCTTCCCACGGACCCCCACACCGGTCTGCCCATGGGCTCCCACGCGGGCCTTCCCATCGGTTCCCGTCCGGGTCTTCCCACGGGATCCCACCCGAGCCTTCAGCCGACGGGCGTCATGCCCGTGGCCGACCCCGGCTCGCCGCTCACCATGCCGTCGGCCCCCGCCGGCGGCAGCTCCCGCCGTCGTCGCACGCTGACGGCCCTGGCCACGATGGCGGCCGCCGTCGTGGTGTCGGCCGCGGTGGCGGGGTCGGTGTGGCTGCGTCCGGCCGAGCCCGCCAGCACGGGCCAGGTGCTGCCGCCCGCCGACGAGACCACGCAGGTCCACAGCCCGAGCAGCCCCGAGCACACCACCAAGGAGCCCGCGCCGCCGACCAAGGCCGTGCCGAGCGCCAAGCCGAGCGGCACCACCAGCGCGACCCCCGGCCCGACCGTGGCCCCCACCACCCCGAGCGCCACACCCACCGTCTCGCCGAAGCCCACGCCGACCGTGACCACCTCGGAGCCCGAGCCGACACAGGAGCCCACCCAGCCCCCCGAGGAGCCCACGGACGAGCCCACGGTCACCAGCCCGCCGGAAGACGTGCAATGCGTACGCGCCCCATGCCCGTAACCGCCGCGGGCCGTCCGGTGCGTGAACGCGCCCTACCTGTAACCGCTCCGGGACGTCTGGTGCGTGCGTGCCCCATGTCCGTGACTGCTGCAAGATCGTGAGAAAGTCTTCGCGTGGATTCGACTCGTGAGCTGCTGATCGCCCTCGCCCGCCGGTACGCCTTCGCCGATCTGGGGGCGCTCGCCCCCACGGCCGAGATCTCCGACGTGTGCGAGTTCGGGCAGCGGCTGCTCTCGCTCGACGCCGAGGACTTCGCCGCCGAGGCCAGGTCCGTACCGGCCGACCTGCGCCGGCTCGCCCGCGCCTGCCACATGCCGCAGACGCCGCGGGAGCAGCCGCGCGGAGCCCTGGAGTCGCTCAAGCCCGCCTACGGCCTGCTGCTCGAGGTGATCGCCGTCCGCTGGCACCGGCGGGAGCTGAGCCCCATGATCGCGGCCGTGCACATCGCCAGCGAATACCTGCCGCTGCTGGCGTTCGAGCCGCAGCTCGGCCACGCCGGCGACCCGGCCCGCTGGCCCGCCGGGCTGAGCGCGCCCGGAAGCAGGTTCGGCGTGATCGGCGACCGTGAGTGCGACCACACCAAGTCCGAGCAGTCGGCCACGAACCGCACGCTGCGGGTGTCGGTCGAACCCGGCGAGGGCTGGCGAGCCTACTTCGACCGGCAGCACAGCCAGTTGGCGGGCGCGCTCGCGGTCTGCGTCGCGACCTGCCGCAACCCCTGCACGGCCATGGACTGGATCGACCCCGAGCCCCGCGCCGACCTGCAGGTACGCGCCCGTACCGCGCTGACCTTCGCCGAGACGCCGCTCGTCCGGCTGCGGCACGCGGCGCCCGTCGGGCACGGGTTCGGGGTGCCGTCGCCCGAGGAGGTGCTCGACGCCTGGGAGCGCAGCCGGACGGCGCTGGACAAGAACGTGGTGGGCGCCGCGGCCGCCAAGGACGACGATTTCCCGCTGCCGGGGCTGCCCGCCCTGTTCTCGGCCGTGGCCGGAGCGCCGATCGAACCGTCCAGCCTGCTCGCCGGCGTCAGCGACCACGTCGTCACCCTGCTGCAACGCGCCTGACCACACCCCCGAACACACCTGAGCCGACGGGCACGTCCCCCTCGGGGTGCGGGGGGACGGCACGCCTGCCCGTCGCCAGGCACAGCGCACACAGGCTGAGGCAACGGCACATCCAGTCCCGAAAGGACCGCCCCCCTGAGCTGCCGCAGGACACAGCACACCTGAGCCGACGGCGGTGGTGTGCCCGGCACGGAAGGGGGCACGTGAGAGCGTGGCCGACCCGGTGGTGCCATTAGTGGTGGGGGGTGGCTTGGTCGGCGAGGGCGGTGATGCCGTACAGGAGGCCGCCGATCAGGTCGCCCGCGCTGAAGGCGGTGGCCATCGACAGGGCGGTGAGCCGGCAGGCGCCGTCGCTCAGCCGCCGCCTCGCGTTCGCGCCGGTGACGATCTCCAGGGCGTGTCCCGCCGGATCGACGAACACGATCACGGCGTCGGCCGACTCAGCGCCCAGGGCGGTGTGCAGGCGCTCGGCGAAGTGCCGTCGCGCGCCGACCGGCTCGCCCAGGAACACGCCGAAGCGCAGCCCGCTGCGCCGCTCGGCCCTCTGGACGGCCCTCCTGAGATCGTCGACTTGAGCCGTCGTCAGTGCCCGCCTGGGCGCACGGGTCCGCGTCCGCATCGGTGTCTGCGCCGAAGCCTGTGTCGATGACCGTGTCAGGGGTCGCTCCAAAGGCTGCTCTGAGGGGTGGTTCGGGGGGTGCATCGTTGTGTCACCAGCCTGCCGAGGCGCCGCCGAGGTGTTCGTCCGGCTCGACGGCCATGGCCGCGGCCGCCCAGTCGGGTTCGGGCGTCCGTGCCCAGGGGGCGGCGCCGTCGGCCAGCACCCGGGTCGACGTGCTCACGCCGTGCTCGCTCCCGGACGGCCCGCCCAGCCACACCGGGCCCGGCTCCGCCACCCGGGACGAGCCCCGCCCCGGCACCATGACCAGCAGGCTGATCAGTACGAACAGCCCCAAGGACACCCCGATGAGAAAGAGCAGACTTTCCGCCGCGCTGTTCACACGACGAACGTAATCCTCCGGCGGGTGCCCGGCCAGACCCGTACGGGCCCCTCCTACCAGACGGACGGCCGCCGCTCCCCCCAGAACCCGCCCACAGCCGCCTCGACCTGGGCCGACAGCGAGATCAGGGTGCCCTCGCCGCCGATCCGCCCGGCCAGCATGACGCCGATCGGCAGGCCCTCGGCGCTCCAGTGCAGCGGCAGGTTGACCGCGGGCTGGCCGCTGACGTTGTAGATCGCCGGGAAGGCGGCGAAGCGCTTCATGCGTTCGAAGGTCTCCTCGACGTCGTCCACGTCCTCGAACCAGCCGACCGGCCTGGGCGGCTGGGTGAGGGTCGGGGTGAGCACCGCGTCGTAGGCGTTCGTGATCGTGAGCGCGCCCCGGGTGGCGAGCTGGAGGGCGGCCTGGGCCTGGAGGAACGCGGGGGCGGTGGTGGCCAGGCCGCGCTCGCGCAGCCACCGGGTGAGCGGCCTGAGCAGGTGCCCCTGGTCGTCGGCGACCGGGTGCATGCAGGCGAAGGTGTACCAGAGGGTGACGAACTGCGGCACGAGGTCCGCGCCGAACGGCCTGGGGATCTCCACGACCTCGTGCCCGAGGCCGGCGAGGATCGCGGCGGCGCCCTCGTACGCGGCCAGCACCTCGGGATCGACCTCGGCCCCCGGCACGACGGGGTCGGCGTAGCGGGCGATGCGCAGCCGTCCGGGGTCGCGGCCGGCGCAGGCGAGGTACGTGCCCTCGTGCCGGGGCGCGAGGTAGAGGTCGCCGGGCTCGTTGTGCGCCATGACGTCGAGCAGGGCCGCGGCGTCGGCGACGGTACGGGCGATCGGGCCGTTCGTGGACATGCCGGCCAGGTCGGGGATGATCGGGGCGAAGCTGATCCGGCCGCGGGTGGGCTTGATGCCGTACAGGCCGCATGCGGACGCCGGGATGCGGATCGAGCCCGCGCCGTCGCTGCCCTGGGCGGCCGGCGCCAGCCCGGCGGCCACGGCGGCGGCCGCTCCCCCGCTGGACCCGCCGGCCGACGTGCCGAGGTCCCAGGGCGAGCGGGCGGGCGGCGAGACGTCGGTCTCGGTGTAGCAGGGCAGCCCGAACTCGGGGGTGGCGGTCTTGCCCAGCATGACCGTGCCGGCCTCGCGCAGCCGCGTCACGACGGTGTCGTCCACCGGCGCGACGAACCCCCGGTAGACCGCCGATCCGAAGGTGATCGGCACGTCCTTGACCAGATTGAGGTCCTTGACCGGGATCGGCACCCCGGCCAGCGGCCCGTCAGGCAGCTCTTTCTCCAGGCGGCGCGCCTGGTCGAGCGCCTGTTCGGCGGTCACGGTGACGTACGCGCCGACCGAGGGATCGATCCGCTCGATCCGGTCGAGATAGTGCTGGGCGAGCTCGACCGGTGAGACGTCACGGTCGCGGACGGCCCGGGCCTGCTCGAGCGCGGAAAGCTCGTGTATTTCTCGCACGATCGGCACACTAGGCATCTCTAGAGAAGAACGTAAGACATACCCCGAAAACATGAGTGGAACACGATGAGCTGGGCCATAAAACTATGGACAGGTCAACACTAGGAATCATTCCGATCTCCGAGCTACGGTGAGTTACGTGGACTCCGACAACCAGCGAGAAGACGGTCACAACGCGTCACCCATCTGGGTGAGCGACCGGCCAGAGGGCGAGCGCACCGCCGCCGCGACACCATCGGCGCCCACCACCACCTACGCGCCCGTGGAACGCGCGTCCGTGCGTGACCTGCTCCAGGAGCCGCGGTTCCGCCGCATGCGCAACCGCGCGCTCGTGGCGATCGGCGTGGCGATCGTGGTGGGTTTCCTGCTGCGCGACTGGCGTCTGGGCGTTACCGCCGGGGTGGTCGCGGCCATTTTCGAAGCGGTCTACCGCGCGCGGTCCCACTCCACGGTGCCCGCGTGGCGGCGCGCGTCCGTGGCCGAGCGGCGTACCGAGGGGCAGCTCCGCAGCCTGGAGCGCAGCGGCTACCGCACCCTGCACGCCAGGGCGATCCCCGGCAGCGAGGCCCAGATCGACCACCTCGTGGTGGGGCCGACCGGCGTCTACGCCGTGGACTCCGAGAAGTGGGACAAACGGCTTCCCGTCCGCGTCCAGTCGGGCAAGAAGCTCTTCCACGGCCCGTTCGACATGAAGCCGAGGCTGACCGAGGCCAAATGGGAGGCGTCCCAGGCCAGCGAGCTGATCAGCAAGGCGTTCGGCCGCGAGGTCGTCGTCGTGCCGTCCCTGGCCATCTACGGGCCGCCCGTGCCGTGGAAGATCATGACCATCCGCGGCGTGGACGTCTACCAGGGCGACCGGGCGCGCAAGTGGATCACCAAGCGCGAGCGGGCGCTGACCCCGGCCGAGATCGACCGGCTCTACGACATCGCCGCCCAGGTCCTGCCCGCCCGGTACGGCGAGGGCTAGGACAGGCCGGCCGACCCCGCGGAGTCACGCTCCGCGGGGTTTTTTCACGCCCGCCGACAGCCGGGCGCCGAAGTCGTCCAACTCGGCGGCCAGCACGCCGCTGGGCGGCAGCGCGTCCGGCAGGCGGGACAGCAGGGCCGTGCCCACCCCGGCGATGCGGACGATGTGGTCGATCAGCGCCTCCCGGTCCTCGGGCCAGGGGAAGGACGGCTGGGCGATGAGCAGCGAGACGCAGCCGTGCACGGCCGACCAGAGGCCGAGCGCCAGCTCCTCGGGATCGCCTTCGAGCACGCGGGCCGCCACGCAGGCGGCGACGGCGTCCACCATGTGGCGGAAGCACGCGGCGGCGGCCGGCGGCACGCCCTGCACGGCCGAGGGCCGCATCATCAGCACCCGGTACTGCACGGGATGGTCGAGGGCGAAGCGGGCGTAGGCCCGTCCGCAGCGGCCGAGCGCGAGGAACGGGTCGCCCGTCAGGTTCTCGCTGAACATCCGGCCGAACTCGTCCCACACGCGCAGGCAGACGGCCTCCAGCAGCGCCTCTCTGTCGGCGAAGTGCAGGTAGACCGAGGGCGTGGACACCCCGGCGCGCTGGGCGACGGCGCGCAGGGTGAGGGCGTCCTCGCTGCCGGACTCGGTCAGCAGGTGCTCGGCCGCGCGCAGGATCTCCTCCCGCAGCAGGCCGCCTTCTCCGCGCCGGGCGCGCACACGTCTCGCAGCGGTCATGGATCTCAGATTGACGCCGTCAGGTTGACGGTGTCAATCTGACCTTCTGCTGAACGGATATCTGAAGGGATATCGCGAAAAATGGGGACTTTCGGGGAGGCGACCGCGCTGGTCGCCCGCGGCGCGGACGAGTTCGGCGCCACGCTGGACGCCCAGTGGAGCGTGGGCGCCAAGCTGCACGGCGGCTACCTGCTGGCGGTGCTGGCCCGCGCCGCCTGCCAGAGCGGCGCCGGCGAGCGGCACCCGCACGTGACCGCCGTGAGCGGCGCCTTCGTCGAGCCGCCCGCGCCCGGCCCGGCGGACGTGCGCGTGGAGCCGCTGCGGATCGGCCGGAGCCTGGCCCAGGTACGGGTCTCGCTGGCCCAGGAGGGCAGGGTGCGCGTCGAGTCGCACGTCACGCTCGGCGTCCTGGACGACGGCGACCCCTGGTGGACCTCGCTCCCCCCGGTCGAGCTGCCGGCCGAGGAGGACTGCTTCCTCGCGCCCACCGACCCGCCCGGCGCGGACTTCGCCGTGCCGCTGATGGCCGTGGTCGAGGAGCGCGTCGATCCGGCGCATCTGGCGTTCGCGTTCGGGGCGCCGACCAGGAAGGGCGAGATCGCGAGCTGGCAGCGCCTGGCCGACGGCTCCGACTGGGACCCGCTGAGCCTGCTGGTGGCGCTCGACCCCGTGCCGCCGGTCTCGTTCGACCTCGGGCTGTCCGGCTGGGTGCCGACGATTCAGCTCTCGGCCTACATCCGCCGGCTGCCCGCCCCCGGCCCGATCAGGGTCCGTCTGTCGGCCACGGACGTCGGCGGCGACCGCATGGACGAGGTGGCCCACGTGTGGGACTCCAAGGGCCGGCTGGTGGCCCAGGCGACCCAGCTCGCGGCCGTACGGTTGCCGGACTGAGCCGTCCGGGTAGTGGACACGTGTCTCAGGTGCCGGGCGGGTGGCCGTAACATGTGAAGACTCGCCTCATGATGGGAGAAGCACAATGCCGGCCCTCAGGTCACGTACGGTCACCCACGGCAGGAACATGGTCGGCGCCCGGGCCCTGCTCCGGGCGACCGGCGTAGCCGGGAGCGACTTCGGCAAACCCATCATCGCGGTGGCCAACAGCTTCACCCAGTTCGTCCCGGGCCACGTGCACCTGCGCGAGGTCGGCGACGTCGTCTCGGCCGCGATCCGCGAGGCCGGGGCGATCCCGCGCGAGTTCAACACGATCGCCGTCGACGACGGCATCGCGATGGGCCACGGCGGCATGCTCTACTCGCTGCCGTCCCGCGAGCTGATCGCCGACGCCGTCGAGTACATGGTCAACGCCCACTGCGCCGACGCGCTGATCTGCGTCTCCAACTGCGACAAGATCACGCCGGGCATGCTGCTGGCCGCGTTCCGGCTGAACATCCCCACGATCTTCGTCTCCGGCGGCCCCATGGAGGCCGGCAAGACGCCGGGCCGCAAGCTCGACCTCATCGACCCGATGATCGCCGCCGCCGACGCCTCGGTGTCCGACGACGAGCTGCTGGAGATGGAGGAGAACGCCTGCCCGACCTGCGGTTCGTGCTCGGGCATGTTCACCGCCAACTCCATGAACTGCCTGACCGAGGCCATGGGCCTGGCCCTGCCCGGCAACGGCACGATCCTGGCCACCCACAAGCGGCGCAAGCAGCTCTTCGAGGACGCCGGCCGCCAGCTCGTCGAGATCACCCGCCGCTACTACGAGGACGGCGACGAGTCGGTGCTGCCGCGCTCGGTCGCCAGCCGCGCGGCGTTCGAGAACGCCATGGCGCTCGACGTGGCGATGGGCGGCTCCACCAACACGATCCTGCACATCCTGGCCGCGGCCCGCGAGGCCGAGGTCGACTTCGGCCTCAAGGAGATCAACGAGATCTCGCTGCGGGTGCCGTGCCTGTGCAAGGTCGCCCCGGCCACCAGCAAGTACCACGTCGAGGACGTCCACCGCGCCGGCGGCATCCCGGCCATCCTGGGCGAGCTCGACCGGGCGGGGCTGCTGCACAGCGACGTGCCCACGGTCAACGGGGGCACGCTGGCCGACACGCTGGCCGCCTGGGACGTCAAGTCGCCGACCGTGCTGCCCGAGGCCGTCGAGCTGTGGCACGCGGCGCCGGGCAACGTGCGCACGGTGAAGGCGTACTCGCAGGACAACCGCTGGGACTCCCTCGACCTCGACCGCGCGCAGGGGTGCATCCGCGACCTCGACCACGCCTACAGCGCCGACGGCGGCCTGGCCGTGCTCTACGGCAACATCTCGCGCGACGGCGCGGTGGTGAAGACCGCGGGGGTCGACGAGTCGATCTGGAAGTTCAGCGGGCCCGCGGTGGTGTTCGAGTCGCAGGAGCAGGCCGTCGAGGGCATCCTCGGCGGGCGGGTCAAGGAGGGCGACGTGGTGGTCATCCGCTACGAGGGCCCCAAGGGCGGCCCCGGCATGCAGGAGATGCTCTACCCGACCTCCTTCCTCAAGGGCAAGGGCCTGGGCAAGGCGTGCGCGCTGGTCACCGACGGCCGCTTCTCCGGCGGCACGTCCGGGCTGTCGATCGGGCACGCCTCGCCGGAGGCGGCCGAGGGCGGCACGATCGCGCTGGTCGAGGACGGCGACGTCATCGACATCGACATCCCCGGCCGGTCGATGGAGCTGCGGGTGCCCGAGGCCGAGCTGGCCGCGCGGCGCGAGCGGCTGCTGGCCGACCTGGGCGGCTACCGGCCGCGCGACCGCAACCGTCCGGTGAGCGTGGCGCTGCAGGCGTACGCGGCGATGACCACGTCCGCCTCGACCGGCGCCTCGCGTGATCTGTCGCAGCTGTCCCGATAGTTAGGGTGCGGTGGACCCCCGGTCCACCGCACAGATTTTCGAAAATTGTCGGTGGTCGTCCCTATTCTTGGGGTATGACGACAGTCGTGAAGGACGAGACTCGCCCGCTGACGACCGCCGAGATCGCCGCCATCGCCCTCTCCCTCGCTCACCTCGGAGCGGGCCCGCAGGCCGTCGCCGCACGGCGCGGCCTGCAACACGCGCTCGAGCACCTGGAGCTCGACGACGACGTCATCGCGACCACGCTCGCGACCCTGACCGAGCCGCTGCCCGTGGAGACCGCCTCCCGGGCCAGGCTCATCGCCGACGCCATCACCAGCCGCCTCATGATCCGCCTCCACTACCGCGACGCCTCGGGGGCCGTCACCTCCCGCGACGTCGAGCCGGTGACCTGCCTGGTCCACCGCGAATACTGGTACCTGGTCGGCGTGTGCCGGATGCGGCGGGCCATCAGGGCGTTCCGGTTCGACCGCATCATCGCGGTCGAGCCCACCCTGACCCCGTCGCGGCCGCACCTGGCCGACCGGTTCCTGCCCTTCCAGCGCCGCCGCCGGCGGACCACCGCAGCCTGACCTGCCGCAAGCAGATCATCGCGGCGTAACCTGCCGCAAGCTTGACCCTCGGGCCCCCGGGCGTTGGTGCGGGGCGTGACAGGCTCGCGCACATGCGCGTCCGGGGGATCTCGCTCATCGCCGCCCTGCTGCCCGTCGTCGTGCCCGTCGCCGTGTCCGCCTGCGCGGCGGGCCCGCGTCCGGCCCCGCTCCCGATCGTGGCGCACCGCCAGGCGGTGGCCGTGGAACGCCTGCTGCCGCCGGCCACGCGGCGGGCGCTCGACCGGGCGCTGGAACGTCAGCTGCGGGGCCGTCCGGGGCGGGTGGCGCTGTCGGTGTACGACCGCGCGACGGGCGTGCGGTACTCCTACGCCGAGGGCAGGCCGTTCGTGCTGGCCAGCGTGGCCAAGGTGGACATCCTGCTCGCCCTGCTACTGCTCAGGCAGAGCGAGCACCGGCGGCTCGGCGCGTACGAACGCAGGCTCGCCTCCCGGATGATCCGCCAGAGCCACAACGAGAGCGCGCACGAGCTGTACATGACGGTCGGCGGCCAGGAGGGGCTCAGCCGGGTCCTGGGCGCACTGGAGGTGCGCGACACCAGGCCGGGCGCGGGCCTGTCGTGGGGCATGACCCTCAGCCACCCGTCGGACCAGGTGCGGGTGCTGGAGCAGCTCACCGACCCCGCCGGGCCGGTGCCGGCCGCGAGCCGCCGATGGGCGCTGGGGCTCATGTCGTCGGTGGACCGGTCGCAGGCGTGGGGCGTCAGCGCCGCCGGCGGCGAGGTGGCGCTCAAGAACGGCTGGCTGCCGGTGGACGCGCACGACGGGCGGTGGACGGTCAACAGCGTGGGCCGGATCGTGCTGAATGGGCACGAACTGCTCATCGCCGTGCTGTCGGAGCGCAGCCCGGACATGGCGACGGGCGTGGCGACCGTGGAACGGGCGGCCCGGCTCGCCGTGGAGGCGTTCACCCAGGCCCGCCGGTCAGGAGGAGCAGCAACCTCCGCCGCAGCAGCCGCCGCCACCGCCGGCCGGACGGGGAGCGGCGGCGCCACCGGTCATGGAGACGGTGGACAGCAGCTTGACCGTGTCCCCGTGGCCCTCCGGGCAGGTCGCCGGCTCGTCTGAGGCCGACATGGGACGGGAGACCTCGAACGTGGAGCCGCAGGCGCGGCAGCGGAAGTCGTAACGCGGCATGCGGTAAGCCTAACCCGCTGTGGCCGGTGAGCGGGAGCCGGCGTAGGTCAGGTGCGCATGGTCGGAGACGGGCTCGTAGCCGATCGACCGGTAGATCGCGTTGCTGGTCGGGTTGTCCAGGTCGGTGAAGAGCACGACCTGCTCGCACCGTTCGGCCAGCGCCACTTCGCTGGCGTACGCGGCAACCGCGGCCCCGTAACCCTTCCTGCGGCACGACGGCGGCGTGTAGACCGGTCCGACGCGGCACACGCCGCCGGCCGCCCGGCCGAGCCCGGCCACCGAGACCGGCACGCCCTCGGCCTCCCACACGAACAGCTCGCGCCCGGCCACCCGCTGTGCGACGCGCTCGGCGACGTCGTGCGCCTCGCCGAGCCCGACCTCGGCGCCGAACGCCTGGTACCAGCTCACCATCAGCGGGAAGTCGCCGGGCCCGGCGAGCCGGCCGCGGCCGGGCACGGACGGGACGGCGAGCGCGCCGAGACGGTAGAGCCGTTCGGACACCGTCCGGTCGGGCTCGCCGAGCAGCCGGACCACCTCGGCCGTCACCTCGACCGGCCCCACGACCATGGGCACGTCGCCGCCGAGCGCCTCGACCAGCGGGGCGACGGCCTCGGCGGGCATGCGCGTGAGGCTCAGGGGGGCGGGCGGCGTGCGGAAGGCGGCGGCGCGCACCTGGCCCCCGGCGGTCCACCAGGCGAAGAAGGCGGCGTCGGCGGGATGGCCGGCGCGCAGGTTGGCCAGGACGGTCAGCGGAACCGTGTTGCCGACCGGGTCGCCGAGCAGGAACGGCTCGGCGACCGCGGCGAATTCCTCCGGATCGGAGGTGAAGGTCCACATGCCCGTCATGGTGGCAGGCGGTGGCCTCCGGCTTCAAAGGGATTGCTAGGCCGCCGCCTCCAGGTAGGGTGCCCATTGTGGATCGCCGACGAGCGAGGCGCCGATGAGCCGCCAGTGGGCGCCCCTCGGCACCGCCGGGAGGACGCGCAGCGTCCATCCCAGCTCCTCCAGGTATTTGTCGGCCTTGCGGTGGTTGCAGGTCGTGCACGAGGCGACGCAGTTCTCCCACGTGTGGGTGCCGCCGCGCGATCTCGGGATCACGTGGTCGATGGTCTCGGCCCGCTGCCCGCAGTAGGCGCAGCGGTAGTCGTCGCGCCGCATGAGGGCGGCCCTGGTCAGCGGGATTCGGGACCGGTAGGGGATGCGGACGTATCTGCGGAGCCTGATCACCGAAGGCACGTCGAGGGTGCAACTCGCCGAGCGGAGCTGGGCGCCCCGCCCGTCGCGGTGCACGACGTCGGCCTTCTCCCGCAGCACCAGGACGATGGCCCGGTGGAGTGAGAGCGTGGTGAGCGGCTCGTAGGTGGCGTTGAGCAGCAGGACCTGGCGCGTCATCGGGCCTCTCCCTGCCGCGCGCGTATCAAAGGGGACATGCCGTGGCATGTCCCGCCTGTCGGCCCCTCCTGGGGCACTGGTGCTTCCGTCACATGGACCTCCGCCGGACGGTCCAGCGGATGGTCACCACGGCACCGTCCTGTCACCAAGTCTGGCGTTAGCCGTAGCGTCCCCGCCACCCCATAATCTTCAAGCCGGAATGACCAGAGGGACACACGTTACGTTTTATGCCCGCTTCACCAGCGCTTTACGCCCCCACCTTGGCAGTAGGGTTCCTGGCATGACGCGAGAGCCTTATCCGACGGCACGCCGCGAAGACGTCGTCGACATCCTGCACGAAACGCCCGTCCCCGACCCGTACCGGTGGCTGGAGGACCCTGACAGCCCGGACACCAAGGAGTGGCTGCTCGCGCAGGCCGAGCTGTTCAACGCCAGCCGTGGCGAGCAGCGGTTCAAGGACCGCATCGCCGAGCTGCTGCGGTCCGGCTCGGTGGGGACTCCGGCCTGGCGCGGGGAGCGCCGGTTCTTCTCCCGCCGCACGCCCGACCAGGAGCACGCGGTCTACTACGTGGTCGAGGCCGACGGCACCGAGCGGGCGCTGATCGACCCGATGGAGATCGACCCGTCCGGTCTCACCACGCTCGACGCCGTGCAGCCCGACAAGGAAGGGCGGCTGCTGGCGTACCAGATCTCGGTGGGCGGCGACGAGGAGTCGGTCCTCTACGTCATGGACGTCGCGACCGGGATGCGCGTCGAGGGCCCGATCGACCGCTGCCGCTACTCCCCCATCGCCTGG
The DNA here is from genome assembly GCF_040649795.1 of Nonomuraea sp. NPDC048881. Taxonomy (NCBI): domain Bacteria; kingdom Bacillati; phylum Actinomycetota; class Actinomycetes; order Streptosporangiales; family Streptosporangiaceae; genus Nonomuraea; species Nonomuraea sp. NPDC048881. The sequence goes on from NZ_JBEZGC010000011.1 coordinate 42,834, forward strand.
CTGCCCGGCGGCGAGGCGTTCTACTACGTGCGCAGGCTGCCGCGCACCGAGGTGCCGGAGAACGAGGCGCAGTTCCACCGCCGCGTCTACCTCCACCGTGTCGGCACCTCGACCGAGGACGACGTGATGATCTTCGGCCAGGGGCTGAAGATGACCAACTACTACGGCGTCTCCGTCTCGCGCGACGGCCACTGGCTCCAGGTCTCGGCGCACGAGGGCACCGCGCCGCGCAACGACCTGTGGGTGGCCGACCTGACCGCCTCGCCCGCCGACGCCCCCGACCTGAAGGTCGTGCAGGAGGGCGTCGACGCGCAGACCGCCCTGGTGTTCGGCCGCGACGGCCGGCTCTACGTCCACACCGACAGGGACGCCTCCCGCGGCCGGGTGTGCGTGACCGACCCGGCCGACCCCGGCTACGAGACCTGGCGCGACCTGATCCCCGAGGACCCCGAGGCGGTGCTGTCCGACTTCGCCATCCTCGACGACCTGGAGCGCCCGGTCATGCTGGTGGGCTGGACCCGCCACGCGATCAGCGAGATCACCGTCCACGACCTGGCGACCGGCGAGCGCGTCGGCTCGGTGCCGACGCCGGGGCTGGGCACGATCGGCGGCATCTCCGAGCGTCCCGAGGGCGGCTTCGAGGCGTGGTTCGGCTACACCGACAACACCACGCCGCCGACAATCCAGCGCTACGACGCCCGCACGGGCGAGACCACGCTGTGGGCCGCCTCGCCGGGCGCGGTCGAGGTGCCGCCGGTGCGCACGTCGCAGGTGGTGTACCGGTCCAAGGACGGCACCGACGTCCGGATGCTGATCATCTCCCCCGCCGACGAGCGGCCCGGCCCCCGGCCCACGATCCTGTACGGCTACGGCGGCTTCGGCCTGTCCATGACCCCCGGCTACTCGGCCTCGATCCTGGCCTGGGTCGAGGCGGGCGGCGTCTACGCCATCGCCAACCTGCGCGGCGGCGGCGAGGAGGGCGAGGACTGGCACCGCGCGGGCATGCTGGCCAACAAGCAGAACGTGTTCGACGACTTCCACGCCGCGGCCGAGCACCTCATCGAGACCGGCGTCACCACCCGCGAGCAGCTCGGCATCTCCGGCGGCTCCAACGGCGGCCTGCTGGTGGGCGCCGCGCTGACGCAGCGTCCCGACCTGTACGCGGCCGTGGTCTGCTCGGCTCCGCTGCTCGACATGATCAGGTACGAGAAGTTCGGCCTCGGCGCGACCTGGAACGTCGAGTACGGCAGCGCCGACGACCCCGAGCAGTTCGGCTGGTTGTGGGGGTATTCGCCCTACCACCGGGTCGAGGAGTCGGTGGCCTACCCGGCGACGTTGTTCACCGTCTTCCAGTCCGACACGCGGGTGCACCCGCTGCACGCCTGGAAGATGTGCGCGGCGTTGCAGCACGCCTCCACGGCCGGGCGCCCGGTGCTGCTGCGCAACGAGGCCGAGGTGGGCCACGGCGCCCGCTCGGTGAGCCGGACGGTCGACCTGTCGGCCGACACGCTGACCTTCCTCGCCCAGCACACCGGTCTGTAGTGTCGCAGGCATGAGCAGCCTGGGGCCGGCCGTCGTCGAGGCCGTCCCCAGCGCTGCGCTGCGGCCGTACGTCACCCGGCTCTGCGCCTACAGCGAGCACTATCCCGCGCCCGTCACGCGCGCCGAGGCCGCCCTTCCCGGGGCGGTGCTCATCCTGGGCGTCGGCGCGCCGATGGAGGCTTACGGGGAGCGGGTCAGGGCGTTCGCGGGCGGGCTCGCCGACCGGTTCGCGGTCACCCGCGTCAAGGGGCCGTGCGAGGGCGTGGAGGTGGTGCTCACGCCGTTCGGGGCGCGGCGGCTGTACGGGCTGCCGATGCGCCACCTGACGAGCCGGGTGGTCCCGGTGGAGACCGTGCTCGGGCCGTGGGGCGGGGAGCTGCTCGACCGGCTGGCCGCGACGCCGTCGTGGCGGGAGCGGCTGGCCCTGACCGACCGGCTGCTGACCACGCGCATCCTGGCCGGGCCGCAGGTGGGCCCCGAGCTGCCGTGGGCGTGGGCGCGGCTGCTGGAGTCGGGCGGACGGCTCGGCGTGTCGTCGCTGGCCGCGTCGCTGGGCTGGAGCCACCGGCATCTGGTGGCCCGCTTCCACGACCAGGTCGGGCTGGCCCCCAAGACGGCGGCCCGGGTGATCAGGTTCGGCCGGGCGGCGCGGCTGCTGCGCTCCGGCAGGCCGATCGCCGCGGTCGCGGCCGAGTGCGGCTTCTACGACCAGGCCCATCTCAACCGGGAATTCCGGGTGCTCGGCGGCACCACGCCCGGTCAGATTCGTCCAAGACCCGCGGGCGGGCCGCCGGACATGCTGGAGCCATGAAACGCACTGTCTACGCACTGGCCCGCTATGAGCACCCGCAGGCGGCGCTCGACTTCCTGACCGCGGCGTTCGGGTTCCGGGTGCACGAGTCGTCGAAGGACGAGTCCGGGGTCGTCGAGCACGCCGAGCTGTTCGTCGAGGACGACCTGATCATGATCGGCCGGGGGAAGCCGGGCGGGCCCGGCGTCTACATCGCGGTCGACGACGTCGACGCCCACCACGATCGCGCCAGGGACGCGGGGGCCGTGATCACCATGGAGCTCACCGACCAGCCGTACGGCTCGCGCGAGTACGCCTGCGAGGACCCCGAAGGCAACTCCTGGTTCTTCGGGACGTACCGCCCGTAAAGCCTCGAAGAGCGGTCAGCGGGGGAAGACGACGGTCTTGTGGCCGTCGAGCAGGACGCGCTGCTCGGCGTGCCACTGGACGGCGCGGGCCAGCGCCACGCACTCCACGTCGCGCCCGATGCGCACGAGGTCGTCCGGCGAGTGGCTGTGGTTGACCCGGGCGACCTCCTGCTCGATGATCGGCCCCTCGTCGAGGTCGGAGGTCACGTAGTGGGCCGTGGCGCCGATGAGCTTGACGCCCCGGTTGTGGGCCTGGTGATAGGGCTTGGCGCCCTTGAACGACGGCAGGAACGAGTGGTGGATGTTGATCGCCCGCCCGGCCAGCTTCTCGCACAGGTCCTCCGACAGCACCTGCATGTAGCGGGCCAGCACCACCAGGTCGACCTGGTAGTGCTCGACCAGCGCCAGCACCTCGGCCTCCTGCCTCGGCTTGGTCTCGGGCGTGATCGGCAGGTGGTGGTAGTCGATGCCGTACGACTGGGTGAGCGGGCGCAGGTCGGGGTGGTTGGAGGCGACCGCGACGACCTCGATGCCGAGCGTCTTCGACCTGACCCGGTAGAGCAGGTCGTTGAGGCAGTGGTCGAACCGGCTGACCATGATCAGCACGCGCGGCTTCCTGGCCACGTCGCGCAGCCTGAACTCCATGGCGAAGTCGGGGGCCAGGGCCGCGAAGGCGGCGCCCAGCTCGTCCTCGCCGAGCGGGCCGGAGAACTGCACGCGCATGAAGAACCGCTGGGTGACCCGGTCGCCGAACTGCTGGCTCTCGATGATGTTGCACCCGTGCGCGGCCAGCAGGCCGGAGACGGCGGCCACCACGCCGGGGCGGTCGGGGCAGGACAGGGTCAGGATGTACTCGGCGTGGCTGCTCATGCCTTCACTCTCGCGGACGTGGGATCGTAGGGCGCCTTGAGGCTGATCTGGGCAGAGTACAGGTCGCCGGCCACGTCGACCTCCACCTTCTCCAGCGTGACGCCGCCTTCCTGCGAGACCTCGGTGACGAAGCCCAGCGCCACGGACCTGCCGAGCGTGGGGCTGTGGGCCGCCGAGGTGACGTAGCCCACCGGGACGCCGTCGGACAGCAGGGACTCGCCGCCCCACAGGTGTGCGGCGGGGTCGTCCAGCACGATCGAGACTACCCTGCGCGCCGGCGTCTCCAGAGCGTGCCGCGCTCCCCGGTAGCCTCCGCTCTTCTTGCAGGTGAAACGCAGTCCGGCGGCGGCGGGGGTGATCTCGGGGCCCAGCTCGCGGCCCCAGGCGCGGTAGCCCTTCTCGATGCGCATGGCCTCGATGGCGTAGTGACCGGCCTGGGTCAGCCCGCCGGCGCCCATGAGCGTCTCGTGCACGGTGACGGCGAACTCGGCGGGCACGTACAACTCCCATCCCAGCTCGCCCACGTACGTGACGCGGGTGGCGCGCACGGTGGCGTGGCCGAGGTCGACCAGCCGGGACGTGCCGAAGTCGAAGGCGGAGAAGTCGGACTTCGACACCGACTGCAGGATCGTCCTGGACGAGGGGCCCATCACGCCGAAGACCGCGTACGCGCCGGTCACGTCCACCAGGACCGCCCGCCGGTCGCCGAGGCCCTTGGAGATGTGGTCGAAATCCCTGGTGGTCTGGGCCGAGCCGGTCACGATCAGGTACTCGTCGCGGGCCACGCGCGTCACCGTCAGGTCCGACTCGTAGCCGCCCCGGTCGTTGAGCAGGCCGGTGTAGACGACCCGGCCGGGCTCGACGTCCACGTCGGCGGTGCACAGCCACTGCAACGCCTCCATGGCCTCGGGGCCCTTGAGGACGAACTTGGAGAAGGCCGTCTGGTCGAACAGCGCCGCCGCGGTCCGGCAGGCCGCCACCTCGGCGTCCACGTACGGCTGCCATCCCGGCCGCCCGAACGTGGACGGCGTGGCGGGCCCGAAGTAGTTGACCCGTTCCCAGCCCATCTTCGACCCGAAGCGCGCCCCGGCCTGCGCCAGCAGGTGGTGAACCGGCGAGCGGCGCAGCGGCCGGGCGGTCTCCAGCTCCCGGTCCGGCCACGACATCGCGTAGTGCAGCCCCAGCGTCTCGGTGACCCGGTCGCGCAGCCAGGTGTCGTTGCCGGCCCAGCGGGCGAAGCGCCGGATGTCGGCGGGCCACAGGTCGCCGGTCGGCTCGCCGTTCACGATCCACTCGGCCAGCGCGCGGCCGGCGCCGCCCGCCGAGGCGATGCCGGCCGAGTTGAACCCCGCGCCGACGAACAGGCCGCGCACCTCGGGGGTCTCGCCGAGCAGGAACATGTTGTCGGGCGTGAAGCTCTCCGGCCCGTTGTAGAACATCCTGATCCCGGCGCTCTCCAGCGCCGGGACGCGCTGGATCGCGTTCTCCATGATGATCGCGAACTGGTCCCAGTCCGCCTCCAGCAGCTGGAACTCGAAGGGGTGGGGGATGCCGTCCATGCCCCAGGGCTTGGCGTCCGGCTCGAAGCCGCCCACGACCAGGCCGCCGACCTCCTCCTTGAGGTAGGCGTAGCCGTCGGGGTCGCGCAGCACGGGCAGGTCGGGGCGCACGCCGGGGATGCGCTCGGTGACCACGTAGTAGTGCTCGGCCGAGTGCAGCGGGACGGTCGCGCCGGCCATCCTGCCGACCTCCTTGGCCCACTGCCCGGCGCAGTTGACCAGCACCTCGGTCTCGATGTGGCCCTCGGAGGTGTGCACGCCGCGCACGGCGCCGTCGCGCACGGTGACGCCGGTGACCCGGACCCGCTCGATCACCTGGACGCCGTGCCGCTGGGCTCCCCTGGCCAGCGCCTGCGTGAGGTCCGCGGGGTTGGCCTTGCCGTCGCCGGGCAGCCAGACCCCGCCCACCAGGTCGTCGGTGCGCATGACCGGCCACAGCTCGCCCGCCTCGCGCGCGCTGACGACCTCGGCCTGGATGCCGTAGTTCCGGGCGGCGGCCGTGGTGCGTCGCAACTGGGTCATGCGCTCGGGGGTGCGGGCCACGCTGACGCTGCCGCACTGCTTCCAGCCGGTGCCGAAGCCGGTCTCGGCCTCCAGGCGGGCGTACAGGTCGGTGCTGTACTTGATCAGCCTGGTCATGCTCTCGGTGCTGCGGAGCTGGCCGACGAGCCCGGCGGCGTGCCATGTGGTGCCGCAGGAGAGCTGCCCCTGTTCGAGCAGCACGACGTCGGTCCAGCCCAGCTGGGCCAGGTGGTAGGCCACGCTGCAGCCCGCGATGCCGCCGCCGATGATCACGACCTGTGCCCGGGAGGGCAGGGATGTCAAGAGATGCTCCTCAAGCGATTGATCCCCGGCCAGCTGCGGACGTTGCGCAGCATGGCGATGAAGGCCTGCTCGGCGGGCCCCAGCAGCCGGTCGCGGCGGTGGGCCAGCACGATGGGGCGGGGCTTGGGCGCGGGCAGCACCTCCAGGGCCGCCAGCCGCCCGTCGGCGAGCTCCTGCTCGACGCAGTGCTCGGACACCAGCGAGACGCCGAGCCCCGCGGCGACCGCCTGCTTGATCGTCTCCGGGCCCCAGATCTCGCTGCGGCCGGCCTCTTCGAGCCCCCACGTCTCCAGCGCCTGCTCCTGCAGCTCGCGGGTGGAGGAGCCGGGCTCGCGGATGAGGAAGAACTCGCCCGTCAGGTCGGCGGGCTCGGCGCGGCCCTTGCTGGACAGCCGGTGGCCCGGCTGGGTGATGACGACGAGCCGGTCCTCCAGGATCGGCTCGCTGACGAGCTGCGCCGCGCCGGGCTCGCCGGCCAGCACCGCGACGCCGATCTCGCCGTCCACCAGGCCGCGCTCGACCCGCTGGCCGTTGCCGACCTGGATGCCGAGCTCGATGCCCGGATGACGGTCGCGGAAGGCGGCCAGCAACGGCGGCAGGAGGTACGTGCCGACGGTGGTGGTGCCTCCCGCGACCAGCTTGCCGGTCTGCAGCCCGGAGACCTGCCGGATGGCGGCCACGGCCTCGTCGGCCAGCAGGAACACCCGCCTGGCGTACTCCAGCATCACCTCGCCCTCGGGGGTGAGCCTGATGCGGGCGCCGCTGCGGTCGATCAGTGTGGCGCGCAGCGCCTGCTCAAGCTGCCTGACCTGGTGTGACACGGACGGCTGGCTGAGGTAGAGCTTCTGCGCGGCGGCCGAGAAGCCGCCGCACTCCACGACCGTCATGAAGATCCAGAGCCGGTGCAGGTTGAGCTGCATGTCGTCGTCAACCCCTAGCTGCCTCGATCGACTCTCGGAGCGCGTCCTCGAGCTGTTCCAGCCGGTGCCAGGGGATCTCGCCCATCGTGCAGATCCTGAAGAAGTCCGCGGAAAGTTGCCCCTGACCGGCGTAGATAACGTAACCGCGCTTTTTGAGCTCATCATGAAGCGCCGCATAAGTTACGTTTTCGGGGAGATGAAGCATTGTTACGGTGTTTGATCTGAATTGTTCATCAACGAGGATTTGCAGGCCGAGCCGCGCGAACTGGCCGCGGACGAGGGCCGCCCGCTCGCGGTACAGCCGGGTCCGTGCCGCGAAGCCGCCCGCCTCCTCGTACTCCTTGATCGCCTCGTCGAGGGAGTAGCAGACCTGCACGGCAGGGGTGAACGGCACGTCGCCCTTGCGCTGACCGGCCAGGTAGCTGGCGGCGTTGAGGTAGAGGCTGCGCGCGGGCGCCTCCTGGATCCGCTCGATCGCGGCCTCGCTGCACAGGATGAACGACATGCCGGGCAGCCCGTGCAGGCCCTTGTTGGCGGTGCCGCAGACGACGTCCGCCCTGACCTGCGCCAGGTCCTGGTCCTCGATCGCGGTGCCGCTGATCGCGTCGATCACGAACAGCGCGCCGTGCTCGGCCACGACCTCGCCGATCTCCTTGATCGGGTTGATCAGGCCGGTCGTGGTCTCGTGGTGCACGCAGACCACGGCGTCCACGTCGTCGCGCCCGGCGAGTGCCGCCCGGACGGCCTCGGGGTCGGCCGGGACCGTCCAGTCGCTCCTGACCTCGTGGAACGGGATGCCGTGCGCCTTCGCGATCTTGATCATGCGGTCGCCGTAGACGCCGTTGTTCACGACGAGCACGCCGCGTCCCGCGCGGACGGAGCTGATGACCGCCATCTCCATGGCCGCGGTTCCCGACCCGGTGACCAGCAGCGCCTCGTGCGTGCCGCCGAGGTTCAGGCACCGGGGCAGGGCCTCGCGGATCCTGAACAGCAACTCCGTGAACTCGGGCTCGCGGTGGCAGAGGTCGCCGCGAAGCAGGGCGTCCTTGACCCGCTTCGACGTACATGCGGGCCCGGGATTCAACAGAATGAGTTCTTCGTCCATCAATCCACTCGATCTTGGGTAGTTATCGGGCATTACGGACGCTATCCGGGGTGGCGCCGCACGGGACAGCCGCCTTTCACCTATGAGGGCCATAAGGGAATCGGGCTTGTCCGTGCCGAGCAGCGCCGACTGGGATGGGACACGTGCCGTTGGAGACCGTCGTACTGATCGGGGTCGCGGGGCTGTTCGCCGTCGTGTCCGGGATCAACGACGGCGGGGCGCTGCTGGCGACCGGGCTCAAGCTGCCGGTGATCAGGCCGGCCGTCGGCATCCTCGCGCTCGTGCTGCTCGTCACGGTGGTCCCGCTGGTCACCCACCAGGTGGCGCTGACGTTCGTGAACCGGCTGGCGGGCTTCCACGCCCCCGGCGGCCAGGCCGCGATGACCGTGGCCGTGCTCTGCGCGCTGGCGGTGGTGTTCACGCTCAGCGCGAAGGGCCGGCCGACCAGCCTCACGCTGGCCGTGGTGGGCGGGCTCACCGGGGCCGGGCTGGGGTGGGGGCTGCCGGTGTCGGGCGGCTCGGTGGCGCTCGTGCTGGTCTTCGGGCTGGCCGCGCCGTTCGTGGGGGCGCTGCTGTCGTGGCTGCTCATCCGGCTGCTCGTCCGGGTGACCGACGCGCCCGGCCTGGCCCGCTGGCACTGGGCCGGGTTCCTGCTCCAGACGCTCGCCTACGCGGCCAACGACGGGCAGAAGATGCTGGCCGTCTTCATGATCGCGCTCGGCTTCCAGGGCGCGCCCCTGGCCTGCACCTCGCTGGTGGCGGTGCTGTTCGGGCTCGGCGCGCTCTACGGGCTGCCCAGGGCGGGCCGTACGCTGAGCCGCGAGATCATCGTCTCCCGGCCCGCGCACGGCGTCGCGGCCGAACTGGCCGCGGGCACCGCCGTGCTCGCCTGCGCCGCGGTGGGTATGCCCGTGAGCATGACCCAGGCCGTGGCCGGCGGGCTGGTCGGCGCCGGGGTGGCGCAGGGCGGCGGCCGGGTCCGCTGGTACGCCGCCGTCAAGATCGTCGTGGCCTGGCTGCTGACGCTCCCGCTGAGCGGCCTGCTGGCCGCGACGGCGGCGTTCGTCCTGAAGGGGCTGAGGGGGACGTGGTGAAGCGATGGCGCCGGATCCGTGACCTCATGACCGGCCGCATGGACGGCGCGCTCACCGGCGCCCTGCTCGGCCAGCTCAAGGCCACCAAGCAGGGCGCGTGGCTGGCGATGGCCATGATCGGCGGCGAGGTGGGCAGGACCGGCGCGCACGAGCGGATGCGCGCGATCGAGCACCTCGGCGACGAGGAGCGCGCCCGCCTGGTCGAGGAGCTCAAGACCGCGCTGGTCACGCCCATCGACCCCGAGGACTTGTTCCGCCTGTCGCGCTCGATCGACGACGTGCTGGACTCGCTGCGGGACTTCGTGCGCGAGTCGCACCTGTACCGGGTGCCCGACCAGATCCGCTTCACGCCGCTGCTCGACCAGGTCATCGTGGGCATCGACGCCCTGGAGAGCGCCGTGCGCGGCCTGGCCGCCCGGCCCTCGGCGGTGGTGCAGGACGCCCTGGAGGCCAAGAAGGCCGGCGGCGCGATCCGGCGCATGTACCAGTACGAGATCTCCCGGATCTTCTCCGGCGAGGTCACCTCGGACGCACTCAAGCAGCGCGAGCTGGTGCGCCGCCTGGAGATCGTGGGCATGGCCATCGGCGAGGCGGCGGACGCCATCGCCGACGGCGCCATGAAACGCTGACCGTCAGGCGGGCGGCTGGTCCTCGGGGCGCTGCACCAGCCCTCAGCCCGCCCGCCCGGCGAAGGCGTCGACGCCGGTCAGCTCGGCCGACAACCGCCACAGGCGGGCGGCCTGCTCGGGGTCGGTGGCATGGGGATGGACCCCGCCGCCGGAGCCGTCGGCCGGCTCGGCGATGTCGCAGTCTTCGCAGTAGACCCCGCCCATGCCGTCGAGCTGCGGCGAGGTGGCCGCCCACACCTGGGTGGCCGCGCCCTGCTCAGGGGTCTTGAAGCTGGTGTTGAGCTGGTTGCCCTGCTCGTCGATCCAGCCCGCCTCGACCATCTCCTGCTTGGTCAGGTGGCGCTGGAGCGGGGTCAGGATGCCGCCGGGGTGCACCGCGAACGCCCGCACCCCCGCGTCCTCGGCCAGGGCGTCGAGGTGCACGGCGAACAGCACGTTGGCCGTCTTGGCCTGGCCGTAGGCCTGCCACTTGTCGTAGCCGCGGTCGAACATCACGTCGTCCCAGCGCATGCCGGAGCGCCGGTGGCCGGCGGAGGAGACGGCCACGACCCGGCCGCCGCCGCGCTCGACGGCCGGCCACAGGCGGTTGACCAGCGCGTAGTGGCCGAGGTGGTTGGTGGCGAACTGGGCCTCCCAGCCGGGGCCGACCCGCGTCTCGGGACAGGCCATGATGCCGGCGTTGTTGATCACGAGGTGCAGGTCGCGGCCGGAGGCCAGGAACTCCTCGGCGAAGCGCCGCACGCTGTCGAGGTCGCCCAGGTCGAGCTCGCCCACCTCGACGCGGTCGATGCCGGCCAGGGCCTCCTCGGCCGCGCCGCGACGCCGGGCCGGGACGACGACCTGGGCTCCGGCCTCGCTGAGCGCGCGGGTGGTCTGCAGGCCGAGGCCGGAGTAGCCGCCGGTGACGAGCGCGACCCTGCCGGTGAGGTCGATGCCCTTGAGCACCTCGTCCGCGGTGCTTCTCGCGCCGAAACCCGAACCGATCCTGTGCTGAGGCGTTGTCATGGGACCGACGTTACGAACTGAAGTGCGCTCTAAGTCAAACCGACCCGCCGGGCCCGCCCGCCCGGATCAGAGGCCGAGGGCCGGGGCCAGGCGCTGGAGCCGGCTCAGGGCGTCGTCGAGGTCGGGGGCGCCCGGCGACAGCGGCTGGACGGCCACGTGGTCGGCCCCGGCGTCGAGGTGGGCCCGCAACCGCGCGGCGACCTGCCCTTCGTCGCCCCAGGCCACGATGGCGTCGGCCAGCCGGTCGCTGCCGCCGCCCGCGAAGTCGGCGTCGGTGAAGCCCAGGGCGCGCAGGTTGCCCAGGTAGTTGGGCAGGGTCAGGTAGTAGGCCAGGTGGGCGCGGGCGATCTCGCGGGCCTTTCCCGGGTCGGTCTCCAGCACCACGGCCTGCTCGGGCACCAGCAGCCGGTTGGCGCCGAGGACGCGGCGGGCCTGCTCGGTGTGCTCGGGCGGCACGAAGTAGGTGTGGGCGCCGTCGGCCCGGTCTCTGGACAGCTCCAGCATCCGGGGCCGCAGCGCCGCCAGCAGCCGGGGCGCCCTCGCCGCGGGCAGGCCCTCCTCGGCGGCGTCCATGCCGTCGAGGTAGGCGCGCATCGCGCTCAGCGGCTTGTCGTAGGCGTGGCCGCGGCTGCCGACCAGCGGGCCGTGGCTGACCCCGATGCCCAGCACGAAACGGCCGGGGAAGGCGTCGGCCAGCGTCTTCGCGCCCGCCGTCATGCCCGTCGCGTCGCGGCCCCAGATGCTGGCGATGCCGGTCGCGACCGCGACGCGGGTGGTGGCGGCGAGCAGGACGGCCGCGGTGGTGAGCGGCTCCTTGCTCTGCCGGCCCTCGTTGATCCACACGGAGCCGTAGCCCAGCCGCTCGATCTCTGCCGCCGCGCGCCGCGCCTGCTCGGCGGGGGCCTTGCCGATCAGCGGATGCCACACCCCGAAGTGCCCGGTCTCCATGGCCGCTCCCTCGACTAGAATGTTCGATCGAGATGGAACACTACACCAATGTTCGACCGCCATCGAACAGAACGCGCGGCCTGACCCACACCTCGCCCGTCGAGGTGTCTCTGCAGGCCGCCCTCGACGCGCTCGGCGACCCGGTCCGCCGCCGCATCGTCCGCGAGCTGGCCGGGGAGCCCGACTGGGCGCGCGCCTGCGGCACGTTCGCCCACCTGCCGGTGGCCAAGTCCACGCTCAGCCACCACTTCGGGGTGCTGCGCCAGGTCGGCCTGCTGGAGCAGCGCGACGAAGGTGCCCGCCGGCTCAACCGGCTGCGCCGCGCGGAGTTCGACGAACGTTTCCCCGGCCTGCTCGCCCTCGTCGTCGAGGAGCCGGAGGGCGCCTAGGGCATGCGGCGGCCCTGGCGGGTAGGGGCAGGCCCATGCAGATGCGCCCGTTCGCCCGTAACCTCCTCGCCACCACGGCCGCGGTCACCGTCACGGCCACGCTCGGCAGCCTGGCCACCTCCTCCGGCTCGGCCTGGTACCGCCGGCTGCGCAAGCCCCGCTGGCAGCCGCCCAGCCAGGCGTTCGGCCTGGTCTGGACGCCGGTCTACGCCCTCATCGCCTACGCCGGCGCGCGCGCCCTGACCAGCGGCGACGACCGGGCCGGCCTGGCCCGCGCCCTGGGCGCCAACCTCGCGCTCAACGCCGCCTGGACCCCGCTGTTCTTCGGCGCCCGCTCCCCGCGCCTGGCGCTGGCCGACATCGTCGCGCTCGACGCGGCCAACCTCGTGCTGCTGCGCCGCTTCCTGCGCGCCGACCGCCGCGCCGGGCTGGCCCTGCTGCCCTACGTCGGCTGGACGGCCTTCGCCACCGCGCTCAACGCCTCCATCGCCGCCCGCAACCCCTGACCGGAACCCCGCCCGAAGGCGGGGCCCCGCCCGCGCGGTCAGGAGACGCGCAGGTCGTCCACCGCCCAGTGCCAGTTGTTGGTCGCGTCGAAGTAGTGGAACTTGACCCTCATCGACCTGGCCCCGGCCGGCACGGCCACCGCGAGCGACTCGTTCCTGGCGGCCGCGTCGGCCGTGTAGTTCTTCACCAGCGTGTCCGCGCCGCCGTCGAACGACACGAGCACCTGCGCCTTCTGCGCGCCGTCCACGCGGTAGTGGGTGGCGTAGGCGAGGGTGACGGACGTCCGGCCGGTCACGGTGTAGGCGGGCGAGACGAGCGTCGAGTCGAACGTCCCGGTCCCGTGCGCCTTGTCGTCCCATTCGTCGGAGTCGGCCACCGCGAAGGTGCCCCTGGACCGGACGTTCAGCTCCCGCTGCTGGTCACGGGCCGCCCGCGACCAGAACTCGTCGGTGGTGAACGCCCAGCCGCGCCACTCCTGAACGCCCCCTGACGGCATCCTGGACGCGTCCGCCGACCAGCCCGCGGGCGGCGTGTGCGAGTAGCCGAGCACGCCGGCCGGGATGCCGGTCTCGTCGGTCCTGCCGGACAGCGCGACGCCCTCGAACGGGTCGCCGGTCCTGACATCGACGCGCCGGCCGTCGATCCCGCCCGGCACGGCCAGCCCCAGCCCGGTGAAGACCGCGGCCGTCACGTCCACCAGGCGCGTGTCAGCCGGCCGCGCCCCGGCGGCGACGCCCGGCCCGGACGCCAGGACGAACGTGCGGCGTTCCTCGATCGAGGACCCGCCGTGCCCGCCCGCGTCGGTGTGCCCGTGGTCGGTGGCCACGATCACCGTCCAGCGCTCGCTCGCGTACGTCGGCCTGGCCCTGACCGCGGCCAGCAGCCGGCCGATCCGGGCGTCGGCGTCGTGGATCGCGGTCAGGTAGGCGGCCGAGGCGGCGCCGCTGCCGTGCCCGGCGATGTCGATCGCGCCCAGGTAGACGAAGGCGGCGTCCGGGTTCTTCGTGCGCAGGACGGTCTCGCTGACCTGGGTGAGGCGCTCGTCCTCGGCCGGGTAGCCGTCGGCGTCGCCGTCCAGGACCACCCTGGCGTCGATCCGGGGGCCGAAGGTGCCCTGGTCGGCGAGCGGCTTCCAGTCGAGGGCGGCGTAGGTGGAGTGGCCGGCGCCGGTGTTCTCCAGCCGGGTCAGGAAGTCGGGGTAGCGGTCGTAGTGCTTGCCGGCGAAGGTGTTGTCCTTGACGCCGTGCAGGTCGGGCCAGACGCCGGTGGCGATCGTGGACCAGCCGGGGCCGCTGGAGGTGGCGGCCATCGGGCTGGTGTAGAGCAGGCTCGTGCCGAACGTGCCGCCGCTGATCAGGGCGTCGAGGTTGGGGGCGTCGGCGGGGGCGATGCGGTCGTGTCGTAACCCGTCGAGGCCGATGACCAGGACCTTGTCGCTGCTGATGCCGTTCGGGACGTCGGGGACGGGCACGGGCGCGGCCAGGGCGGTCGCGCCGTTGAGGACCTTGCCCTCGGGAGCGGGTGCGGGATCGGCCGCCTGGTTCGCCAGGGCCGCCGGCGCGGGGACCGACACGGCCGCGGCCACGAGAGCGGGCAGGATGCGCCATCGTTGCATGGACGTACTCCTCGCTGAGTGCTGGGGTGATCCGGCTGAAGGATCTCCAGCGTCAGGCGGGTGCGTGAATAGCGTCTTTCCGATGGACGCCATAGAGGGAAAAGGGGGCCCAAATGGGCAGTAGCCAACGTCCCGCCGCCCGCGTCGTCTGCCTCGACCGCGACGGGCGCGTCCTGCTCATGCACTGGTACGACCCGGTCAGCGGCACGGACGTGTGGGAACCGCCGGGCGGCGGCCTCGATCCGGGCGAGACGCCGCTGGAGGCGGCCCGGCGCGAGCTGGCCGAGGAGACCGGGCTGCCCGGCTCGGCCGTCGGCGAGCACCGGGTGGACGTCGAGCGCGACTTCTCCTGGCTGGGCGTGCGCTACGTGAAGACCGAGCCGTTCTTCCTGGCCACCTTCGACGAGGCGCGCCCGCGGGTGACCCCCGCCGCGCTCACCGAGGAGGAGCTCGGCGTCTACCGCGGTCACACCTGGGCCGAGGAGTTGCCGTACGGCGTCGAGCCGCCGGAACTGGCCGCCGTGGTGGCCGCCCTGCGCGCCGCCGCCCGCCGCTGACCCCGCCGCTGAACCCGCCGCTACAGCTCGATCGTGCGGCCCGCCGTGGCCACCGCGAGGTCGCCCTGGTAGGACCTGGCCGCCGCCGCCAGCGCCGGCTCGGGCCGGGTGCCGGGCCACAGGTGGGTGAGCAGCAGCCGGGCGACCCCGGCCGCCGCGGCGGTGCGGCCCGCGTCGGCGGCGCTGGACAGGTAGGGGGCGTCCTCGCCGGGCACCTGCTCGGGATAGGTGGCCTCGGCCACCAGCAGGTCGGCGCCCGCGGCCAGCGTGACGAGGTCGGTGGACGGGCCGGTGTCGCCGGTGTAGGCGATCACCCGGCCGCCCACGCTCAGCCGCAGCCCGGCGTTGGGCACATGGTGCGGCAGCGAGAAGGCGTCGAGCCGGAAGGGGCCGATCTCGCGCGGCCTGCCCGGCTCCAGGTCGTGCAGCTCGAAGCTGCCGGCCAGCATGCCGCGTCGGTCGAGCGCGAGCACGGCGTCGAGCGCGCCGGGCGGCGCGTGCACGGGCAGCGCGGCCGGCGGGGCGTCGCCCAGGGCGCGGGCGCGCAGCAGCGGGTTGAGGTCGCAGCAGTGGTCGGGATGGCCGTGGCTGACCAGGACGGCGTCGATCCGCTCCGCCGGCGTCGTTTCGAGCAGCCGCGGCAGCGTGGCGTAGCCGGGATCGACGAGCACGCGGAAACCGTCGTGCTCGACCAGATAACCGCTGCACGCCTGGCCCGCCGCCGGCCAAGCCCCGCATCCGCCCAGCACTGTGATCAGCACGATCACGACCTTATCGGGGCTTGTGCCCCAGCTCGGCCAGCGTGGTGGACATCAGGCCCCGCAGCAGCGGCCCGGCCAGGCCCTCGTGCACGGACTCGACCGGCAGCCCCTGGGCGATGCGGGCGTGGTAGGACTCGCGGTCGCGCTCGCCGGTGTAGGGCAGCGCGGTCATCGCTACGACCACGGTGGCCCGGGTGCCGCCGCGCGGCAGGACGGCGACGGCGTGGGTGCGCAGGCAGGTCTCGTCGGGGGCGCCGTACCAGCCGCACTTGACGCCGGCCTCGGGCGAGCCGAGCGCCTCGCGGGCGCCGAACGTCTGCTCGCCCGCCACCTGCCGCATCCACGCCAGGACGGTGGCCGCCACCGGGTCGCCCGCCGCCGCGGCCTGCGCGAACACGGCGTAGGCGGCGGCGACCTCCTCGGCCGAGACCTCCACCGAGCCGAAGCGCGACGGGTCGCCGCCCGGCTGGGCCCACCGGACGCCGGTGCGCCGGTAGAGGTCGTCCAGCAGCACGCGGGGGCCGATGGACAGCCAGAGGCTGAGCGTGTCGGCGTTGGAGGAGACGACCACGGCGGGCTCGGCGTGGCGGCGCCAGCGGTCGGCGTCGTCGATGTGGTCGGCGGCCACCCAGGCGTAGAGCGGCTTGAGCAGCGAGGCGCAGCGCAACCGGGCCGGGCCGGAGCGCACGCTCATCGTCCGGGCGGGCGGGCCGCCGTAGCCGCGCCTGATGCCCGCCGCCTGTGCTCCGGCGCTGTCTTGGAGGTCTTTCAGCAGGTCATTGAAGGCCACCGTCCCACCGTAGACCTACGGGGAGGTCCGCCAGCGCCCTTCGTACCACTCGGCGCTCGGTGGCTCGCCGGGCAGCGGGGTCGCGCCGGGGGCGCGCAGGCCGTCGAGCGCGATGGCCAGCAGGCGCTCCTTGACCTGCTGGTGCTCCTCGCTCGGCGGGCCGGGGGCGGGCCTGCTGAACTGCTCGATGAGCAGCGAGACGTCGAGCGTGGTCACGTCGGGCCGCAGCGCGCCGGCCTCGCGGGCCCTGGCGACGAGGGTGCCGGCCAGCTCGGTGGCCCGGCGGGAGGTGCGCCACATCTCGTCGGTGACCTCGATCGTGCCCGCCACCGGGGCCAGCGCGCCGGAGCGGCCGGCGACGCAGGCGCGCACGTACGCCTCCAGCCCGGTCCACGGGTCGGGCTCGGCCAGGGCCGACTCCAGGTTGTCGACCACGCGTTCCATGGCGATCAGGCACAGCCGCTGGAGCAGCTCCTCCTTGGTGCGGTAGCGCCGGTAGAGGCTGCCCATGCCGACGCCCGCCTGCCTGGCGATGGCCGAGACCGGCGCGTCGAACCCCTGGGTCGTGAACACCTCGTGGGCCGCCTGGAGCAGCCGCAGATCGTTCCGCGCCGCCTCGGCCTGCCTGCCGCGTCCTGCCATGCCGTACAGGATATTGCGGAGCGGTGCGCTCCGATATACCGTTCTTTCCGGAGCGCAGCGCTCCGATTAAGGAGGTCTGTCATGCGTGCGGTGGTGTTGCGGGAGCTCGGCGGCCCGGGATCGCTCGTGGTGGAGGAGGTGCCCGACCCCGTCCCGGGGCCGGGTCAGGTGCTGGTCGAGGTGGCGGTCGCGGGCGTCACGTTCGTCGAGACACAGGTGCGCGCCGGACGCGGGCCGCGCGCGGCCGAGCTGCCCGCGGTCCTGGGCAACGGGGTGGCGGGCACCGTCCTGGCGGTGGGGGAGGGCGTGCCCGCGGCGCTGACGGGCTCCCAGGTGGTCACCACGCTCGGCGGGTACGGCGGCTACGCCGAGCTGGCGGTGGCCGCCGCCGAGGACCTGATCCCGGTGCCCGCCGGGCTGTCGCCGCGCGAGGCCGTGGCGTTGCTGGCCGACGGGCGCACCGCCGTGGGGCTGGTCCGCGCCGCCGCGCCGCGGCCCGGCGAGTGGGTGCTGGTGGAGGCGGCCGGCGGCGGGGTGGGCAGCCTGCTGGTGCAGCTCGCCCGCGCCGCGGGGGCGCGCGTGGTCGGCGCGGCCGGCAGCGCCGCCAAGCGCGAGCTGGCCGCGCGCCTCGGCGCCGAGCTGACGGTCGACTACACCGCCCCGGGCTGGGCCGAGGAGGTGCGCGCCGCGACCGGCGGCCTGGACGTCGTCTTCGACGGCGTGGGCGGCGAGATCGGCGCCCAGGCGCAGGACCTGCTGAAGGACGGCGGCCGGCTCAGCGTGTACGGCATGGCCGGCGGCCCCATGACCACCCCCGAGCCCCGGGTGACCGCCGTCGCCTGGCCCGCGGCCGACCCGCGCGAGCTGGCCCGCGAGGCCCTGGAGCTGGCCGCGGCCGGCCGCCTGAGTCCCACGGTCGGCAACGTGCTTCCCCTGGAGTCGGCGGCCGAGGCGCACGCCGCCGTCGAGGCCCGCGCGGTCACCGGGAAGACCCTGCTGCTGCCCGCGCGGGCCAGGACGGTCCTGGTCACCGGCGCCACCGGCAACCAGGGCGGCGCGGTGGCCCGGACCCTGCTGGCCCGCGGCTGGACGGTCCGCGCCCTGGTCAGGGACCCCGCCTCGGACGCCGCCCAGGCCCTGGCCGCGCTCGGCGCCACCCTGGCCAAGGGCGACCTGGACGACCCCGCCTCGCTCCGGACGGCCATGACCGGCGTGCACGGCGTGTTCAGCGTGCAGGCCCTGGCCGTGACGGAGGAGGAGCTGGCCCGCGAGGTGCGCCAGGGCGTCGCGGTCGCCGACCTGGCCGCCGGGCTGGGCCTGGCGCACCTGGTCTACAGCTCGGTCGGCGGCGCCGAACGCGACACCGGCATCGAGCACTTCGCGAGCAAGTGGGCGATCGAGCGGCACGTCGCCGGGCTGGGCCTGCGGGCGACGGTGCTGCGTCCGGCGTTCTTCATGACGAACCTGCTGTACTACGCCGAGCCCGCCGGGGACGAGCGGGTCATCGCGCTGCCGTTCCGGCGCATGCAGCTCGTCGCGCCCGAGGACATCGCCCACTTCGCGGCGGAGGCGTTCGAGCGTCCGGCGGAGTACGCGGGCCGGGCGCTGGAGATCGCGAGCGAGGAGCTCACCGGCGCCGAGATCGCCGCGGTCTACCAGCGGGTCACCGGCACGCCCACCCGGTTCGAGCAGACCGCGCCCGGCGGGGAGCGCATGTACGAGTGGTTCCTGGAGAGCGGCTACCAGGCCGACATCGCCGCGCTCCGCTCCCGCCACCCCGGCCTGCGCACGTTCGAGTCCTTCCTGCGCGACCGGCTTGCCCGCTGACCCCGGGTCAGGACAGCGCCGCCTCGAAGCGGGCCCGCAGCTCCGACAGGCGGCCGACCGGCTCGGCGCTGTAGACGAGGCGGACGTACCGGGGGGCCACGCTCTCGCCCCAGGCCGTCATGGGGGTGGCCGCCACGCGTCCGCGGTCCAGCAGGCGGGCCGACAGGTCCTCGGCGGTCAGCCCCATGGCTTCGGCGTCCACCAGGACGGACCAGCCGCCGCCGGCCCGGACCACCGGCAGCCCGTCGAGCTGGGCGAGCACGGTGTCGTGGCGGGCCTGGTACTCGGCCGCCGCCTCCGCCACCCCCGCGCCCGCCGGGTCGGTGAGCGCGGCGGCGGCGCCGTACTGGTGGTATCCGCTGGCCACGGTGGTGTTGTAGATGGTCGCGACCATGATCCGGGACATGATGTCGGCCGGGCCGGCGACCCAGCCGATCCGCCAGCCGATCATCCGGTACTCCTTGGACATCGAGCCGATGATGATCGTGCGCTCGGCCAGGCCGTCCACCTGGCAGGGGTTGATCCGCGGGTGTCCGTCGAAGACGATGCGCTCCATGGCGGCGTCGTAGATCAGGTACGCGCCCGTGCGCTCGCACACCCGCGCGACCGCCTGCCAGTCCTCCCGGTCGAAGACCACGCCCGACGGCATCGACGGGCTCATCAGCAGCAGCGCCGCCGCGGCGGGCACCCGGGCGAGCGCCTCGCGGTCCAGCCGCCAGCGCCCGTCCTGCACCAGCAGCGGCACCAGGTGGGGACGCGCGCCCGACAGCCGCACCCGCTGCAGCAGGCCGGCGTAGGTGGGGTCGGTGAGCAGCACGGGCTCGCCCGGCTCGGTCGTGGCCAGCAGCACGGGCATCACCGCCGACGTCCCGCCGGAGGTGATGCACACCTGCCGCAAGGGGTCGTAGTCGAGCCCGGTACGCGCCCGCAGCTCTGCGGCGACCGCCTGGCACAACACCGGCAGCCCGGTGAACGGCAGCCAGCTGTTGCCCGTCCCCTCCTCCAGTGACCGCCTGGTCGCCGCCACGGCGGACGGCGGGGGCGGGACGTCGGTGTCGAGGTTCTCCAGGCGCAGGACGTCGGCGTCCGCCCCGGCGGCCGCGGCCACCTTGTCGATGTCGAACGGCTGCACCTGCGCGAACCGGGAATTGGGCCGCATGACCGCACCTCCATGCATCGTTCCGTATATGGAACACCTTGGGGCACCCACGCTCCTCCAGTGGGGACGCGGGTGTCAAGGGGCGGCACGGAGGCGCCGTCGGCGGCCGGGTCGGCCAGTGGCGGCCCAAGCCGGGTCAGGTCGGGTCAGGTCGGGTCAGGTCGGGTCAGGTCGGGTCAGGTCGGGTCAGGTCGGGTCAGGTCAGGGTGCGGTCGGCCGGGCCGTCGTAGTGGTCCGGCCCCTGCATCGACAGGTCCAGCGGCTGGACCATGTCGGAGTTGGCGGAGGCCCGCCAGCCCTTCTCCCTGGTCATCTCCTCGATCGAGTGCGCGCACAGCGACAACGACCGGCACACGATGAACATGGCCTTGAGCTGGAGCGGCTCGTATCCCATGTCGAGGCCGACGCAGCCCATCGAACCGGGGCCGTTGAGCCAGACGCGGCGGCCGAAGACGCCCTCGGTGGCGTCCTCCATCGCGCGGGCGATGCGGACGTACCGGCCGGTGACGCCCAGCTCGTCCGAGAGCTCCAGCAGGCGGACCGTGCGCGGGTCGCGGATGTGCTGGGCGTGGTGGAACCCGGGCATGCGCTCGCGGCGTTCGCGCATCTCGGCGACGACCTTGGCGGCGGCCTCCTCGTCGCTCAGCCCGTCGCGCTCGGCCCGCTCACCGACCGCGAGGAACATCTCGGCGGGCCGGTCGGCGGTGCCGTGCAGGCGGCCGATGCCGGCGACGCCCGCCGCGACGGCCGCGTTCAGCTCGGCGCCGCCGGAGGTGGCGAAGCGCACGGTGGCCGAGGAGGGCGACATGGCGTGCTCGGCCATGTTCACCAGGATCGCCTCGGTCATCCGGCCCACCTCGGGGGTCGGCAGCTCGCCGCGCAGCACCAGGTGGAAGTGCTCGGCGAAGGAGATGTTGCCGGTCAGCTCGTTCACGTCGTACCCGCGTACGACGATCCGGTCCTTGTTCTTCCAGGCGATCGCCGTCTCCCAGGCGAACGGCTTCTTGTCGGTCAACGGGCTTTCCTTTCAGGGAAGTACACGCACGCCGGGTCGATCTCCTCGCGCAGCAGGCGGAGGTCCTCGGGGGCCGACGGCACCACAATTTCCAATGAATCCCGAAATTTCGGGGTAAAGCCGGTGTTGTCCAGTACGTCCGTGACGCTCGCCCCCGGCATGAGCGCCGTCACGGTCAGCGCCGAGTCCTCGGCCTCCATCACGCACAGGTCGGTGACGACCTTGACGCGCAACGGCCCGAGCCCGGCCTTGGCCCGCTCCCCCGGCCCGCCCAGGAACCCCGGGCTGGTGACGTAGTCACAGCGGGCGGGGAAGCGCCGCTTCTCGTGGTCGGTCAGGATCACCACCTGCCGGCAGTGGCTGGCGATGTCGTTGGCGCCGCCGCTGCCGGGCAGCCGCACCCGCGAGCCGTCCGGTCTGGGGACCCAGGTGGAGTTGATGTTGGCGTACTCGTCCACCTGGGCCCCGCCGAGGAACCCCGTACGGACCAGCCCGCGCTGCACCAGCCCGCCCAGCGCCTCGAACAGCGACCCGTGCCGCGCGGCGCCGCGCATCAGCCGCGGATCGACCACGGACACCGGCGTCGGCACGACCTTCGGGAACATCACCCCCGACTCGATGACGAGCTTGGCCTCCGGCGCGTGGGTGCGCTGGGCGAGCGTGGCGGCCAGCAGCGGCAGGCCGGTGCCGACGATCACCAGGTCGCCGTCGCGGATCTGCCGGGCGCCCTCGACGACCAGCAGTTCCCTCGGCAGGGCGGTCCACTCCGCGCTCACACCAGCCTCCCCATCTGCTCGGTCAGCCCGGCCCTGAGCGTGCCCGCCGGGTCGCGGGCCCTGAGGTAGTCGTCGAAGGACGCGCCCAGGTTGGCCCCGATCCACTCGCGCAGTTCGTCGTCCCCGGTCCGGCCCAGCGCCTGGTACTCCTTGATCTCCGGCTCGGCGAAGTCGTACGCGCGGTAGACGGAGGTCGGGAAGGCGCCGAAGGGCTGATGGACGACCGCCGTCACGTACGCCTCCGGGATGGTGACCCGCTCGGGCCGGTCGGCGAACGCCCCGGCGGGCAGCACCTCCTCGGCCGACACGATCGTGGCGCGGGCGGCCCTGACCATGTCCACCTCGTGGGAGGTGACCCCCTCGATCACGACGTTCCCGGCCAGGTCGGCGCGGTTCGCGTGGATGATGGCCACGTCCGGCGTCATCGCCCGCAGCAGCACGACCGGCTGCCCCGTCCACGGATCGGCCGACTCCACCGCCACCCCGTCCGAGACGAGGTCGGCCAGCAGGTCGGTGCCGAGCAGGCTGCGCGTCGGCAGGAAGGGCACCCCGACCGCCCCGGCCGCGAAGCGGGTGGCCATCGCCAGGTGCGAGTGGTCGCCGACGCCGACCTCGCCGCGCTCGACGGCCCGGCGCCAGGCGAACAGCGTGCCGTAACGTTCCAGGTTGCCGGTGCCCTGCTCGGTGCGGGCCACCAGGCCCGCGGCCACCAGCATGTCGAGCGGCAGGGACAGGTTGCAGCCGACCACGGTCAGCCCGCCGATCCCCTGCCTGATCACCTCGTGCACCAGCGCCATCGGGCACCGGTTGATGTTCTGACCGCCCATCCCGACGACGGCCCCGGCGGGGACGTGCCGGGCGACGGCCTCGGCGGCCGTCAGTAACTTATGCACGCCGACCGCCACTCGGTGTAGAAGTCCCAGACCTGCGGCGAGCACTCGGGCGGGCCGAACTGCGACAGCTTGGCGCCCATGTGCGGCAGGTGCGCGTACGCGCCGACGCCGGGCCGGTTGACGTGCAGCATGCCCGCCTCGAAGCGGTCCAGGGCCTCGAAGATGGTCGCCGGGTCCTGCGTGAAGATCGTGCCGCTCATGCCGTACTTGACCGAGTTGGAGATGCGCATGGCGTCGTCGAAGCCGTCGCAGTCCACCACGGACAACACCGGGCCGAAGATCTCCTCCTGGGCGATCTCGCTGTCCCAGGGCACGTCGCGCAGCACGGTCGGCTGCACGTAGCAGCCCTCGGGCACGCCCTCGGTGTGCCGCTCGCCGCCGATGGCGATCTTGGCCCCGGCCTCCTGCGCGGCCTTGACCGCGTCCAGGCAGGCGCGCATGCGGGTCTCGTTCACGACCGGGCCGATCGTGGCCTCCTCCGACAGGCCCGGCCCCACTTTGAGCCGGGCCACCTCGGCGACCAGCCGCGACAGGAACTCCTCCTTGACGGCCCGGTCGACGATCACCCGGGAGGTGGCGCTGCACCGCTGCCCCGACTGCCCGAACGCGCCGAACACGGTGGCCTTGACCGCCTTGTCCAGGTCGGCGTCCGCGAGCACCAGGACCGCGTTCTTGCCGCCCAGTTCGAGCTGGGTGCGCAGCAGCCGCGGCGCGCCGGCCTGGTGGATGGCCAGGCCCACGGGCAGCGAGCCGGTGAAGCTGATCCCGGCCACGCGCGGGTGCGTCACCAGTGCCTCGCCCGCCGCGATGTCGCCCTGCACGAGGTTGAGCACCCCGGCCGGGACGCCCGCGTCCACGAACGCCTCCACCAGCAGCGCGGAGGTCAGCGGCGTGAACGGCGACGGCTTGAGCACCGCCCCGCACCCGGCCAGCAGCGCCGGGGCGACCTTCCACATGGGGATGGCGAGCGGGAAGTTCCACGGCGTCACCAGGCCGACCACGCCGATGGGCGCGCGGAAGGTGTAGGAGAACGTGCGCGGCTCCTCGGCGGGCAGCGTCTCGCCCTTCAGCCTGCGCCCCTCGCCCGCGGTGAAGTCGAGGATGGCCAGGGCCCGCCTGACCTCGCCGCGCGCCTCCTTGATGAGCTTGCCCTGCTCACGCGTGATCGCCTGGGCGAAGTCCTCGGCCCGCTCCTCGATCAGGCGCTCGGCGGCGCGCAGGTACTCGGCGCGCTTGATCGGCCCGAGTCCCTTCCACTCCGGCATCGCCGCCGCGGCGGCCTCCACGGCCAGCTCGACGTCCGCGCCACCGGACTCGGCGAAGTCCCCGATGTGGTCGGAGAGGTCGCCGGGGTTGATGTTCGGCCGGGTCTGCCCGCTCTCGGGGGCACGCCATTCGCCGCCGATGTGGTTGAGCAGGTAGCGACTCGGGATCGTCGCCATCGGGTTCCTTTCCGGTCAACTTCTGATACCGCAAAGCCTCACGGCCTGGGATGTTCCGGACAAGGGGGATTAGACCGATGCCCCCGATAGGCAGCCGTTATATGGCTCCGCCTATAGCGGCGATAGGCAAATCACGCATTGGCCGGACCGTTCCGCTGCACTAGACATGCCGGGGAAAAGACCTGCTCACGGCACTTGTCGAATTCACCCGGAATTAACCGAGGGTCCATATGAAGCATCGCACATGGGCGGTAATTGCCGCCTCATCCCTTTTCGCCCTCACCGCGTGCGGCAGTTCGGCCGGCGCCGGTGAATACGACTGGTCCGCCGCCCCGGACACCGGCAAGATCGCCGCCCAGGGCAAGGACCTGCCGACCTACGGCCTGGCCCCCGACTGGGCCAACTACGGCGAGGTCGTCAAGACGTTCTGCGCCAAGTACCAGGGCACCTGCGCCCACAAGGACACCGACATGTCCTCCTCGGAGGAGATCGTCAAGTTCGACGCCGAGAAGGACAACCCGATCGGCACGGCCAGCGACATCGGCCTCATGTGGGGGCCGGTGGCCGAGGCCAAGGGCGTGGTGCCGGCGTACCTGCCGCCGTCGGCGGCCAAGCTGAAGGACTGGCAGAAGGGCAAGGGCGGCTGGGTCGCCACGTTCGTCGGCGCGCCCGCGTTCGTCGTCAACACCGACAAGGTGAGCAACCCGCCCAAGAGCTGGCAGGACCTGCTCAAGCCCGAGTACAAGGGCCAGATCGCCATCAAGAACCCGGCCTCCTCCGGCACCGGCCAGGCCATGGTCGTCGCCGCCGCGGTCGCCAACGGCGGCTCGGTGGACGACCTGACCCCCGCCTACACCTACTTCAAGAAGCTCAAGGACGCCGGCAACCTCAGCGACGTCAAGATGAGCGAGGAGACCCTGGAGAAAGGCGAGGCCCCGATCCAGATCAACTACGACTTCAACGGCCTGGCCCAGAAGTCCGCGCTGAAGGCCAAGAACGTCAACGTGGAGGTGATCATCCCCTCCGACGGCTCGGTCTGGTCGCCGTCCGGAATGATGATCAACAAGTACAACACGGCCAAGGGCGACTTCCTCAAGGGCCTGCTCGACTACGTGCTCTCCGACGAGGCCCAGACGCTGTTCGCCAAGTTCGGCGCCCGGCCGGTCCGCGCCCTCAACGGCGACCTGCGGCTGCCGGCCGACGCCAAGGCCAACTGGCTGCCCGAGGAGTCGTACACGCCGGTCAAGGAGATCGAGATCACGAAGGTCAATCCCGAGCAGATCGTCGCCGACTGGGAGGCGAAGGTCCTCGCGTGACGTCCCACATCACGGAGTCCGTGGCGGCTCCCCCGGCCGCCGTGCGCCGCAGGGCCCCGGGCAGGCTGTTCACCGCCTGGGGCCCGGCCCTGCCGCTGCTGCTGTTCACACTGGCCACGCTGGTGCTGCCGGCGCTGCGGCTGCTGCACGACACCTTCGCCCTGCCGGACGGCGGCTACGGCTTCGACCACATCGTCAAGGTGGCGCGGAACCCGGTGGACCGCCAGGCCATCGGCGGCTCGCTCGCGCTCGGCCTGACCCAGGCCACCCTGGCCACCGCGCTCGGCGCGCCCGCCGCCTGGCTGATCACCCGGATGCGCCTGGGCGGCCGGGCCTTCTGGCTGTCGCTGATGAACGTCGCCTCGAACTTCGCCGGCATCGGCCTGGCGTTCGGCTTCGTCGCGCTGATCGGCTCGACCGGCATGCTGACGCTCGTGCTCAAGGGCCTGTTCGGGATCGAGGACAACCCGTTCCCCTCGCTCGGCTCCTTCAACGGCATGAACGTCGTCTACCTGTACTTCAACGTCCCGATGTTCGTGCTGCTCACGCTGCCCGCGCTCAGCGTGCTCAAGGACGACTGGCAGGAGGCCGCCGCGGTCTGCCACGCCACCCGGTGGCAGTTCTGGCGCTACGTCGGCCTGCCGGTGCTCGCGCCGTTCGTCATCGCGGGCTGGCTGCTGGTCTTCACCTGGACGATCGGCGTCTACGCCGTCGCGTACGCCATCGGCTCCTCCCCCAGCGCGACCAAGCTCATCACCCTGCAGATCGGCAGCACGCTGGAGTCCTCGGTGTTCGGCCTCGGCCGGGCCGCCGTGCTGTCGGTGCTGCTCATGATCCTGGCCATCGGGGCGACGCTGCTCTACCGGATCTCGCTCAGGCGCGCTGTGAGGTGGCTGTGAGACGGCGCGTCTTCCTCGGCCTGCTGGCGGTCTACTTCGGGCTGCCGCTGCTGGCCGCCCTGCTGTACTCGGTGGCCACCCGCTGGACCGACACCCCGCTGCCCGACGGCTACACCCTGGCCCACTGGGCCGGCGTGTTCGCCGAGCCGGACGTCATGGCCGCGCTCGGCCGCTCGCTCGTGCTCTCGGCGGTCGTCGTGGTGATCGAGATCGTACTGGTGGTGCCGGCCGCGTACTGGTCGGTCGTGCACAACCCGCGCATCGGGTCGATCGTCCAGACGGTCGCGGTGATCCCGTTCGCCGTCCCGTGGGTGGTCGTCGGGGCGGGGCTCCAGCTCGTCACCAAGTCGGTCGCGCCCGAGCTGTTCGGCACGTTCTGGCTGCTGGCCGCGGCCACCGCGGCGATCGCGTTCCCGTTCATGTACCGGGCGGTGGAGAGCTCGCTGCTGGCGGCGGGGGCCGTCCAGCTCAGCGAGGCCGCCGCCACGTGCGGCGCCGGGCCCGCCCGCACGCTGGTCGGCGTGATCCTCCCGGCGATCCGCGGCGGCGTCGTCTCCGGCGCGCTGCTGGTCATCGCGACCGCCATGAACGAGTTCGCGCTCGCCAAGATCCTCACCGGCGTCAGCTACGAGACGCTGCCGCTCTGGTCGGCCAGGCAGTTCGTGTCCCGGACGCTCGGCGACCCCAACGCGCTGGCCGTCGTCACCATCTTCACCTTCGGCCTGCTGTTCGCGCTGTCCGCGCTGGTCGTCTGGCTCGGCCGCGGCCGGGTGAGCGCGTCCATGGCCACCGCTCCGGTCCAGAAGGGCACCACTCCATGAGCCACGTCGTACTCGACCGCATCACCAAGCGCTACGCCGGGCACACCGCGCTGAACGGCGTGAGCGTCAGCGTCGAGCAGGGTGAGCTGCTGGCCCTGCTCGGCCCGTCGGGCTGCGGCAAGACCACGCTGCTGCGCTGCATCGCGGGCCTGACCGGGTTCGACGGCGGGCGGCTGACGATCGGCGGCGCCGACATGGCCGGCGTGCCGGTGCGCAAGCGGCCCATCGGCATGGTCTTCCAGTCCTACGCGCTGTTCCCGAACCTCACCGTGGGCGGCAACGTCGCCTTCCCCCTGACCGTCAGGAAGCGGCCGAAGGAGGAGGTCAGGGACCGCGTGGCCGAGATGCTCGACCTCGTCGGCCTCGACCACCTCGCCGACCGCCTGCCGAACCAGCTCTCCGGCGGCCAGCAGCAGCGCGTCGCCCTGGCCCGCGCGCTCTCCCCCCGGCCCGAGGTGCTGCTGCTGGACGAGCCCCTGTCCGCCCTGGACGCCCAGGTCCGCCACCGCCTGCGCGACGAGGTGCGCCGCATCCAGCACCAGGTCGGCATCACCACCGTCTTCGTCACCCACGACCAGGCCGAGGCCCTGGCCATCTCCGACCGGGTCGCGGTGATGAACGCCGGCGACATCGAGCAGTGCGGGCCGCCCGCGGAGATCTACACCGCGCCCTCCACCCGCTTCGCCGCCGGCTTCGTCGGCAACCGCAACACCCTCGAACTCGACGCGGTCGGCGGCCGGGTCACCGCGGGCGGCGCGTTCGACGTCGAGGCGCCCGCGCCGCGCGTCCTGTGCATGTTCCGCCCCGAGGACGTCGAGCTGGCCGCGGACGGCCCCGGCGCGCGGGCGGTCGTCGACGTGACGGTGTTCCTCGGCGCCACCACCCGCGTGTACGCCCAGGCGGGCCCCTCGGTGATCTTCGCCGACGTGCCGTCCAGGGCCGCCGCCGGCCTGTCGCCAGGGGACGAGGTGCGCCTGCGGGTCGCCGCCGACCACGTCCAGGTGTTCCCCGCCTGACCCGGCCCGGGGCCGCCGGTACCGGGCCGGGGCGTCAGCCGCCGAGCCCGAACCAGAGCACGGCGAACACCCCGCACGGCACGCCGGCCAGCGCCAGCGCGATCAGCACCCGCCACCGCAACGCGAGCCCCGGCCCGGTCACGAACGCCGCGACGGCCCCCGCCCCGGCGAACACGACCGCGGCGCCCACGGCCTGCGCGGCGGTGTACGGCACCGACGGCAGCAGCTTCCCGGCCGCCCAGAACGCCACCGCCGCCCCGGCGGCCACCAGGGCGGCGCGCCGCGCGGGCCGCACGTCCACGCGCTCCAGCACGTACGCGGCTCCGGCGAGCATGACCAGGCTGATCGCCAGGAGAGCGCCGAGGGCCGGGGCCAGGCAGTCCCAGTCGGCGCAGCCGACGCCCGCCCACGCCAGCCGGGCGGTGGCCCACCACAAGACCCCCAGTGCCCCGCACACCCCCGCGGCTCGCCCAATACGCCCCGTCATGCATTAATCGTCCCACTGTCAGGAAGAGGCCGCTGTCAGGAGGAGGCGGCCGCGCGGAGCTCGTCGGCCTCCGCCTCGGCGGTCCTGCCCAGGGCGCGCAGGGCGACGGCGCGGTTGGCGTACAGGTCGGGCTGCCGGTCCAGCTCGACGGCCCGGGTCAGGTCGGCGAGCGCGCCTTCGGCGTCGCCCGTGGCGTAACGCAGCACGCCCCGGTTGCCCCAGGCGGCGGCCAGCTCGGGGGCGCGCTCCAGGGCCAGGTCGAGGGCCGCCGCGGCCTCGTCGAAGCGGCCCGCCGCCGTCTCCAGCTGGCCGAGCACGGTGAGCAGGTGCGGGTTCTCCGGCGCGCGGGCGAGCCCGGCCGTGACGTCGGCCCTGGCCTCCTCGTCCCGCTCCGCCGCCGCCAGCAGCCCGGCGCGGTTGACGTAGGCGTCCAGGTAGCCGGGGTCCAGCTCGATCACCGTGCCGAGGTCGGCGAGCGCTCCCTCCACGTCGCCCCGCACAGTACGCAGCTCCGCCCGGTTGTAGTACGCCTCGGGCAGCGGCGGCCCGGCCCGCATGGCCCGTTCGTAGTCGGCCAGCGCCTCCTCCGGCTGCCCCAGGCGGAACAGCAGGTTGCCGCGTTCCAGGTAGGTGTCGGGGAAGCCGGGGTCCAGGGCGATGGCGGCGGTGTAGTCCTCCAGGGCCTCCTTGGTGTGGCCGAGCGCGCCGAGCAACTGGGCGCGGTTGGTCAGCAGCACCATCCGGTGCAGCGGGTGCCGGTCGCCCAGCTCGCCGGCCAGCTCGACGGCCGACTCCACCAGCGACAGCGCGGCTTCCAGCCGTCCGTGCCGCAGCTCGACCAGGGCCAGGCCGTTGCGGTCGAAGCCGAGTTTGAAGGCCCGTTCCAGGGGGTCGGGCAGCAGCCCGGAGATGGCGATGGCCTCGTTGAGCCAGCGGCGGGCCCGGCCCAGGTCGCGCTGCGCCGGGTCGGGGTGGCGGGCGTCGAGCATGGCCGTGCCGTACGCGGCGGCGGCGTGCACGACCGGGTCCTGGCTGGCCGCGCGGGCCCGGTCCCACAGCTCCCGCGCCTCCTGGACGCGGCCGAGCCCGCCGAGCGCGGTGGCGGTGCGCTGGGCGAAGCGCCACCACGCAGGCTCCCCCGGTTCCGTCCGGGCCAGGCCGAGCCGCCCCAGCTCGGCCGCAGCGTGCAGGAAGCCCTCGCGCATGCAGCGGTCCACCAGGGCCCACAGCTCGTCGGCGCCGCGCTCGTCGGCAGGCGGCTCGGGGCCCTCGGCGTAGACCGTGACGGCCAGCGTGCCGGCCGGGACCCGCCGGGTCAGGACGTCGAGAAGCTCGGTGTCGGTGGGGTCGGCGTGCGCGCCGTTGCACACCGCGAGCCTCGCGCCCGGCCGCACGGCCGCGCGGACGAACTCGGCGATCCCGTTGGCCAGCCTCAACGTACGGCGCGGCGCCGGCACCAGGATGCGCTCCTCGTCCGGCAGCCCGGCGTCGATGGTCGTCCGCCGGACGGGCACCTGACCGGCCAGCTCGGGCGCGACCGCCCGGATCTCGATGTCGTGGGCCGCGACCAGCTCGCGGGGGGCGTCCGGCACCAGGTGCCGCAGCAGCGCGGCGCCCACGGTGTAGGGGCCGCGCGGCCGGCGATGCGCGTCGATGACCGGCATCAGCAGCCGCACGGCCCCCCATCGGGCGGGTGGGCCGCCCTGGACGCTGAGGTGGGACCTGTCCTCGGTCACCCCTTGTGAATGACGCCTGCGGTCCCTGCGAGCCTCGCGGTGCCTGGCTTACGGACGACGATGCGCTTCATGACGTGCCTCTCCGATGGGTGTGACTATCCATTATTCGGACACCCAACCGGATATCAAGATTTATGGTGAATAAGTGGCGGTTTAACGAATAAGAAGCACCTGGCATTTGGGTGCGTCCCGCAGCCTATTGAGACCGAAACCAATGATCGACCGCCGCGACCCGCGCCTGTTCCGATTCCTCCATCAACGTGCACAGGCACCGACCTACCAGCGTGACGGACTGGCAGCAGCCCGGCCCGGGCAGTTTCTTGGCGCGCACGATCGCGGTCGCCCGCTCGATCAACCGCTCCAGGCTCGGCTCCCCGCCGCCCTTGAGCGCGTGGGCGTTCCACGGGCACGCCTCGACGTCCTTGCACGCGCTCTTGGCGATGAACGGCGCAGGCCCCGGCTCGAACCGCAGCCGGTCCTCACGCTTGATCCGCAGGTCGGCCAGCACCAGCGCGGCACGGCGGGAGACCTCCAGCAGGTCGCGCCTGCCCGGCCGGCTCACTTTTCCCCCGGCCGCCCGTTCGGGCAGGGCCAGCAGCATCGCCGCGGCCATCAGCCCGCCGCCCATCACCATGCTCCAGCCCACCTGCTCGTGGAACCAGATCACCGCGATGGCGGCCACCCAGAGGGGCTGCGAGGACATCATGATCGCGCTGGGCACGGCCGGCACGTGCTTCTGCCCGTACGAGCGGGCCAGGAACCCCAGCGCGCACGACACCACGGCCAGGTGCGCCAGGATCGCCCAGTCGGGCAGGCTGGACGGCAGCGTGATCCCGCCGCGCAGCGCGAAGCCCCCGGTGAGGATGCCGATCGTGAACAGCTGGATCGTGGTCAGCGCGTACGCGTGGAAGCGTTCGCCCTTCTTGGACAGCTCGGCGAGCATGAGCGTGTGGGCCGAGTAGAGCGCCGCGGCCGTGAGCGTGACGCCGAGCGCGAGCAGCGAGACCTCGTGGTCCTCGACCCCGCGCAGCAGCGTGAACACGGTCATCCCCGCCATGGCGAGCACCACCCCGGCCCACACCCGCCGCGGCGCCCGGCTCCTGAACATCACCAGGGCCAGGACCGGAGTGATCACCACGCTGCACCCGACGGCGAACCCCGACACCGCCGAGGGCAGGCTGTGCAGCGCCAGCGCCTGGGCGGTCTGCCCCACGCCGAACAGCAGCCCCAGCACGAGCCCGTTGACCCACGTCCGGCGCGACAGCCCCCGCAGCGAGCCCGGCCGGATGACGAGCAGCGTCACCGCGGCGATGAGATACCGCTCGGCGAGCAGATCCTCGACCGGTAACCGGAGAATGAGATCCTTCATCAGCGGGAACGCCGACCCCCAAGCGGCGCTGACGAACAACAGAAGCACGGCTCCCAGGAGGGGTCGGGGAGCGGGCATGCCTGCCATGGAGCAGAGCATGCCACTACTAAATGCATTCGCCAGAGCACGCGGCGAAGCCGGTGAGGTTACTGTTCCACTTGGAGTTAAGACCCTCACTCCAGGCCCGAAACATCCATACCGGCGGCGGCGAAAACAGCTCTTTCTGCGGTTACTGCCCGGTACGGCCGAGCTCTCCACATTCGCACTGTGTACGGACGCGTGCGCGTACCGTGCGAACGGGCCGATGCCTCGCCCCGGAGATCGTCACTCTCTGCGATCATCGCGCGGCGGTATGGTCACGCCTGAGCGTAGAGGTCGCAGGAACGCCGCGGGGGCGGAAAGGGGAAACAAGCCATGGCCCCAGGAGGGGATGGGGCGTGGCCGCCGGATCCGGAAGCGTCGGACCGCGGCGTCGTCGCCGGAGCTTACAGCTCCATGGCCGGCGTGCGCGCCAGCCGTTTCTCGCCGTAGATGACGACGAGGTCGCCCACCTGGCGGCGCGACAGCTCACGCCAGCCCTGACGGGCGTACAGCGCGAGGGCCGCGCCCTGGTTGAGCGTGGTGTCGCCGCGCAGGCTGCTGAAGCCGAGCTCAAGGGCGCGGTCTTCGAGCGCTGAGAGCATGACGCCGCCGTAGCCGCGCCGCTGGAACTCGGGATGGACCCTGAGCCTGCACACCTCGGCGGTCTCCCGGTCGACGGGCTTCAGGCCGCCCATGGCGACCACCCGCGAGCCGGTCTCGCCCACGATGAAGTCACCGCCGCAGGCCAGGTAGATCTCCTGGATGCGGGGGAAGTCGTCGTCGTAGTAGACGCCGTCGCCGGGTTGGAGACCCACCTCGGCGAGGCAGATCCGGTGCAGCGCGAGGATGGTGTCGAGATCGGACCAGCGGTACCGCCGGATCTTCAACGTCATCCACCGCTCCCTTCCTTCTGGGCCAACTTCCGACGCCGCAGCTGGGCGCTGAATTCAGCCAGCATCTGATGTTTGTCGTCCTTCTTCATGATCTGCTGCTCCAACGCGAGCGCTGGGCGGATGATGAGGTCCGTGAGGTATTCATCCCCCAGATTGCGCAAGGCGTTCGTACCAATTTGTAGGGCTTCGTCGATGTCACCCTCCAGGAGGCGGCACTGGGCCTGGTCGAGCCTGATCAGGGTCTGATCGAGGACGTGGTCCTCGTACTTGCCGAGCGCCTGGTCGAGCACCACCTCGGCCTCGATGGTCTGGCCGAGCTTGGTGAGCACGTCGCCCTGGTAGAAGTAGAGCTGCTTCTCGGTGTAGCCGAAGGCCATGTCCTCCTGCTCCTCGCTCTTCATGTGCGAGAAGGCGCTCCTGGCCCGGGCCAGCGCGCGCTTGGCCTGGTCGACGACCTCCTTCTTGCTGTCGGTGCCCGAGAGCATGGCCAGGGCCCGCGCCTCGACGACCGGCGCCATGGCCTGGGCCACGCACGGCGTGGCGCCCGCCAGGTCGCGGCTCTTCTTGGCCAGGTTGAGCGCCTCGCGGGCGTCGCCGTAGTAGAGGGGGACGAGCGACTCCCTGGCCGTGATCCAGGCCCGCAGCGCGCGGTCGCCGGTCTCGTCGGCGGCGATGCGGCCGGTGCGGAAGAACGACCGCGCCAGCCGGTGGTCGCCCAGGTTGATCATCACCATGCCGCTCAGGCCGGCCAGCTGCGCGGCCATGCGGCACAACCGGTCCTGGAGGTCGATCGGCTGACGCCTGGACAACGCCGTGCGGACCGCGCTCAGCTCCAGCAGCACGTCGCACAACAGCCGCAGCGGAGGCGTCGTGGTGTACTGGCGGCCGAAGGCCACCGTCGCCTCCTCCCACTGGTCGAGCATGCCGCCCGACACGGTGGCCGAGACCAGCGTCTCGTCCATCCGCCGCCGGATGCCCTCGCACGCCCCCAGCACCGGCCCGTCGAACTGCTGCTTGAACGAGACGTCGGTGTCGAGGAGGTTTAACAACGTGCGCCGCAGGATGTTCTCGTCCTCCTGGGCGTCGGCCTCGACGGTCATCGGATGGATCACCAGGTCGCGCGGGAGCGACGCCGACCCCTGCAGCCGATTGGCGGGCTCGCCGAGCACGCCGGGCATCCGGTGGCCGTGGCCGCAGATGCAGGGCCCGTCGAAGCCGAGCTCGATGGGCTCGACCCGGTAGACCGAGCACAGGTAGTGGAGGTATTCGGGGCCCGGCCGCTTGAGCCCGCTCTCGTACGCCGACAGCAACGTCTCGCCGATGCCCGGCGGCGCCTTGGCGTCGCGCTCGAACAACGCGCGCACCTGCTCGATCACGTCCGCCAGCGCGATGCCGTAGGACAGGCGGTGCGCTTTGATGCGGGTCGTGCTGAACTGCGGCGAGCACGCCTCGTGGATCTCTTCAGCTATCTGGGCGGAGGTGCGCCCGGTGGCAAGGCCCTTGGCCCTGATCCGCCGGGCGATCTCCGTTTCCCTGTGCTGCCTGCCGGACATCCCGGCCCCTCTCCCGATGTCTCGACCCGTCAAGACTGGTGACTCAGCGTAGCCCTCAGGTAGCTCTTCGCCTAGAGATGACTATGAAGCAGTGAGGGCTGTTTGGAAACGTGCTCATCAAGCCTACGGTTAAGGATCGTCCTCCGAGGGACTGTTTCTTCCAACCCATGAGGGAATAGCCACTCCCTGTGATCAGCAGAGTGGCGTTGCGTGTGCTGTTGACTTGAGCCATGTTTGGCCCACCAGCAACGATTCCCAAGGAGGACGAGAAGGTGACGGACGACAAGATCGGACATCTGCAGCGCCTCGTATCCGAGCTCGGCGCTCGCGGTCTGCTCGCACGAGTGGTCCAGACCCAGAGCGGCCGGCAGTTCGTACGCGTCATCAACCCGAAGGCGACGAGCCTGTCCGAGAACGTCACCTGCCGGCCGGCGAACGCCTCGGACCTTCCCGACTGGTGGTACTGCTGGTCCTGGGGCGAACCCATGCACACGGCCGACGACCCGGCCGGTGCCGCGACCAAGGTCGCACGCGTGCTCGCCGCGGTGGGAGAGTGACCACGCGGTGATCCGGGTGGAGCGCAGCCACCACGGGTCACCGCCCCCACGGCGGCCCCGCGGGGCCGGCGGGACGATCGGTGCGGAGGGCGTCCGGGTTGCCGGGCCCCTGATCGTCCCGCCGGTTCCGGCCCCTTCGCACGGGCGCACGCCCGTGCGCGCAGATCAGCCCGGCGGGTGCGCCCGCCGGGTGCCGGGGGGATCACCTCCCCCCTTGGAACCGGAACGGGCCATGCTTCCGGGTGTGTGGCCCGTCCGAGCCGACCGTCATCGGAGCGTCCGGTCTCTCCCTCCGCGGCCCAGAGACCGGGCGACCCCGTCTTCCCCGGCGTGATGTGACGGCGGCCGGTTCGGTCAGCGGTATTTTTAGATCCAATTGGACTGATTTGCCGCTGACCGAACCGCTTCCTGAGGGGGAATCCACCCAGTGTTCCTGTTGGTGACATCAGGGCCATCGCCTACGCCCACGCCGGCAGAGTCGTCGCTCGTGCAGGACTTGGACAAAGTGAGCTCGCAGATGGCGCAAGCCTGTCAAGGTGACACGGTGTTCTGTGGTCCCCTGGTCGACTGGCTCGACAACGCCTCCTGGGCGCCGTTGCTGGCCAGCTTCATCACCATCGTCCTGATCCTGGTGCTCGGGTTCGTCGTGCGGAACATCTCGCACCGGGTGATCACCAAGGTGGTGAACCGGGCGGCCACCGGCGGCTCGCTCGCCAACAGGTTCCGCCGCAACGCGGCCACCGACGGCATCGACGCGCTGCTGCACGAGCGCCGCAAGCAGCGGGCCGAGACCATGGGGTCGGTGCTCAAGCACATCGCCTCCATCGTCGTCCTCGGCACCGCCATCCTGACCGTGCTCGACCGGCTGACGATCCCCATCGCCCCCCTGCTGACCAGCGTCGGCATCCTGGGCGTGGCGATCGGCTTCGGCGCGCAGGAGCTGGTGAAGGACTTCATCGCCGGCATGTTCATGCTGCTGGAGGACCAGTACGGCGTGGGCGACGTGATCGACGCGGGCGCCGCCGTCGGCACCGTCGAGGCGGTCACCCTGCGGGTCACCCGGCTGCGCGACGCCGACGGCCGCGTCTGGTACGTGCGCAACGGCACGATCACCCGCGTCGGCAACGAGTCGCAGGGCTGGTCGCGGGCCTACTTCGACGTCCCGGTGGCCTACGACGCCGACATCACCGCCGTGCGCGCGGCGCTGGAGATCGTGGCCGAGGAGATCTGGGCCGACCCCGAGTTCCGCGAGAGCGTGATCGTGGAGGAGCCCCAGGTGTACGGCGTGGAGCAGCTCTCCGACAGCGCGCTGGTGTTCCGCATCACCGCCAAGACGCTGCCCTCCCGCCAGGCCGAGGTCGCCCGGGAGATCCGGCTCAGGGTGAAGGCCGCCCTGGACTCCGCCGGAATCCCCATGGTCGCCATTGCATAAGGTGAGAACGTGACAGAGACCTCCTTCTACGACGCCGTAGGCGGCGAGGAGACCTTCCGCCGCCTCGTCCACCGTTTCTACGAAGGTGTCGCGGAAGACCCCCTGCTGCGGCCGCTCTACCCCGAGCCCGACCTGACGGGCGCCGAGGACCGGCTGCGCGGATTCCTGATCCAGTACTGGGGCGGCCCCAACACCTACAGCCAGGAGCGCGGTCATCCCCGGCTGCGCATGCGGCACGTGCCGTTCGTGATCGGGGAGGCCGAGCGCGACGCCTGGCTGCGGCACATGCGTGACGCGGTCGACTCGCTCGGCCTGCCCGACAATCAGGCGAGCAGGCTCTGGGACTATCTGGTCTATGCGGCCCACAGCTTGGTGAACTCGCCGACATAACGGGCATGACGCCCACATGGATATCCCCTGGTGGCGTGATGCCGTCGTCTACGAGATCTACGTTCGCAGCTTCGCCGACGCCTCCGGAGACGGCGTCGGCGACCTGGCCGGGGTGCGGGAGCGGATTCCGTACCTGAGGAGGCTGGGGGTCGACGCCATCTGGCTGACGCCGTTCTACCCCTCTCCGATGGCCGACGGCGGTTACGACGTGGCGGACTACCGCGGCGTCGACCCGCTGTTCGGCACGCTGGCCGACTTCGACGCGCTGGTGGCCGAGGCCCACGGGCACGGGCTGAAGGTGCTGGTGGACATCGTCCCCAACCACAGCTCCTCCGAGCACCCCTGGTTCCAGGCCGCGCTGCGGGGCGAGAAGCGCGACCGGTACATCTTCCGCGACACGACCAACAACTGGCAGTCCACGTTCAGCGGCCCGGCATGGACCCAGGTCCCCGACGGGCAGTGGTACCTGCACCTGTTCGCCCCCGAACAGCCCGACTTCAACTGGCGCAACCCCGAGGTGCACGCGGAGTTCCTCGACGTCCTGCGCTTCTGGCTGGACAAGGGCGTGGACGGGTTCCGCATCGACGTGGCGATGGGCCTGTACAAGGCCGAGGGGCTGCCCGACGTCGGCGACCAGTCGTTCACGTCGGTCTCGCCGGTCTGGGGGCAGCCGGAGGTGCACGGCGTCTACCGCGACTGGCGCAAGGTGCTGGACGCCTACCCCGGTGAGCGCATGGCCGTCGGCGAGGTCTGGACCGACAGCGCCGAGGACCTCGCCCTCTACGTACGCCCGGACGAGCTGCACCAGAGCTTCAACTTCGCCTGGCTGCAGGCGCCGTGGTCGCCGACCGCGTTCAAGAAGGTGATCGACGACACCCTGGCCTCGGTCCCGTACGCCACCTGGGTGCTGTCCAACCACGACGTCGTACGCCATCGCACCCGCTACGAGACCGCCGATCCCGGCACGGGCCTGGCGCGGGCCAGGGCGGCGCTGCTCACGATGCTGGCGCTGCCCGGCTCGGCCTACCTCTACCAGGGCGAGGAGCTGGGCCTGCCGGAGGTGACCGACCTGCCGGCCGAGGCCAGGCAGGACCCGGTGTTCTTCCAGTCGGAGGGCAAGCTGCCGGGCCGCGACGGCTGCCGGGTGCCGCTGCCGTGGTCGGCGGAGTCGCCCTCCTACGGGTTCTCGCCGCCCGGCGTGCGGCCCTGGCTGCCGCAGCCGGCCGCCTTCGCCGAGTTGACGGCCGAGAAGCAGGAGGGCGACGCGGACTCGACGCTGGAGTTCTACCGCCGGGCCCTGGCCTGCCGCCGCGAGCTGGCGGGTGTGATTCCTTACACCCTGGAGTGGCTGGACTCCCCCGAGGGAGCGCTTTTCTTCTCCCGGGGTCCGCTGACCTGCGCGATCAACTGCGGGATGGAGCCCGTACGGCTGCCGGCGCACGACGCGGTGCTGCTGTCCAGCGGCCCCGTCCAGGCCGGGACGTTGCCGCCGGACACCGCCGTGTGGCTGCGCCGGGAGTCATGACCGGGAATCGGCCCGCTGCTCGCCGCGGACGGGGATGACGGGCAGCGACACCAGCGCGCAGGCCAGGCCGGCCGCGTACGCCGCCCAGTACCCCGTCCCGGTGATCAGCGCTCCGGCCAGCGGCGTCACCCCCAGGGCGACGACGTTCTGGACGGTGTTGTGGGTGCCGAGCACCTTGCCCGCCCAGGCGGGGCCGGCCAGCTCGCCCGCCCTCAGGTAGGCCAGCCCATTGCCGGACACGGTGAGCACCGAGGCCGTGGCGAGCGCCACCGGGCCGAGCAGGCTGTCCGTCGCCGTGCCCACGACCAGCAGGGCGAGCACGGCCAGGCAGGCGCAGGTGAGCAGCAGCAGGGGACGCATCCGCAGGCCGACCCGGTCGGACCAGCGGCCGACGGCCACCCGGACCACCGCCCCGGCGACGGCCGACAGGCCGAAGAGCTGGCCGGCGGCCACGGCGTCCCAGCCGTACAGGCCGACCAGGCAGGTGACGCCGTACGTGCTGACCACGATCTGCGGCACCGCGTGCAGCCCGCTGGTCGCGTGCACCCGCCACAGCGCCGGCTGCCGGTACGGCGACCGCGCCGGCCCCGCGCTCCCCCCGGCGATCGAGTGCGGCGGCTCGGCCAGGAACAGCGCGGCCAGGACGGCGGCCAGCAGGCTCACGGCGGAGCAGACGAGCAGCACGCCGGGCAGCCCGTGCGCCCGCGCGACCGGCGGCAGCACGAACGCCGCGACGGCCATGCCGAGGGTGTAGGACACCTGGCGCAGGCCCATGGCGACCCCGCGCTCGGGCGGCTGGAACCAGCGCAGGACGATCCGGCCGCCGCCGACCATGGCCGCCGAGCCGGCCGCGCCCGCCAGCGCGAGCAGCGCGATGACCGCCCAGGCGGGCCCGGCGAAGGCGACGGCGGCGAGCAGCACGGCCGCCAGGCTCACGCCGATGCCGAGCACCAGGCGCTCGCCGTGCCGGTCGGCCAGCGCGCCCCAGGCGACGAGCGCCACCAGAACACCGATTCCCGGGGCATTTCCAATGACTCCGGCCACTGCCAGCGGAACACCGAAATGTCGCTCAATTTCCGGCATGACGAGAGGCAGGCCGAACAGTCCTAAAGTGACGCTCGCATGGGCGTTGACCCCCAGTGCGAGCATCAGCCAGCGCTTCCTGCCCGGACCGGAGGGCGGCTGCGGTTCCAGGGCGGTCAGCCCTGGGCCGAGTAACGCTTGAGCAGGACGAGCTCGTCCTCGCTGAGCCGGCGCGGCGCGGCCCGCTCGACGTCGTAGGCCACGATCACCGAGGTGGCGGTCGCGTAGACCTCGTCGTCGTCGCGGATCTCGTAGGCCAGGGTGAAGCGGACCGGCCTGAGCTGGGTGACCCAGGTCTCGACCCTGACCGGCTCGGGGCGCAGGCCCAGCGGGCGGCGGTAGTCGATCTCGTGGCGGGTGACCACGAGCCCTCCGAAGGGCGCCTCGCCCGCCCTGACCGGATCGATCGCGAACATGCCGAAGCGGGCGTCCTCCAGGTAGTCGAGGAAGCGCACGTTGTTCACATGCCCCTGGGAGTCGATGTCGGCGAATCTGACCATGCGGAGGAAGACGTGCCGGTGCGCCGGGGAGGGTTCTGCCACGTCCGCCACGGTACCCGTACCGTCCGGCCCGCCGGTCACCGGGCCTTGCGGCGGGCCAGGCAGGCCAGCACGGTCAGCACCGAGATCGCGGCCATGCAGGTGAGCGCCCAGCGGTAACCGGTCACGAGCAGGCCGACCGCGTCGCCGGAGAGCTGCGACAGGGTTCCGGCGAAGACGCGCCGGTGCAGCGCGGCGGGCAGCGGCGCGGTGATGATCGACAGCACCAGGCCGGTGCCGACCACGTTGCCGGTGTTCTGGAGCATGAGGCGCATGGCGTTGACGATGCCGAGACGTTCGGACGGCAGGCCGTCCAGGATGGCGGTGGTGTTGGAGGGCAGGAAGACGCCGGAGCCGAGGCCGATGAGCACGAGCCCGGCGGCCACCGCCGGGTACGGGGTGGTCGCCGACATCGTGCCGAGCAGCGCCAGCAGGCCGCAGGTCGTGGTGGCGGCCCCGGCCACCGCGAGGGTGCGCGCGCTGGTCAGCCGCTGGAGGAAGCCCGACGTCACCGACGCGACCATGGCCGCCACCGCCAGCGGCAGCACCTTCAGCCCGGCCTGTACGGGATCGTCCCCCCGCACGGCCTGGAAGTAGAGCGCGACGAGGAAGACCATGCCCATCCGCGCGACGGCGTTGAGGAAGGAGGCGAGCGTGCCGAAGGCGAAGGCCCGGTCGTGGAACAGCCGCAGGTCCACCACGGGATGGGCGGCCCGCCGCTCCCTGGCTGCGAACAGCGGCAACCCCACGGCGAACGCGGCGAGCCCGGCGGCCACCACCGGATGCCCCCACCCCAGCCTGCCGAACTCCGACAACGCCAGCAGCAGCCCGCCGAGCGTGACCAGCACGAGCACGCTGCCCGGCAGGTCGAGCCCGCGTTCGCGCCCGGCCGGTTCGACCCGCCGCAACGTGAGCGCGCCCCACACCAGGCAGACCACCCCGATGGGCACGTTGAACCAGAACACCCAGCGCCAGCCCAGGTTCGAGGCGAGCACGCCGCCGAGCGTCGGGCCGATCAGCCCGGCGATGGAGAAGGAGGCCACGTAGACGCCCATGCCCTCGCCCAGCCGCTCGCGCGGGAAGGCGTCGCTGACCAGGGCGGCGCTGTTGGTGAGCAACATCGCGGCGCCGGCGGCCTGCACGACCCGCATGGCCACGATCACCCACGCGCCGGGAGCCAGCCCGGCGAGCAGGGCGGCCCCGGTGTAGACGGCCAGCCCGATCAGGTACATCCTGCGCCTGCCGAACATGTCCGCCAACCGGCCGAACACCACCATGAGGACGGTCGTGGTCAACTGGAAGCCCAGCAGGATCCAGCCCGCGGCCGTGGCGTCGGCCCCGGTGTGCCGGGCGATCTCGGGCAGCGCGACGTTGATCGCGCTGCCGCCCAGCCCGGTCAGCACGCTGGCCAGGCTCACGACCGACAGCGTGCGCCAGGCGTGGCCGACGGGAGCGGTGGTCGTCGTCACCAAGGGCCTGTCCTTTCTAGATTTTGATACTAGAATCCAGTTCAAATCATCGGCCGGTCAAGGATCGAGGTGTCGGATGAGCGGGATAGTCGAAGGTCGCGTGGTGATCGTCACGGGTGCGGCCAGGGGCATCGGGCGCGGGCACGCCCTGGAGTTCGCCAGACAGGGCGCGAAGGTGGTGGTCAACGACCTGGGCGCGGAGGTGGACGGCACCGGCTCGTCCGGGGCCGCCGCCGAAGTGGTGGCCGAGATCGAGGCCATGGGCGGCCAGGCGATCGTCAACGGCGAGGACGTCTCCGACTTCGACGGCGCCGAGCGCCTGATCGGGGCGGCCGTCGAGCATTTCGGCGACCTGCACGTGCTGGTCAACAACGCCGGGATCCTGCGCGACCGCATGCTGGTCAACATGACCGCCGACGAGTGGGACGCGGTGATCAGGGTGCACCTGCGCGGCACGTTCGCGCCCCTGCGGCACGCCGCCGCCTACTGGCGGGCCAGGGCCAAGTCCGGCGAGCGGGTCGACGCCCGGATCATCAACACGACGTCGTCCTCCGGCATCTACGGCAATCCGGGCCAGGGGAACTACGGCGCGGCCAAGGCGGGCATCGCCGGGCTGACCGTGATCGCCGCCAGGGAGCTGGAGCGCTACGGCGTGACGGTCAACGCCATCGCGCCCGCCGCGCTCACCCGCATGACGGAGAACCTGATCCCGGCCGGGGCGACCGGCGCCGACCCCGACGACATCGCGCCGCTGGTGGTCTGGCTGGCCAGCGCCGAGGCGCGCGGCGTCACCGGACGGGTGTTCAACGTGCGCGGCGGCATGATCAGCGTGGCCGAGGGCTGGCACGCCGGCCCCGGGGTGGACAAGGGCGGCCGCTGGGACCCGGCCGAGCTGGGCGCGGTCATCCCCGCCCTGGTGGACAAGGCCGCCCCCAACGCCCTGACCAACGGCCGCGTCCCCGGGCGGGAGGACTGACATGCCGCTCGACCACTCGCTGATCGGCGTCGAGGGCCCGGCCCACGAGCGCTCCTGGACCGCCGAGGACACCATGCTGTACGCGCTCGGCGTCGGCTCGGGCCTCGACGAGCTGGAGTTCGCCACCGAGAAGGGGCAGCGGGTGCTGCCGACGTTCGCGGTGCTGGCGTCGCAGTCGCCGGGGCGGCGGCTGGGCGACTTCGACCCGGCCCTGCTGGTCCACGCCGAGCAGGGCTTCGAACTGCACCGGGAGCTGCCGCCGGCGGGCGGCGTACGGACGACGTCGAAGGTGACCGGCATCTACGACAAGGGC
The DNA here is from genome assembly GCF_040649795.1 of Nonomuraea sp. NPDC048881. NCBI lineage: Bacteria > Bacillati > Actinomycetota > Actinomycetes > Streptosporangiales > Streptosporangiaceae > Nonomuraea > Nonomuraea sp. NPDC048881. The sequence continues at coordinate 85,317 of NZ_JBEZGC010000011.1, forward strand.
TCGGGCGCGCTGGTGACCACCGAGGCCAGGGCCGTGGACCTGGAGACCGGCGAGCTGGTGATCGCCTCGCGCAGCTCGGTGTTCATCCGGGGCGAGGGCGGCTTCGGCGGCGACCGGGGGCCCCGCGACGAGTGGGCGGTCCCGGACCGGGCGCCCGACCACGAGGTGACCTACCCGACCCGGCCGGACCAGGCACTGCTCTACCGGCTGTCCGGCGACCGCAACCCGCTGCACAGCGATCCGGAGTTCGCCGCCAGGGCCGGGTTCGACCGGCCGATCCTGCACGGGCTGTGCACGTACGGGGTGACCGGGCGGGCGTTGCTGCACACGCTCGCCGGGTCGGACCCGTCGCGGTTCCGGGCGATGTCCGGCCGGTTCAGCAGCCCGGTGTTCCCCGGCGAACCGCTGACCGTCTCCATCTGGGCCGACGGCGACGACGTGCTGTTCCGCACCGCCAAGGACGACGGGACGGTGGTGATCGACCGCGGCCGGGCGACGATCAGTCGTCGCTGAGCCCCCTGAGGGGATCGAGGCGGTGGATGAGCTTCATCGCCGCCTCGATGATCTCCCTGGCCTCCTCCTCGGTGTCGGAGGTGGCGACCTCGCGGGCGGCCTCGCCGATGATGCTGGTCAGCACCGCGACCGTGAACCGGTCGAGGGGGTCTCCCCCGGCGCCGAGCAGGACGGCGTTCTGGCGCACCCACTCGCGCCCGCGGGTGCGGCGGATCAGCTCGAAGCCGGGCGGGCCGTCGCCGTCGATGAAGAGCCTGACCAGGTCGCGCCGGTCCCAGGCGCCGTCGAGGTAGGCGCGGGCGCCGGCGATCAGCAGCTCGACGGGGTCGCTGACCCCCTCCTTCTTGGCCTTGGCGACGCTGGCGGCCGACGCCTGCTCGTGGGCCGCCTGGTGGTCCTCGTAGAGGGCGAGGAACAGCTCGGTCTTGCCGCCGAAGTGGTGGTACAGGCTGCCGACGCTGGAGCCGGCGCGGGCCACGACCTCCGAGACGTTGGCGTCGGCGAAGCCGTGCTCGCTGAAGACCTCACGGGCCGCCTGCAACATGCTCTTGCGCGTCTGAGCCGTACGGCTCCACTCCCACGAGGACTTGCGTGCCATGCCAGGCATTCTATCCCGCCGAATTCTAGAATCTGATTCTTGACCAGTGCCGCGCGGGGGTTAGAATCGCGTACTAGAGAATGATTCTAGAAATTCAGGAGGCGGCCGTGGACTTCTCGCTCAGCCCGGAGGAACGGCAGATCCGCGACACCGTGCGTGCCTTCATCGAGAAAGAGATCATGCCGCTGGAGCCGGAGGTCCTGCGCAACGAGCGCGAAGGGCGTCCGGGGCTCGACCCGGAGGTCGTGCGCGACCTGCGCGCCAAGGCCAGGAAGTCGGGCTTCTGGGGCATCAACACCCCCGAGGAGTACGGCGGCGCGGCGCTCGGCCCGATCATGTCCGCGATCATCGCCATGGAGATGGGCCGCACGTTCGTGCCCTTCTCCTTCGGCGGCAGCGCCGACAACATCCTCTACGCCGGCACCGACGAGCAGAAGCAGCGCTACCTCGTCCCCACCATCGAGGGCGAACGGCGGTCCTGCTTCGCGATCACCGAGCCGGGCGCCGGCTCCGACGCCCGCAACATCCGCACCCGCGCCACCCGCGACGGCGCCGAGTGGGTGATCAACGGCGAGAAGACGTTCATCACCGGCGGCAGCGAGGCCGACTTCGTCATGGTGTTCGCGGTGGCCGAGGGCCACGGCGTGACGTGCTTCCTGGTCGACCGGGACATGGGCTGGACGTCCGAGCCCATCCCGACCATGGGCGAGTGGGGGCCGGCCGCGCTGGTGTTCCAGGACGTGCGGGTGCCCGAGGAGAACATCCTGGGCGAGCTCGGCAAGGGCTTCGAGCTTGCCATGCAGTGGATCGGGCAAGGACGGTACATGATCCCGGCCCGTGCCATCGGCTCCGCCGAGCGCATGCTCCAGATGGCCATCGACTACGCCAAGATCCGCAAGTCGATGGGACAGACCATCTCGGAGTACCAGGCCATCCAGTGGATGATCGCCGACTCCCAGGTGGAGATCGAGGCGGCCAAGTGGCTCACCCTCCACGCGGCCTGGCAGGTGCAGCAGGGCATGGACGCCCGGCACGCCTCCTCCATCGCCAAGCTCAACGGCGCCGTGATGGCCAACCAGGTCGTGGACCGGGTGCTGCAGATCCACGGCGGCATGGGCTACACCAAGGAGCTGCCGGTCGAGCGGTGGTACCGGGAGCTGCGCCTGCTGCGCATCTTCGAGGGCACCGACGAGATCCAGCGCCGCACGATCGCCCGCAACCTCATCAAGGGCCACGCCAGGCTCGGCCTGATCGGAGAGTAGCCCATGTCGGTCGAGGCACTGTTCAACCCGCGCTCGATCGCCCTGGTGGGGGCCACGGACAAGTCGGGCTGGTCGGTCAGCACGCTGCTGAACCTGCGCACCCACGGCTTCTCCGGGCCCGTCCACTTGGTCAACCCCAGGGGCGGGGTGGTGCACGGGTCGCCGGCCTTCCGCAGCCTGACCGAGATCCCCTCCCCCGTCGACCTGGCCTACGTCATGGTGCCGACGGCCGCCGTGCTCGGCGTGCTGAAGGAGGGCGCCAAGCTGGGCATCGGCTGTTACGTCATCCTCACGGCGGGGTTCGGGGAGGCCGGCGCGGAGGGCGCGCGGCTGGAGGCGGAGATCGCCGGGTTCGCCCGCGAGAACGGCCTGACGATCCTCGGGCCGAACGGCAACGGCTACATCAACGCCGCCGCCGACGTGACCCCGTACGGGCTGCCCGTCCCCGAGCCGCTGCTGCGCGGGTCGGTCGGCGTGGTGCTGCAGAGCGGCGCGCTGGCCAGCTCGGTGCTCGGCTTCGCCCAGGCCCGCAACGTCGGCGTCAGCCTGCTGACCTCGATGGGCAACGAGTCGGTCGTCACGGTCACCGACGTCGTCGACTACCTCGTGGACGACCCGGCGACCCGGGTCATCGCCCTGTTCCTGGAGACGATCAGGAACCCGGCCGAGTTCTCCCGGGTCGCCCGCCGGGCACTGGCGGCGGGCAAGCCGATCGTCGCGCTCAAGATCGGCCGCAGCCGGCTCGCCTCGCACACCGCGCAGGCCCACACGGGCGCGCTCGTGGGCGACGACGACGTCATCGACGCCGCCATGCGCCAGCTCGGCGTGATCAGGGTGCGCTCGCTGGAGGACCTCATCATCACCTCCGGGCTGCTGGCCGCCACCGGCCCGCTGCCCGGCCGCCGGGTGGGCGTCGTCACCCCGTCCGGCGGCGCGTCCGAGATCATCGCGGACCGGGCCGAGGACGAGGGCCTGGAGCTGCCGCCCTTCGCCGCGGCCACGGTCGAGAAGCTGGCCGGGATCGTGCCGTCGTTCGGCACCGTGCAGAACCCGCTCGACGTCACCGGCTACGTCCTCGTCGACCGCACCCTGCTCGGCCGCGCGCTGGAGACGGTGACCGCCGATCCCGGCATCGACCTGGTCATGCTGCTGTCCGAACCGCCCAGGATCGCCCCTGCGGACCCCGCGCCCGTCCTGGCCATGTACGAGGCCAGCGCGCGGCGCATCGCCGAGTCGCCGGTGCCGGTCGTGGTCGTGAGCAACGTGCTGACCGACGTCACGGAGTTCGGACGCCAGGTGCAGCGGGAGACCGGCTTCCCGTACGTCATGGGCGGGATCGAGCACGGCCTGACCGCGCTCGGCGCGGCGGTGCGCTGGTCGGAGGCCCACCGCAGGGCCCTGACCGGCGGCGGCCCGGCCGGGCGGGCGGCGGTCACCGGCGCATCCGGGGGCGCATCCTTGGGTGCGCCCGAGGGTGCGCACGGCGTGTGGGCCGAGCACCGGGCAGCCGCCCTGCTCGCCGCCGCGGGGCTGCCTGTGGTGCCGTCCGAGATCGCCGCGGACGAGGCGGCGGCGGTGGCCGCGGCCGAGCGGTTCGGCTACCCGGTGGTGCTCAAGGCCGCCGCCGAAGGGCTCGGGCACAAGAGCGACATCGGCGGGGTGCGGCTCGGGTTGTCCGGCCCGGAGGAGGTGCGGCAGGCGTACCGGGAGGTGGTGGCCGCGGCGCGGGCGCACGCCCCCGACGCGGGCGTCCTGGTCCAGCCGCAGCGCGGCGGCGGGATCGAGCTGCTGGCGGGCGTGGTGCGCGACCCCGCCTGGGGGCTCACCCTGGCGGTCGGGCTCGGCGGCGTCTGGGTGGAGGTGCTGCGGGACGCGGCCCTGCGCGTGCTCCCGGTGGACGCCGGCGAGGTCCGCCGGGCCCTGTCCGAGCTGCGCGGCGCGGCCCTGCTGGACGGCGCCAGGGGCACCGAGCCCGCCGACCTGGACGCGGTGGCCGACGTGGTGGCCGGGATCGCCGCGTTCGCCGAGAGCCTGGGCGACGACCTGGAGTCCCTGGAGATCAACCCGCTCCTGGTCACCGGCTCCCGCGTCGAGGCCCTGGACGCGCTGATCACCTGGCGCCCGCCGCCCTCCTGACCTGTCCCCGCCCCTGCTCAGTGCCCAAGGCTCTTCAGCAGGATCATCACGGCTCCCAGGGCGCCCGAGCCGGCTCCGCAGAGCAGCCGGATCCAGAGCCGGTCGGTCTTGGGCGCGGCCGCGAAGAAGCCGAGCACGGTGAGCAGGACGACCGACACGCCGATCTCCAGGTACACCGACGCGTCCACGGACATCACGCCGGTCATCGCCACGCACAGGATCACCGTGAGCGGGACCAGTCCCCACAACATGCCCGTGGACCGCGTCACCGCGCCCCGCACCGCCTTGCGCACGTCCGGCGACCGGTCGCCGACGATCTCGGCGAACGCGTGCGCGATCCAGAACACGATGACCGTGCCGATCGCGGTCGCCAGCAGCTCGGCCGGGTCGGCGATCCAGTGCGAGAGCCCGGAGACGACGCCGGCCGTCAGGATGGTCCCGTAGACCGACTCGCCGTTGACGAACCGCCCCACCCCGCGCGCGGCTCCCGTGCTCACCCGACGAATCTAGTACGGCCCTCGCACGCGGCCCGCCGCCCGACGCGCCCGCCCGGACGGTTTTTCGGGGCCTTGTCCGGGGCCTCGTGGCTCCGGGCGTCTCGGTGACGGCCGCCCGCGTCCGCAGCAGCGCGGGCGGCCGTCACCGGTCCGGTGGCCGGGTCGTGGCTACTCGACCTCGATGGGCAGCTCGTAGATCTCCGTCGTGGGATGGCCGGCCTTCTCGTGCACCCGCATCACCGCCTCCTTCGACGGCCCCGACGACAGGCAGAACACCTTGCCCGAGTCCGGATCGAGCCAGGCCCGCTCGAAGTGCACACCCTCGGCCCCCTCGACCGCCAGGTCCCGCTCGTGGGCCTCGCGCAACTGCTCCTCGGTGACGCCGACGAAACCACTGTGCACGTCCATGAACTTCGGCATCGCCGTCTCCTCTTCTCAGGATCTTCCGCTTCCGATGGAGAGGCGTTCCATTCCGTTCCATCCCGTTCCATCGGCCCGTCCGGGCTCGCCTGCCCGGACGGCCGGATGCGGAACCTAGGGCAACCGAGAGGCCAGGACGAGGGTGGCGGCGGAGGCGAACATGCCGCCGTTGCCCAGCACCACGCTCACCTCCACGTCCGGCACCTGGGCCGCGGCCTCGCCCCGGAGCTGCCGCACCGACTCCTGGATGGCGAACATGCCGTACATGCCGGTGTGCGTGTAGGACAGGCCGCCGCCGTTGGTGTTCATCGGCAGCCGGCCGCCGGGTGAGGTGTGCCCCTCGGCGATGAACGCCCCCGCCTCGCCCCGGCCGACGAAGCCCAGGTCCTCCAGGCCGTAGACGGGCACGTGGGCGAAGGCGTCGTACACCATCAGGTGGTCGACGTCGTCGTGGGAGATCCCGGCCTCGGCGAAGGCGGCCCGGCCGGACAGGCGGAAGCCCTTGGAGGTGGTGAAGTCCTCCATCTGCGAGACCATCGGCGCGTCCATGGCCTCGCCGGAGCCGAGCAGGTACACCGGCGGGCGGCGCGACAGCTCCTCGGAGGTGACGACCAGCGCGCCGCCGCCGTCCGTCACCAGGCAGCATTCCAGCAGGTGGAAGGGGTAGGCGACGAGCTTCGACGCGAGCACGTCCTCGACCGTGATCAGGTCGCGGTACATGGCCCGCGGGTTCCTGGAGGCCCAGCGGCGCTGCGCGACCGCCACCTCGGCCAGCTGCTCGTGGGTGAGGCCGGTCTCCTTCATGTGGCGCAGCGCCGTGACGGTGAACGACGTCGGCGGCCCGACCACCCCGTACGGCAGCTCGAACTGCCCGAGCAGCGAGTCCGCGCCCAGCCCCCACCGGCCGGCGCCGACGCGCGACCGTCCCGACTCGCCGTGCGTGATCAGCACGGTACGGCAGAGCCCGGCCCGGATGGCGGCGGCCGCGTGCCGCACGTGGAACAGGAACGACGACCCGCCCACGCCCGTGCCGTCCAGCCAGGAGGGCGTGATGCCGAGGGCGTGGGCGACCTGGATCGGGCCGGGCGTGCCGACCGTGGCGATGCCGTCGATGTCGTGTTTCGTCATGCCCGCGTCGGCGAGGGCGTTGCGCGCGGCCTCCAGGTGGAGCTGGAAGGTGGAGCGGTCCGGCAGACGGCCGATCTCGTCGGTCTCGGCCGCCCCGGCGATCACGATGTTCATCGGGCGCCCTCCGCGGGCTCGAAGAGCGGCACGTGCACGTCGCCGCGCCGCTCGAACACCACCCGCAGCTCCATGTCCAGCGGCAGGTTCTCGGGGGTGTTGGGCACGCCGACGATGTTGGTCATCATCCGCACGCCCTCCTCCAGCTCCACGACGGCGATGGCGTAGGGCCCGCCGGCCTCGAAACCGGGCGCGGGACGATGGTTGATCACGTACGAGTACAGGGTCGCGCGGCCCGTCGCGCGCACCCACTCCACGTCGCCGCCGCCGCAGTGGGGGCAGCTCGGCCGGGGGTAGAAGTAGTGCCGCGCGCACGTCTGGCAGCGCTGGATCCTGAGCTCTCCCGCGGCCGTGCCGTCCCAGAACGGCTGGGTCTCGGGCGTTGGCTTCGGTGCCGGTTTCATGGGCCTCCCCACTCTAGTTCTAGAATTGCACTCTAGAGCTAGGTTCGGTTCCGGGGAAGCCTCCGCGACTCAGGGGCTGGGGATGCCGTCGCCGTTGCGGCCGCGTCCCGCCAGCACCTCCTCCAGCGTCGGGCGGGCCTCGTCCGGGTCACGGAACCCCGGGCAGGCGAGCTGGATGAGCACGCCGTGCGCCTCCTTGGGGTGCAGGAACACCTCCTGCCAGCGCACGTCGGCCCGGTTGAGCCCGTGCAGCCGGTAGCCGCGCCCGGTGAGCCGGGCGACGGCCGCGTCCATGTCCCCGACGTGGAAGTTCAGATGATGGACGCCGCCCCGCCCCCGCGTCAGCTCGAAGAAGCTGTCGAAGAACGTGGACCCGGTCAGCGGCTCCATGAGCTCGACCTTGCTCCCGTTGGAGTAGGTGAGCTGCAGCGTGCGGTACCCGCTGATCCGGTTGTCCCCGCCGCCGCCCAGATGGCGACCGCCGAGCAGGTCGCGATAGATCGGCAGCAGGTCCCTGATCCGGGGAGCGGCCACGGCCGTGTGGTCGAAGGTCACGTCGAGGCCGTCAAGTTCCAGGTCCACGCCCGGCTCCTCACTACGAACGAATCCTAGAATTTGATTCTAATCATCTGATACCGGGTACGCACTCTTGACGCCGGCCGATGCGAGGAGCAGCATCTCAGAAATGGATTCTAGAGCTAGCTTCTAGAACTCATGACGGGGGGCCTAGGCTCGACAGAAAGGCTTGTCATGAGGCTGTCCTACGTCCGCGAGCTCGACGAGTACCCGACCGGCGCCCGCCGGATGAAGATCCTCACCATGGCCGTCCTGGCCATCCTCATCGGCTCCTACGAAGGGCAGATCGCGCCCGTCGTACCCCTGCTGCTCAAAGACCTGAACATGTCCCTGGCCACGTACGGCGCGGTGTCGGGGGCGGCGGCGGTGGCCGGTGCCGTGGCCTCCATCCTGGGCGGGCGGCTCACCGACCGGGTCGGCCGGGTCCGCCTGCTCATCCCGCTCATGGCCCTCACCGCCGTGTGCTGCTTCGCCATGACGCTCGTGCACAGCCCGCGCGACCTGCTGATCGCCCGCATCCTGCTGGCCTTCGTGGACGGCGTCGCCATGGCCTCCACCGCGCCGCTGATCCGCGACTTCTCGCCACGGCTCGGACGGGCGCAGGCGTTCGGGTTCTGGACATGGGGCCCGGTGGGCGCGAACTTCCTGGCCGCCGCCGTCGCCGGCTGGACGCTGCCGATCTTCGACGAGTCGTGGCGGTCGCAGTTCGTCATCATGGGCTGCTTCTCGCTGGTGATCTCCGTGGTCATCGCGTTCAACATCGCCGACCTGTCCCCCGAGCTGCGGGCCAGGATCCAGCACACCGAACGGGCCGCCGAGGAGGTCGTCGACCTGCGGCGTCCGCCCACCGTCCGGTCGTTGTTCGCCCGGCGCAACATCTGGGCCCACGTCGTCGGCATCTCGCTCTGGCTGGTCCTCTACATCACGCTGTCGCTGTTCGGCCAGACGATGCTGGTGGGCGCGCTCGGCATCAGCAGCGCGCAGGCGTCCACGATCATGGCCGCGTTCTGGAGCCTGAACCTGGTCACGCTGATCCTCACCGGCCGCCTGTCGGACCGCCTGCAACTGCGCAAGCCGTTCTCGCTCGCCGGGACGATCGCCGCGGTGCTGGTCACCGCCTACCTCGCCGTCGCGCTCGGCCAGGAAGGCGTCTCCACCGGCACGCTCATGGTGGTCGGCGCCCTGCTCGGCGGCTCACTCGGCGTCGCCTACGCCCCCTGGATGGCCAACTACTCCGAGGACGCCGAGGACGCCGACCCGCGCCTGCAGGGCACGGCCTGGGGGCTGTTCGGCTTCCTGAGCAAGGCGATCGCGGTGGTCGGGCTGCTGGTCATCCCGCACGTCGTGGCGGCCACGAGCTGGCAGACGTGGCTGTTCGTGGCACTGGGCTGCCTCGTGCTGTTCGTCCCCGCGATCCTGCTGTTCAACGGTCCATGGCGCCGCACCGCCCCCACCCCCGTCCAGGTCGCCCTCACCGAGGCCGAAAGCTGACTCCTCCCACCCGAGCCCACACACTGAACCGTCCCAACCGGGGCGAACGCCGAACCGTCCCAACCGAGCCCGAACACTGATCGGCCCTGCCGGAACACGCGAAAGCGGCGCGCCCCCGAAGGGGCCCGCCGCTCGTCGCACGAATGAGACGCTCGTCCCGATGCCAGGACAAGACGTGCCCGTCTCGTCCCGGGGCCGGGATGAGACGTCAGTCCCGGTGCAGCTTCCGGTACGTCACCCGGTGGGGACGGGCCGCGTCGGCGCCGAGACGCTCGATCTTGTTCTTCTCGTAGTCGGCGAAGTTGCCCTCGAACCAGAACCAGTTCGAGCCTTCCTCCCACGCGAGGATGTGGGTGGCGATGCGGTCGAGGAACCACCGGTCGTGCGAGGTGATCACGGCGCAGCCCGGGAAGTCGAGCAGCGCGTTCTCCAGCGACGACAGCGTCTCGGTGTCGAGGTCGTTGGTCGGCTCGTCGAGCAGCAGCACGTTGCCGCCCTGCTTGAGGGTGAGCGCCAGGTTGAGCCGGTTACGCTCGCCGCCCGACAGCACCCCCGCCTTCTTCTGCTGGTCGGGCCCCTTGAACCCGAACGCCGCGATGTAGGCCCGCGACGGCATCTCGACGTTGCCGACCTTGATGTGGTCGAGCCCGTCGGAGACGACCTCCCAGACGTTCTTGTTCGGGTCGATGCCGCCCCGGCTCTGGTCGGCGTAGGAGATCTTCACGGTGTCGCCGACCGTGATCGACCCCGCGTCCGGCGTCTCCCCACCCGTGATCATGCGGAACAGCGTGGTCTTGCCGACGCCGTTGGGGCCGATGACGCCGACGATGCCGTTACGCGGCAGGTCGAACGTCAGGCTCTCCATCAGCAGGCGGTCGCCGAAGCCCTTGGTGAGCTGGTCGGACTTGATCACCGTGGTGCCCAGACGCGGGCCCGGCGGGATCTGGATCTCCTCGAAGTCCAGCTTGCGGAACTTGTCGGCCTCGGCGGCCATCTCCTCGTACCGCTGGAGACGGGCCTTGCTCTTGGTCTGGCGGGCCTTGGGGTTGGAGCGCACCCACTCCAGCTCGTCCTCCAGGCGCTTCTTGCGCTTGGCGTCCTTCTGGCCCTCGACCTTGAGGCGCTGGGCCTTCATGTCGAGGTAGGTGGAGTAGTTGCCCTCGTAGGGGTAGCAGCGACCGCGGTCGAGCTCCAGGATCCAGTTGGCCACGTTGTCCAGGAAGTACCGGTCGTGGGTGACGGCCAGCACCGTGCCGGCGTACTTCTCCAGGTGCGACTCCAGCCACTGCACGCTCTCGGCGTCGAGGTGGTTGGTGGGCTCGTCGAGCAGCAGCAGGTCGGGGGCCTCAAGCAGCAGCTTGCACAGCGCCACGCGGCGGCGCTCACCACCGGACAGCTTGCTCACCTCGGCGTCGGGCGGCGGGCAGCGCAGGGCGTCCATCGCCTGCTCCAGCTGGCTGTCGAGGTCCCACGCGTTGCGGTGCTCCAGCTGGTCCTGGAGCTTGCCCATCTCCTCCAGCAACTCGTCGCTGTAGTCGGTGGCCATCTGCTCGGCGATCTGGTTGTAGCGCTCGAGCATCGCCATCGTCTCGGCGACACCCTCCTGCACGTTGCCCAGAACGGTCTTTTCCTCGTTGAGCGGCGGCTCCTGCTGGAGCATGCCGACCGTGAAGCCCGGCATCAGCTTGGCGTCGCCATTGGACGGCTGCTCCAGGCCGGCCATCATCCGGAGCAGCGTCGACTTCCCGGTGCCGTTCGGCCCCAGGACACCGATCTTGGCTCCGGGCAGGAACGACAGCGTGACGTCGTCAAGGACAACCTTGTCGCCGTGCGCCTTGCGCACGCGCTGCAGCGTGTAGATGTACTCCGGCATGCTCCCTAGCTTAGAGGCTGCACACGCAGGCTTCCGCCGCCCAGCCCCTTTCACCTCCGCCCGTCCCCGCTCGCCCCTGCACCCCCACCCCTCCAACCTCACCTCCCCCGAACGCCGTGACGTCCCGGGGCCGCCCCCCCTTGCGGCCCTCGCACGCTGAATCACCCATGACACCCCAGGCCCCGAGCCCACCTCGGGGAGGGACGCCGTTCGCCGCCCGACCTCAGCCGACCAGGATCCCCATCACGCCCTCCATGCCCCCCTGGCACGGCCTCCCTCGCCGCGCCCCCTTTGCCAGGGCCCCCTTCACCACGGCCCCCTCCACCACGGCCCCCTCCACCACGGCCCCCCTTCCTCCACGGCCGCGTCCGCCACGGCTTCCTAGGTCGCGGCCCCTGAAGTCGCGGCCCCTGCGGTGGTCCCCGTGGTGGTCCGCGCCGTTGTGAGGAGGGCGGCGGCTGCGGCTCGTGCCCGTTGCGCCGGGTGGGTCGAGCGCTCACGTACCGCCGTGACGATGGCCCCGTCCACCAGCAGGACGAACAGGTGCGCCAGCTCGGCGGCATCGGCGCGACCGTCGCGCTCGATCAACCCCGAGACGTACGCCCGCACGCGCTCCTTGTGCTCGGCCGCCACCCGATGTGCCGCACTGTCCGGATCCGCCGTCTCGATCATGGTGTTGATGAAGGCGCACCCACGGAAATCCGCCCGCGCGAACCGTTCGGCCAGGGCGTCGAAGACGTCCAGCGGATGCCCGCCCAGAGCCTCCACGCGTTCGGCCAGCCAGGCCCGCCACCGCTCGTCCCGTCGCCGCAGTACGGCCACGACCAGGTCGTCCTTGCTCGGGAAATGCCGGTAGAAGGAGGCGCGGCCCACCCCCGAGACACTCAGGATCCGCTCGACGCCCACCGCTCTGATCCCCTCCGCGTAGAAAAGGTCCTCGGCGGCGTCGAGCAGTCGTTCACGTGCACGTGTGGGCATACCGCCAAGCTATCCCGAACTTCCCTAAAACGGAACCGTTCGGTATCGTCTTGCCCAGATGGAACCGACCAGTACCGTTTTGGAGACCTCATGCCCCGCCTTCCACAACTGACAGAAGACAATGACGGTTTGCTCGACCAGACCCGCCGCCAGCTCGGCAAGGTCCCCAACCTGTACGCCGCCCTCGCCAACGGCCCAGCCGCCCTGGCCGGCTACCTCGCCATGCGCGAACACCTCAGCTCGGGCGTCCTCACCCCGAGACTGCGGGAGCAGATCGCCCTGCTGGTCGCCCAGGAGAACCACTGCACGTACTGCGTGAGCGCTCACACCATGCGCGGACGCCGCATGGGCATGTCCGACGAGGAACTTCTCAAGACCCGGCAGGGCGCGGACGACGAGCCGCACGCGGCCGCCGTCCTGGCGATCACTCAGGCGATCATGCACACGGGCGGCGCGGTGAGCGACGCGGACCTGGACGCCGCACGGGCCGCCGGCGTCTCGGACGCGGAACTCGCCGAGATCGTGGGCCACATCGCCCTGAACACCTTGTCCAACTACTTCAACCACCTCGCCCAGCCCGAGCTGGACTTCCCGGAGGTGCAGGCATGAACCCCACCTGGAGAAACGGCACCGTCGAACTCCTCGACGGCTACACGCTGACGAACTCCGAGGGCCGCCGGGTGTCTGCCGTGGAAGGAGTGCGGTTCGCCATCGAGGGCGGGTATCTCAACGTCGAGGTCCCCGGCGTACCCCACGTCCAGATCGTCTCGGCTCCCGCCGTCCGGCTCGTCACCTGCGACGGCGTCACCACGCCCTGACTGTCAGGCCACAACCCGAGGGCAGGCCCCTGACCCATCCGTCCCTCAGGCGCCTGCCCGCATTCGCCGCACATCCCACCGCGCACCACACGGCGTGCGCGACGGCACGTCACACGGCTTGTTCCTCCGGCGACGGCGGTTGCGGCGGCTGGACGACGGGGATGCAGACACGGTCCCGGCCCAGCTCCTTGGCCCGATAGAGAGCCAGGTCGGCGGCGGCCAGCAGATCGATCAGATCGTCGCCGTGCACGCACATCAACGCGACCCCGACCGAGATCGTGATCCGGATCAGAGCGTCGTCCACCGGGATGGCCATGTGCCCGACGTGCGTACGAAGTCGCTCGGCGACCTGCCGCGCCTCGTCGACGTCCGCCCCCGGCAGCAGGACGACGAACTCTTCGCCCCCGAACCGCCCCACCACGTCGGACTCCCGCAGTTCCCTGCGCAACATGGCCGCCACCCCGGCCAGCACCTCGTCGCCGACCAGATGCCCGTGGGCGTCGTTCACCCGCTTGAAGTGGTCGATGTCGATGATCAGCAGCGCCAGCGTGCCACCGCTGCGACGCGCACGCAGGATCTCGGTGTCGGCCTCCCGCTGCCAGGCGGCCGCGTTGAGCAGCCCGGTCTTCGAGTCGGTACGGGCGGCGGCCTGCAACTGCGCATGCAACAGACTGCGTTGCAGCAGGACGACCGGCGGCAACGCGAGCACCAGCAGAGCCAGGTTGAGCCCGCACCCGATCGAGACCGTGACCCCGAGACATAGCTCGACGACGTCCAGCAGGACGCTCTCCCGGTTCCACAACACCTCCTGCCACGACCCCTCAGGATCGGACGTGTGCGCCGCGACCGCAATGAGACCGATGTTGAGCAGGGAGAACAGCACGGCGGCCGCAACCGCGTAAGCGATCGGCGGCCCACTCCCCCGCGTCAGCACCCAGGGGTCGGGGACGACCCAGTGGAAGGCGACCGACGCCGTGCAGCCGGCCAGACCGATGGCCGCCGAGCTGAACACCCGACGGTAGAGAACTGTGGCGCGCACGCGCACCTGGAGAAGGATCTGCAGCACGATCGGCGCAAAGAGGGCGTAGACCGGCGGCAGGAGCAGGGCGACCGGCAGCCACCAGGCCGACAACAGGTCACGCGAGACTCCGGCGGGCATGCCCAGACGCCTGCTGGCCTCGATGCAGACCGCGCCGCACGCCATGAGAGCGGCAAAGGTCAGCAAATCCGGCCAGTGGAAATCGGTAGATCTCGTGAACAAGGTAATCGCGACGGCATCTAGGGCGACAATGGCGCACAGATACGCCACAAGCGGGCGCCGTTGCCCGAGCAATGGCCAACGACCGGCCATTCTTGACACACCGTCGCGAGACTTGATCGTGGCGTGACTGGTCGCCGCCATCTCGTCTCCTCCCTGACTAACGATGTGTAACACAATAATTGCGGAGTGTGCGTTATGCGATGGGAACCGCTACGTTGAAACGACCACGCCCGCTCACTCCGCGAGCGGGCAGTGCCGGAAAGGAGCAACCATGGTGCGGGGCGTGACCTGGACATGACCCATGCTCTAGGTATCTGACACGGACAAACACCCCATTAGCCCCCTTCGGGGTGACATCGGGGCCATCAGCCGATGCCCCTCCCCCCTCCCCTTGGCCGTCCCCTGCGCGGGGCGCCGACCCATCGGCTGCTGCCCTCCGCCCCGATCGCTTTCCCCCTGACCGATGGCCGGTGAACCATCGGTCGTACCACTCCTTCGTCCGGTCCATCGAGGAACTCTGACCAGCGCGTCTGGGCCTGCGCAATCAGGGAGTGCATCACGCATACGACTGCCGTCACGTCGCGCTTGCCCGCCGTTGCCCGCACGCGCGCCGCGTCACCGCCTGAGGACGCTGCATGTCCTTCACGCGATGCCGTCCGCCTCGACGCCTGCGTCCCCGAACCCGAGCACCGCCAGGAGGCAAGCGGCACCGACCCCCACCTGGGCAGCGCGCCTCCGAGCGTAGTTACCCCTGCGGTGGATCACCGTGAGACGAACCGGGCCAGTGCGCCTCCGCATGCATGCGCCTCCCTTGGGTGGATTGGCAGTTGCGTGGGTGCCCCGTTCAGGCGGTTAAGGAGCCCATGCAGACAACGGGCAACCCCGTCCAGACGGGTGGGTACGTTGCGCAGCGCGCGAGTGGTCCGTGCAGGTGGGTGCGCAGCCGGCGGGTTGGGCGCTGTGCCGGGGGCGGGCTTTTCGCTTGATCGGCCGCCCACTGCGTCCTCGATATGGGTGCACCTGGGGGGTGTGGTTGTGGGGCGTCGAGGCGAGCGGGCCGGTCGGGTTGGGGCGGGTGTCTTCATGGCGGGTTGCGTAGGTGGGCATGAAGACACCCGCCCTCGTGGGCAGCGGCCACGTGTGCGTCACGGCGGAAGCATCCACTGGTGCAGGTGCTCAGCCGTCAGGTGGCGATGGTGTCAGGCTGCGGCTTTCTCCGGTGTCTGCGTCTTCGTCCGGGGCTTGCTGGACGCGCCCAGGACGCGGACCGTGGCGGCCTTGGCTGACGAACCGCGGCCCGGCTGCTCTGGTGTGACCGTGCCAAGAGCGGTGTCGTCCTCCACGGCGGTGTCAGGCCGGGGCTCGGGACGTGCGCTGGGTTGCGGGGTGGCGGCGTCGGGGTCGGTAGCGGCTATGGCCAGCGTCGTGAGGTCGGCGTCCGGCCCGGCGTCGTCGTGAGGCTGCGCGGGTGCGCTTCGGAGGGCGTCGGCGGTCGCGGGGACCGACGGGTCGGCGGTCGGGTGGAGGGAAGACGGACGGACGGGCTTGGTGCCCATCGCCCAGTCCTGGGTCTCCTCGTCGAGGCGTTCGCGCATCTCCTTGGTCATCGAGCCCAGGCCGCCCCCGCGCTCCGGCTTGGTGAAGACGCCGGTGCCCCAGCGCAGGTCGTGCCCGACCGCGCTGGCCTCGATCTCCGGCATGAACCGGCGGTCGCCTTCCGCGCCGAACTCGCGGATGCGTAGCTTGCCGGACACGACGACGGGCTGCCCCGCCCGTACGCAGTCGGCGACGTTGTCGCCCAGCGCACGCCAGCAGCGGACCGTGAAGCAGACGCGCTCACCGTCGGTCCATTGCCCGGTCTTCCTGTCGAAGTAGCGGTGCGAGGTGAACACCTTCAGCGACGTGACCCTGGTGCCGTCGTCGAAGCTGTACTGCCGTGGCTCTGCTGCGACGTTTCCGGTGAGCGTGATGTAGATGTCGTTCATCCGTGCCTCCCATGCGGCGGGCGGACTGCCCGCGACCTGGGAACACGGTGCCTGAAGCAGGCCGGGTGGGGCGGGGGCGAACGCCGTTCTGTGGATGGGGGGACGGCGACGGAGGAGGGCTGTGGATGACGGCCGGTCGTGCAGGGAGCGTACGAGAAGAGGGGGGTCAGCCCGAGAGGTCGCGCAGGGCCGTGTAGAAGGCGTGGTGGCGGCCGAGCTCGCGTTCGACCGGCTCCACCACCATCTTCGCCGACACCGTCGCCACTCTGCGGCGCATCTCCCGCTCCAGACGTTCCCGCTCCCGCGAGGCCCCCAGCTCCACGAAGTTGCGCGAGGCGATGCCCGACAACGCGCCCAGCCCCAGGACGGAGGCCATCATGAGCGCCACCCACGGCAGCGCCGCGCCGTCGCCGACCAGTTGCAGGGTCGCGGGCAGTTGCGCGGGCACGGTCAGCCCGGCCACCAGCCACACCACCCCGGCCACGAACGCCACCACCAGCAGGTACTGCCAGACCTTGAGCAGCCGCCACCAGCCGGGCACCCGGTCGAGGCGCGGCGCCACCTCCGTGAGCTCCTCGGTCAGCGCCTTCGGCAGCCGGGACGCGTGCGAGCGCGCGGCCTGTTGCACCGCGGTCCGCCACACCGGGTCCATCCCGGCCGACAGCCCGTCGGTGAGCGCCTGCACGGCGTTGGCCACCTCGGCGGAGTGCGCGCTCACCGAGCCGGTCGTGATGCCCCGGATCTCGTCGCCGACGTCTTCGAGACGCAGGCTCTTCAACGGATCCGGACGGAACTTGGCGAACCACCGCGGATAGGGCCAGCCGACCCACTGGCTGGAACGCTCGGCGTAGACGTTCTCCATGGCTTCGCCGACGGCGGGGACGCCGATCGCGTCGCAGAGCGCATCGGTGAGCCCCATCCTGCGCGCCTCGTCGACCGACGACGGCACGAGCAGCGCGTCGCCGAGCGGCATGGCCTCGCCGAGCCGCTGCTCCATCCGCTGGAGGTCGGCCTCCAGCTTCTGGACGGCGGCGCGGCGGCGGCCGACGGCGGTCGCGATCACGCTCTTGAGGCTCTCGACGCCGCGCCCGGTGACGGCCGAGGTCGGTACGACGCTGGGATGCTCGACGCCTTCCCGGCGCAGCAGGTCGTTGAGGTCGATGACCAGCTCGGCCAGCTCCGCCGCGGAGAGCCTGTCGGCCTGGTTGAGCGCGAACACGGTCACCGCGTCGTGCCCGGCCAGCTCGGTCACGTAGCGCCGGTGGGTGGAGGCGTCGGCGTACTTCTGCGGGTCGAGCACCCACACCACCAGGTCGGCCAGCCCGATGAGCCGGTCGGCCTCGTTGTCGCTGAGCGCCCGGATCGAGTCGTGGTCGGGCAGGTCGAGCAGGATCAGCCCGTGGAGCTGACTGTCGCCCTTGTCGAGCGCGCTGGTACGGGAGAAGCGGTGGCGCGGCTGGATCTGCAGCCAGTCGAGCAGCGGCGCCGAGCCCTCCAGCCCCCACACGCAGGCGTGGGTACGGGCGGTCGTCGGTCGGCGTACGCCGGTGGGCGACAGCTCAAGCCCCGAAATGGCGTTGAACAGGGACGACTTGCCGCTGCCGGTGCCGCCCGCGAGGGCGACCACGGTGTGCTCGGACGACAGCTTGAGCCGGTCGCCGGCCCGCGTCAGCAGCGCGCCGGCCTCGGTGAGCAGTTTCTGGTCGAGCCGCCCGGGACCGAGCTCCACCACCTTGTTGAGCGCGGACAACCTGGGCGCGAGGCCCGCCCTCGGGGGCGTGGTCGTCGTCATCGGGCGACCTCAAGGTTGTACGTCGCCTGGTAGAGGCGGGTCGCGATGGACTCGTCCGGGATGCCCGCCGAGTCGAGAGCGTGTACGTAACGCATGGATTCCTCGTCGAACAGCATGCCGATCCTGGCTCGCAGGTCACTGAGCGCCTTGGCGCCGATGCCGCGCAGCGACTCCGCGCCGAGCAGCGCGTTGACGAGCCGGTGCGGCACGCCCGACCCGTCGCCGCCGCTGAACATGGCGACCGTGAAGATCAGGGAGAGCGCGTCGGGATCGAACGAGACGAGCTTGGACACCGAGCGCTTGGTCACGCCCTCGGTGCGTACGAGCTCGTTCAGGTGGTCCTGCCAGGACGCGATGGCGCGCCCGGCGTGCCGCAGCAGGTTGTCCGACGGGCGGTCGAGCCCGTCGGCGAGCTTGGCACCCAGCTCCGAACGGTGCCGCCAGCGCGCGACCACCTCCTCGGCGGCGCGGTTGGCCGCGGCGACGATCACCGACTCCAGCCCGGCCCGGATCGCCGCCTTGAACGCCGTCACCCGCTCGGGCGTCTGCCTGCCCGCCTTGCCGCTCTTGCCGAACTGCAACGAGCGCATGAGGTCGCCGGAGCCCGCGAAGTCCTGCCAGCGGGCCAGCACCTCGCCGTGCAGCAGCGAGCCGTTCTTGGACGCCTTGTCGATCTCGGCCAGCGCACCCAGGTAGGCGGCCTCGACGTCGCTGCGCAGCTCGGCGCGGAACGCCGCCTGGCCCTCCAGATGCCTGGCCAGCGCGGGCACGCGGGTGCGGAAGCTGTTGAGCACCCCGTTCAGGGTCTCCTGCACGGCCTGCGCCCGGCGCCCCTCGTCGACCGAGAGCTCGGCCAGCCACATGCGCAGGTCGGTGACCTCGCTGTCGGGCAGCCTGCCGTCGGTCACCGTCGCCTCGTGGATCACGAACCGGTCGATGTCGCCCAGGCCGTATTCGGTCAGCATGCGGACGAAATGCTTGAGCACGACGTCGGCCGACCGGGGCTGCACCCGCGACAACACGATGGCCAGGCGGGCGCCGCGCTCCTTGGCCAGGCGCAGGAGGCTCCAGGCGGGCGCGTCGGCGTAGCGGGCGGCGGTGGTCACGAAGATCCACAGGTCGGCGGCGTCGAGCATGCGGTGGGCGATCTCGTGGTGCTCCTCGACGACCGAGTCGATGTCGGGGGTGTCCAGCAGCGCGACGCCCTGCGGAAGCTTCTCGGTCGTCACGACGACCAGGCCGCTCGTCTCGCTGTCGGGCGAGGGCCGGTCCAGCCGTTCGAGGCCGCTGAGCAGCTCGCCCTCCGCGAACCACTTCCTGTCGTCGGGGTGGCAGGCCAGGATGGGAGTGCCGGTGGTCGGGCGGCGCACTCCGGTGCGGGAGACGTTCCGCTCGGCCAGGGAGTTGACCAGGGTGGACTTGCCCGCGCCGGTGGAGCCGGCGATCACGATCAGCGCGGGGGCCGTGTTGGTGCGCACCCTGGGCAGGACGTAGTTCTCCAGCTGGGCCAGCAGGTCGGCCCGCGCCTGCCTGGCCTCCTCGGCTCCCGGCAGGTCGAGGCTGAAGCGCAGGTCGGACACGCTTTCGCGCAACGCGCTCAGCGCCGACGTCATCGCCTCGACGACCTCGGCCGGCAACTCCTCGACCCGCGGCCCCTCCTCTGGCGCGCTTTCCGGCTCCGCTACGGCGTCGCCATCCGCGTCGGTCTCCGCGTAGGCGTCGGCGTCGGCGTTCGTGTCGGCGTCGGCGTTCGTGTCCGCGTCGGCGTTCGTGTCCGCGTCGGCGTTCGTGTCCGCGTCGGCGTCGGTGTCCGCGTCGGAGCGGTCGTCGGTTTCGACTTCGGTTGCGGCGTTCGCCTGGACGACGGCATCCGCGTCGGGGTGGATGTCCGGGGCGGTGTCGGTGTCCGCTGCGGAGTGGTCGTCGGTGTCAGCGTCGGCGTTGGCGTCGGTTTCGGCGTTCGCCCGGACGAGGGCGTCCGCGTCGGTGTCCGGGCCTGCGTCGGCGGGGTTGTCGGATTCGGCGTCGATCTGGGCGGGGGCTCCCGTGTCGGTGTCCGCCTCGGTGTTCGGGTCGGCGTCGGGGACGGTCTCGCCGCTGCTGCCTACGGCGTCGGAGCGGTCGTCGGCGGCCGCTTCGGCGTCATCGGTCTCTACGGTGGACGCGACGTCGTCGGCGTCGGCCTCGGAGTCGGGTTCCTCCTCCGCCAGGTCTCCCGGGTCGGTGGGGTAATCGGCGCCGGCGGGGACGTCGGAGGCCGGGGAGAAGGCGTCGAAGCCGGTGGTGGTGTCGGTGGCCACGGAGGTGGCGGTGTCACTGGGGTCGGCGTCGGCGTCGCCGACGGCGCGGCTGTCGTCAGCGTCCATCGCCTCGCTGGCGTCACCGTCGCCTTCCGCAGACGGCGCCGCTTCGGCTTCAGGAGCGGGGTCGTCATCGGGCCGGGGAACGTCGTCGCCCTCCGAGCCGGCATCGGCATGAGCAGAGTTCCCGGCGTCGGCGTCGGGGGCAGCGGCCGCCGCGGGCGGCGCCTGTTCGGCGTCGGAAGGCGCTTCTCCGCTGTCGGCGGCGGTGGCGTTCGGGGTCGCGGGCGTCGGCTCGGTCTCCGGGGACGGGGCGGTGTCCGGTTCCTGGACGGCTCGTTCCCAGAAGGCGGCGGGCCTCGGACGCGTCTCGTTCCCCTCACGCGGGTCGGCGGCACGGGCCGGGGTGAACAGACTCGGACGGTCGGCCGGACGGGACGGCGTGAAGAGGCTGGGCCCCGTGGACGGACCGGGCTCGTCCGTACCGGCGGAGGGCTCCTGCGAAGCAGCCGGGAGCCGCGGGGCGGTGGGCCGCCGAGGGAGGACGGGCTCGTCGGCGCGCGCCGACGGCTGGAAGAGCGATGGCCGGGCAGCGGAGGACGACGGCTCCCCCGAGGCCGACGGACCACCGGATCCCGAAGACGGCGAGCCCGCGAGAGCCGCAGACAGCGGACCGGAGGAAGCCGAAGACGGCGAGCCCGCGGCAGCCGCAGACGACGGGCCCGCAGGAGAGGCGGACGGCGGGCCTGAGGGAGCGGCGGGTGGCGAAGGCGCGGGGGGCCGGGAATCGGGCAGGTCGTCGTCCGTCACCGGGCGGAAGCTCAACGTCTGCTCCCCCAGCGACTCGTGCCGCCCGTCATCCATGGCGGTGTTCACGGCAAGCGCTCCGCTCGAACCATCTCGACCTCCTGGCCGACCCGCACGACGTCGCCGACGATGACGATCGCCGGAGGCCGTATCCCAGCCGCGGACACGCGGTCGGCCACGGTGGAAAGCGGTGCGATTACCGCCCGCTGGGTCGGAAGGGTACCGTCCTGTACCACCATTACGGGAGTCTCCGGCGCACGTCCGTCTCGAAGCAGCGCCTCGGCCACCTTCGGCAGCCGTTCGACGGCCATCATGAGCACCAGCGTGCCCTGGGATCGGGCCAGGGCGGGCCAGTCGACGGTGGAGGCCGGATGGTCGGGCGCGACGTGCACGGAGACGACGTGGAACTCCTGGCTCACCCCGCGATGCGTCACCGGCACCCCGGCCGCGGCCGGGACCGCGACGGCGCTGGTGATGCCGGGGACGACGAGCACGGGGATGCCGGCCTGGGCGCAGGCGATCATCTCCTCGCCGCCGCGCCCGAACACGAACGGGTCGCCGCCCTTGAGCCGGACGACGAACTTGCCCTGCCTGGCCCGGTCGACCAGCAGCTCGTTGATCTTCTCCTGGGACAGCGACCTGCCGTAGGGCACCTTGGCGGCGTCGATCAGCTCGACGTCGGGGGCGAGCTCGTCGAGCAGCGCCCGGGGCGCGAGCCGGTCGGCCACCACGACGTCGGCCTGGGCGAGGAGCTGCCGCCCGCGCACGGTGATCAGGCCGGGGTCGCCGGGGCCGCCGCCGACCAGGGCCACGCCGACGGGCTTGGTGCGGTTGCGGCGGGCGTCGACCGTGCCGTCGCGCAGCGCGCCGACGACCGCGTCGCGGATGCCCGCGGCCCGGCGCGGGTCGCCGCCCGCGGTGACGGCCACGCTGATCTCGTCGACCCGGCCGGTGGCCGGGGTCCAGGCGGCGGAGGCGTCGCGGTCGTCGGCGCGCACGCACCACACCCGCTTGGCCTCGGCCTCGGCGGCGACGGCGGCGTTGACGGACCTGACGTCGGTGCACGCCTGCACGAGCCAGGCGCCGTCGCAGTCGCCCACCTCGTACGGCCGCGCGTGCCAGGTGACCCGGCCCGTCGCGATCAGGTCGTCGAGGGCCGGGGTGACGGCCGGGGACACCACGGTGACCTCCGCACCGGCCTCGAGCAGCGCGGGGACGCGCCGCTGCGCGACGCGGCCGCCGCCCACGACGAGCACCCGGCGGCCGGAAAGCCGCAGGCCGAGGAGGTAGGGACCCATGGGGGGAATCTCCCGTTCGCGAAGGTTGTGTTTGGAGGTAAACCTACCGGCTCACCGTGCGTCGTTCGCTGCGCATGGCTCAACGGCCGTCAAGAAGAGGCTGCGACGGGTCCCAGCGTGGCCCGCCCTGAGCGTCTTTGCGGCGTCTGGCCATGGCCGAGAGTGCCTCAAGAATAACGCGGTTCCCGAGGAACGCGGTGATGTCGGCGTGGTCGTACGGCGGCGAGACCTCGACCACCTCCATCCCGGCCACGGGCAGTTCGTAGCAGATCCGGCGCACGGCGTCGAGGAGCTGCCTGGCCGACAGGCCGCCGGGCTCGGGCGTGCCGGTGCCGGGGGCGTGCCCGGGGTCGCAGACGTCGATGTCCACCGACAGGAAGACCTGGTCGCACTCGTCGAGCGCGATCCCGAACGACTCCGTCAGGCACTCCTCCAGCCCGCGCGTCACGATCTCGGTCATCTCGTACGAGCGCATGCGCTGCGCCGCCATCCAGTCGAGCGTCTCGGGCTCGGGCCAGTAGCCGCGCAGCCCGATCTGCAGGAACCGGTCGCCCCGGATGGCGCCGGACTCGATGAGCCGCCGCATCGGCTGGCCGTGCCCGTGCAGGTGGCCGAACTCGATGTCGCCGGTGTCGGCGTGCGCGTCGAAGTGGATCATCGAGGTGCGGCCCGGCTCGTACGCCCTGGCGGTGCCCCGCGCGTCCGGCAGCGCGACGGTGTGGTCGCCGCCGAGCACCACCGGCACCGCCCCGGAGGAGGCGATCCGGTGCACCGCGTCCTCGATGGCGGCCAGCGAGCCCTCGACGTCGCCGGAGTAGCACTCGACGTCGCCCGCGTCGAGCACCCGCAGGTCGCGCAGGGCGTCGACGCGCAGGGCCAGGCTCGGACGGGACCCGTTGTGCGGCAGATAGCAGGTCTGGCGCAGCGCCATCGGCCCGAACCTGGCGCCCGGCCGGTTGGAGGTGCCCCCGTCGAAGGGCGCACCGATGATCACCACGTCGGCTCCGGCGTAGCTGGCCGGGTCCGCGACGTCGCAGCGGTCCACGCCGAGGAACGTGATGTCAGGGCCGAACATGGGACCGTACCGGGACACTGCTCACCTCACGTGCTGTTTCGAGTGTCCCCCATCATCACACGTGCTTTTCCGTGACCCCCGCCGAGTCGAACGTCGCCACCTCGTGCATCACCCGTACGGCCGCGCACACCAGCGGGTGCGCGAGCAGGCCGCCGGTGCCCTCGCCGAGCCGCAGCTCCAGGTCCACCAGCGGGCGCAGCCCGAGATGGTCGAGGGCGGCGGCGTGGCCGGGCTCGGCCGAGCGGTGGCCGGCCACGCAGTGACCGCTGACGTGGGGGTCGAGGGCGGCGGCGACCAGGGCGGCCGAGCCGGCGATGACGCCGTCGAGGATCACCGGCACCCGGTTCGCCGCGCCGCACAGCACGAAGCCCGCGATCGCCGCGTGCTCGAAGCCTCCCACGGCGGCCAGCGCGCGCAGGGCGTCGCTCGGCCCGGTGCCGCCGGGCAGGCCGTTCACCCGCAGCGCCTCGCGGACGACCTCCACCTTGTGGTCGTAGGTCGCGTCGTCGATCCCGGTGCCCCTGCCGGTCACCTCGGCCGGGTCCTTGCCGGTGAACACCGCGATCAGCGCGGCCGAGGCGGTGGTGTTGGCGATGCCCATGTCGCCGGTGATCAGGCAGCGGGCGCCCCCGTCGATCAGCTCCTGCGCCACGGCGATGCCCGCCTCCAGCGCCCTGACGGCCTGGTCGACGCTCATGGCGGGGCCGCGCGACAGGTCGGCGGTGCCGTACGCGACCTTGCGCTTGACCAGGTCGGGGGCGTCGGGCAGGTCGGTGGCGACGCCGACGTCCACCACCGTCACGGACGCGCCCACCTGGGCGGCGAAGGCGTTGGCGACCGCGCCGCCGGCCAGGAAGTTGGCGACCATCTGCGTCGTGACCTCCTGCGGCCACGGGCTGACGCCGCGCGCGTGCACGCCGTGGTCGGCCGCGAAGATGGCCAGGGCGGCCGGCTCGGGCATGGGCGGCGGGCAGACGCCGGACGCGCCCGCCAGCCGTACGGCCACCTCCTCCAGAGCCCCGAGCGCCCCGCGCGGCTTGGTGAGCCGGTCCTGGTGGGCGCGGGCCTCGGCGAGCGCCTCGGGGTCGGCGGGACGGATGGCCGCCAGGGTCTCGGCGAGCACGGACACCTCCACTTGGTGACACTTGATGGACGAGGTGGGGCGTTGATGGACGAGGGGAGCGTCAGTGGACGAGATGGAGCGCTTCCTCGTACCGGTCGATCACGACGTCGGCCAGCGTCTCGCAGTCGCCGATCACCTCGGCGCAGCGGATGTCGAGGTCGGGGTGGCCCGCGCCGTACGCCAGGGCCTGCGCCCACACGCGCTCCAGCAGGCCGCCCGCGAACAGCAGGTACGGCACCACGATCACCCGCTTGGCGCCCAGCCGGCGGCAGCGTTCGAGCCCGCCGGGCACGCCGGGCGGCGTCACCGAGACGAACGCGGTCTCGACGGTCATGTAGTCGTAGGCGTGCGTCTCCCAGAACAGCCGCGACACCCGGTGGACCTCGGCGTTGGCGGCGGCGTCGGTCGAGCCCTCGCCGACCAGCACGACCGCCGTCTCCCCCGGCTCGACCTGGCCGGGGACGTCGTCGAGGGCCGGGGTGTCGACGGCGCGCAGCCGGGGCCGGGCGCCGACCAGCTCCAGGGGGCGCGGCCTGGCCATCTCGGCGGCGGCCTCGCCGAGCCGGTCGGCCAGCAGCGCCAGCACGCGCGGGTCGGGGCCGAGGGGGCGGCCGTAGTCGTACATGAGGGTGGGGTGGCGCTGCTGTTCGAGCGCCATCGCGGCGGGGAACTCCGCATCCACCTTGCTGAGACTGAGCGGCAGCGCGACGAGACGGTGGTGGCCGCGCGCCATCAGGGACGCCACGGAGTCGCTCAGGCGCGGCGTGGCGCGTTCCAGGTAGCCGCCGGAGACGTCGACGGCCGTGTGGTCGAGGCGGCAGCGCAGCCGGTGGACGAACCTGCCGAACTCCGCGGCGTAGGCGTCATCGTTCGAGCCCTGCCCGATCAGCAGGAGCGGCGGCTTCATTGAGGGATCTCCGGTGCGTAGACAAAGTCACGCGAGGATAACCGATACGTGCCCGTGGGGGACAGGTCACGCTGCGTGCGCGGGCCTGGCGTGCACGACGAAGACGGCATCCGCCGCGGTCAGACGGTGGGAACCGCCGGCGCCGGGCGTCAGCACGGACGCCTGGATCCGCGTGCCCTCGCCACGGTAGCCGAGCTCGCGCAGCAGCTCCAGCACGGCCACCGCCCGCTCGGCCGTGCCGAGCGCGCACACCAGCGCGCGGGGGCCGCGGGCGGCGCACGCCGCGACCACGTCGTCACCGCCCCCGCCGACGAAGACGGCGTCGGGGTCGGGCAGCGGTTCGAGCGCGGCGGGCGCCTGCCCCCTGGTCAGGGCGACCTTGACGCCGTGGGCCAGCACGTTGGCACGCAGCCGCGCGCAGGCGGACTGGTCGCGTTCGACCGCCACGACGGCCGCGCCCAGCCTGGCGCACTCGACGGCGATCCCGCCCTCGCCCGCGCCGACGTCCCAGACCAGGTCGCCGAGCCGGGGACCCAGCTTGGCCAGGACGAACGCCCGCGCCTCGGCGGGCAGCCCGCTCTCCCACGGCAGCGCCCACTCCGCCGGGCCGGGTTGCGCCCCGGCCACCCAGCCCGGCTGCCCGGGCCGGTGCAGCGGGTCGATGACGAGGACCACGTCGGGGTCCTTCCACGGCCGGGTGGTGGCCTCCCCCATGCGGCTGTGCGTGACGCGCTGTCCCGGGCCGCCCAGGTCCTCGCAGACGATCAGGGCGCGCGGCGTGGTCGGCGCCAGCTCCCTGGCGAGCTCGGCGGGGCCGACGCCGGGCGCGACGAGCAGCGCGACCTTGGGGTGGGCGCGGCAGGCGTTCACCACGCGGGCGAGCCGGCCGGGGCCGGAGGGGGCGACGACGAGGGCGTCCTCCCAGTTGAGCCCGGCGCAGGCGAAGGCGCGGCTGATCAGCGAGGTGGCCGGCAGGACGTCCGGCCGCAGGCCGTGCGCCCGTAAGGTGCGGACGACTCCGAAGAAGCCGGGATCGCCCTCGGCGACCACGACGGCCGGGCCCCGGTCCTGCCCGAGATGGCCGTCGAGGGCCTGGAGCACGTCGCCGTCGTCCGCGGCGCGTCCGTCGAGACCGAGCCGGCCGAGAATGGCGGCGGGGCCCACGACGAGCTCCGCCTCACGCAGCCTGCCCGCGGCCCCGGCCGGCAGCTCGATCCCGTCCCAGCCGACAACCGTGATCATTCAGCCTCACCGTCCTCATCCCCAGGGTGACGGTTCCGGCCGGGTTTCACCATGGGCCGGCCAGGCCAGTCCGCTGTGCCCTCAGGCCAGGTCGGACGGGACCAGGCTGTAGACGACCAGGTCCTCGCCGTCGAGCGCGGCGCGGGCCACGCCCTCGCGGGTGAAGCCGGCCTTCTCCGCCACGCGTTGCGAGGCCGGGTTCGACACCGCGGCCCGCAGTTGCAGCCGGCGGAAGCCGTGGCGCTCGAACAGCCAGCGGGCGATCGCGGTCACGGCCTCGCCCGCGTAGCCCCGGCCGCGGGCCCAGGGCGCGGTCATGTAGCCGACCTCGGCCGTACGGTTGCGCCAGTCGAGGTCCCTGAGGTCCACGTTGGCCACGAAACGGGTGGTGGTGAACTCCTCCACGGTGAACGCGATGCCCGCGCCCCTCATCCGCATCCGTTCGCAGATGCCGACGAACGCGCGGGCGTGCTCCTCGCTGTAGTCGCGGGGGACGCCGGTCCTGGCCTGGGTGAGCGGGTCGGCGCCGGTGGCGGCCAGGCCGGGCACGTCGGCGAGGACGGGCTGCCGCAGCAGCAGCCGGGGCGTGCGCAGCTCGGTCTTCGGCAGGGCGGGCGCGGGCTCGCCGGAGTCCTCGCGCAGCAGGCCGAGGACGACCAGGTCGTGCGGGCCGTCCTCCTCCAGCACGGCGGCGCGCAGCACGCCTTCCCAGGTGAAGCCGGCTTTCAGCGCGACGCGCAGGGAGGCCGGGTTGTCCAGGTTCGCGGTGAGGTCCACCCTGCGCAGGGCGGTGGTGGCGAACACCCAGGCGGTCAGGGCGCGTACGGCCTCCGTGGCGTAGCCGCGGCCCCGGTACGTCGGGTGGACGCCGTAGCCGACCTCGGTGGTGCCCGCCGTCCACGACGTCCTGAACAGGCTGATGGCGCCCACGATGCGGTCGTCGGCCTCGGTCATGGCCAGGTGCAGGCCCTGCTGCGAGCGGTACAGCTCGTGCACGCCGTGCGCGAGCCACTGGCCGACGCCGGAGGCGTGGACGGGCGCGCCCGGCGGGAGGAAGCGGTCGCCGGGATCCACCGTCTCCACCACCGACCGCACGCGGGCGGCGTCACGGGGGTCGAACGGCCGCAGCACGAGCCGTCCGGCGGCGATGCGCGCATCGGGATCGAACACGTGCGCACCCTACACACTCACGATGTTTGCCCACGAAAGCGGGGGTAGGGGCCGATTCGAGAGGAGTGAGGGAACTATGGAACGTGGGAGCGACAAGCACGGTCCGCGCCTGGACGATCAGCAGAAGCACGAGACCGAGGGCATGGTCCGCGGCGGCGGCAGCACGCACGCCGAGGAGTGGAAGGAGACCGAGTCCATGCCCGGGCCCGGCGAGGAGTCAGGGCAGTCGTACCCCCCGGGACACGAGCCCGGCACCCCCCAAGGCATCACCCAGCGCGGCGTCGACATCCGCAGCGACCTGGCCAAATGGCTCAGCGACACCCCTTGGCCCGCCTCCAAGGACGACCTGCTCCAGCACGCCGAGGACGTGGACGCCCCCGACCAGGTGGCCGACATGGTGCGATCCCTTCCCGACCGCCGTTTTGTGAACATCGCCGACGTGGCCAAGGCGCTCGGCCTCGGCATCGAAGAGCGGAGGTGGTGACCTGTGCGTCTCGACTTCATCAGGCCGCTGTACGAGCGGCGGGGCCCGTACGCGTCGGTCTATCTGGGCGCGCTCACCGAGCCGCAGCGGGAGACGCACTGGCACAGCGTGCGTGACCAGCTCGACGGGACCGACCCCGAGACCATCGACGCCCTGGAGGTGGCCGCCAACCGGCCGTCGCCCGGCCAGGCGCTGTTCGCCACGCACGGCGCGGTGGTGCTGGCCGAGCCGCTGGCGCGGGCGCCGTACGAGATGGCGACCGTGTCGCCGCTGCCGCACGTCACGCCGATGCTGAGGCAGCGCGGCGAGAACGTGCCGCACCTGCGCGTCATCGTGGACCACGCCGGGGCCGAGCTGTCGGTGTTCGGCGGCGGCGCGCCGCGCACGACCACCGTGGAGGCGGCCGACTGGCCGCTGCAGAAGACCGCCCAGGGCGGCTGGTCGCAGAAGCGGTACGAGCGGGGCGCCGAGGAGACGTGGGAGAAGAACGCGGTCGCCGTCGCCCGCGAGATCGACGAGCAGGTCCGCAGGATCGGCGCCGAGCTGATCATCGTGGCCGGCGAGCCGAAGTCACGCTCCTACCTGCTGCAACACCTCAGCACCAAGTCCGCCGACCGGGTGATGATGGTCGAGCACGGCAGCCGCTCCGACCACGGCCAGTTCGAGGCCGACGTCGAGCGCGCGCTGGACGACTGGCTCGAACGCCGCCGCGCCGAGCTGCTCGACCGCCACCGCGAGTCCTCGGGCCCGGCCGGCCTGTCCCAGGTGGCGCACGCCCTGCGCGAGGGCAGGGTGCACGCGGTGCTCATGCCCGCCCAGCTCGACCGGACCGTGTGGACCGGCGAGGGCGGCACCCAGCTCTCCACCGACCAGGGCGAGCTGCGGCGCTGGGGCGTCGAGCAGCCCGTCGAGGAGCGCGCGGACTCGGCCGTGGTCAGGGCCGCCGCCATGACGGACGCCGAACTGTGGTTCACCGACGACGTGCAGGACGTGGCGGCCGTGCTCAGGTACTGACGCCCCGCGCCGGTGCTCAGGTGCTGATGATCACTTCGAGGGTCCGGGGGCCGTGCACGCCCTCGACCCGGTTCAGCTCGATGTCGCTGGTCGCCGACGGGCCGCTGATCCAGGTGAGCGGGCGGGCCGGGTCGAGCCTGGCCACCGCCTCGGGCACGCCCGCGACGATCTGGTCGGCGCGCACGACGCACACGTGGTGGTCGGGGATCAGCGTCTGCGCCCTGGCGCCCTGGCCGGGCCCGTGGTCCAGGACGATGGTCCCGGTCTCGGCTATGGCCACCGCGCAGGCGGTGATCACTCCGTCGGCGGCGTCGAGCGTGGCCCAGCGCCGGTCGGTCCCGGCGTCCGGGCTGCTCGGGGCCGCCCAGGCGAAGCCGTCCGGGACGATCACGCGGCGGCCGGCGGCCAGCTCGGCCAGCTTGCCGGGCACGTCCGCGTCGGGCAGCACGTGCACGACGGCCCGGTAGTCGCGCACCCGCTCGGCGAACAGGCCCACCACGTCGTCCACGTCCGGGCGGGTGCGGTAGTGCCGGGCGATCTCCGTCTCGGGCGCGTCCGCGACCGCCTTCCTGACCTTGGCCAGGATCTCCTCACGCGCGCCCATCGTTCCGCTCCCACCACTCTCTGAAGGATTCTTCCGGGATGTCGGGCACGTCCCGGGTGTCGGTCCAGGCCGCCAGCGGGCCGGGCAGCCGCCGCTTGGGCACCAGCCTGCGCAGCCGGGCGGCCAGCCGCTGCGCCCTGGCCAGCCGGGCCTGGTCGTCCAGCACCCAGCCGGCGGCCTTCATGCCCGCGCGCTCGGCCGCCGCGTGCGGCGCCCTGGCCCGCAGGTCCACCAGCACCTCGGGGATGTCGATGGCCACCGGGCAGACCTCCAGGCAGGCCCCGCACAGGCTGGAGGCGAACGGCAGCGAGGCGTCCAGGTCCGAGGACATGCCCCTGAGCTGCGGGGTGAGGATGGCCCCGATCGGCCCGGGGTAGACCGAGCCGTACGCGTGGCCGCCCGCGCGTTCGTAGACCGGGCACACGTTCAGGCAGGCCGAGCAGCGGATGCAGCGCAGCGCCTGGCGGCCCACCTCGTCGGCGAGCACGTCGGTGCGGCCGTTGTCGAGCAGCACCAGGTGGAAGTCCTGGCCCTCGATGGCGCCGGTCCACGTGCTGGTGTACGGATTCATCCGCTCACCTGTGGAGCTGCGCGGAAGAAGCTGGAGGAAGACCTCCAGATCCCGCCAGGTCGGCAGGAGCTTCTCGATGCCGACGACGCTGATGAGCGTCTCGGGGAGGGTCAGGCACATGCGGCCGTTGCCCTCCGACTCCAGCACGACCAGCGTGCCGGTCTCGGCGATCATGAAGTTCGCCCCGGAGACGGCGACCTTGCTCCGGAGGAAACGTTCGCGCAGGTGGAGCCGGGCGGCCTCGGCCAGGGCGGGCGGCTCGTCGGTGAGGCCGTCGGGCACGCCGGGCATGCGGTCGAGGAAGATCTCGCGGATCTCCGAGCGGTTGCGGTGGATCGCGGGGACCAGGATGTGGCTGGGGAAGTCGTCCCCGAGCTGCACGATCAGCTCGGCCAGGTCCGTCTCGTACGCGGTGATGCCACGCCGGGCCAGCGCCTCGTTGAGCCCGATCTCCTGGGTGGCCATCGACTTGACCTTGACCACCTCGGTCTCGCCGGTGGCCGCGACCAGGTCGCCGACGATGCGGTTGGCCTCCTCGGCGTCCCTGGCCCAGTGGACGGTGCCGCCCGCCCGCCGGACGGCCTCCTCCAGCTGGAGGAGGTAGCGGTCGAGGTGGCGGAGCGTGTGATCCTTGACGGCCTTGCCGGCCGCGCGCAGCTCGGCCCAGTCGGGCAGCTCGCCGACGACGCCGGCGCGCTTGCCGCGAATGGTGTGAGTGGCTTTCCGCAGGTTGAACCGCAGTTGCGAGTCCTCAACGGCTTTCGCCGCATTTTTCGGGAAATTTCCGGGCATGCCGAGGAATGTCGCGCTCATCGGGTCTCCTCCGTGGCTGCGAGGATCTCCGCCAGGTGCATCGTCCTGACCCCCGTCTTCTGACGGCTCAGGGTGCCGCCGATGTGCATCAGGCACGAGTTGTCGGCCGCGCAGATGACCTCGGCGCCCGTGTCGAGGATGCCGCGCACCTTGTCGGCTCCCATGGCGGCCGACACCGCCGGGTTCTTGACCGCGAACGTGCCGCCGAAGCCGCAGCACTCCTCCGCGCCGGGCAGCGGCACGAGCTCCAGACCTCGGACCTTCCGCAGCAGCCGGGTGGGCCGGTCGCCCAGGTGCAGCCCGCGCAGCGAATGGCACGTCGGGTGATATGTCACCCGGTGCGGGAAATATGCCCCAACATCGTCTACTTTCAGGACGTCCAGCAGGAACTCGCTCAGCTCGTACACCTTGGGCACAACCTCGGCCACGGCCGCCGCGCCCCTGCTGCCCGGCCGCACCAGCTTCGGGTACTGCTCGCGCACCATGGCCGCGCACGACCCGGACGGCGCCACGACGGCGTCGTACCCGGCGAACACCTCGGTGAACTTCCTGGCCAGCCGCACGCCCTCCGCCCGGTAACCGGTGTTGACGTGCATCTGCCCGCAGCACGTCTGGGCGACGGGGAAGTCCACGTCGCAGCCCAGCCTGCGCAGCAGCGACACGACGGCCTTGCCGGTGCCCGGAAAGAGCGTGTCGTTCACGCACGTGATGAACAGGGCGACTCGCACGACTCTCCCAACGAATGGTCCGACCACTGTATGGTCAGACCATACCTAACCACACAGTTCCGGGCCAGCACCGGGGAGGCATCGGTGAAACGCACACGGGCGTTCGAGGACGTGCTCGCCCAGATCGAACGACGCATCGCCGAGGACGGCCTGACCGTGGGCGACCGGCTGCCCGGCGAACGCCAGCTCGCCGAGCAACTGGGCGTCGGCCGCTCGTCCGTGCGGGAGGCGCTGCGCGTCCTGGAGACCCTGGGCGTGGTGTCCTCGCAGGTGGGACGGGGGCCGGACGCGGGAGCCGTACTGACCTCGCGGCCCGACACGGCGCTCACCGACCTGCTCCGGCTCAACCTCGGCCTGGCCACCCTGGAGCAGCGCGAGGTCGTGGACGCCCGGCTGATGATCGAACGCTGGTCGGCCGCGCACGCGGCGGCGACCGGCTCCCCGGCGGCCGGCGTCGCGGAGCTGGCCGCCGCGATCGAGGGCATGGACCGGGCGGCCACGGCCGAGGAGTTCGTGGAGCACGACACCGCCTTCCACTGCGCGATCGCGGACGCCTCGGGCAACCGGCTCATCGCCGCCATCATGCGCTCACTCCGGGACGCGATGCGCAGGAACGCCATCGAAGCGGTCGAACGCCTCGGCGACCCGTCCGTGCTGCGCGCCGACCACGAGCGCATCCGCGCGGCCATCGCGGCGGGCGACCCGGAGGAGGCCCAGCGGGCGGTGACCGATCACCTGGCGCACGCCTACCCCGCCCTGTTCCCCGGTCACTGACGCGCGTCGGCCTCCCGGCACCCCGCCCCCGAGCAGGCCCGCATCGCCTGGAGCCGGGCGTCGAGGCCGGCCAGCAGCGCCGGCTCGGCGGTGGCCGCGAGGTTGTCGAGCTGGTACGGGTCGGCGGCCAGGTCGTAGAGCTGCCGCTCCCCCGTGTCGTACCTGACGTAGGTGTAACGCTCGGTGCGCAGCGCCTGGTAGGAGGGCACCGGGGTCTGGGCCGCCGACGACCGGTTGACCGGCCTGTTGAACTCGACCAGCACGTTCTTGCGCCACTGGGCGGGCGGGCTGCCGCGCAGCAGCGGCACCAGCGAGCGCCCCTCGCTGAACGCCGGCACGGCGGCCCCGCCCAGCTCGGCGATCGTCGGCGCGATGTCGACGGTCGCGCCGAGCTGCCCGATCGTGGCCCCCGCCCGGATCCCCGGCCCGCGCACCACGAACGGCACCTTGATCGCCTCCTCGAACGGCGTCGTCTTGCCCTGGGGAAGCCGATGTGTGCCGAGATGGAAGCCGTTGTCGGAGGTGAAGATGATGTAGGTGTTGTCGAGCTTGCCGGACGCCTGCAGCGCCTCGATCACCGACCGGACCAGGTCGTCCACGCCCAGCATCGACCGCAGCCGCCTGCGGTGGCGCTCGTCGACCCGGTCGATGTCCTCCTGCGTCAGCGAGGGCAGGGAGCGCAGCCACAGCGGCTCCTTGCTCACGTCGGCCTGGTTGAACGACGGTGTGCGCGGCGCGGTGACCTCGGGGAGGTCGGCGACGTGCCGGACCGCCGGGTTGGCCGGGTTGTGCGGGCCGATGGGCGTCAGGTAGAGGAAGAACGGCTCGTCGGCGCCGGTGATGAAGTCGCGGGCCTTGTCGGCCAGCACGTCGGACAGGTAGTCCTCCTCCGACCAGCCGTAGTCGTACAGGTCGCCGTTCTCGTTGAGGCGGTAGCCGTACTCCTCGTAGAGCTTGCGGACCGGGACGTCCCATTCGTCCCAGCCGGGCGGCACGTAGGCGGCGTCGGCGGTGGCGCCGGGATAGTGGTTGAGGAACTTGCCCATCAGCGCGGTGCGGTAGCCGGCCTGCTGCATCCAGGTGCCGATCGTGGAACGTTCCAGATCGAGGGAGTGGAAGCGGTCGAACCCCCCTTCGGGGGCGGTGTTGGTCAGGACGCCATGGCTGTGGACGTACTGGGAGCGCAGGATCGACGTGCGCGAGGGGCAGCACCAGGAGTTCGTCACGAAGAACCGGCTGAAGGAGGTGCCCTTCGCCACCAGCTCCGAGTTGATGGCCGGGAAGTAGGGCAGCGTGCCGCTCTCCAGGTCGTCGGCCATCACGAACACGATGTTCGGCCGCGAGGCGCTCACGGCCATCGTCGGCTCGGCCGCCGGCGACAGCAGGAGCAGCAGGCAGAAGAGACGGCAGAGACTCTTGAGCACAATGTCTGATCTCCCCGGCTGATCACGCATTGACACTGCGGCCTCGGTAATGGAACTTTATTCCGGAGGTGCGTATGAAGCTCGGCCTGAACCTCGGCTACTGGCAGCGCGACGCCGACGACGCCACGGAGACCGTCCTCGCCGCCGAACGCCTCGGCTACGACTCGGTGTGGACCGCCGAGGCGTACGGCAGCGACGTGTTCACCCCGCTGGCCTGGTACGGGGCGCGTACGAGCCGGATCAAGCTGGGCACGTCGGTGGCGCAGATCTCGGCCCGCCCGCCGGTCACGACCGCGATGACCGCGATGACGCTCGACCATCTGACCGGCGGCCGGCTGCTGCTCGGCATCGGCGCCTCCGGCCCGCAGGTCGTGGAGGGCTGGTACGGGCAGCCGTTCGCCAGGCCCCTGGCCAGGACCCGCGAGTACGTCGAGATCATGCGCCGCGTGTGGCGCCGCGAGGAGCCCGTGACCAGCGACGGCGCCCACTACCCGCTGCCCCTGGCGGGCGGCCTGGGCAAGCCGCTCAAGCTCATCACCCACCCGCTGCGCCACGACATCCCCGTCTACCTCGGCGCGGAGGGCCCGAAGAACGTCGCCCTGGCCGCCGAGGTCGCGCAGGGCTGGCTGCCGCTGTTCGCCTTCCCCGGCAAGATCGAGGAGATGTACGGCGACGCGCTGGCGGGCCGCGACCCCGGCTTCGAGATCGCCGCCATGGTGATGGTCGTCATCTCCGACGACGTCAGGGCCGCCCTCGACGGCGTCAAGATGATGCTCACGCTCTACATCGGCGGCATGGGCGCCAAGCAGCGCAACTTCCACGCCGACATCATCGGCCGCATGGGCTTCGCCGCGGCGGCCGAGCACATCCAGGCGCTCTACCTGGCCGGCCGCAAGGACGAGGCGTTCCGGGCGATCCCCGACGAGCTGGCCGACGGCATCTCGCTCGTCGGCCCGCCCGGCCGGATCAGGGAACGGCTCGAACTGTGGCACAAGAGCCCGGTCACCAGCCTGCTGGTGATGGGACCGCGCGACGAGCAGTCGCTGCGCACGGTCCGCGACCTCGTGCTCGGCTGATCCGCGCCGGATTGACCGCCCGGCCGGGCGGTCAGTCCGGGCGGGGCGCCGGGTCCTCGGTCACCGAGCGCAGCAGCGGCCGGCTCAGCGCGCCCGCGCCGATCACGCCCGCGAAGCCGGCGCCCACGCAGACCAGCAGCGTGACCACGCCGCTCGTGCTCACTCCACCGATCATGAACGGCATCGCGCAGAACGCGCCCACCAGGATCGCGCCGCCGCCCATCATGGCCATCGGGATCAGCGTCTCGGCCCGCCGGGCCCGGTCCAGGACCTCCAGGGGCGTGCCCGCCAGCCGCAGCAGCGCGTACGTCTGCCGCCGGTCCAGCACCGACGAGGCCGCGGTGATGCCCGCGCTGGCGATCGCCACCAGGAACGACACCGACAGCACCACGATCGTGCCCACCCGCACGTCGGCCAGGATCTGCAGGCCGAAGCGCTGGTCGTCGGCCTTCGTCGTCGGGGTGCGCCCCGGCACGAGGTCGCTCAGCGCGGTGCGCGCCCGGTCCACCACGACGTCGTCGGCGCCGCTGCCGAGCGCCGCGACCACGGTGTGCTTGACGGTCTTCACCGTGGCCGTGATGCCCGCCCGCGCGAGCCGGTCGCGGGCCTGGTCGGCCACCTTCGCCGTCTCCCCCACCGGCGCCACGACGCTGAGCTGGGCGGGCCCGGCGTCCCCGCCGAACGCGCCCGGGCTGAGCAGGCCGAGGAACCCGGCCACGAAGCCGGTCAGGGCCACGCCGCTGACGGTCCGCCAGGCCGAGCGCGGATCGTCCACCAGCCTGCGGGCCGCCAGCAGCCGCGCGGGCCGGCGCGCGGTCCCGGCCGCCACCTTGCCGATGAGGCCGACCACCCACGGCCCGGCCAGGTTCAGGCACAGGAACGCCAGCCCGAGCGCCACGGCCACGATCGCCACGCTGGTCCCCCTGGTGAGCAGCGGGAACACGGCCAGCACCGCGAGCAGCGCGAGCACGCGGACGAACCGCATGCCGGGCGGCGTCTCCCGCTTGGCCACGCCGAGCGGGCTGACCACGACCCGGCGCAGCCCGACCACTGCCGACAGCCCCACCAGCAGCGGCACCGCGACCAGCACGCCGGCCAGGATCAGCAGGTTCGGGAACAGGTCGGCGACGAACCAGGTACCGCCCTGGATCGGGATGCGCGCCAGCAGCGGCACGGCCGCCCCGAACACGACGGCCCCGGCCAGGGCCCCGGCGAAGGCGACCAGCACGGCCTCGGCCACCGTCATGCCGACCACCTGGCCCGGCGTCGCGCCGATCAGCCTGAGCGCGGCCAGCCGCTGGTCGCGCCGGGCGACGGTGAGCCTGGCCGCCGCGCCGCCGAACACCAGCAGCGGCACCACCATGAGCACGCTGGCGATCAGCGCCAGCACCTGGTACGCCTGGGCGTCCTCGCTGGGCATGCCCGCCAGGGTCGCGACCTTGACCGGCGGCTTGCCGAGGATCCAGTCGTCGCTGCGCTCGGCGGTCATCGCGGGCGCGTCCGGCGCGTGGCCGACCACCGCGACCAGCTCCTCGGGCTGGACCAGCGCCTCGTCGCCGAGCACGCCCTTGGGCGCCGGGTAGCGCTTGGCCAGCCGGTCGGCGGGCAACTCGGCGGCCAGCTCGGACAGGGCGGGCGACAGCCACACCTCGCCGGGGGCCGGGAAGCGCGGCATGCCGGGCGGGGCGGGCGCCCCCGGCTTGAGCGCGGCCAGGTCGACGACGGTGATCGTCTTGCCGTCCACGTAGTCGAAGCGGGAGGCCTCGACGGCCACCGCGTCCTTCTGGGCCGCCGCCACGGGGTTGCGCCAGGCGCTGCGGTCGGCCCTGGCGCCGAAGGCGACGTTCGCGGCGACGGCGAACAGCAGCAGCGCCGTGGCCACCGCGACCGCGCCGAAGGTGAGCCAGGTGCCCAGCATGCCCCTGCGGCCGCCGCCCTTGAGCAGCCGCCAGGTCAGGTCGAGGTTCACGCGGTCACCCCGTGGGCGAGCAGGCGGCCGTCGCGGACCTCGACCGTGCGGTCGCACCAGGCGGCCACGTTGGGGTCGTGCGTGACGACGATCAGGCAGGCCCCGTTGTGCCTGGTCGCCTCGGTGAGCAGGCGCATGGTGTCCTGGCCGGTCTGCTGGTCGAGCGCGCCGGTCGGCTCGTCGGCGAAGACCACGGCGGGCTTGCTCACCAGCGCCCTGGCGATGGCCACGCGCTGGGCCTGGCCGCCGGACAGCTCGCCGGGCCGCCGGGTCTCCATCTGGTGCAGGCCGAGCAGCGGGAACCACTCGCGGGCCTGCCGTACGGCTTGGGCGCGCGGCACGCCGCCCAGCATGAGCGGGAGCGCCACGTTCTCCTCGGCGGGCAGCTCCGGCAGGAGCTGGCCGAACTGGAAGACGAAGCCGAAGCGGGTGCGGCGCAGGGCGCTGCGCTGGCGCTCCCCCATGGCGTCGATGCGCTGGCCCAGCAGGTGGACCTCGCCGTCGTCCGGCTTCATGATCCCGGCCAGGCAGTGGAGGAGGGTCGACTTGCCGGAACCGCTCGGGCCCATGATGGCCACGGCCTCTCCCGCCCGTACCGTGATGTCCACGCCGCCCAGGGCGACCGTCTGCCCGAACCGCTTGGCCAGGGCTCGTCCAACAAGCACGTCGTTCATGGCCCCAACCCTTCCGCGGCGGGGGGTGGCGGCGGATCGGCCGTGCGTCCATTTCGGCCTCGGCCGAACGGCTGATCCTTAGAGTTGAGCCGTGACTATTCGGGTTCTCATCGCCGACGACCAGCAGCTGGTGCGCACCGGCTTCCAAATGATCTTGGACGCTCAACCGGACATGGAGGTCGTGGCCGCCGTGGCCGACGGCGCCGAGGCCGTGGCCGAGGCCAGGCGGCTGCGGCCGGACGTGTGCCTGCTCGACATCAGGATGCCCAAGCTCGACGGGCTGGAGGTGACCCGCGTGCTGGCCGGGCCGGGCGTGGAGAACCCGATGCGGGTGGTCATCGTCACCACCTTCGACCTCGACGAGTACGTCTACGGCGCGCTGCGCGCCGGGGCCACCGGCTTCCTGCTCAAGGACAGCGGCCCCACGCTGCTCATCGAGGCGGTCAGGGCCGCCGCCGGAGGCGACGCGCTGGTGTCGCCGTCGGTCACCGTACGGCTGCTGCAGCACCTGACCCAGCCCAGGCGGGCGGCCGAGCCGCCGAACGGCCCGCTGACCGACCGCGAGCTCGACGTCGTGCGCCTGGTGGCCAGGGGACGCACCAACCAGGAGGTGGCCGCCGAGCTGTTCGTGTCGCTGTCGACGGTGAAGACGCACCTGGGCAGCATCCAGGCGAAACTCGGTGTCCGCAATCGGGTGGGAATCGCGGCTTGGGCGTGGGAATCCGGCGTGGTGAGCTGATTAACAGCGGTGCTCACGGGATACAAGTGAGTCAGAACCTCAGCGCATGGCCCGGGGGGAGAACATCGTGCGCTACGCCCAGGCACCGCCAACCAAAGCTGCTTCCGCCGTATATGTGACGCTTGCCGCGCAGGTCCTCTCCCTGGGCGCCCTCGTGGTCTTCGAGCGGTCCCGCGGCCGTCATCTCGCCGTCCAGCTCGCCGCGTTCGGCGGCCGTCCCCACGGGGCGCAGGCGGAGGCGGTCGTGGGGGCGGTGACGACGTTCGCGGTGCTGATGATGCTGGTCGCGGGCACCTCCGTCGCCGCCGGGGCCGCCTACGTGACCTGGCTGGTGCGCGCCCGTCAGGTGAAGGACCGTGCCAGCCCCACCGGGCCGGTCGCGGCCGCGTGGCTGATCCCCGTCGTCAACCTGGTCGCGCCCGCGTTGCTGGTCGACGACATCTGGCGGCGGGCCAAGCCGCCGTCCGGGCGGCGCGGGCGGTGGCTGGCGCTGCTGACGGCGTGGTGGCTGAGCTGGCTGGGCATGCTGACGCTGGTCACGGTCCGCCTCCCGCTGGAGTCCGCCTCCGACGGGCTGACCGGGGTGGGGTTGCTGGAGCTGGGCGGCGCGGTGGTGGCGGCCCTGCTGTGCGCCGCCACCGTCCGCGAGGTCACCCGCGTCCAGCGGCTCGACGTGGCCGGACGGCTGCGCGAGGCGGTCGCCGAGTCCGCGCCCGGCCCCGAGGTCGTGACCCGGCTCACCACCCGGCCCGCCCAGGGCTCGGCCCCGTTCGGCCACACCGGCTGACGACCGCCGGCCGGGTACGGGGTCAGGCCGCCGTCGGGCCGGAGCTGCCGGGGCTGGCGTGCCAGAGCTGCCGGGGCGGGGCGGCGATGGCGGGGCCGAGGTCGGAGTAGGGCGAGAGCCGGAAGCCGTTGGCGTACTCGATCCTGCGTCCGCCGACGCCGGGCCGCTCTTCGGGAGCCCGGTCGAGCAGCGCGCGGACGGCCTCCACAC
Organism: Nonomuraea sp. NPDC048881; assembly: GCF_040649795.1. Classification (NCBI taxonomy): domain Bacteria; kingdom Bacillati; phylum Actinomycetota; class Actinomycetes; order Streptosporangiales; family Streptosporangiaceae; genus Nonomuraea; species Nonomuraea sp. NPDC048881. The sequence continues at coordinate 124,952 of NZ_JBEZGC010000011.1, forward strand.
CCTCCGCCCGCCACAGCGCGTCCAGGTCGGTCAGGTTCCAGCAGTCGACGGCGCGCATGGAGACCGCGCGGGCCCCCGTACGGCGGACCACCCCCCTGGCCAGCATGAGCCACGAGCCGAACACCGTCGCCGCGCACCTGCCCTGCACCGACTCGAAGAAGGTCAGGTCGACCGGCCCCGTCGAGTCGTCGAGGGTGGTGAAGATGACCCGCTGCCCCGAGCGCACGGCGGGCGTCTGGGTGGCCACCTTCACCCCCGCGACCAGCACCTCCGCGCCGTTGCGCTGGGCGAGCAGGTCCTTGGAGCGCACCACCCCGAGCGCGTCGAGCAGCTCGTCGTGGAAGCTGATGACGTGCCGGCTGACGTCGATGCCGAGGATCTCCAGCTCGGCCTCGACCATCTCCGTCTCCGTCATCTCGGGCAGCTCGCCGGGCGGCAGGTGCTCGCCGAAGCCGAGCGGCAGCTGCGTGGACGGCGGCTCGGCCCGGGGGCGCGGCGGCGCCGCGGTGTAGCGCCTGGACCGGGGCGCGGCCGAGCGCACGCCGATCGACGACGCCCGCTCCAGCGCCCCCACCTGGGCGATCAGGTCGCGCCGGGTCAGCTCGCCCGGACGCCAGCGGGGGCCGCCGGGACGCAGGCCGTGCAGCGCGTCGAGGCCGCCGACCTGGACGATGCGCTCGATGGTCGGGCGCGAGGGCCTGGCCCGGTCCCAGAAGTCGGCCAGCGACGTGTACGGCTGCCCGGCCACCATGCGTTCGACCTCGGCCTCGCTCACCCCCTTGATCGCCGAGAACGGCACCCGCAGCGCGTAACCGCGGCCGATCTCCCCGATCCTGAACTCCTGCCGCACCGGACGCCGCTCCTCCCCCAGCTCCGACGGGCTCACCCGGAGCCGCAGCGGCGGACGCGGGCCGAGCCGTTCCACCCGCCAGTCCTTGCCGGACCCGTTGACGTCGAGCGGCAGGATCTCGACCCCGCACTGCCGGGCCTCGTCGATGATGACGCGCGGCGGGTACATGCCAGGCTCGTGGGTGAGCACCCCGGCGAAGAACGCCGCCGCGTGGTGCCGCTTGAGCCAGGCCGACTGGTAGGTGGGCAGCGCGAACGCCGCCGCGTGCGCCTTGCAGAACCCGAAGGCGCCGAACGCGTCGAGCACCTTCCAGGCCCGCTCCACCGCCGCGTCGCCGAACCCGTTGGCCCTGGCCAGCGGCACGAACGCCTTACGCACCCGCTCCCGGCCCTCCGGCGTGCCGAGGGTGCGCCGCAGGGTCTCGGCGAAGGACAGGTCGCGTCCCGTCATCACCGAGATGATCTTCAGCACCTGCTCGTGGAAGACGACCACGCCGTGCGTCTCCTTCAGCGCCTCGCGCAGCCGGGCGTGCGGGTAGTACGGCTGCCGCCACCCGTGCCTGGCCTCCAGGTAGGGGGTGACCATGTCGGAGTTGACCGGCCCCGGCCGGAACAGGGAGATGTCCACGATCAGGTCGTGCATCCGGCGCGGCTCCAGCTTGGCCACCAGCTCCCGCTGGCCCGGCGACTCGATCTGGAAGCAGCCGAGCGTGCGGCTGGCGCAGATCATGTCGTAGGTCTCCTGGTCGTCGTGCGGGACGTACTCGACGCCGGGGTCGTCGCCGGCCTGCTCGTCCAGCCTGACCTCGATGTCGTCCACGCGTTTGATCTCGCTCAGCGTGTACGCCATGGCCGACTGCATCCGCACGCCCAGCACGTCCAGCTTCAGCAGGCCGGCCTCCTCCACGTCGTCCTTGTCGAACTGGGACATCGGGAACTCCAGCAGGCTGCGTTCCACCGGCGTCCTGTCGCGCAGGCCCGAGTTGCCGACCAGCACGCCGCACGGGTGCAGCGCGATGTGCCTGGGCAGGCCGTCGAGCTTCTCGGCCAGCCGGAACACCCGGTCGAGCCCGGCCTCGCCGAGCCGGCTCTCGCGCAGCTCGGGCAGGTCGGCCAGGGACGCGGTGATCTGCCTGGCCCTGATGTGCGGGAACGCCTTGGCGATGGCGTCGATCTCGTGCGGCGGCAGGCCCATCGCGCCGGCGACGTCCCTGATGGCGCTGCGCGCGCGGTAGGTCTCCATCATGGACACGCAGGCCACGCGGGCCTCGCCGTAGCGTTCGAAGATGGCCTTGTAGCAGTCGAGCCGGCGGGCCGACTCCACGTCCACGTCGATGTCGGGCAGGCCGACGCGGCCCTCCGACAGGAAACGCTCCATGAGCAGGCCGTGTTCGAGCGGGTTCACCTCGCCGATGCCGATGAGGTAGTTGACCAGGCTGCCGGCGCCCGAGCCGCGGATGGCGCAGCGGATGTCCATGCCGCGGATCATGTCGGTGATGCCGGCCACGGCGATGAAGTAACCCGACAGGCGCTTGCGCTCGATGACGTCCAGCTCGGCCCGCAGGCGTTCCCTGGCCTCCCCCGAACGGTCGAGGCCGCGCCTGACCAGGCCGTCCTCGACGCGGTTGCGCAGCAGCGGCACCGGGTCGCGGCCGACCTCGGGCAGGTTGAGGTCGGGCGGGTCGTTCCTGAGCGCGAGCAGCCGCAGCGGGTCCATCGAGCACGCCTCGGCCAGGCGCCTGGTGGTGGACAGCAGCCGGGCCACCCGCTCCCGGTCGGCGCCGCAGATCTTGGCCGCCACCTGCCACATCTCCTTGGTGCTCTTGAGGTAGGCGTGCGAGGTGGTGCTCTCCAGGTGCCTGGGGTGCAGCGGGACGAGCCGGCGGGCCGCGTCGAGCACGTCGCCGACCTGGTGATCGGCCGGGTCGAGGTAGCGGGCGGCGTTGGTCAGCACGGCCGGCACGCCGGCGGACTCGGCCAGGCCGAGCATGCGGACGGCCGTGATGGCGTCGCGGAAGCCGTACTGGTCGACCAGTTCGATCACCACGCCGGGGACGGCGGCGCGCCACCGGCCGAGCAGCGTCCTGGCCTGCTCGTCGCGGCGTTCGGCGATCGCCCGGCCGACGTCGGAGCGCGGCCCGAGCAGCACCACGAGCCCGTCCTCGGCGCCGAACCCGTGGTCGCCGCCCGCCGGCCCGGCCCAGGCGCCGACCAGCTCGCGGGTCACCTTGGGCGCGCCGCGCTCGCCGGCGGCGTGCGCGGCGGTGACCAGGCGGCACAGCCGCGACCAGCCGCCGGAGCGGGCCAGCACGGTGACCCGGTCCTCGGCGCCGGGCCCGGTCCTCGGTCCGGTCGCGGGCCGCGGCGCGCGCAGGCCCGGCGCGGGCGTGCGCGCCGGGACGTCGAGCGCCAGGTTCACGCCGACCACGGGGGCGATCCCGGCGTCCGCGCACGCCTGGACGTGCTTGACCGCGCCGTAGAGCCCGTCGCGGTCGGTCAGCGCGAGGATGTCCATGCCGTGTTCGACGGCCCGTTCCACCAGGGCGTGCGGGAAGGCGGTGCCGTACCTCATGGAGTAGGCCGAGGCGACGTCGAGGTGCGGGAACGGGGGCGCCATCAGTCCCACGCCCGCAGCAGCAGCCAGCCGTCGCCGGCGGTGTCGTAGCGCAGCTCGTACGAGCCGACCTCGCGCCCCGGGCTCGCCTCCACCCGCCAGAAGCGGCGCTCGCCGGGGTCGCCCTCGCCGGTCTTCCACCACTCGCGCGCCACGACCCAGTGGTCGAGCACGTTGCGGACGAGATAGAGCCGGTCGCGCCAGACGAACTGGGTCGGCTCGCCGTCTCTGGTCCACACCTCTATCGGATCGCCATAGAGTCTGCTCAAGACGCTTCTCCCCGCGGCTCTGGTTCCTTTGCTGAGCCACCCGGGGGAAGACGGGCGCTTATGTATCGAACATATGTTCTTACGGCCCGAAGCGCAAGTCGCCCGCCCGCCGCGTCAGGGGGTTGGCGCCGATCGAGTTGCGGATGCTGAAGGTGACGCTGCCCGCCCGGTAGCGGTCGTCGGAGGACTCCACCGGGCGGCCCTCGTGCGTGGTGGTGACGCGGCGCTGGCGCAGGAGCGGGCTGCCGCGCCGCACGCCCAGCAGCCGGGCGTCCCCGGCGCCGGCGGGCACGGCGTCAATGAGGTGCTCGCCGTAGGCGAAGATCAGGCCGACGGACTCGTACAGGGCCTCGGTGACGGACGCGCAGTCGGCGGGCAGCGCCTCGACGGCGGGGGCCACCCACTCGGCGTAGACGGTCCGCTCGACCAGGACGGGCTCGCCCTCCAGCGAGCGCAGGCGCAGCACCTCCAGCACCTCGCCCCCGCCGAACCTGGCGGACTCGGGCGCGGTGGCGGCCCGGCGGCGCTGGGAGATCACCTGGCCGCCGATGCGGTAGCCGTTGGCCCTGGCCCACTGGGCGAAGCTGTGCAGCTCGGCGAAGCTCTGGCTGCGCGCGTTGCCGAGCACGATGCGCCTGGCACCCTGCCTCGACCCCACCAGCCCCTCGGCGACCAGCACGGCCACCGCCTGCCGCACGGTCCCGCGCGCCGCCCGGTGCCGGGTGGCCAGCTCGGCCTCGCTCGGGAGCTGGGAGCCGACCGGGTACGCGCCCGCCAGGATGTCATCACGCAGCTCAGCGGCTATCCGTTCATAGCGCGCAACCATTCGCGACCTTCTCCATTCACGAAAGAGCAATGTTTATGCGACTTACTGGTGCTCGCTTGTTTGTACAAGTTCCCTTAGGTTCTTTCCACACCCCCCGGAGAGTGGAGGCGACGTGTTCACACCTCGCGCCCGTGCGGCCGGCGTCATCGCGGCCCTTACCGTTGTCACCGCGGCGTGTGGCGCCGCCCCGAGCAGCCAGCAGACCACCAAGACGGCCGAAGGCGGGGCGAACGCGGCGACCGCCGCCTCCGCCGCCGACTTCGGCGGCTTCGACAAGCTCGTCGAGGCCGCCAAGAAGGAGGGCAACCTCCACGTCATCGCGCTCCCGCCCGACTGGGCCAACTACGGCGAGATCATCAAGTCGTTCGAGGCCAAGTACGGCATCAAGATCGAGAGCGAGACGCCCGACGCGGCCAGCGCGGACGAGATCAACGCCGTCAAGACCCGCAAGGGCCAGGACCGCGCCCCCGACGTGCTCGACCTCGGCCAGTCGTTCGCGATCAGCGGCGCCAAGGAAGGGCTGTTCGCGCCGTACAAGGTGCAGTCGTTCGACAAGATCCCCGAGGGTCAGAAGGAGCCGACCGGGCTCTGGACCAACGACTACGGCGGCTACGTCTCGATCGGCTGCGACGCCAAGAAGATCGCCAACTGCCCGACCAGCTACGCCGACCTGCTCAAGCCCGAGTACAAGGGCAAGGTCGCGATGAACGGCAACCCGACCAAGTCCGGCTCGGCCTTCGCCGGCGTGTACGCCGCCGCGATCGCCAGCGGCGGCTCCTTCGACGACATCCAGCCCGGCATCGACTTCTTCAAGAAGCTCAAGGACGCCGGCAACTACAACCCGGTCGAGACGACCCCGGCGACCATCGAGAAGGGCGAGACCCAGATCAGCATCGACTGGGACTACAACAACGCCGCCTACGCCCCCCAGATGGCCGCCAAGGGCCTCGACTGGAAGGTGAACGTGCCGACCGACGGCAAGTACTTCCAGATGTACGCCCAGGCCGTCAACAAGGACGCCCCGCACCCGGCGGCGGCCAGGCTGTGGCAGGAGTACCTCTACAGCGCCGAGGGCCAGAACCTCTACCTCAAGGGCTTCGCCCGTCCGGTGCTGCTGCCGTCCATGACCTCCGACGGCACGGTGGACAAGGCGCTGGCCGCGAAGCTGCCCCAGGTCGAGGGCACGCCCGAGTTCCCCACGCCCGAGCAGGTCGACGCGGCCAAGGCCAAGCTGGCCAGCGGCTGGGACGCCGCGATCTCGGGATGACCCGCCCGCGTTCCAGGGGCTGGGCCGGCGCCCTGCCCCTGCTGGCCTTCTTCGCCCTCGTCTTCGGGGTCCCGGCGGTCGCGCTGGTCGCGGGGGCCTTCACCGTCCAGGGACGGCCGAGCCTGGCCAACCTCGCGCAGAGCCTCCAGGGCGGCTACCTCGTCGCCATGGCCGGGAGCGTCAAGCTGTCGGCCGTGGTGGCGCTGGCCGGGGCCGTCCTCGGCACGTTCCTCGCCTACGCCGTGGTGACCTCGCGCTTCACGCTGCTGCGCGAGGCCGTGCTGACCGCCTCGGGCGTGCTGGCCAACTTCGGCGGGGTGCCGCTGGCGTTCTTCTGGATCGCCACGCTGGGCAACTCGGGCGTGATCAGCGGCCTGGTGGGGCTGCCCTCGGGGTCGTTGTACACGTTCTGGGGGCTGGTGATCGTCTACCTGTACTTCGCGATCCCGCTGATGGTGCTGGTCATGGCGCCCGCGCTGGACGGGCTGAAGCCCCAGTGGCGCGAGGCCGCCGCCAACAGCGGCGCGACCGCCTGGCACTACTGGCGCTTCGTCGCGCTGCCGGTGCTCGCACCCGCGATGCTGGGCGGGGTGGTGCTGCTGTTCGGGTCGGCGTTCTCGGCGTACGCGACCGCCAACGCCATGGTGGGCACCGTCGTGCCGCTGGTCACCCTGAAGATCGCCAGCGCGCTGACCGGTGACGTGCTGGTCGGCTACGAGAACATCGCGCTGGCGCTCAGCCTGGACATGATCGTGGTGGCCGGGCTGGTGATGGCGATCTACCTGCCGCTGCAGAGGAGGAGCTCCCGATGGCTGCGCTGACCGGGCTGGAGCCCGTCGCCGCGGCGGCGGCGAAACCGCCCGCCCGGCCCCGCTGGTGGCGCGGCCTGGTGTTCGCCCTGGCCGCGGCCTACTTCCTGATCCCGCTCGGCGCCTCGCTCTGGTACACGGTGCACAACCCGGCCACCGGGGTGTCGTTCTCCGCCTACGGCGAGCTGCTGACGGCCGAGGGCTTCGCGCACTCGCTGCTGCTGTCGCTGTCGCTGGCCGCCGCGACGATCGTGCTGGTCCTGCTGCTGGCGCTGCCGGCGATGCTGGCCGTACGGCTGTTCGCGCCGCGGCTGCGGCCGGTGATGGAGGTGCTGTGCACGCTGCCGCTGGTGGTGCCGCCGATCACGTTCGTGGCCGGGCTGACGACGTCGTTGCGTGACGGGGCCGACATCCTGGCGCCGACGCCGTTCTGGGGCACGCTGATCGCGATCCAGGACCCGGGGTTCCCCGTCGTGCTCGTGCTCGCCTACGTCGTGCTGGTGCTGCCGTTCGTCTACCGCTCGCTGGACGCCGGGCTGCGCACCATGGACGTGCGCACGCTGGTCGAGGCCGCCCGGAACCTGGGCGCGTCCTGGCCGCACGTGCTGCTGCGGGTCGTGGTGCCGAACCTGCGCTCGGCCCTGGCCAGCGCGTCGTTCCTGACGCTCGCGCTGGTGCTGGGCGAGTACACGGTGGCCAGCCTGCTCGGCTACGAGCCGTTCGCGGTCTGGATCGTGACCGTCTCCGGCTCCAAGGGGCAGCTGTCCGTCGCGGTCTCCATCCTCAGCCTGCTGCTCATCTGGGCGTTGCTGCTCGCCGTCTCCACCGTCTTCAGTGGAAGGAAGAAATCATGACCGCTGCGGTGGAGTTCCGCGGGCTGCGCCGGGTGTTCGGCAGGACGGTGGCGCTCGACGGGTTCGACCTGACCATCGCCCCCGGCGAGTTCGTCGCCCTGCTGGGGCCGTCGGGCTGCGGCAAGACGACGGCGCTGCGCTGCGTGGCCGGGTTCGAGCGGCCCGACTCCGGCGCGGTGCTGCTGGACGGCAAGGACATCACGAACGTGCCCGCCAACAAGCGCGACGCCGGGATGGTCTTCCAGTCCTACTCGCTCTTCCCCAACCTCAACGCCCGCGACAACGTGGCCTTCGGCCTGCGCGTGCGCAAGGCGCCCGCGGCCGTCCGGCACGCCAGGGCCGCCGAGCTGCTCGAACTCGTCGGCCTCCCCGCGCACGCCGACCGTTTCCCGCACCAGCTCTCCGGCGGCCAGCAGCAGCGCGTCGCCCTGGCCCGCGCGCTCGCGCTCGAACCGCGCGTGCTGCTGCTCGACGAGCCGCTGTCGGCGCTCGACGCCAAGGTGCGGGTGACGCTGCGCGAGGAGATCCGCCGGTTGCAGCTCGACCTCGGCATCACCACCGTCTTCGTCACCCACGACCAGGAGGAGGCCCTGTCGATCGCCGACCGGGTCGCGGTGCTGCGCGAGGGACGGCTGGAGCAGTGCGGGCCGCCCGCCGAGGTCTACGACCGGCCGGCCACGCCGTTCGTCGCCGAGTTCGTCGGGGCCATGAACCACCTGGCCGGGCGGCTGTCCGGGGACGGCGTCACCGTGCTCGGCCAGCTCCTTCCCGTGGACGGCCCGGCGCCCGCCGAGCCCGATGTGGACGTGCTGATCCGGCCCGAGGCCGTCCGGGTCACGCCCGACCCGGACGGCGGCGCCGAGGTGCTGGCCGCGTCCTTCCGGGGGGCCTCGGTACGGCTGCGGCTGTCGCTGGAGGGCGGCGAGGTGCTGGCCGACGTGCCGGGGCACGAGGCGGCCCGGCTGGGGGCGGGGGCGCGCGTCACGGTCCGGCTGGTGGAGCGTCCGGTGCTGGTGGCCGCCCGTACGGTGACGGCGCCCGCGCCGGTGTTGTCGGCCGATGCCTGACAGGCCGGCCGACGCGATCGTGTCCGCCGCGGTCCCGTCCTCTTCGGACGACATGCCGGACGCGGTCCCGTCCTCTTTGGACGGCATGCCGGACGCGGTCCTGTTCGACATGGACGGCACGTTGGTGGACACCGAAGGGCTCTGGTGGCAGGCCGCGGCGTCGGTGGCCCGGTCGCTGGGCCGGGCGCTGACGGCCGCCGACGCGCCGCACGTGACGGGCCGCACGGTGGGCGACACGGCCGCGTACCTGGTGGCCGGGGTCGGCGGGGTGAGCGTGGAGGGGGTCGCGGGCGCGCTCACCGAGGCGTTCGCCGAGCGCGTCAGGACCGGGCTGACGGTCGTGCCGGGGGCGCCGGAGCTGCTGGCCGAGCTGGCCGCGGCGGACGTCCCGACCGCACTGGTGACCGCCTCCCCCCGCAGCATCGCGGAGCTGGTGCTGCCCCGGCTCGGGCACGCGTTCGACCTGGTGATCGCCGACGAGGACACCGCCCGGGGCAAACCGCACCCGGACCCGTACCTGGAGGCGGCCCGCAGGCTGCGGGTGGCCCCGGCGCGCTGCGTGGCCGTCGAGGACAGCCCGGCGGGCGTGGCCGCGGCCACCGCCGCGGGCTGCCGCGTGCTGGTGGTGGACCCCGCGCGCGGGCTGGCCCAGGTGCGGGCCGGGCTGCGCGGCGCTCCCCCGCACGGGGGATGAACCCGCCTCCCGCAGGGGAGGGACGGGCCCGCGCGCGTCGGCAGGATCTCGTGCATGAGCCCCGACGTGAGAATTGTCAGGACGCCCGCCGTCGCGCTGGCACTGGTCGTCCTCTACGGCGGCCTGCGCGTCTACTGGGAGCTCGGCCACATGCCGGAGCGGATGTCGCCGATCGGGTCCGACCTGATCGTGTTCACCGGCTGGGCCGCGGTGGGCCTGTGCGCGGCGGCCGCGGCGGCGCTGGTCGTCCTGATGGCCGCGCGCCCGGACGGCCCGCTGGGATGGGCGCCGCCGGCGCTGGCGTGGGCGGTGGGCGGCGCGCTCATCGTGTCGGGGGCGCTGCTGCTGCTCGACGTGGTGTCGGTGGTCGTCCCGGGGCTCGGCATGCCGTTCTCGTGGGCGGGGGCGCTCAGCAAGGCGGCCTGCGTGGGCTCGGGGGTGCTGCTCTGGCGGTCCGCCGCGGCCTACCGGCGGCGGGCCGCGGGGGCCTGCGGGGCGTGCGGGCGGCGTTCGTCCCGGGTGCTCGCGCGCACGCCGGGGTGGGCCTTCGCCGCGGCCTACGTCTCCGTGGCCGGCTGCCTGGCGCGGATCGCGGCGCAGGCGGCCGTCGGGTTCGACGTCGTGCCGTACCGTGCCGGGGCGGTGGCGTTCGAGATCGAGTTCCTGCTCGCCGGGACGCTGCTGCCGCTGGCGCTCGTCCACCGGTTCGGGCGGGTGTGGCCGGGATGGGTGCCGTGGCTGGCCGGGCGTCCGGTGCCGCGCCGGCTGGTGTTGTGGCCGGGGGCGGGGGTGTCCGGCGGGCTGCTGGCCTACTTCGGGGTGGCGCTGGGGCAGATGGTCGCCGAACGGCTCAGCGGGGGCGTGCCGTTCTCCGGGGGCGATCTGCCCGAGGCGTTCTTCTGGGTGGCCGTGCCCGGGTACGTGGTGTGGGGCGCCGGGATGGCCGTGGCGGCCTGGTCGTACGCGCGGCGTACGCGCATCGCGTGCGCGTCCTGCGGCGGATAGCCGCGATCGGTAAGCTGGGCCGCCGTGAGCGGTGATATATCCCAGATCGGGCGCTACCGGCTGCTGAGCGTGCTCGGGCGGGGCGGCATGGGCACGGTCCACCTCGCCGAGGATCCCACTGGGCAGCGGGTCGCCATCAAGGTGATCAATCCCGAGCTCAGTCAGCACGAGCAGTTCCGGATGCGCTTCCGCCGGGAGGCCGACGCCGCTCGCCGCGTCCGCAGGTTCTGCACCGCCGCGGTGATCGAGGCCGCGCTCGACGGCGACCTGCTCTACGTGGTCACCGAGTACGTGCCGGGCCCCAATCTGGAGGAGGCCGTACGCCAGTCGGGGCCGCTGCGCGGCTCCAGCCTCGACGCGCTGGCCGTCAGTGTGGCCACCGCGCTGACCGCCATCCACGGCGCCGGGGTGGTCCACCGTGACCTCAAGCCGTCGAACGTGCTGCTGTCCCCCGTCGGGCCGCGCGTGATCGACTTCGGCATCGCGCGGGCGCTGGACACGCTGGGCGGCGTCACCGGCACCGGCGAGCTGGTCGGCACGCCCCGGTACATGGCTCCCGAGGTGCTGCGCGGCGAGCCGGTCTCGCCTGCCTGCGACGTGTTCTCGTGGGGCTGCCTGATCGCGTACGCGGCGAGCGGGCGGGCGCCGTTCGGCGGCGACACGCTGCCCTCCATCGTCTACCAGGTGCTCAACACCGAGCCCCGCCTCGACGACGTCGATCCCGGCCTGCGCGAGCTGGTCGCGGCCGCGCTGCGCAAGGACCCGGCCGCGCGGCCCACCGCGCAGCAGCTCCTCGACCACCTCGTGGGCCGCTCGGCGGCGCCCGAGCAGGCGGCGCACACCGTGCAGGTGGCCTGGCAGCACGCCACCACCCCGTTCACCGAGGCCGCGCCCACTGCGGCCGACACGGCGGCCAACACGGCGGCCGACACGGCGGCGAAGCGGCGCGGCAGGCTGCTCGGGATCGGCGCGGCCGCCGCGGCGGTGCTGGTGGCCGCCGCGGCGACGGCCTGGGCGGTGCTCACTCCGAGCGGGCCGCCCGACGACCTGGGCGTCCTGTACCGCGAGGACTTCACGCAGACCTCCGGCGGCTGGCTCGGCACCTACGACCCCGACACCACGGGCAGCAAGGGCTACCGCACGGACGGCACGTACGGGCTCGACGTGGGAGACGGCCGCGAGGAGCAGTGGGCGAAGGCCCCCATCCCCTTCCTCGTCGCCACGCCCACGAACACCCCCGACCCCTCCGCCACGCCCACGCCGATGTTGCCGTCGTCGGTGGTCGTCGGCGTCACCGCCGAGATCCGGGAGTACGCCGGCAGCGGCGAGTACGGCATCTACTGCCACAACTCCGACGACGACGACACCTACTACGAGTTCGGCCTCGACACCGAGGGGAACGCGCGGATCCGCCGCGTGTACGACGGCGCGGGCGGCACGCTGACCCAGCCCGCCAAGGTGGCCAAGCCGGAGGGCCGGATACGCATCGTGGCCTCGTGCGAGCAGCGCGGCACCGGGGTGCGGCTGACGATGTGGGTGAACGACAAACGGGTGCAGCAGGCCGACGACCCCAACGGGCTCGGCAACGGGTACGTCGGCCTGTTCGCGCGTACGCCCAAGGACAGCGAGTCGTCGCTGAAGATGACGTTCGACGACTTCGAGCTGCGGGGGCAGAAGGAGCCGTAGAGCGGCGGGCCGCGTTCCCGGCGGCCATCGGGGTAGGGGGTGTGGATGGCGAAGCTCATGGACCGGGTGCGCGCGTACCTGCGCAGCCCTGAAGGCAGGCAGACCGTCGAGAAGGCCAAGCGCATGGCCCGAGACCCGCAGAACCAGGAGAAGGCCCGGCGCTTCCTCGACCGGCTCCGCCCCCGCCGCCACTGACCAGCCCGCGGCCGCCTCTTCGCGGTGCCGGTTGCGTCGGTCGCTTCTTGCGGTCGCCGCTCTGATCGGGGTTCTCAGAGGATCCCGGCGCGTGCGGCGGCCAGGGCGGCGTCGGCGGCGCGGTCGGCGTCCCGCTCGCTCACCGGCTCGTGCGCGACGAACAGCCGGTAGTAGACCGGGGCGACGGCCACCCTGATCACCTCCCGGACGTCGACGACGTCGGGCAGCTCGCCACGGGCGATCGCGCGCCGCACCACCTCGGCCGACTGGTCGTGCCGGGCGGCGAAGAACTCGTGCAGGGCCCGCGCCGCCTCCGGGCTCTGGACGGCCGCCGCCACGAACGCCGACGACACCGGCCCCAGCTCCGGGTCGGCGAACCCGCCGCGGACGAGCTGGACGACCGCCCGCAGGTCGCCCTCGACGCAGCCGGTGTCGGGGATCGGCCACGGCTCGTCCTTGGCCAGCTCCAGGGCGTCGGAGATGAGGCCCTCCACGTTGCCCCACCGCCGGTAGACGGTGGTCTTGTGCACGCCCGACCGCTCGGCCACGTTCTCGACCGTCAGGCCGCGGAAGCCATGGGCCGCCAGCTCGGCCAGGGTCGCCTGGCGCACGGCGTCGCGAACTCGCGCGCTGCGCCCTCCAGGACGTCTGCTCGGTTCCAAAACCTACTCCAGTTGCGTTTGCGGCTCCACCTGTGCCAAACTAAAGCTACAACAGTTGCGATTGGAGTTCCATCCTGATCAACGTCCGAAGCCTCGGCAAGTCGTACGGCGACCGCGTCGTGCTCACCGACGTGTCCCTGTCCGTGGGGCCCGGCGAGCGCCTGGCCGTCGTCGGCGAGAACGGCTCAGGCAAGTCCACCCTGCTCCGGCTGCTCGCCGGCGTCGAACAGCCCGACGACGGCGAGATCACCATCACCGGCGTCACCGGCGTCACCGGCGATGTCGGCCATCTCGGCCAGACGCTCGGCCTGCCGCCCGGTCACACCGTCCAGCAGGCGGTCGACCACGCGCTCGCCGGTCTGCGGGCCATGGAGCGAAGGCTGCGCGAGCTGGAGTCGGCGCTCACCGACGACGTCATGGGCGAATACGGCGAGCTGCTGACCGCCTACGAGGCCCGCGGCGGCTACACGGCCGACGCGCGCATCGACAAGGCCCTCCACGGCCTCGGCCTGGCGCACGTCGCCCGTGACCGGGTGCTGTCGAGCCTGTCGGGCGGCGAGCGCGCCCGCCTGGGCCTGGCCTGCGTGCTGGCCGCCGACCCCGCCACGCTGCTGCTCGACGAGCCGACCAACCACCTCGACGAGCCGGCGCTGACCTGGCTCGAAGAGCGGCTGCGCGGTCACCGGGGGCCCGTGGTCGTGGTCTCCCACGACCGGGTCTTCCTCGACCGGGTGGCCACCGCCGTCCTGGAGGTCGAGGAGGGGGCCGTCACCCGGTTCGGCGGCGGCTACAGCGGCTACCTGGCCGCCAAGGCGGCGGCGCGGGCGCGGTGGGAGCAGGCGTACGCGGCCTGGTGCGAGGAGGTCCGGCAGGTGCGCGAGCACGCCGCCACCACCGCCCACCGCGTGGCGGCCGGACGGGCCATGAGGGACAACAACAAGATGGCCTACGACCGCAACGCGGGCCGCGTCCAGAGCTCGGTGGCCACCCGCGTGCGCAACGCCCACGAGCGGCTGCGCCGCCTGGAGGACGACCCGGTCCCCCGCCCGCCGGCCCCGCTCCGCTTCCGGGCCGCCTTCCGCGCTCCCGCTCCGGCGGGCAACGCTCCGGTGAGCAATGGTC
>NZ_JBEZGC010000011.1:138969-282495 GCF_040649795.1 Nonomuraea sp. NPDC048881
CCGGCGGGCGACGGTCCGGCGGGCGACGGTCCGGCGGGCGACGGTCCGGCGGGCGACGGTCCGGCGGGCGACGGTCCGGCGGGCGACGGTCCGGCGGGCGACGGTCCGGCCGCGGCCGCGCCCCTGGTGGAGTTGCGTGACGTGCACGTCGGCGACCGGCTCCACGTCGGGTCGCTGATCGTCCGGCCGGGCGAGCGGGTGCTGGTGAGCGGGCCCAACGGGGCGGGCAAGTCCACGTTGCTGCGGGTCCTGGCCGAGCGCGCCGGGCGCCGGGCCGGCCACCTCCCCCAGGACGACGACCTCGATCCCGGCCTGGCCGTGCTCGCCGCGTTCGGGCACGACGGCTACGCCGACGAGCGGCGCGCGGCCCTGCTGGACACCGGCCTCTTCCCCGCGCACGCGCTCGACCGGCGGGTGGGCGAGCTCTCGGTCGGCCAGCGGCGCCGGCTGTCGCTGGCCAGGCTGCTCATCAGGGAGCACGACCTGCTGCTGCTCGACGAACCGACCAACCATCTGTCGCCCGTCCTGGCCGACGAGCTCGACCACGCGCTCGCCGCCTACCCGGGGGCGGTGGTCATGGTCACGCACGACCGGGCGCTGAGGCGCCGTTTCACGGGCACCGAGATCCGACTGACAGGGGGACACATATGTTGACCATGATTTCCGCGGGCTCGCCCTACGGCGTGGCCACCGCCGCCGACGGCGCGCTCTGGTTCACGCTCGTCCACCAGGGCCGTGTCGGCAGGCTGGTGCCGGGGCACGAGCCGGTGATCCATCAGCTCGACCCGGCCGACGGGCAGCCCGGCGTGATCGTGCCCGGCCACGACGGCGCGATGTGGTTCACCGAGGGCAAGGGCGGCCGGGTCTGCCGCATCACCGGCGACGGCCAGGTCACCGCGTACCCGGCCGACTCGCCGTACGGGATCGTCGCCGGGCCCGACGGGGCGATGTGGTTCACCCAGATGGGCAGCGGGCGCATCGGGCGCATCGGCGCCGACGGCGAGCGCTCCGACTTCGACGTGCCGGTGGAGGGCGGTATGCCCGCCTTCATCACGGTGGGCGGCGACGACGCGCTCTGGTTCTCGATCAACCAGGGCCACGCCGTCGGCCGGATCTCGCTGTCCGGGGAGGTCACCGTGCATGCGCTGCCCACCGAGGGCGCCGCCCCCGTGGGCATCACGCTCGGGCCCGACGGGGCCGTGTGGTTCGTGGAGATCGGCGCGGGGCAGGTCGGCCGGATCGATCCGGCCGGGAAGATCACCGAGTTCCCGCTGCCCGATCGGGCCTGCCGTCCGCACGCCATCGTGGCCGGTCCCGACGGCGCGCTCTGGTTCACCGAGTGGGCCGCCGGGCGTCTCGGCCGCATCACGGTCGACGGCTCGATCGAGGAGCACCCGCTGCCCACGGTGCCGGTGCCGCCGTCCGCGACCGCCGGGCAGGGCGAGCCGACCGCCGGGCAGGGCGAGCCGGGCGCCGGGCAGGGCGAGCCGGGCGCCGCCGGCAGCAGTGAGCCGCACGGGCTGACGGTCGGTGCCGACGGAGCGATCTGGGTGGCCCTGGAAGCCGGCGCCCTGGCCCGCATCCTGCCCACCTCGCCCACCCCCGACCAGTGACGGTTGCGCCCAAGCGGTGAGCCGCGGGGGGCGTGGCCCAGACGACCGTGGCGGGTGCTGACAATCCTCCGGATCCCCTTGGCGGCGCGCTGGGGCCGGGGTGGCGGTGGGGGGCCGGGGCGGAGTTGACTGGGGGGATGCATGCCATCATCGTCTCCGCCCAGGGCGGTCCAGAGGTTCTCGAATACGTCGAGCGTCCCGATCCGGTGCCGGGTGACGGGGAGGTCGTGGTCGACGTCGCGGCCAGCGGGGTCAACTTCATCGACATCTACCACCGTTCCGGCGCCTACCCGCTCCCGGTGCCGACCCCGATCGGGTCCGAGGGGGCCGGCGTGGTCTCGGCCGTCGGGCCGGGGGTCGACGGGCCGGCCGTCGGCGACACCGTGGCCTGGGCCGGCGTGCTGGGCAGCTACGCGGAGAAGGCGGTGGTGCCGGCCGACCGGCTGGTGCCGGTGCCCGACGGCGTGTCCGCCGAGCTGGCCGCGGCGGCGATGCTCCAGGGCATGACGGCCCACTACCTCACCCACTCGACGTACGACGTCAAGGAGGGCGACCAGGTGCTGGTGCACGCCGGCGCCGGCGGCATGGGCCAGCTGCTGATCCAGGTCGCCAAGCTGCGCGGCGCCAAGGTCTACAGCACGGTCTCCACGCCGGAGAAGGAGAAGCTGGCCCGCGCGGCCGGGGCCGACGAGGTACTGGGCTACGACGAGTTCGCCGACGCGTTGCGCGGCCGGATCCACGTCGTCTACGACGGCGTCGGCAGGACGACGTTCGACGGCGGCCTGGAGGCGCTGCGCCCGCGCGGGCTCATGGCCCTCTACGGCGCGGCCAGCGGCCCGGTCCCGCCGTTCGATCCGCAGGTGCTCAACCGCGCCGGCTCGCTCTTCCTGACCAGGCCCACACTCGTCCATTACGTCGCCGAGCGCGAGGAGCTGCTCTGGCGGGCCGCCGACCTGTTCGGCTGGATCTCCTCGGGGCAGCTCAGGATCAACGTGTCCGAGCGCTACCCGCTGGCCCAAGCACGACGGGCCCACGAGGACCTGGCCGCCCGGCGTACGACCGGAAAGTTGCTGTTGATTCCCTAGCGCTACGCTCGCCCCTTGTGGACATCAATGCGGCAGTCTGGTCGTTCGCTGCCGTCGTCGCGCTCCTGACGATCACGCCGGGGCTCGACACGGCTCTCACCCTGCGCACGTCGCTGCTCACCGGCAGGCAGGCGGCCTGGGGGGTGGTGCTGGGCATCCAGCTCGGCACGCTGGTCTGGGGCGTGCTCACCGCGGCGGGGCTGTCGGCGCTGCTGGCGGCCTCGCGGTTCGCCTACGACGTCCTGCGCTGGGCGGGGGCGGCGTACCTGGTGTGGATGGGGGTGCGCATGCTCCTCGCCAAGGCGCGGGCGGGCGAGGAGGAGGACGGGCGGCACGCGTTCGGCTTCGGCAAGGGGTTGCGGCGCGGCCTGCTCACGAACCTGCTCAACCCCAAGGTGGGGGCGTTCTACGTGGCGATGTTGCCGCACTTCATCCCGGCCGGCGCGCCGCACGCGGCGATGGGGCTGCTGCTGGCCGGGGTGCACGTGGCCGAGGGGCTGGCCTGGAGCGCGGTGCTGATCGGGTTCGCCTCGCTGATGAGCGACGTCCTGCGGTCGGCCCGCGTACGGCGGATCCTCGACCGGGTGACCGGCGTGGTCATCGTCGGGTTCGGGCTCCGGCTCGCCCTTCACGACTGATCCCACGGCCAGTCCAGCAGCCGCGCGCCCAGGACCGCGGTCTCCAGGGTGAAGCGCTGGGTGGGGTCGTCGGGCGAGAAGCCGGTCAGCCGGCGGATGCGTTCCAGTCGGTACGTCACCGCCCGCGGGCTGATCCGCAGCCTGCGGGCGGCCGCCGCCTGGTTGCCGTGCGCGGCGAAGACCGCCTCCAGCGTCTCGACCAGCGGCTCGTGCCCGCCCCTGGCGTGCAGCAGCGGGCTCAGCACGCTGGTCACCAGGTCCTCGATCGCGCCGCGGTCGCGCAGCAGCACGGGGAAGACCAGCAGGTCGGCGGCCTTGACCACGTCGAGCGTGAGCCGCAGCGCGTCGGCCAGCTCCAGCGCCCCGGCCGCCTCCCTGAAGGAGGTCACGACGCCGCCCGGCCCGCGGTGCGGCCGTCCGACGCCGACCCGCCATCCGGCCGGGAAGCGGGCGCGTACGTGATGGGTGAACTCCCCCACGGCGGCGGGCAGCGTGGCGGGCACGACGCACACCAGCAGCCCTTCGCGCACCGCCACCAGCACGTTGTGCGAGCCGAACCGGGCGATCAGGTCGCGCTCGATGCGGTCCTGGTCGCCGTCGCGCAGCCCGCGGGCGGCGGCCACCACGTACGACTCGGCCAGCCGGAGGCCGAAGTGCTCGGCCCGTTCGGCCAGCCGCTCGGCCCGTCCCTGGAGCAGGTCGTCCACGAACTCCCTGCGGGCCGTCTCCTCGCCTCTGAGGGCGGCGAGCTGGGCCAGCTCGTACCCCTCCATGAGCGCCGAGACGGCCCTGCGCAGCGCGGGCAGCACGTCCGGCAGCCCCTCGGCGGCGGCGAGCGCGCCGTCGACCAGCGTCCGCAGTGGGACGCCCTGCTCGGCGGCGCGCGTGCCGTCGGCGCGGCAGGCGTCGAGCGCCGCCCGCGAGGGCGGACGCCCGGCGGCCGCCCCGGCCAGCACCTGGCGATGCCCGCCGAGCAGGTCGGCGGGCATCCTGGAGAGCACCATCACACTCCTACGTCACGCCTGTCGAAGGACAGGATCGCGGTGAGCGCGAGCACTGCCGTCGCTCCCGCCAGCACAAGGTAGTCCCCGACCGGCAGGCCCTCATAGAGCGGCCGGCCCTCGGCGTAGTAGTGGAACGGCGAGAGCCACTTCAGCCAGGCGATGGCCGCCACGCCACGGCCGAGCGTGACGACGATGTACCCGGCCGCCACCCACACGCCGACGACGGACGAGGCGATCATCCTGCGGCCGGTCACCGCGCCCACGGTCAGGGCCACGGTGCCGAAGAACAGCGCGAGCAGCAGCACCCCGACGTGCGCGGCCAGGACGCGGTCGAACGGCACCCCGAGCTCGGCCGCGTCCCCGGCCGCCCACGCCACGGCCAGCGTCACGGCGAACACCGCCAGCAGCGCCAGCGCCAGCGCGCAGAACCGCTGGAGCACCAGCCGCTTGCGGTCCACCGGCAGCGTGACGACGAGCTCCAGCGTCCCGGCCTCCTCCGGCTGGGCGATCGCCCGGTTGGCCAGCATGGTGGCGAGGACGACGAACAACATCGGGACGAAGAGCTGGTAGACGACCGTCTGCAGGAAGTTGACGCCGAGCGCCAGGTCGGGCATGCCGCCCATGAGGTCCCTGAGCGGGCCGGGGTACTTGGCCAGGGCCTGCTGGTTGAACGTTCTCGGGTCCTGGCTGACGCTGCGGAAGATGCTGATGTAGAGGGCCATGAACGCGCTGATGCCGACGGTCCACCAGATCAGGGCCCGGCGGTGGTCACGCAGACTCTTGGTGATCATGGTGCCGGTCCTCCTCGCTGTAGTAGGTCAGGAAGATCTCCTCCAGGTCGGGCTCGGCGCTGACCAGATGGACGACGGTGAACCGGGCGGCGGCCTTGACCAGGGCGTCCGGACGGCCGTCGATCGTGCACCGGACGCTGGCGCCCTCCACCCGCAGGTCGCGCACCCCCGGCAGGCCCTCGAACGCCGACGCCGGCACCGGGGCGTCGAAGTGCAGCTCCATCCGGCGTACGGCCTTCTCGCGCAGCGCGGCCACGTTCTCCACGGTCACCAGGCGGCCCGCGCGGACGATGCCGACCCGGTCGGAGACGCTCTCCACCTCGGCCAGCACGTGCGAGGACATGAGCACGGTCCGGCCGGCCGCCCGCACCTCCCGGACCATGGCCAGGAACTCCTGCTGGACGAGCGGGTCGAGCCCGCTGGTCGGCTCGTCGAGGATGAGGAACTCCGGCTCGTGCATGAACGCCTGGATCAGCCCGACCTTCTGCCTGTTGCCCTTGGAGAGCTTGCGCATCGGCACCGACAGGTCGGCGTCGAACCGTTCGGCCAGCTCCTCGATGCGGCTGCCCGGCACCCCGCCGCGGACGCGGCCGAGGAAGCCCAGGTAGTCGCGGGCCCGGTCGCGGCCTTCGAGGGCCAGCTCGCCGGGCAGGTAGCCGATGCGGGCGCGGGTGGCGGCGGCGCGCGGATCGTGGCCGAACACGCGGACCGTGCCGCGCGTGGGCCTGATCACGTCGAGCAGCAACCTGATCGTGGTGGTCTTGCCGGCGCCGTTGGGCCCGAGGTAGCCGAAGATCTCGCCGGGCCGGATCTCCAGCGTGAGGTCTTCGAGGCCGCGCCGCCCGCCGTAGTACTTGGTCAGCCCTTCGGCCTGTACCACTGCTGTCATGCCGGAATCGTCCCGCCGGGGCGGTGGTGGGGTCACTGGCCGAAGTCGGCAGCGTCATGGCCGGTTTTCTTCCGGGACACGGCAACGAGAATGGGCAGCGTGAGATGGGCAGGGTGAGGAACGTGGAGACGGCGTTCGTGCTCGGTGGCGGTGGCGTGCTGGGGGCTCACGAGGTGGGCATGCTCCAGGCGCTCGACGACTTCGGCATCCGGCCCGACGTGGTCGTCGGCACGTCGGTGGGGGCGCTCAACGGCGCGCTCATCGCCGCCGACCCCGCGCGGGCGGTCGACCGGCTGACCTCGTTGTGGCGGTCCGACGTCGTGCGCACGGCGTTCGCCGGGTCGTGGGTGACGCGGCTGTCCACGCTGGCCAGGACCGGCACCCACCTGCATCCCAACGGTCCCCTGCGGGAGGTGCTGGCCGGGACGGTGCGCACGGAGCTGATCGAGGAGCTGGCGGTGCCGTTCCAGTGCGTGGCGGCCTCGGTGGAGCGGGCCGCGGCCCACTGGTTCGCCAGCGGGCCGCTGGTGGAGGCGGTGCTGGCGTCGTGCGCGGTGCCGGGGCTGCTGCCGCCCGTGAAGATCGGCGGGGAGCACTTCTTCGACGGCGGGCTGGTGCACAGCATCCCCGTCGGGCGGGCCGTGCAGCTCGGGGCCAGGCGGGTCTACGTGCTGCACGTCGGCCGGATCGAGCGCCCGCTGACCGCGCCCCGGCGGTTCTGGGAGGTGGGGATGGTGGCGTTCGAGATCGCGCGGCGCTACCGGTTCGCCGAGGAGATGGCCACGTTGCCGCCGGGGGTGGAGGTGCACGTGCTGCCCGCCGGGGTCGCCGCGCCGCTGTCGACCCTGCGCTACCGCGACCTGTCCCAGATCTCCACCTACATCGAGCGGGCGCACCAGGCTTCTTCGCACTATCTGCGGACAAGAGGAGGATGAAGGCAGGGCCTCAGGGCAGGCAGACCTCAGGGAGGCGCCGTTGATCCCACCGCGTATCGTCCGCCGGATCGTGCTGGCTCCGCTCGTCATCGTGGTCACCGTGGTGGTGCTGGTGACGTTGCCGTTGTGGCTGCTGGTCACGTTCGGGGCGTCCTTGCGGCTGCCGCCGCCGCAGCGCAGGGGGTTGCGGTTCGTCTGGTTCGGCGCGGCCTGGCTGACGCTGGAGTCGGCGGTGCTCATCGCGTGCCTCGGGCTGTGGCTGTCGGGGGCGTTCGGGCGGGCCCGGCGCCAGGAGCGGCACTACGCGCTGATCCGCTGGTTCCTGGCCAAGGTGTACGCGGCGGCGGTGCGGATCTTCCGGCTGACCGTGGACGTCGAGGAGCCCGCGCCCACCCCGCAGGAGCGCGCCGCCCGGCTGAGCCGCCCGGTCGTGGTGCTCTCCCGGCACGCCGGGCCGGGCGACTCCTTCTTGCTGATCTATCACCTGCTGGCGGTGTACGGGCGGCACCCGCGCATCGTCATGAAGGCCGCCCTCCAGTACGACCCGTCGCTCGACGTCGTGGTCAACCGCCTGCCGAACGCTTTCGTGCCGCGGCGGTCCGGACGCGAGCGGGTGATCGAGGAGATCCGGCGGCTGTCGGCGACCATGGACGACCGCGACGCGCTGGTGATCTTCCCCGAGGGCGGCAACTTCACCCCGCGCCGGCGGCGGCTGGCGATCCGCCGGCTGGAGGACAAGGGGCTGGCCGAGGAGGCGGAGCGGGCGCGCGGCATGATCCACCTGCTGCCGCCCCGCCCGAACGGGGCCATCGCCGCGATCACCGCCTGCCCGGAGGCCGACGTGGTCTTCGTCGCGCACACCGGCCTGGACGACCTCGTCACCATCGGCGACGTGTGGCGCAGGCTGCCGTACGCGGCGCGGATCACGGCCAGGTGGTGGCGGGTGCCGGCGGCCGAGGTGCCCAGGGACGACCGGGAGAGCCAGGTCCGCTGGCTGTACTCCCACTGGGAGGAGATCGACGCCTGGATCACCGCCCAGGGCGAGCGTTCCCGGCGGGATCAGGCCGAGGGGGCGCCCGGCGGCAGGTAGGGCACGGGGGCCGGGCCGTCGCGCAGCAGGCCGAGCAGGGCGTCGGTGTCCAGGTGCTGCTCGACCAGGTCGCCCAGGGCGTCCAGGCGGGCCTCGCGCAGGCGGCCGAAGTCGGTGTCCGGGGCGGGGACGAAGGCGCGCCCGGCCCGTTCGGCCACGTCGGCCAGGAAGGCCCGGCGGAAGGCGTCGTTCTCCAGGGCGCCGTGCCAGGTGGTGCCCCAAACGTCGCCGGCACGGCAGCCGTCCAGGAAGGGTTCGCCGCCCTCGACCGTCGCCCGCCCGTGGTGGATCTCGTACGCGCTGACCGGCTGCCCGTAGGCCTGCCCGACCGGCCGGGCGAGCCGCTTGTCCGGTGCGAACTCGACGCGCACCGGCAGCAGCCCGAGCCCGTCCACCCGGCCCGCCCGCGACTCGACCTCGTCCACGATCTCCCGGCCGAGCATCTGGAACCCGCCGCAGATCCCGAGGACGGGCCCGCGCCGCGCGAGCAGGGCGTCGGCCAGGCCGGTGCGCCGCAGCCAGGCCAGGTCCTCGACCGTGGCCCGCGAGCCCGGCAGCACCACCAGGTCGGCGTCGTCCAGCTCGACCGGGTCGGTCACGAAGCGCACCACCACGCCGGGCTCGGCGGCCAGGGCGTCCAGGTCGGTGAAGTTGGAGATCCGGGGCAGCCGGACGACCGCCACGCGCAACGTCTGCCTGCCCAGCGGCCGGCCGGTCGCGACCCGGCGGTTGTCCAGCGCGAGGGAGTCCTCGACGTCCAGCCAGAGGCCGTCGAGCCAGGGCAGCACGCCGTACACCGACCGGCCGGTGAGCTTCCTGATCATGTCGAGGCCGGGTTCGAGCAGCTCGCGGGCGCCCCGGAACTTGTTCACCACGAACCCTGAGACAAGGGCCTGGTCGGCCGCGTCCAGGAGCGCGACCGTGCCGTGGAAGGCGGCGAACACGCCGCCCCTGTCGATGTCGCCGACCACGACGACGGGCAGCCCGGCGGCCCTGGCCAGGCCCATGTTCGCGATGTCGCCGCGGCGCAGGTTGATCTCCGCGGGGCTGCCGGCGCCCTCGCAGATCACCACGTCGTACTGGGCGCGCAGCCGGTCCAGCGAGGCCAGGGCGGTGGTCCGCAGGAGGTCCTTGAGCGCGCCGTACTCCATGGCGTCCACGTCCGCGACGGGCTCGCCCAGGAGCACGACCTGGCTGCGGCGGTCGCTGCCCGGCTTGAGCAGGACGGGGTTCATGTCGGCGACCGGTTCCAGCCCGGCGGCCTGGGCCTGCATGGCCTGGGCGCGGCCGATCTCGGCGCCGCCGGCGGTGACGTAGGAGTTGAGCGACATGTTCTGGGCCTTGAAGGGCGCCACGCGCACGCCCTGGCGGGCCAGCCAGCGGCAGATCCCGGCGGTGACCACGCTCTTGCCCGCGTCGGAGGTGGTGCCGGCGACCAGCATCGCGCCCGTGACCTGCCCAGGATTCATGCGATCACCGTACATGAGCCCCAAACTGCGAAATTTCCCAGAAAACGCCCATTTACGAATCGTGTGACTTCTGCCACTCTGGCTAGAACGTTCGCCTAGAACAGAATTCTAGATTTTCCTACGGGAAGGGTGGGCATGGTCAGGACGTTGGGTTCGCCGCGTGCCGGCGTCATCGACGCGCGGACCAGGGCGCCGTTCGGCTGGGCGCCGCTGGTCGTGCTCTTCGTCGTCGGGCTCGTGGACCGCATGGAGTACAACCTGCTGTCGGGGGTGCTGCCGCTCGTCCAGAAGGAGTGGGGCTTCAGCGACACCGCCGCGGGCTCGATCCCGACCGCCGCGGCGCTGGCCGCCGCGATCGTCTCCCTGCCCGCGGGCTTCCTGGCCGACCGGTTCAGCCGGACGCGGATCATCGCGGTGGTCGTGCTGCTGTGGGCCGTCGCCACGCTCGGCTCGGGCCTGGCCACCGGCTTCGTGATGTTCTACCTGATGCGGGTGCTGCTCGCGGCGGCCGAGAACATCGACAACCCGGCGGCCGGCAGCCTGCTCGCCGACTACTACCCGCCGGTCAGCCGGGCCAAGGCGTACGGGCTGACCCGCGTCACGACCTACCTCGGCGGCATCGGCACGCTGCTGGGCGGCGTGCTGGCCGAGGTGTTCTCCTGGCGCACCGCGTTCCTGGTGATGGTGGTGCCCGGCGTGCTCACGGCGGTGCTCGTGTGGTTCCTGCGCGAGCCGGGCCGCGGCGACCTGGACCGGATGGTCGCCGGAGCCCCCGCAGAAACCACAGGATCGCCTGAGGGCGCCGCGTCGCCCAAGGCGCCTTTCTGGCAGCAGTTCGGGCAGGTCATCCGCATCCCGACGCTGCTGTTCGTCTGCGTCGGGCTGGGCCTGCTCACCCTCGGCCTGGCCGGGATCTTCTACTGGCTGCCCACGCTCATGGTCCGCGAGTACGGCGTCGGCGTCGGCGCCGCCGGCTCGCTGAGCGGCCTGATCACCATCGCCGGAACGCTGGCCGGCACCCTGGTCGGCTCCTGGCTGGGCCGCAGGTGGCACGGCACCCGCAAGGGCGGCAGGCTGCTGGCCGGCGGCGGCGGCATCACGGCGGGCGCGGCCGTCCTGGCCGGCGCGCTGGCCATGGACTCGATCGGCCCGATGACCGCGCTGGTCCTGCTGGCCTGCTCGCTCATGTCGATCGCGATCCCGAACATGACGGCCTGCCTGGCCGACGTCGTCCCGGCCGCCGCGCGCGGTCTCGGCTTCGCCGTCCTGCAACTGCTCATCACGGCGGCCGGGGCGTTCGGCTCGCTCGTCGTCGGCATCGCCTCCGACCGGTTCGGCTCGCTGATCGGCGGCATGTACCTGCTGGTCGTCCCCATGATCGTGGGCGGCCTCCTGACGCTCGGCGCCCGCGCCTCCTTCGAGCGCGACGCCGCGCGGGTCATGGACGCCGCCCGCGCCGGCTAGGACGGCAGGCAGACGGTCAGCGCGCCCGGGGCCACCTTCGCCTTGATCTTGGTGGTGGCCTCGCGGTCGCCGCCGTCCAGCTCGTACGTCATCGGCGAGCCGAACCGGGCCGACACCTTGCGCGCCCGGGTGATGCGCACGAACGGCGAGTCCTCCGACCGTCCGGCGGCCATCTTGCCCATCACCCGGGCCCACTGGATCGGCCCCTTGGCCGTGGACAGCCCGACCTCCAGCCAGCCGTCGTCGGGCCGGGCGTCGTCGAACGCCTCGACCCCACCGGCGATCGTGCCCACGTTGCCGAGCAGCAGGCAGCTCGCCTCCCCCTCGAACCAGGTGGACCCGTCGACCTTGACCGTCATCGGCACCAGGGGCCCGCCGACGTGCCGGACGGCGGCCTTGACGTAGCTCAGCTTGCCGAACTTCCGCTTGGCCTTGCCGTCGGCCTCGGCGATCATCTCGGCCTCGAACCCGGCCCCGGCCATGACCGCGAAGTGCTCGCCGTTGAGCACCCCGAGGTCCAGCTCGGCACGGCGGCCCTCGAAGCCGATCCGTACGGACTCCTCCAGGTCGGTGGGGATGCCCAGGTTGCCGGCGAACAGGTTGGCCGTCCCGGCGGGCAGGATCGCCATCGGCACGCCGGAGCCGGCCATGGCGTCGGCGCAGCGTTGCACCATGCCGTCACCGCCCCAGACGAACACCAGCTCCGCGCCCGCCTTGAGCGCCTTGCGCACCTTCTTGGGCGCCTTCTTGCTCTTGGGCACCTCGTGCCAGATCAGCTCGCCGACGTCCCGCTCGGTGAGCAGCACGCGCAGCCGGTCCAGGCCGGCGCCGAGGATCTTCTTCTGATGTGCGACAACCGCGATAGTGGGGGACACTCCTCCCGCACTACCCGGGCTTTACCGGGTTATTGATGGCTTTTGTGCGGGTAGCGGTGGCCGAATGCGCATCCAGGACTGGTTCCTCACCGAGGAGGAACGCGACAACCGGGCGACCGGCCTCGACGCGTGGTCCAGCGGCAACGACGTACGGCCGCTGATCCACGGCGCCACGTACTTCGCCGAGCTGAAGAGCTGTCTGGAAGCGCTGCGCAAGGACGACCTGCTGCTGTTCGCCGACTGGCGGGGCGACCCCGACGAGCGGCTGACCGACGACGGCCCCACGGTGAGCGCCGCCCTCGGGGCGGCGGCCGAGCGCGGCGCCGTCGTCAGGGGCCTCATCTGGCGCTCCCACCTGGACCGCCTGCGGTTCAGCGCGGCCGAGAACCGGCACCTGGGCGAGAAGATCGAGAACGCGCACGGGCAGGCGCTGCTGGACACCCGGACCAAGCCGGGCGGCTCGCACCACCAGAAGTTCGTCATCCTCCGCCACGACCGCGACCCCTCGGCGGACGTGGCCTTCGTCGGCGGCATCGACCTGTGCCACAGCCGCCGCGACGACGCCGAACACCTGGGCGACCCGCAGTCCTGCCCGATGCCCGACGTGTACGGCCCCCGCCCGCCCTGGCACGACATCCAGCTCGCCATCCGCGGACCGGCGGTCGCCGAGGTGGAGAAGACCTTCTGCGAGCGCTGGGAGGACCCGGCCCCGGAGACCAGGGACCCGCTGCGCCGCCTGCGCGACCACTTCAGCAAGCTGGACGACGCTCCCCCGCTGCCCGACCCGGGCCCGCCGCCCCCGCCCGCGGGCACGCACCACGTGCAGCTCCTGCGCACCTATCCCGCCCGGCACAGCGCGTACCCGTTCGCGCCGGACGGCGAGCGCAGCATCGCGCACGCCTACCACAAGGTGCTCGGCAGGGCCCGGTCGCTGGTGTACCTGGAGGACCAGTACCTGTGGTCCACGGACGTGATCGAGCCGTTCGCCCAGGCGCTGGAGCGCGAGCCGGAGCTGCGCATGATCATCGTGGTGCCCCGCCACCCCGACCAGGACGGCTGGCTGGCCGGCCCGGCGAGCCTGATCGGCCGGGTCGAGGCGCTGGACCGGCTGATGCGGGCCGGCGGCGACCGGGTCGCGATCTACGATCTGGAGAACCACCAGGGCACCCCCGTCTACGTGCATGCCAAGGTGTGCGTGGTGGACGACGTGTGGGCGTCGGTCGGGTCGGACAACGTCAACCTGCGCTCGTGGACCTACGACTCGGAGCTGAGCTGCGCCGTCCTGGACGAGCGGGAGGACCCGAGACCGCCGCACGGCGCCCTGCGGTTCGCCCGCGACCTGCGGCTGGCGCTCATGGCCGAGCACCTGGACGAGGAGTCGGAGTCCGGCCGGGACGAGCTGTGCGACCCGGTCGCCGCGTTCGACGCGTTCGCCGAGTCGGCGGCCCGGCTGGAGGGTTGGCACTCGGCCGGCTGCCGGGGCCCGCGCCCGTCCGGCCGGTTACGCCCGCACCCGGCCCCCACGCTGTCCCGGGTGCGCAGGGCGATGGCCATGCCGCTCTACCGGTTCGCCGTCGACCCCGACGGCCGGCCGCCGGAGCTGCGGAGATCGCGGAGGTTCTGATGAAGACATTCCTGCTCGACAGGCTGGGACCACGGATGACGGTCGCGGCGTTCGCCGTCGCGCTCATCATGATCCCGTTCTCCCTGCTGCTCGTCGTGGCCAAGATGCCGCTCAACCGGCTGGACGCCGGGGTGGCCCATGAACTGCACGAGTACGCGCTCGCCCATCCCGGCGTGACCAGGGTGCTCATCGTCTGGACCGACCTGTTCGGGCCGTGGCCGTGGCGCGTCGCGGTGGCGGCGTTCACCGTCTGGCTGCTGATGCACGGCAGGCGCAGGCTGGCCCTGTGGGCGATCACGACCGTGACCGCGGGCGGCCTGATCGGGCTCGGCCTGAAGATCCTCGTCGCGCGGGTGCGGCCGCACCTGCCCGACCCCGTCGCGCTGGCGCCCGGCGACTCCTTCCCCTCCGGCCACGCGGTCAACGTGACGCTCGGGGCCGGGGTCGTCACCCTGCTCCTGCTGCCGATGCTGCCCCGGTGGGGGCGCCGGCTCGCCTGGGTGCTGGCCTGTTTCGTGGTGGTCTCGGTGGGCTTCACCAGGATCGCCCTCGGCGTGCACTGGGTGAGCGACGTCGTGGCGGGGGTCGTGCTGGGCGTGGCGGTGATCGCCGCGACCGCGGCGGCGTTCGAGACGTGGCGGCGCGACACGGGCAGACGGCCCACCGCGCCGCTGACCGAAGGTATGGAACCCGAACCGGTGAAGGTGCCCGATGAGCAAAGCTGAGCATGTCCGGTACTACGCGTTGACGCTGGTGTTACCTCTGGTGCTGATGGGCGCCGTCACGTACGGCATGGGGCTGCTCATCGTCGGCGTCCCCCAGCCCGGCGACGTGGCGGTGAGCAAGGACTTCGCCTCCATCCGCACGTCGCTGTGGAACACGCTCACCGACTACGGCACCAGCCTGTCGGACACGCCGTACGTCGTGGCGTTCACGGCGGTGGCGGTGATCCTGTTCCGGCTGGTCTACAAGCGCTGGCGGGAGTCGATCTTCATGATCGCGGCGGTCTGGGGCCAGTCGCTGGTCTTCCTGGCCACCACCGAGCCCGTCGGCCGCAGCCGTCCGCCGGTGCCCCACCTCGACCCCGCGCCGCCCACCTCCAGCTTCCCCTCGGGGCACGTCAGCGCCGCCGTCGCGTTCTACTGCGGGCTGGCGCTGGTGCTGACGACGCACGTGCGCAACCGGGCCCTGCAGGTGGTGATCTGGACGATCGGGATCGCCGCCCCGCTGATCGTCGCCTTCTCCCGGCTCTACCGCGGCATGCACTTCTTCTCGGACGTGACGTGGGGGCTGCTGCTCGGGGTGTTCTGCGTGGTGGTGGCCGCGCGGTCCGTCCTCTACCGCACCTGGGACAGAGGACCGGCGGCCGCGGAGGGCGACCGCCGGCGTCCCGCCTCCGTGCGGGACTAGCGGCGGTGGTGGGCGGGCTCGCGGCGCGCCCGCCGGCGGCCGGTCGGCCGTCCGGCGGGCCGCCCGGCCTGCCTCCTCCGCCGTCCGAGCAGGTAGGCGGCGGCCATGATCGCCAGCCCCCAGGGGGTACGGGCCAGCCAGCGCGCCACGAAGATCTTCATGAACTTCCTCATGCCCGCCCGCTGCCCCCGCCGGGCCCCGTGATGCGCAGGCCCGGCCCCACCAGGGACCATGCCGCCGCGGCGCCTACCATACGGCCCATGACCACGCACGGATTCACGCTCACCGCGAAGGGCCCGTTCGACTTCGGCGCCGCGCTGCGCTTCGTCGAGGACTGGCCGGCCACCAGCGCGCTGCCCTCCGACGGCCGGACGCTGCGCTTCGCCTACTGCGCCGAGTCCGACTGGCTGCCGATCGGGGTGAGCGTCACCGCCGCCCCCGGCGGCGTCGCCGTCACCACCACCCGCGCCCCCGGCCCGGCGATCCGGGGCGAGATCGCGCGCATCCTCTCCCTCGACGTGGACGCCACCGGCTTCGCCGAGCTCGGCGCGGCCGACCCGGTCCTCGGCGACGTGCAGCGGGACCGCCCCGGGCTGCGGCCGGTCTGCTTCTGGAGCCCGTGGGAGGCGGCCTGCTGGGCGGTGATCGTGCAGCGCTCGTCGATGCTCATTGCCTCGCGCGTCAAGCAGCGCATCGCCGACCGGTACGGCGCCGCCGTCACCGTGGACGGGCAGGCGTACCAGGCGTTCCCGCCGCCCGTGAGCCTGGTGGACGCGGGCGGTCTCGGCCTGCCCGCACAGAAGGAGGAGTGGCTGCGCGGCCTGGCGCGGGCGGCGCTCGACGGCGTGCTCACCACCGAGCACCTGCGCTCGCTCACCCCCGAGGACGCCCTGGCCGAACTGCGCGCGCTGCCCGGCGTGGGGCCGTTCTCGGCCGGGCTGATCCTGATCCGCGGAGCCGGCGCGCCCGACGCGTTCCCCGGCGACGAACCCCGGCTGTTCGGCATCCTGCGCGAGGCGTACGGGCTGCCCGAGGACGCCCCCGCGGGCGCCTACCGCAAGCTCGCCGAGTCGTGGCGGCCCTACCGGTCGTGGGCGTCGTTCCTGTTCCGCGCCACCGGCTACCGGGCCGCCGCAGACTGACCGAGCCCGCTCATGGCCCGCGCGCCCGATGATCCTTAGAGTGGTCGCCATGACGGACGACGCCGACATCCGGGCCGGCGACCACGACCGCGACCAGGTGGCCGACAGGCTGCGGCAGGCGGTCGCCGAAGGCCGCATCAGCCTCGACGAGTTACGCGAACGCATCGACCGCACGTACGCCGCGAGGACCGTAGGCGAGCTCAGTGCCCTCGTCGCCGATCTGCCCGCCCTCTCCCCCGCCCCCGCCTCTCCCTCGGACGTGCTGAGGATGCACACCGAGCACTGGCGGGTGAGCCGGGCCGGGCGGTGGGTGGTGCCGCCGCGCATCGACGTCCGGCTGGGCGTCTGGGGGACCGCGAAGCTCGACTTCCTCGCCGCCGAGTGTCCCCATCCCGAGGTGCTGGTGCAGGTGACGATCACCTCGTGGTTCGGCGACCTGCATCTGAAGGTGCCGCACGGCTGGCGGGTGCGGGCCGACGAGGTGGTCTCCCCCGGGCTCGGCCGGGTCCACAACAAACCGGTCGAACCGCCGGCCGCCGACGCGGTCGTGCTCCGCCTCTCCGGCCACAGCCAGGGCGACATCTGGATCCGCTACCGACCCACGGCTTGATGTCCGATCAGTTCGCGTTGATCACCTCACCGCTTGAGCACGGCCCGCCCCCGCCTGGGCGTGGTCGTCACGTCGTCACAAGGAGGTCAGGGCGGCGAGTTCGCGCCACTCCGGGAGGGGCACGTCGCCGGGGCGGTCGGTGAGGACCTGGAGGCACACGTGGTCGGCGCCCGCGTCGAGGTGGGCCCGTACGCGCTTCTCGATCGCCGCCGCGTCGCCGTGGGCCACGATCGCGTCCACCAGCCTGTCGCTGCCGTGCTCGATCTCGTCCTCGCCGAAGCCGAGCCTGCGCAGGCTGGCGGCCTGGTGGGGCGCGCCGGTGCGGTAGAAGGAGACGTGCTCCGCGGCCACCTCGCGGGCCCTGGCCGGGTCGCGGTGCAGCACGACGGCCTGCTCGACGGCCAGCAACGCGCCGGGCCCCATCGCCTCCCTGGCCCGCGCGGTGTGCTCGACGGGCACGAAGTACGTGTGGGCGCCGAGCGTACGCCGGGCCGCCAGGCCCAGCATCTTCGGGCCGAGCGCGGCCAGCATCCGGCGTGGCGCGTGCGCCGGGGCCGCCGATTCCAGCGGGACGGCGTCCATGGCGTCGAGGTAGCCGCCCATCGTGGTCACCGCCCGGCCCAGGCTGGGGATCTTGTAGCCGTCCATCTGGATCGGCTCGTCGCTGATGCGGTGGCCGCCGAGGCCGAGGAGGTACCGGCCGGGGTGGGCCTCGTTGAGCGCCCGTTCGGCGGCGGCCATGGCGATCGGGTCGCGCAGGGCGATGTTGGCGATGCCGGCGGCCACCGTGATCCGCCTGGTCGCCGAGAGCAGCAGCCACGACTGGCTCACCGAGTCGCGGCCGAACCCCTCGCCGAACCACAGGGCGCCGTACCCCAGCTCCTCGATCTCGGCCGCGGCCTCGCGCGCCTCCCCGGCGGGGCGGGCGTCGAGGGCGAACGTCCACAGGCCCACCTTGCCCAGGCGGGGTCCGTCGTCGGTCATGGGTCACCGTCCCGTCTATACGGAGAACTTCTCCGGTTACGTCGGGGACTATAATCGGAGACGTTCTCCGATTCAACCCGCGGGAGTGTCCAGTGCCGGCACGGGCCATGCGCGCCGACGCGCGCCGCAACTACGAGCAACTGGTGGCGGCGGCCATCGCCGTGGTCGCCGAGGAGGGGCCCGACGCCTCGCTCAACGAGATCGCCAGACGGGCCGGCGTCGGGGCGGGCACGCTCTACCGGCACTTCCCCACCCGCGAGGCGCTGCTCGCGGCCGTGTTCGAGGGGCGGCTGACCCGGCTGTGCGCACGGGCCGAGGAGGCGGGCCAGGCGCTGCCGCCCGGCGAGGCGCTGGTGGCCTGGCTGCGGTCGCTGGTCGCGCACGCCATGACCGACCGGGGGCTCGGGGCGCGGATGATGCTCACGCAGGACGGGGCCGGGGTCGACTGCTGGGCGATGTTGCGCGCCGCCGCCACCCGGCTGCTGCTGCCCGCCCAGGAGGCGGGGGCCGTGCGCGCGGACGTCGAGGTCGCCGACCTGGTCGAGCTGGCGGCGGGCATCGCCCAGGCCACCCCCGACCCGGCCCGCGCCGACCGCCTCCTCACCCTCACCCTGGACGGCCTCCACCCCCGCCCCTGAACCTCACGCGGACCCTCAGCGGGCCGCCGTCGTGAACGCGGACATCCCGGCGGTCCAGGCGGCCTCGATGTCGGCGCCGGGCGGGAAGCGGCCGTCGAGTTCGAGCATGACCAGGCCGTGGGCCAGCCCCCAGACCGCGCGGGCGGCGGCCTCGCCCCGCACGATCCGGACCAGCGGCAGCGCCGCCCGCTCCTCCACCCCGGCGGGCAGCAGGTCACGCGGCAGCGGCCCCGCGCTCATCAGCCGGTACAGATGCGGATGGCCCAGCGCGTACGCCCGGTAGGCCCGTCCGAGCGCCGCCAGCCCGCCCCCGTCGTGCTCGGCGCGTTCCAGGGCGGTGGCCAGTTCGGCGAGGGCGATGGCGATGAGTTCGGCCTCCACGGCGGACTTGTCGGGAAAGTGCTTGTAGAGCGACGGCGCGCGGATCCCCAGCCGCGCGGCCAGCGCGCGCATGGTCAGCGCGTCCGCCCCACCCGCCTCGACCAGCTCCCGCGCCGCCGCGACGATCTGCCCCGCGCGCGGCGACAGCTCAGCCACGCGCGCTCCTCGGACCGTGGCCGAGGAGCCGGGCGACGGCGACGTACGTCATCCAGGCCAGCCCCGCCGTGAAGACCGGCACCCAGCCCAGCGGCGAGACCGAGTAACCGACCAGCACGGCCAGCGGGATCCACGGACGGTGGGCGAGGTCGTGCACCACCGCAGGCCCGCCGAACCTGGTCGCGTACGGCGCCAGCACGAACAACGCCGAGCTGACCGGCGTGGCGCCCCCGTGCTTGACCACCTCGAAGACGAGGAACGCCAGGCAGAAGGCGGCGAGCACGGCCCACCCGGAACGGCCGGCCACCCGCCTGACGGTCACCGCGGTCATGATGCCCTCCCTCAGAAGCTAACGCTGTTAGCCGGACTCTAGGCTAACGACGTTAGCCTGTCCAGCACCAAATAGGGTGGAACCATGATCGATCGGGAGGTGGCCGTGCTCATCGGCCTGCAGGCCTCCGGCAAGTCCACCTTCTACCGGCGCTGCCTGGCCACCACGCACGCGCACGTGAGCAAGGACGACTTCCCCAACGCGCGCCGCCGTCAGCACCGCCAGCTCCGGCTGATCCGCGAGGCGCTGGAGGAGGACCGGAACGTGGCCGTGGACAACACCAACGCCTCGCCCGAGGAGTGGCAGCCGCTCATCGTGGCCGGCCGCGAGCACGGCGCGCGGGTGGTGGCCTACTGGTTCCCGCCCAACGTCAAGGCCTCCCTCCAGCGCAACGCCGAACGGACGGGCCGGGCCCGGGTCCCCGAGGTGGGCGTCTTCGCCACCCTCAGACGGCTGCGCCGGCCACGCGCCTCCGACGGCTTCGACGCGGTGTACGCGGTGGAGTTCGACGGCCGCGGCGGCTTCCTCGTCCGCAGGCAGGACGGCTGAACCGAGGCCGCGTCAGGGGCGGCGGGTGGCGAAGCGGTAGGCGATCTTGGCGGGGGTCAGCCAGCGTACGTGGGCGCCGTTCCGCGCCCGGCTGACCAGCCGCTCGGCCAGCCACGGCGCCACCGTCTCCACCGGGTCGGCCAGGATCGCGAAGATGCGGGCCGACCGTTCCCGCTCGGCCGCCGAGTAGCCGTGCGTCAGCAGGTCGGTGACCACCATGCCGGGGCTGAGCAGGCCCGCCGTCACCCCGTCGGGGGCTTCCTTGGCCAGCGCCCTGGTCAGGTACGTCACGGCCCGCTTGGTGGCGCCGTAGACGGCGAGTCCGGGCACCGCCCGGCCGTCGCCGCCCAGCCCCTCCATGTTCCAGACGTGGCCGCCGCCGTCCTGCGCCGCCATGCCCGCCACCGCCACCGCGCAGCCGTTGACCGTGCCCAGCAGGTTGACCTCGGTGACCGCGCGGGCCTCGGCGGCGGGCAGCCGCCACAGCGGGAGGCGGTCGTGGGAGATCCCGGCGTTGTTGACCCAGATGTCCACCCGGCCGTGCCGCCGTACGGCCTCGTCCCACAGGTCCTGGAGGCGGGCGCGGTCGGCGACGTCGGCCACGACGGCCGGCACGCCGAGCTCGGCCCCCGCCGCGGCCACGCGGTCCGGGTCGGTGCCGCACACGGTGACCCGGTGGCCGCGGGCGGTCAGCGAGCGGGCGAGGCCGAACCCGAGGCCGCGGGTGCCGCCGGTGATCACGATCGAACGGGACGCGCTCACGCCTCGTGCTCCTTCCTGGCCGCCACGGTCGCCTCGATCGCGTCCGCGAGGAACCTGCCGACGACCTCCCGCTCCGCCGGGGTGAACGCGTCGATCGCCGCGGTGAGCCGCCGGACCAGCGGCGCGAAGAAGGCGCCCGCCAGCTCGACGGCCTGCTCGTTCAGAACGACCTCGACCTTGCGGCGGTCGCCCTCGTCGCGCCGCCGCACGACGTGGCCGGCCTGCTCCAGCCGGCCGAGGAGGGCGGTCGTGGCGGGGGCGGAGAGGTTCAGCGCGGCCCCCAGCCCGCCGGGCGAGAGCGGCCGGCCGGCGAGGTGGGCGTCGAGGATGACCACCAGGGCGTTCATGTCCGTCCTGTGCAGCCGGTGCCCGACCGCGAAGCCCTCCACGAACCGGTCGCTCTCCACGTTGAGCCGGCGGATGAGGACCATCAGGTCATAGGCCGTCATGTCACCCCTTATATTTCTATCGTGGAAGTATTCCATCGTGGAAAGAAAACGTTAGCCGCGATCCGTCCTGAGACGGTACTCGTCGCCGGGGTGGTCGCGAGCGCCGTCCTGACCGGGCTGATCTGGTTCCTGGGCCGGTGGCTGGACGACGTCGTGCTGCTGCCCGACCAGGGCGCGTCCTGGTACTACTGGAAGCTGCCCGAGCCCACCGTGTGGACCAGGCTGTCGGCCTGGGCCGGTTACGCCGCCCACCAGCTCGTGTTCTGGTGGCTCATCCACCACGCCCAGACCCGGGTCCGCCGCTACTCCGCCGGCCTCCACCCGGTCAACGTCGTCGCGCTGGCGGCGAACGCCGGGTTCGTCGCCCTGCACACCGTCCAGACCCACCTGTTCTACGACGGCCTGGCCCAGGACGTGTCGATCTACAGCTCCCAGGGCTCGGTCGTCCTCCTGCTGGTGGTCGTCCTGATCATGGAGAACCGGCGGCGTGGCCTGTTCCTCGGCCGGCCCGCGCCCATCAGGCGGGAGATCGTCGACTTCGCCCGCCGGTACCACGGCTACCTGTTCAGCTGGGCGGCGGTCTACACCTTCTGGTACCACCCGGCCGAGTCCACGCCCGGCCACCTGATCGGCTTCTTCTACATGTTCCTGCTGCTGCTCCAGGGCAGCCTCTTCCTGACCAGGGCGCACACCAACCGCTACTGGACGGTGACGCTGGAGCTGGCCGTCGTGGTCCACGGCACCCTGGTGGCCGTCATGACCTCGGGCCCGGACGGGTTGTGGCCGATGTTCCTGTTCGGCTTCCTCGGCGTCTTCGTGATCACCCAGATGCACGGCCTGGGCCTGTCCCGCGCCGCCCGCTGGGCGCTGACCGGCTGCTACGCGGCGGCCCTGCTCGCCGTGTACGCCCTGCGCGGCGACCTGGCCGGCACGAACGAGGCGATCAGGATCCCGGCCATCGAATACCTGCTGGTCGGCGTGCTGGCCCTGCTCGCCTGGGGAGCCGGCCGCCTGTGGGCGCTCAGAGCGGGAGCGGGATCCGGTCGAGGAACCAGTACAGGCTGACCGCCACGATGGACAGCGACACCGCGGCCACCGTCCAGCGGGCCGCGGCCGTCCGCCGCAGCAGCACCAGCAGCGGGAAGAGCACGGCGATGATCGCGAGCTGGGTCACCTCGATCCCGACGTTGAAGCTCAGCAGCGACAGCAGCAGCTCCCACGACCCGCTCTCGCGGATGTCGAGCGCGCCCGCGAACCCCAGCCCGTGCATCAGGCCGAAGGCGAAGACGACGGGCAGCCGCCAGGCCCCCGGCCGGTCGCGGCCCAGCAGGTTCGCCAGCGCGACGACGACGATCGAGGCGGCGATCACCGGCTCGACCACCGCCGCCGGCACGGCCACCACGCCCATGGCGGCCAGCAGGAACGTGATGCTGTGGGCGACCGTGAAGGCCGAGGCGGTGACCACGACGTCACGCGCGCCGCGGGCGCCGATGATCAGGGTGAGCAGGAAGAAGACGTGGTCCAGCCCGAGCACGAGGTGCTCGACGCCGAGCAGGAAGAACTCCCCGATCTGCCCGGCCGCCGCCCGTTCGGCCAGGCGCAGGGTCGGGCTCGCGGCGGTCAGGACGGCCGAGCCCCGCTCGCCGGCGAGGTCGTAGCGCAGGAGCGTCTGGGTGCTGTGGACGAACGTCTCGGCGTCGGGGAACAGGGCGCTGGAGATCGTGTGCTCGCCCCCGTCCACCGCCGGGCAGGCGTAGGCGAGGGTCAGCGTCGCGAAGGCGGCCTTGCCGCGCGGGTGCACGTCCGCCCCGCCCACCTGCCGGGGGACGCACGCCCGGCCGGCGCGGGCGACGGCGAAGCGGCGGGTGACGTAGCCGAGCACGGCGTCGCGATTGACCGCGAGCTGCCGCAGCTGCTCGGCCCGCTCCTTGGCCTCGTACGCCTCGGCGTAGAGCCAGGCGGACTTCATCAGCAGGTCGTACTCCAGGTCGAGCACGACCCTGACGTCGGTGGCCGTGCCGGTCACCTCGGCGTGGGCCTTCGTGGTCGCGTCGTGCGCCGCCGCGGAGGCGGGATGCAGCAGGTCGGCCAGCGCCGCGCACAGGATGACGGCCAGGACGACGGCGTACGGCCAGCGCCAGCGAGGCATGTCTCGGGTCTCCAGGGTCAGGGGGAAGGGCGCCGCCCCGGGCGCGGGCCCGGGGCGGCGAGGGGGGCGGATCAGCGGGTGAACCAGCGGTACATGGGCGAGTCCTTGTCCCACTTGCCGGGACGGCCGTGCTCGTCCTTGGTGACGAAGACGCTGGGCTCGGACGCGGTGACGCCGCCGCCCGCGGAACGGGCCGTGACGAACCAGGCGTAGGCCGTGTCGTCCTTGAGGTGCTGCCACGTCACCGAGGCGACCTGGCCGGAGGCCGCGGTGCTCCTGCCGATGATCTTCGTCGGCTTGTAGAGCGCCAGGGAGTCGGTCCTGAAGCTCGTCGTCCGGGTGGTGAGGTCGACGGGCAGGACCATGTTGTCCTCGCGCCCGTCGTAGCGGCGCAGCGGGTCGAACTCGCCGGCGCCGAAGTCGCCGAGCAGCGGCGAGTAGGTGTCCACGCTCAGCTCGGCCCGCTTGACGTCGAACTGCAGCAGCCGGAAGTAGCTGGCCCCGAACTGGAGCTGGTCCTCCGGCTTGTAACCGCCGATCTCGGTGAGCCCGAGCCGATCGGCCGAGACCGTGTAGAACTGGTAGTCGGCCAGCAGCTCGACCACGCCGTTGCCGACCTGGCCGACCTTCGGCTTCACGTTGGTGCCCACGCCGTGCTCGTGACCGGCCAGGATGAGGAAGACGTTCGGGTTCTTCTCCACCACCGTCTTGTAGAGCATCGAGCCGTCGGGGGCGGAGAAGGCGGCGCCGCGGCCGTCGGGGTTGGCGCTCGGCACGAGGTAGTCGTGGGAGAGCAGGATGCCGTTGCGGTCCGGGAACTTCTTGAAGACCGAGTCGGCCCACTCGGCCTCCTCCCTGGTCACGCCGTACGACAGGCCGACGACCACGAAGTCCAGGCCGCCCGCGGAGAACAGGTCGTAGTGGTTCTGGTTGTCGCCCTCCTTCCACGGGCCGCCGTACTTCGCGTGCCGCCAGCCCTGGGAGGCGTCCTGGTAGCGGGACGGGCCGTAGTACTTGTTGTAGATCGCTCCGGGGCCGTCCTCGGTGCCCGACTGGTTGTCGTGGTTGCCGGCGATGACGCCGTTCGGGATGTTCGCCTGGTCGAGCACGCGCTGCTGCTTCGACGACACCTCGAACTCGCCGACGACCTCGCGCTGCGTGGCCTCGTCGGCGGGCTTGCGGATGTTGTTCTCGATGATGTCGCCGGTGTGGGCGACGTAGGAGATCTTGCGCTGGTCCTTGTTGGCGGTGATCCAGTTGACGATGCCGGCGTAGGCCGACTCCCACACCGCGCGCTCCTGCGGGGTCTCCTGCTCCACCGCGCCCTCGGAGATGTACTGGGTGTCGGTGAAGTGCACGATCGAGAAGTCGTACGTGGCGGGGTCGGCGAAGCCGTTCGGGGCGCCGGGGTCGATGTCGTCGGCGAACGGGTCCTCGCCGGTCACCATGACGTGCACCCGCTGCCGGTCCACGTACTCGGGGCCGACGACGGCGGTCAGGACGGTCCTGCCGTCGGCCCCGCCGCGGGCGCTGGTCAGCAGGTCCCACGCCTTGGCCTCGGTGTTCCAGGCCCGCAGCGAGGCCAGCCGCTCGGGGTCGACGACGCCCTCCCAGCGCAGCACGGGCGCGTCCACGTGGCCCTGCACCTTGACGTCGAAGCGCTGGTAGACGAGGTCGCGGCCGGTGGGGGCGTCGAGCGTGCGGCCGTCGCCGGGTTCGAGCCCGTCGGCCCTGATCCGCTGCTCGCCCGGCACCTTGAGCGTCGTGGGCAGCGTCGTGGCCGTGCCCTGGTACGCCTCGTCCGGGGTGAGAATCCTGGCCTCGGAGAACGTGGCCGTCACGGGGCCGCCGCCGGGCTCGCCGACCTTGGCCGACAGCGTGACGGGGTCGGTCACGTCGGCCGTCCCGGAGGCGGGGGTGAGCTCGGCGGGGGCGTCCGGGATGCCGGCCGACTCGAAGACGATCTCCCGGGCCGCGGTGTTGCCGAGCCCGTCGGCTCCGGTGACCGACAGCGTGTGCCGGCCCGCCTTGAGCCCGGGGCCGATCCGGGCGCCCAGCTCCACGGCCTGGCCGTCGAGCTTGACGTCCGGCCCGGACACCACGCCGGAGGCGTCTTCGAGCTTGACGTCCAGGACGACCGTCGCGGTGATCTTCTCGTCCGCGGCGGGGACGCTCCGCGCGACCTTCGGCGCGGAGTTGTCGGTGATCAGGACGCGTTCGGCGGTCTGGCCGGAGGTGGACCTGGCCGCCAGGGTGTGCCGGCCGTCCTTGATCGCGGTGGTGTCCAGGTCGGCGCGCAGGCCGCGAGCCGGGGCGTCCACCAGGAACTCCAGGTCGATCTCGGTCAGCGGGTTCGCCGTGTCGCCGCAGTTGCCGTCGCCCATGCCGTAGGACGGCTTGATCATCTGACCGGCCGCGGTGCCCTGCGCCGGGGTGAGGACGATGTTCGAGATCGCGAAGTCGTCCCGGTTGGCGCCGCACGACGTGGGGTACGTGCCGGCCACGAAGTCGATCGTGTTCCAGCCGGGCACGAGGTACTCGTTCGGGATCGGCAGGTCCACCCGGCGGCTCACGAAGTCGCCGTCGAGCACCACCTTCTGGCCGTTGACCAGCACGAAGTTCTGGTAGCGGGCCTCGATCGAGTTGCTGCCCACGGTGAAGCCGAGCGTCGCCTGGCCCGCGCCGAGCGTCTCGGTGACGTGCACGGCGGGGGCCTCGATCGTGTAGCGCAGCTCGGCCTCGCGCGGGAGGGCCTGGTCGCTGCCGCAGTCGCCGTCGCCCAGCGCGTACGAGGGCTTGACGTCCGTCCCGGTCACCGTGGCGCCGTCGAGGGTCAGGGCGAGGTTCGCGATCGTGAAGTCGTCGCGGTTGACGCCGCAGGCGTCCTTGTAGTCGCCGGTGACGACCTTGATCGTGTTCTCGCCCGGCGTCAGGAACCTGGCCGGGACCGCGACGGTCACGCGCCGGCTCGCATAGGTGCCGCCCAGGTCGATGCGCTTGCCGTTGACCAGCAGGAAGTCGTCGTACTTGTCGTCGATCGAGTCCGCGCCGACGTCGAAGGCGAGCATGGCGGCGCCGTTGCCGAGCGTGGCCCTGGTGACCGGCTTGCCGCCGTCCACGGTCAGCGACTCGACGCCGCCCGCGCCGGCCGCCGGGACGGTGGCGTTCACCGTCTTGACGCCGGCCACGAGGGTGCCGTCGGTGGGCAGCAGCCGCGGCGCGCCGGCCGGGGCGTTGTTCACCGTCACGGTGTTGCGGACGGTCGCGCCGGCCGCGGTGGCGGCGCTGAGGACGTGCTCACCGTTGGCCAGCTCGGTGGTGTCCAGGTCGGCGGCGAGGCCGGTCGTGCCGCGCGGGTCGGACTGGGTGAAGAACCTGAGCGTGGCGCGCTTGAGCAGCGTGCTGTTGCTGCCGCAGTTGCCGTCGCCGAAGTTGAGCGTGTACGGGTTGTCCTCGCCGTCGGCCACCTCGCCGAGCAGTTCGAGGCCCACGTCCGAGAGCACGAAGTCGTCGTAGTTCTGCCCGCAGGACGACTGGATCGTGCCGACCACGATCTCGACCGTGTTCTCGCCCTTGACCAGGTGCTCGTTCGGGATCTCGATGGTGGCCCGCTGGTTGGCGAAGTTGCCGATCTCGGCCTTGTACGCGCCGTTGACCTGCACGTAGCTGTGGTACTGCGCCTCGGTGGAGTTCGAGCCGACGTCGAAGGCCAGCTTGGAGACGCCCACCGTCGCGGTTGCGGTGACGGGGTTGCCGTCGAGGTCGAGCTTCGTGACGCTGTCGCCGGCCGTGACCGGGACGGCGGCGACCTTCGCGGTGCCCTCCAGGTAGGAGCCGGTGGCGGGGGTGAGGGCGGGTGGGGCGGGGGTGCTCGTGGGGGTGGGGGTCGGCCGTCCGCGGCCCTGCTCACCCGGGTCGGCGTGCGCCGCCGTCACGAAGCCGCCCACCAGCACCGCCGCGAGCGCGGTGGTGACGGCGAGCCGTCCCCTGCTCCTCGAACCGCCTGATAACTGTCGTGCTGCCATCGGCTGCATCGGGTCCTTCCATGACGTTCACGGGGCAGCCGATGAGGCGGCGTGCCCTTCGAGCGGACACGTTGGAGCGCACGGGTGAACGTTGTGCATGGAGAGACTGAAGGGGCGGGGAACTGTCTCCTCATTCTGGTCATCTGCCCACAGACGGGAACAACCCCGACAAGAGAGACGGCGTGACCCGCGGCCCGAAGGCCGGGTGTCACGCCGTCGTGCCGGTCAGGCTCAGCTCTGGTGCCCCGGGAGGTTCTTGCCGTCCTGGGGCTTGTTGCCGGAGGACTTCTTGTCGGCGCCGGTGCGGCTCTGGGTCGAGGAGCTCCGGCTCTTGTCCTTGTCCTTGTCGCCCGTCTTCGTCTTGCGGGCCTTGCTCTGCGCCATGACGGTTCCTTTCTTCGATACGCGGAGTCAGCGGGTCGCTTGGCTCCGTAACTGCGCGTGCCCGTGGTCCGGACGGTCATACGGCAGGCCGGTCAAGGTTTCCTCAATAGGCCGACATATCCATACATGTGCCGCCGGTCGTCAGATCTCGATCACGGACTTCCCCGGCACGCCGCCGCGCTTGTCACGGAACGCCCGACCGGTCTCGGCCAGCGGGTACACCGCGCCGACGTGGGCGCGCAGCAGCCCCGCGCCGGCCCGCGCGGCCAGCTCGGCGAGCTGGGCGCGGTCGGGCTCGACGATGAAGAACACCGCCCGCCCGCCCTCCGGCACGACCGGCGGCGGCGCGGTGATCGAGATCAGCGCGCCGCCCGGCCTCACCTTGGCCGCCGAGCGGGCGAGCAGGTCGCCGCCGATCGTGTCGAAGATCAGGTCCACCGGCTCGACCGCCTCCTCGAACGGCTGCCGCTCCAGGTCGACGAACTCGTGCGCCCCCAGCTCCACCGCCAGGCCCGCGACCCGTCCCCGTCCGGTGGCGATGACGTGCGCGCCGGCCCGGCGGGCGAGCTGGACGGCGAGCGTGCCCGTGCCGCCGCCCGCGCCGTGGATCACGACCCTCCGGCCCGCCTCCAGGCCGCCGTGCGTGAACAGGCCCTGCCAGGCGGTCAGCCCGGCGAGGGGCAGCGCGGCCGCCTCGGTGAAGGTGACGTTCGCGGGGATCGGGGCCAAATCGCGCGCCTCGACCGCCACATACTCCGCCGCGCCGCCGTCGCGGTGCCAGTCGGTCAGGCCGAAGACGCGGTCGCCCACGGACAGGCCGGTGGTGCCGTAGGCGACCTCGGACACCACGCCGGCCACCTCGTGGGCGGGCACGGACGGCGCCCGGTCCCGTCCGGCCCGGTCGGTCCAGGTGCCCGGCCAGTCCAGCTCGTCAGGGACGAAACCGGCCGCGTGCACGCGCACCACCACGTCGCCGGTGGCCGGGCGCGGCACGGGCACCTCCTCCAGGACCAGGTCGCCGCCGGGCCGGTGAACGCGTATCGCTCTCATGGTCATCGCCTCTCCGCTCATCGTCATTGTCGGCGACAGGACGGGACGGCGGCCCGGAGTGTGACAGCGACGCGCCGGTCAGGGCCAGGCCCACCGGATGCCGACCAGGCCCGGCTGGAGGGCGGCGGCCATCAGGTGGACGGCGTGCTGGGCGTTCAGCGTCAGCTCGGAGGCGGTCAGCTCGCCGCCGCCCGGACCGCGGCGGGCGAAGCGGTGGATGCGCACCGGCAGCTCGACCGGGTCGAAGGCGACGCGCAGCACGTACTGGCCGGCCGGGAAGCGGAAGCCGCGCTCGTAGAAGCAGGACTCGGCGCCGCTGAGGTCGGCGATCTCGTACCGCAGCACGTGGGTGTCGCCGACCCGCAGCGACCGGTCGAACAGCAGCTCGGCGACCACCGTGGCGGTCTCGCCGTCCCTGGTAACGCGGCCGACGCGGCAGTCCTCCAGGGCCGCGACGGTGACCCGGTCCACGTCGCAGCCGGCGTCGCCGCGGTAGATCATGATGTAGCGGTCGGCGCCCTCCTCGTGGGCCTGCACCACCTGCGTGGTCTCGCGGCTGGTGAGGCTGCGGTCGGGGCCGATGCGCAGCGACTCGTACATCACGGCGATGTGCAGGCGGCGGTCGTCGGCCACCGCGTCCAGCTCGTCCAGCATGGCGGAGACCACCTGGGCGGGCCGGAACAGTGTCGAGTACGCCACCCCGGGCGCGCGGCCGCGCGGCTTCGGCGGCCCGAGCAGCCCGATCAGCGAGCGCGGCGGCAGGTCGAGGATCTCCTCCAGGGCTCCCACGGCCCGCAACGACTCCTCGCGCTCCGGCCGGCGCAGGCCCTGCTGCCAGTAGCTCAGCGTGCTCACCCCGACGTGCAGGCCGCGCTGCGCCAGGCGGTGGCGCAGCCGTTCGAGGGTCAGCCCCCGCGCTCCGACCGCGGCCCGCAGGGCGACGTGAAAGGGGCCGGCGCGCAGCGCGGCCTGGAGCTCATCCGCCACGTTGTGAATGTTCACAGATTTCCACAGATTCGTCATCACTTCATGAACGTCATGAAATGTCACCTTCCACAGTGATCTGTCAGGGAAATCCGCTCCCCCTTGTACGGCCATCTCCGCAGGTCGAACATCCTTCGCAGCACCCCCCAGCAGAAGGAGCGCCTATGTTCCGCCTGGCCGTGGCCCTCGCCCTAGCGGCGGCCACCTGGATCGCGAGCGGCCCCCCGGCCGAGGCCGCGACCTGGTACAAGCTGAACTTCACCCAGCAGTCGCAGCAGTACTCCAACTGGTGCTGGGCCGCGACGGGCAACTCCGTCGCCGCCTACTACGGGTACTCCTACAGCCAGAACCAGTTCTGCAACCTGGCCTTCAACCGCGGCGTCAACACCAGCTGCCCGAACAACCAGGCCACCCTCGGCAACGACCAGACCGCCTTCCGCCAGATCGGCATCAACCCCGGCGTGTACGTCTACGACTACCTGACCTACGCCGCCATCGTCCGGGAGATCGACGCCGACCGCCCGATCATGGCCCGCATCCAGTGGACCAGCGGCGGCGGCCA
The DNA here is from genome assembly GCF_040649795.1 of Nonomuraea sp. NPDC048881. Lineage (NCBI taxonomy): Bacteria > Bacillati > Actinomycetota > Actinomycetes > Streptosporangiales > Streptosporangiaceae > Nonomuraea > Nonomuraea sp. NPDC048881. The sequence continues at coordinate 169,013 of NZ_JBEZGC010000011.1, forward strand.
CATGGAGGTCATCTACGGCTACGACCAGAGCTCGTCGTACGTGTACTGGAGCAACCCGTGGCCGTCCAGCACCCGCTACAACTGGTCCACCTACAACTACTACGTCTCGAACTCCTCGTTCTTCTGGACCCACTCACTCGACTACATCGGCGCGTGAAGGAGGCCATCGACATGAAGCTCTTCGCAGCGGTCGCGGCCCTGACCGCGCTGTTCCTGTGGGTCCCGAGCCCGGCGCTGGCCGACCCCGGCGCGCCCACCCCGGCCGACGTCGACGCCGCCAGGGCCGCCGCCGCGGGCGCCGGCGACACGGTCGGCCGCTTCTTCGCCGGCCAGGGCAGGAAGACCAGCCTGGCGCCGGTGGCGGCGCGGGTCGACGGCCCCACGGTCGCCGTCAACGACCTCAACCCCGACTTCGTGGCCGGACGGTCGGCGGAGATCGCCCGCTTCGCCTTCCTCGCCACCGGCGCCACCGCGCCGGACGGGCAGACCGCCTCCGTCTGGACCACCCGCGACCGCCGGGGGACGTGGGTGGTCAGCAACATCGCCAGCGGCGGCGACGAACAGCGGTACGCGGGCCAGACCGGCACCGTGTTCCGCGAGCCGCAGCTCAACGCCTGGTACGCCCTGCGCGACGGCACGGTCGTGCCGCTCAACGACGAGGCAGCGCAGTCGGTGGGCCGGGCGGGCGTCCCCGTGGCCGACTACCGGCGGCTGGCGCAACAGCGCTACGCCGCCAAGCTCCCCGGCAGTTCCTACGCCAGGGACGGCTACGCGGGCGGCTACGGCGTCCCCGGCCCGGGGAGCACCCCCTTGCCCTGGGTCGTGGGCGCCGTGGTCCTGCTCGGCGCGGCGATCACCATTCGCCTGCTGCGCGCGCGCCGCACCTGACAAGATCCGGTGCACGGCCCGCGCCTCCGACGGCCATCTCGGCGGAGGCGCGGGCCGCCTTTTTCTGAGTAGCCCCTACTCATGCCCTCCCCCGCCGCCCGCCCGCACCATGGCGGCACAGCTGCTCATCCACGAGGGGGGACGACCATGGCAGACATCCACAGCGCGGCGGCCGCCGGGCCGCCGTCCCCGCCGGCCGCGCCGGTGCTGGACAACTCGGCGCGGGAGGTGCTGAAGGGCACGCTCGTTCCGCTGCGGGTGCCCAGCGCGCACGACGACCCACAGGACGGCGCGGGCGGCGGCATCGTCAAGCTGGGGGCGGTCCGGCAGCTCGCGCTGGCCCCCGGCGACACCGACGCGGTCCGTGACCGCCTCCGGGCCGGGAACGCCCAGGAAGGCGTCTCCGGCGAGGCGTTCGACCTGCTCAGGCGGTTCGAGGAGCAGCCGGTCGCGGCGCTGCGCCCCGATCCCGCCGCGCTGGCGCGGGTGCCGGCCGCCGAGCTGGCGCTGTTCGCCGCGACGCTCGTCGAGCTGCGCGCAGAACGGCTGCGCGAGGCGGAGGGCGCGGGCGCCCGGGAGGCGGCCGGCCGGGCCGCGCAGGCACTCAACACCGCCTCGGTGGCCCTGCGCGGCCTGGCGGTCAACACCGCGGCGCCGCCCATCGGCATGCTCAACCTGGAACGCATCGAGATGGTGCCGGTCGGGATCCAGCGCGGCGAGCTCGTCTCGACCATCCCGCTCGCGCCCGGCGAGGTGACCGCGGTCACGCACAAGGAGTGGTCGGTCACCTCGAAGGAGTTCACCACCATCGTCACCGACTCGCTGGAGGAGGTCAGCGAGACGGGCGTGACCGACAACACCGACCTGTCGCAGTCGACGGCGTCGCAGAGCCAGCACTCCAACCAGTTCAACATCACCGGGACGGTCCAGGGCGGCATCCCGATCATCTCCGGTTCGAGCACGACCGGGTTCACCGCGCAGGGCTCGGAGTCGGCCTCGGCCGCCGAGAGCATCAAGCACGCCCGCGCCACCACGCAGAAGGCGTCCTCGCGCTCCCGCCGCGAGCACAAGGTGACCATCTCCACCACCACCGTGACCGGGTCGGAGGAGACCTCGACCCGGGTGCTGAGGAACACCGGCAACGACCCCGTCCGGATCGACTACTTCAGCCTGATGCGCAAGTGGCGGGTCCGGCTCTACCGGTACGGGCTGCGCCTGACGTACGACATCGCGGTCCCCGAGCCGGGGGCGTCGATGCGGCGGGCGTACGCGGAGCTGGAACTGCTGCGCTCGCAGCAGGGCCCCTTCGAGTTCCCGGTCAAGCACGCCGACATCACCACCGAGCCGGTCGACCAGGACGGCCACCCGTCGCCGACCGGCGTCCCGAAGTACCAGTGGCTGGCCGACCGGCACGGCGTGACCGTCCGGCCGCACCCCGAGGAGCCGACGCCGCTGACCGTCAGCTCGCACGTCAACACCGACGGGAACTGGTGGTTCCTGGACCTGGAGTTCGACGTGCCCGGCGGCACGCACATCCGGGAGATCATGCTGGACGCCCAGGTCGGCAAGGACGACTCCGACGACAAGATGAACTTCGACGTCATCGGGGCCCGTTCGGAGCCGACGTGGCGCAACCTGTCGGACGCGCTCATCATCCGCGACCACCGGATCATGTCCTTCGACGGCGCCACGCCCTACATGCGCGGCTTCACCGGCCGCCACAAGATCACGTTCTTCTTCCACCACTCCGAGCGGGTGTTCGTCGGGCTCGGCGTGCGGCTCGACCTCACGGACGAGGCCGTCGAGCAGTGGCGCACCGACGTCTGGAACACGCTCTACAACGCCGCCCAGACCAGGTACTTCGCCGAGCAGGAGGACATCGCCGCGCGCATCGCGGCCATCGAGGACAAGCTGGCGAACGTCGACACCCTGACGCTGCGGCGGGAGGAGAGCGACGAGATCATGAAGTGCGTCCTGCGGTTCGTCCTCGGCAGCGACTTCGACTTCATGCCCGCCGACGTCCTGGCCGCCTTCCTGGCCGCGCACGTCGACCTCCAGCACGGCATCGGCTTCGACGGGCCCAGCCTCGGGCTCAGCGCCGAGCAGTGGACGCTGCTGCGGCGGCACGAGGACCTGGTGCGTTTCATCAACCAGGCGATCGAGTGGGAGAACGTGGTGACGTTCCTCTACTCCTACTTCTGGGACGTCCCGCCGAGCTGGCCGTTCATCCGGCAGTTGCGGCACCCGGACCCGACCAGGCAGGCGTTCCTGCGGGCCGGCAGCGCGCGGATCGTCCTGACCGTGCGCAAGGGCTGGGAGGAGGAGTGGATGCGCTTCGCCGAGGGGGGCGCGGTCGGCGCGCCGATCCCGGCGCCGTACCTGACGATCGCGCAGGAGATCGCGGCCTACGACGACCGCAACTATCCCGGCATCCCGCCCGCCAACCCCGAACGGGCGGCCGCCCGGCTCCAGGACGCCGCCTTCACCACGTCCTCGTCGGACCTGGCGCCGAGCCCGAACCCGGTGAACATCAAGGTCGGCAACAGCTCGGCGTTCGTCGTCGGGCTGCCGGTCGTGCTGGACGCCGAGGACGACCGCCGCGTCCAGGAGGCCCAGCTCGTCGTCGCCGTCCCGGACGCCACCCACCTCACGGTCGAGCGCCTGAGCTTCGCCCACCGCGGCACGCAGGCTCCCGTGCCGATCCTGCAACCGGGCGAGAAGGGGGCGCTCATCGCCGAGTGGCACGAGTACACGCCGTCGTCCGGCACCGACATCGCGCTCACGTCCAACCTCGCGACGATCTCGTAGGGCGGCGGACGGCCCGATGACGTACTTCTGCTTCCAGAGAAGCCAGAACGACCGGGTCTCCCGGATCTCCCTCACCGTCGGCGAGGAGACCCAGCCGATGATGTGGAAGGGCGAGCAGCCCGACGACAACGTGCACGCCGTGCTCTTCCACCACACCCCCGGCCTGGTGTTCCTGGAGGAGACCCGCGCCTCCTACGGCCCGCAGGGCTCCTACCGGGTGTTCGCGCTGACCGGCAGGACGCCCGGATCGGGCCGGTTCGAGGCCATTGAGGTACCCCGGACGGGCGCCCTGCGCACGCTCGGCCGGTTCGACCTCGACGTCCGCGACGCCACCGACGACCAGGCCGACCTGGTCTACACCGGCAAGTTCCTGTACTGGCGCAGATCCATGCCCGCCTCCCTCCAGGGCTCCGGCACGCTGCTGTACGCGGCCACGTCCGGCCTGGTGGGACACCAGATCGGCGCCATGCAGAACAGCAAGGACCACGGCCCGCTGCCGGAGGGCCTGTACACGTTCCTCACCCACGTCGACCCCCGGCAGAATTCCGTCGAGGCGGCGAACCAGCGGGGCGACAAGGCCGTCTCCAACCCCGGGGAGGGCATCCAGTTCCTGCCCGTGGGCGGCAACGGCCCGGTCTTCCCCGACTGGGGCACCTTCCGCGTCCGGCTCACCCCGATCCAGGGGAACATGTACGGCCGTGGCGGCTTCTACCTGCACAACTCGCACAAGGGGTACAGCCACGGCTGCGTCGAGGTCGGGGTGAACGCCGACGGCCTCGACTTCTTCTCGGGCCTGCTGGCCTACGCCGGCAGCCAGCCGCGCAAGGCCAAGCTCGTGCTGCGCGTCCGGTACTCCTACCCCGAGCAGGGCACCCTGGGCAGAACCCTGCGCTGACCCCTCAGGCCGCGCCGCCGGGTCACCAGCGGCAACGGGCGCGGGCGGCGGAGACCGTCACCTCGTGGGTGTCGTCGGCCGTGACGGGCTGGTTGCCGACCAGGACGGTGAGCCGGCCCGGGGCGGGCACCCGCCAGGTGCCGAGCGGGGCCCAGCGTCCCCGGAAGGCGCGCTGGTCCACGGTCACCGGCGGGCCGAGGTGCGGCGGGTTCGTGTTGTTGTCGTCCAGGTAGTAGAAGGCCAGGCCGGTCGAGCGGAGGTCGTCGGGGACGTGCACGTCGATCGTGCAGCGTGCGCCGCCGCGGGTGTCGAAGTACCAGTTGACCGCCTGGTTGAAGTGGGCCGGCTCGTTGCCGACGCGCAGCGCCAGCGCCGCGCCCGCGCAGCCGTCGCCCTTCCACCCGCCGGTGACGGGACGCCAGGCGGGGTCGGCGTAGAACCACTCGGCCGCGCACCGGGGGCCGTGCACGGCCTGCCACCGGACGGGGCCCGTGGGGGCGGGGCCGGGCGGCGGCTGGGTGACCACCACGGTCCCGGGATCGTCCGCCGCGGTCGCCCGGATGGCCACCGGGCCGCCCGTCGTGGGGGCCGTCGTGGGCGTGGTGAGCCGGGGGAACAGGACGGCGGCCGTCGCGCCCAGGGCCAGCAGGACGGCTCCGGCCGCCAGCGCCCGGCCCGGCCAGGACGTCCGCGCGGGCTGGGTCGTCCCGGTGGGACCGTCGTCGGCTGGGTCGTCCTTTGCGGGGCCGCCCTTGACCGGGTCGCCCTCGGTGGGGCCGGTCTCGGCGATGAGCGCCTGGTACTCCGCGTCCGAGGCCCAGGACAACGGGCCGGCGGCGCTTTCGGCGAGGGCCGCCGCGCGGTCGGACGTGATCCGCTCCGCCGGGTCGCGCGCGGCGCACGAGCGGATCAGCTCGGCGAGCGCGGGCTCGACGCCGTCCACGTCGATGTCGGCGTTCAGGCTGCTGTAGAGCACCGCCATCGGCTCGCCGCGCCCGAACGGCGGACGGCCGGTGGCGGCGTAGGCGATCGTGCCGGCCAGCGCGAAGACGTCCGCCGCCGCCGTGACCGGCTCCTGACGTACGGCCTCGGGGGCGATGTAGCCGGGGGTGCCGACGATCTCCCCCGACGTCGTGATCGTGCTCTGGCCGGGGGCCCGCGCGATGCCGAAGTCGATCAGCCGCGGGCCCTGCGGCGACAGGATGACGTTGTGCGGCTTGAGGTCACGGTGCTGCACACCGTGCCGGTGCACGTCGGCCAGGGCGGCGGCCAGCCCGGCGAGCAGCCGCCGGCACAACCCCGCCGGCAACGGCCCCCGTTCCGCCACCGCCCGCAACAGCGTCGGCCCCCGCACGTACGCCGTCGCCAGCCAGTACGGCGGCGCCGTCACCCGGGCGTCCACCAGCGGCGCCACGTACGGGCTGCGCAGACCGCGCAGGGTGGCCGCCTCGCGGCGGAAGCGTTCCATGGCCTCGGGGTCGGCCGGGTCGTGCTTGATGACCTTGATGGCCACCAGGCCCAGGCGGCGGCTTCTGGCCAGGTACACCACGCCCATGCCGCCCGCGCCGAGGCGCCCGAGCAGCCGGTGGCCGCCGATCTCGGGTGGGTCCGTCGCCTGTAACGCCTGCACGCTCATCCCAGTCGATCATTACAGACCGAGCGCTCGGGAGGCAGCCCCTACCACGGCCGGATCGGGCCGGACCGAGCGGGCAGCCTCCTGCCACGGCCGGATCGAGCGGGCGGGAGCCTGGGGTCAGACCGTGCCGTCCGGCACGGGGAGCAGGCCGCGTTCGGCGAAGACCTTCTTGGCGACGAACGTCGCGTTGAGCGCACGTGGCATGCCGCAGTAGACGGCCGAGTGCAACAGGGACTCCGTGATCTCATCGGGCGTCAGGCCGACATTCAGGGCGGCGTTGATGTGCACGTCGAGCTGGGGTTCGCAGCCGCCGAGCGCGGTGAGCGCGCCCAGGGTCACCAACTGGCGGTCGCGGGGAGCCAGGCCGGGACGGTCGTAGATCTCACCGAAGGCCCAGGCGACCACCTGGTGGGCCAGTTCGGGCGAGATGTCGGCAAGGGCGTCCACAACCCGCTGCCCGGCCTCGCCGTCGACCTTCCGCAGCACCTCCAGGCCATGCTCGTAGCGCTGTTCACGGTCGGATCCTTCAGCAATGTTCGTCATGTCCGAAACGGTAGAACTTCGAGCGCACTCAAACGCAAATCCCCCTCACAGCGACGGCGAGAGGCACGCCCCGACGGACGCGACGGCGGGGGGCAGCGAGGGGCGGGCGCGCAGCACGATGAGGCGCAGCGCGGGGGCGCAGCGCGGGGGCGCAGCGCGGGGGCGCAGCGCGGGGGCGCAGCGCGGGGGCGCAGCGCGGGGGCGCAGCGCGGCACGGTGAGAGCAGCGCGGGGGCGCAGCGCGGGGGCGCAGCGCGGGGGCGCAGCGCGGCACGGTGAGAGCAGCGCGGGGGGGTGGCGCGGGGGCGGCGCGGGGGGTGTTTGGGGGGTTATGTCTTTGGTTTGGGGGAGTTGTCTGAGGTTTCTTGGGGGTGATGTCTGGCTTATTTGATATTCGTGGGGATTTGTTCTGGATATCGGCACTAGTCTAGAGATTGCATGAAAGTTCGTGGTTATTCGGGGTTGATGAATACTACAACTCCCTCGTTCTCGCCCGCGCGTCGCCACCCCAGGCGCTCGTACAGGCGAATGGCGTCGGGGGCGTTCACGGAGGTCAGCAGCCAGCTTCGGTTTTCGCCGCACAGAAGGTTCAGAATGCGCCCGGCCAGACCCCGGCCGCGGGCGCGCGGAGCGACCGCCAGCTCGTCCACCTGGAGCGCGCCGGCCAGCATCCGGGACACCCCGTCCGGGCCGAGCGCCGCGAGCACCTTGCCGTAGCTGCGGGTGCGCGGCAGCGGGGTCGCGGTCGGCCAGGCCGTCCCGAACCCGCACGGACCCGCGTCATCGACGGCCAGCACCGCGCGGAAGCCGGGCCGGGCCGCGTCGGCGGCGAACCGGACGCCGAACTCGGCGACCTCGCCCTCCCCCTCGTTCCACGGCGGTCCGCTGAACACCTCGCGATAGAGGTCGATCAACTCCGCCCGGCGCGCGAGCGCCTGCTCGCCGGTCAGCAGTTCCAGCCGTGCGTCCGTACGTTCCGTCACCCTCAACCTCACTGTCTAGTCGTGGTACGACAGTGACGATAGCGGACGTCCGGTCAAACCGGCACCCCCGCCCCCGCGGCGCCGGCCGCCCGGAGCGCATGTTCCCGGCAGCGCCGCTTTTTCGGGGCGACAGTGCTAGGGAATGATCGAGTTACAGTAAAGCGACACCACCGCTCTTTGTCGCAATAAAACTGGACAAGTCGGCTGTAAGGGCCTGGTAAATCTGGTCAAGCTTTAGGAGCTCATGCCTGTCTTGTCAGAACTCCGAACTCAATGCGCGGGTAAGACTGCTCATGCCGGAGACCGACGGCAGTCGAGAAGTCCCGCGGCGGTTCTGGAAACTTCTGAACGGAAAGCGCGATGAAATCAATGATGAAGAAGCCGGCGGCCGTGCTCGCCACGAGCGCGTGCCTGCTGCTGGGTGGCGGCCAGATGCCGGCCGCCCAGGCCAGCACGGCCGGCACGGCGTCGTATCAGAGCCCAGCCGATGAGAAGCCGGTCCTCCGGGGCGGCTGCGGCTGGCGTCACTGCGGTCCTCGCTGGTGGGGCCCGCGCTGGGGCGGCTGGTGGGGCGGCGGTCACCACCACGACCACGACCATGACCACCACCACCGCGTAGGCCCGCGTGGTCCCCAGGGCCCGCGTGGTCCGGAAGGCCTTCCCGGCCGGTCCGTCCACAAGCCGGACCGCCACGACGACGACGACCACGGCCGCGAGGACCATGGCCACGACGACCACAACGAGGACGACGACTGGGGCGAGTGGGGCGAGAACTTCGACGGGTTCTAAATGACCCGCGGCGAAGTTCCCGCTGACACACCAGCACGCTGAACGGCGGGGTTCCCGGCGACATGCGCACACCGGCCGTCCGGACGAAGACCGGCTCCCGGTCCGGCGACCGGCCACGCGCCCATGTCCCGGCGAACCCCGCCCTGCTGCCCCACCCTGCTGTCCCCGCCCCGCACAGCCCTCGCCCCGCACATCCCCGCCTCTGCACATCCCCGCCTCTGCATGCCCCCGTCTCTGCATGCCCCCGTCTCTGCATGCCCCGGCCTCGCACGCTCCCGCCCCCACCAGCACCGGAAGCCCCTCCGGACGCCCCTGCCCCGCCTCCCCGTCGACCGCGCGCCATACCGCCGGAACGGGAAACCGGACGGTAATGCCTTTTCTCACCGGCTGGGCTATGGTCGGCCTTATGACGGGACCGTGCAGAGCGCCACGAGGCCCCATCGCGCTGTGTTGCGTGGTGGGCCTGGTTCTGCTGTCCCTGCTGGTCGCCGGCCCTTCCTACGCCGACGACCAGACGACCCCGCGCCCCCTGTCCGCCGGCCACGAATGGACCCCGGACAAGAGCGGCGACCGGATGCCCAGCCTGCCGCCCCAGGCGTCCAGCGGCCGTGAGCACCACGTGCTGTCGTTGTGGCCGCCGCTGCGCGGCGCGCGGCACGCCGAGGCCGCCCACCTCGCGCTGCTCCCGGCGCCCGGCTCCGACGCGGCCGCGATCCGCGACCCGCAGCAGGTCGGGCACCGCACCGCGGGCTCGCGCAGCCCGCCGCTGATCTAGCTCCCTCCCTCTTCACGAGTCGCCGCCTCCCGGCCCGCCGAGCGCGCCGCGGGGCCGGTCGTCGCGCCCGGCCTTCGCACGGCCGGGTCCACGCGTTGCCCGGCCGCCCGCGGGTTCCGCGCGTTCCCGTACGGCCGGAGGTCGCCGTCGTGGCGTGCCCGCGTGCGGGATGCGCCCTTTTCTCTCGTCTTTCGCGTACGAGTTCTCCGCGTCAGAGCAAGGAGCCGATCATCGTCATGTCCGACGCCGGATCAGTCCACCAACACTCACCGCGAACATCCGCGGTGCACCGCGCCCACGTGGTGCTCGACCTGGGCACCTCACGCACCCGTTCGCTGTCCCTGGACGGGTTCGCCATCGCCGACCGTCCCTCGGCGGTCGTCGTCCCGTCGCCGGAGAGCGCGGCCGGGATCCCGGTCCGCCCGATCCGCCGGGGCATGGTCGTCGACCCGGGCGCCTGCCTGCGGCTGGTGCATCTCGTGCTGCAGGACGCCTGGCTGGCCGGCGGCCGGCCGCTGGAGCACGTGATGGCCGCGGTGCCGAGGGCCGCGACGGGCAGCGACCGTCAGGCGGTGCGCGCGGCCGTCGCCGAGGCGGCCGGCTGCCAGGTGACGCTGGTCGAGGCGCCGCTGGCCGCCGCCGCTGGCGCCGGTCTGGACGTCGCGGGGCCGGGACCGTACCTGCTGCTGGACGTGGGGGCGGGCATCGTCGAGGCCGTCGTCGTCAGCGGCGGCGCGGTCAGCGACGCGGCGGCGCTCCAGCTCAGCGCCACGACGAGCACGGGCCTGCTGCCGGACGCCCTGGACGGCGTCGTGGAGATGACCGCGGGCCTGCTGCGCCGCCAGCCGGCCCACCTCCGTCCGGCCGTCCGCGACAACGGCCTGACCGTCACCGGCGGGGGCGCGCTCCAGACGCGGCTGCTGGACCGCCTGCACACCGCCCTTCGCACGCGGATCAACGCCGCGCCGGAGCCGCAGCACGCCACCGTCCGCGGCCTGCTGCGCCTGTGCCTGCGCCCCGCGGCGCCCGTCATCGCCCTCTGAACCCCCGCAATCACAGCGCGGAAAGGAAACCACCATGACCGACCACCTCAGCACCGTGCAGCTCCAGTCCCTGCGCCAGGACATCGACGAGCAGCTGGAGCGGCGCAGCCGCCACCTGCTGGGCCTGCAGGCCGCGGCCCAGGACGGCAACGGCGCGGACGACACCTGGCAGGAGCTGCTGGCCTCCCTCGCCACCGCCGACCGGGCCATCGCCGAGCTCACCCAGGCCCGCGACCGGCTGACGGCCGGCTCGTACGGCCGCTGCGCGCACTGCGAGGCGGGCATCCCGTTCGAACGGCTCAAGATCCGGCCGCTGGCCCGGTTCTGCATCAACTGCCAGCGCCAGCACGAAGCCGCCTGACCTCCGGGACCGGCCGCCCCTCACGACGTCGGGCGGCCGGTCCACCGCCGGCGGCCGTGTGGACAGGAATATGCAGACCGGTCTAGTGTGTGCCGCATGGCGGTCAAGGGGGACGAGACGCGGGCGCGCATCATCGCGGCGGCCCGCGCGCTGGTGGAGGCGCAGGGCAGTCACGGCACCGGCCTCAACGAGGTGCTGGCGGTGGCCGGCGCGCCTCGCGGGTCGCTCTACCACCACTTCCCCGGCGGCAAGGACCAGCTGGTGGGCGAGGCGCTCGCCGCCGCCGGGCGCGAGGTCGACGCCATGATCGACGATCTGGCCGGCACGTTGCCGGCCGCCCGGGACCTCGTGCCGGCCGTCCTCGACGCGCTGGCCGACAGGATGGTGGCGGCCGGGTACGCCAAGGGCTGCCCGGTGGCGACCGTGGCCCTGGAGGTCGCCTCCTCCAACGAGCAACTGCGGCGCGTCTGCGCCGGCATCTACGAAGGCTGGCAACGCAGGCTGGCCGACGCCCTGCGCGCCGACGGGCATGCCACGGCCGACGTCCTGCACACAGAGAAGCACGACGCGGGCGACGACACGGGCAACGACACAGCCGACGAGCTGGCGGCGACCGTGCTCGCGATGATCGAGGGCGCGCTGGTGCTGGCCCGCGCCAGTCGTTCCCGGCTGCCGGTCGAACGGGTCCGCCGCCAGGTCGTCAGGCTGCTGGCCTGAGCCGGCGGTTTTTCGTGCCCACAGAATATGCAGATCGGTCTAGAGAGGAATCGTCATGGAAGACGCCGTGGTGTTCGGCGCGACCGGCTTCATCGGCAGATGGACGGTCCTGCACCTGCTGGAACAGGGCCGCGCCGTGACGGCCGTCGCCCGCCGCGCGGACGACGGGCTGGGCCGCTGGCTGCGCGAGCGCGGCGTGCCCGGCACGCGGCTCACCGTCGTCGAGGGCGACGTCACCGCCGGGCCCGGCCTGGGGCTGAGCGCGGCCGTCGAAGGGGCGGGGGGCGTGCGGGACGTGTTCAACGCCGCCGGCGTCTACCGCTTCGGCATGGGACGCGAGGAGGCCAGGGCGGTCAACGTCGAAGGCGCGCTCAACGTGCTGAACTGGGCCGCCGCCCGTCCCGCGCTGCGCCGGCTGGTGCACGTGTCGGGCTACCGCGTCGGGCTGGACCCGCGGCCGCGCCACCCGCTCCCCGAGGCCGAGCTGGCGGCCCTGTACCGGGACAAAGGGGCGTACGAGGGCTCCAAGGCCGAGGGGGACGCCGCCGTACGGGTCGCCGCGGCGCGGCTCGGCGTGCCGCTGACCGTGGTGAACCCGAGCAGCGTCATCGGCCATTCGCTGACCGGCGAGGCCGGCCAGTACCTCGGGCTGGCCTCGCTGGTCCGCGACCTGTGGGCGGGGCGGCTGCCCGCGCTGCCGGGCGGCGCCCGTACGTTCGTCCCGGTGGTGACGGTGGACCATTTCGCCCGGTTCATGGCGGCCGTGCCCGAGCACGACCCCGAGCCCGGCGGCCTGCACTGGGTGCTCGATCCCGCCACGCCCGACCTGCCCGACCTGATCCGGCTGCTCGCGGACCACCTCGGCGTACCCGCGCCGCGCCTTCGCGTGCCGGCGGGCGTGATCCGCCGGCTGCCGTCCGCGCTGACCGGCGCCGAGCCCGAGACGCTGGGCTTCCTGACCGAGGACCGGTACGACACGGGCTCGGCCGACCGGGTCGCCGCGTCCGCGGGGCTCCGGCGGCCACCCGTGGAGGACGCGTTGCGCCGCTGGGCCGACCGGCTGGTCGCCGACCGCTTCGGGGCCGCGCCGGCCGCACGTCCCGGTGGTTTCCACAGCGTGGCGGGGTCGCGTACGTACGTGGCGGGTGAGCGTACGTCGCCGCGGCTGGTCCTGCTGCACGGGCTTCCGCTCGACGGCGACTCCTGGCACGGCGTGCTCGACGATCTCGACAGCACCCTGTCCGCGGCCCGCCCCGAAACCGCCGCGGACCGGTTTCCCGCGCTTGTCGCCGATCTGCCGGGGCTGGGGCGTTCCTCGCCGGCCGGGGGCGCGGCGTCGGACTGGCTGGCCGAGTTGCTGGAGCCCGTGCGCACCCGTCCGGTGATCGTCGCGCACTCGGCCGCCGCCGCCCCGGCGCTCCGGTACGCCGCCGCCCATCCTGGCCGGATCGCCGCCCTGATCCTGCTGTCGCCGTACTTCCTCCAGCGCCGGCCGTCCGCGCTCACGCTGCTGCTCGCGGCCCCTGCCCTCGGCAAGATGAACCCCGACCGGCTCGCGTCCACCCTCCTCGGCCCGGCGTCCCCGCCCGAGGACGCGCGGCGGGCGGTCGCGAGCGCCGCGGCCGGGCTCCGCCGTCCCGGGGTCGCCCGGCGCACCGCCCGCGTGCTGCGCGCCGCGCACCGCCCCGCCGAGCGCGCCGCCCTCCGCAGGCTGCTCGGCGGCCCCGTCCCCGTGCACCTCGTGGCCGGCGAGCTGGACCCGCTGACCGACAGCCCCCTCCCTGTGACGGTCATCCCGGGGGCCGGGCACCACCCGCACCTCACCCACCCGGCCGCCGTCGCGGAGATCGTGCGCCAGGTCCTCCTCCGGCCCGTCGTGGACGATTGCCCTCCGCCGCCCACGCCTGAAATCATGACCGGCCCGCTTCCTCACCACCTCAGGGAATCATGAGCTCCGTCACCTACACCGAGCCCGCCGAGCCCCAACCCGAGATCCCGCTCGTCGGCGGCGACGTCACCGAAGGCGTCGTACGCGTCGGCGACACCGTACGCCGCCCCGTCGGGCCCAACTCCCCGCTGGTCCACGCGCTGCTGGGGCACCTGGAGGAGGCCGGGTTCGCGGGCGCGCCGCGGTTCCTCGGCATCGACGCCGCCGGCCGTGAGGTGCTGACCTTCGTGCCCGGTGAGGTCGCCGGGCAGCCGCGGCCCGCGTGGCTGGCCGACGAGGAGCGGCTGGCCTCCGTGGGCCGGCTGATCCGGGCCTACCACGAGGCGGTGGCGGGGTTCGTCCCGCCCGACGGCGTGCGGGCGGACTTCGGGTTCACCGAGCCGCCGGGCATGCCGCCCGCGCCGCCGTACCCGACGGAGCTGGTCGGGCACCTGGACTACACGCCGGACAACATCGTGTTCCGCGACGGCGTGGCGGCCGGGCTGATCGACTTCGACATCGCCAGGCCGGCCACCCGGGTCGAGGAGCTGATGAGCGCGATGTTGTACTGGGCGCCGCTCGCCGACCCGGCCGACGCCGACCCGCCCCTGCGCGGGCTGGACGTGCCGCGCCGCTGCCGCCTGCTCGCCGACGCGTACGGGATGTCCGGCGTCGACCGTTCGCGCCTGGTCGAGGTGGCCGTGCTGCGTACCCGGCGGTCGTGGTTCTCGATGCGGCAGATCGCCGAGGAGCAGGGCGGCGGCTGGGCCCGGATGTGGGAGGAGGGCGTCGGCGACCTGATCAAGCGGCGCGAGGCGTGGCTGGAGCGCCACGGCCCGGCGATCGACGCCGCGCTCACCGCCCCCTGACCGCCCCTGCCCCGGAGGCGGCGTCCGCCTACTCCCCGGGCGGCGGCAGGCGCAGGGCGAGCAGCGCGATGTCGTCGGTACGCGGCGATGGCGCCAGCGCGAGCACCTGCTCGCAGAAGTCCTGGAGCGGGCGCCGGGCCAGCGTCGCGGCGTGCCGGCGCAGCCGGGCCAGGCTGTTGTCCAGGTTGACGCCGGGCACCTCGACCAGCCCGTCGGTGTAGAGCAGCAGCGTGCTGCCCGGCGGCAGCGGCGCCAGGGCGTCGTGGCGGGTCACGTCGTCGAGATGCACGCCCAGCAGCAGCGACTGCCCCTCCTCCAGGTAGCGGGCCTGCCCGTGCGCGGTGACCAGCAGCGGCGGCAGGTGGCCGGCGCTGGTCCAGCGCAGGATCCGCGTGTCGGGGTCGCTCTCCGGCTGGGGCGGCTCGATCCTGGCCAGGATGGCCGAGGCCGTGTGGGCGTCGCTGGCCACGGCCATGACCTTGTTGAGCCGGTCGAGGATCAGGCTGGGCGACTCCTTGTGGTCGCAGGCCAGGGCGCGCAGCATGTTGCGGAGCTGGGCCATCTGCCCGGCGGCCTCCAGGTCGTGGCCGGCGACGTCGCCGATGGCCAGCGCGGTGACGCCGTCGGGGAGCACGAACGCGTCGTACCAGTCGCCGCCCACCTGGGACCCGGCCGGGGCCGCCAGGTAGCGGGCGGCGAGCTGCAGGTGATCGACCTGGGGCAGCGCGGTCAGCAGGTGGCGCTGCATGGTGTCGACGATGTCGCGCTGCTGGCCGAACAGGCAGGCGTTGTCGGCGGCCAGCGCCGCGGTGCGGGCGATGTCGGCCACCAGCTCCACGTCGGCCTCCGTGTACGGCCGCGCCGGGTCGGTGCGCGCCACCGTCAGAGCACCCAGCACGCGGCGCGGCGTGCGCAGCGGCGCCACGATCGCCGACGAGCCGCCCAGCACGTTGAACAGGGAGTCGTGGGCGGCGGCCAGCGGCCCGTCGGGCGGCGCGGCGATCTGCTCGGGCCCCAGCAGCAGGGCCTGCTCCCCGCGCAGCACCCGGACCAGCGCCGACCGCGACGGGCCCTTCGGCAACGACGGCAGCTCGGCGAACCACGAGGGGTCCACCGGCGTGGCCCCGGCGCAGGCCATGGCCAGGCGGCGCAGCTCGCGCGGCCCGAGGAACATGTCCACCGCCGCCCAGTCGGCCAGGCGCGGCACCAGCAGCCGGCCGAGCCGCGTCATCGCCTCGCGCACGTCCAGCGTCTGGGTGAGGACGGTGCTGATCTCGGTCAGCAGGCGGAACTGCTCTGTCAGCTTCTGGGCGCGGACGAGCTCTTCGGCCTGCCGGCCGGCCGCGTCGAGGCGTTCGACGACGTCGATGAAGACCACGACGACGCCGGCCGGCTCGCCGTCGTGATGGATGGGCGAGGCCAGCCAGGCGACCGGGAGCAGCCGGCCGCCGGCGGTGGCGAAGGTGGCGAACTCGCTGCGTACGGACCGGTTCTGCCGGCACACCGTCACCAGCTCGCAGCCGGAGCGGGGCGGGAGGCTGCCGTCGAGGCGGCGGTGCAGCTTCTGGTGCGCGTCGGCGCCGCGCAGCTCGTCGGCGGGAAAGCCGAGCAGGGCCGTCGCCCCCTGGTTGACCCACGTGATGCGGCCGGCGAGATCGGTGAGGTAGATGCCCATGCCCGTGCCGTCGAAGGCCGCCCGCAGCAGCCACTCCGCCGGCCGGGCGCCGGAACCGGAGCCGTCCGGCCGGTGTCCGGCGTCGCCCCCATCAGCCATCATCACACTACGTTATCGGATGATTACTGACATGCCGACCTCGTGTACCCCGGAACGTGCCGGGCCGGCGCCGGCCGGGCTAGGACCAGGGGAAGGCGCCGCCGGCCATGGTGCTGCTGAGGCGGCGATCGGCGGCGCCGGGGGTCTCCGAGGGCACCAGCATGCGCAGCCGCAGCCGCGAGCCGAGGCCGGTCCGCTCCAGCGCGACCGAGTCGCACAGCTGCTGTATCACCCACAGGCCGAAGCCGTGGGACGCGGTCGGGTCGACGCCCGCGGTGTCGAGGTGGTCGGGGGTCAGGCGGCCCGCGGTGTCCAGGATCTCCACGCAGACGCCGATCGGGTCCCGGGTCGCGGTGACCAGGCCGGCCGAGCCGCCATGGTCGAGGACGTTGGTGACGGCCTCGTTCACCGCGAGCACCAGGTCCTCCAGCCGCTCGCCGGACAGTCCGCTGTGGTGGCCGTGGATGCGCACCAGGTCGCGGATGAACGCCAGATCGGCGCTGATGGGACAGCGCAGCTCGAACTCCACAAGCATGATCGTCTCGTCTGTCGGAGGTCGGGAAGGGGTACGCCGGCCCCTTTCAGCTTTCCCGTCGAGCGATCGTCAAACGCGCCGGCCGCTCGCCGTCGAGCTCCTGGGAGGGCTCACGGGATGACGGCCTGGGCGAGGGCGATGCCGCACCAGGCCGCTCCGAGGCCGGCCGCGATGCCGGCCACGGCGTTGAGCGCGGCGTAGGTGCGGGCGCCGTTCTGCAGCAGCCGCAGGGTCTCGTAGCCGAAGGTCGAGTACGTGGTCAGCGCCCCGCACAGGCCCGTGCCCAGCAGGGCCTGCGCCGCGCCGGCGGCGGGCAGCGCCAGCAGGAAGCCGAGCAGCGCCGAGCCCGTCACGTTCACGGTGAAGGTGCCCCACGGGAACAGGCTGTCGTGCCGGGCCTGGACGGCGCGGTCGATCAGGTAGCGGGCGGGCGCGCCCACGGCGGCGCCCAGCACCACCAGCAGCAACGTCGTCACGGACGCCTCCCGCCGCGCGGAGCCCGCGCGGCCCGGTCGGGACCGGTCTCGGCGGGGGTGGTCTCGGCAGGGGTGGTCTCGGCAGGAGTGGTCTCGGCGGGAGTGGCGAACCGGCCGAACAGCCCGCGGCCGAGCACCTGGCCCAGGAAGACCGCGGCCAGTGCCGCGAGCAGCGTGACCGCCAGGTAGGCGAGCGCCGTGCGCGGCTGCCCCGCGGCCAGCGCCCCGTGGGCGTCGGCGATGGTGGTGGAGAACGTGGTGAACCCGCCCAGCACCCCCACCCCCAGGAACGGCCGGGTCAGCGGATGGGCCCGCCAGACCTCGGTGATGGCCACCATCAGCAGCCCGATCAGCAGGCAGCCGGTGACGTTGACGGCCAGCGTCGGCCAGGCGAACCCGCCGGGCGGCACCGGGAAGGCGGTCAGGACGGCGTAGCGGGCGAGCGCGCCCAGCACGCCGCCGGCCGCGATGACGGCCAGCGTGGCGACCGGGGCGCGGGCCAGCTCGCCGCGCTGGGCGGGCACGTGGAGGTCGACGTCGGGATCGACCGCGGCCCGCGGATCGACCTGCGCGCCGGCGCCTCCGGCGGCATGCGCGCCACCGACCTCCTCCCCTTCGGCGGCGGCGTGCGCGCGGCCGGGTTCGGGTTCGGGTTCGGGGGGACGAGCATGGGTCATGAGGCATCTCCTACCAGCACATGAGCGTGGCACATCTCTGGCAGGGACCGTTGGCGGCGACACCGCGGTTACCCCCGGACGGGCGGGAGGCGGCGGGCCCCACCGCCGCGGCTCCCGGCACGGGAAGCCGCCCCCATCATACCGGCGACCACCCCACACCCCACCGCCGAGAGGTGTCCCCCACAGGCAACCAGCCCCCGGCGTCAACCGCCGAGCGACAACCAGACGCGGTCGGGCAGGACGCGGGCCGCCTCGTCCAGGTCGATGTCCGGCGCGCCCGCCAGCCACCGTCTGCTCACCTCGGCCACCGGCCCGATCAACAGCATCTCCACCTGCGCCGCCGGCAGCCGCGCCACCGTCCCCTCCGCCATGCGCGCCCCGATCCAGGCGTTCAGCCGGGCCAGCCGGGACGCCTTGGCCGCGGCGATGCGCTCGGCGTACGGGCCGAGGTCCAGCGCGTACGGCGCCGCGTGGATGAAGCGGGCCTTGTCCGGGTGCGAAGCGGTGAAGCCGAGGTAGGCCGTCACGGCGCGGCGCACGCCGTCACGGGCGTCGGCGGTCTGCTCGGTGACGGCGACCAGCGTGTCGAGCAGCTCGTCCATGCACCGGCTGTACAGCGCGGCGGCCAGCCCTTCCAGGCTGCCGAAGTGGTGGTAGACGCTGCCCATGCTGACGCCGCTGCGCGTGGTCACCGCCCGGAGGGTGAAGTCGGCGGGGTAGACCTCCAGGGCGGTGTCCAGGAGCCTGCGCACGGTCTCCTCGCTGCGCCGGTGCCGGGTCATCGCACCGCGGCCAGCGCCTCGGCCTCGTCCCAGACGCGCCGGGCCAGGTCGGCGTCCAGCGCCGGGCCCTGCAACGGGACCTGGCGGCCCTGGTCGAAGTACCGGCCGTTGCCGGCAGCCCCGGTCAGGGAGACGACGTGCCGCGCGCCTTCCTCGGGCGCGGCCCAGCTGCGCTTGGCGGCCTTGAGCAGCCAGCCGAGCGGGCCGCGGCGGTCGCCGAGCCCGGTGCGGATGACGCCGGGGTGCACGGCGTCGATCGTGATCCCGGCCGTCCGCCAGCGTTCGGCGAACAGGGGCACGGTCAGCAGGTTGCACAGCTTGGTGTCGGCGTACGTGCGCATCGGCGAGAAGGCTGCGCCCACGGCCGTGCGTCCGGGTTCGGCCCGGCCCTTGACGTACAGGCCGGCGGTGACCTGCACCACGCGTCCGAGCCGGTCCTCCAGCAGGTGGTTGAGCAGGAACGGCGCCAGGTGGTTGACCGCGAACGACTCCTCCAGCCCGTCCTCGGTCAGGACGCGGCGGGCGGGCCAGAGGCCGGCGTTGTGGACGAGCACGTCGATGCGCGGGCAGCGGTCCAGCAGGTCGCCGGCCAGCCGCCGGACCGACTCGGCCGTGGTGAGGTCGCCCGCCACGGCCTGGACGTCGCCCCCGATCCGCGCGGCGGCCTGCCGGCCCCGATCCGCGTCCCGCGCGACCAGC
This sequence comes from Nonomuraea sp. NPDC048881, assembly GCF_040649795.1. Lineage (NCBI taxonomy): Bacteria > Bacillati > Actinomycetota > Actinomycetes > Streptosporangiales > Streptosporangiaceae > Nonomuraea > Nonomuraea sp. NPDC048881. The sequence continues at coordinate 188,189 of NZ_JBEZGC010000011.1, forward strand.
AGCACCGTGTGCCCGTCGCCGGCCAGCCGTTCGCACACCGCGTACCCGATGCCCCGGTTGCCGCCGGTCACCACCATGATCGACATATCAGAGCATTTTTCTAGAGAAATGATCTAATTTCAAGAAGATGGCCGGTCCGGCTTGACCTGGAGTTCGCTCCAGCCCCCAGACTCCCGTCCGGGGCCTCGTACAGAACGTGACGAACTGGGGAGACAGCATGAAGTATCGGACGATCGGCACGAACCCGGACACCCGCCGCGAGGTGAGCGCGCTCGCCCTCGGGGCGATGTTGTTCGGCTCGGTGACCGACGAGAAGACGTCGTTCGCCATCCTCGACCGCTACGCCGAGGCCGGCGGGACGTTCATCGACACGTCCGACAACTACGCCTTCTGGGTGGACGGCGGCCAGGGCGGGCAGAGCGAGGAGCTGCTCGGCCGCTGGCGGCGCAGCAGCGGCGCCGGGGACGAGATCGTGATCGCCACCAAGCTGGGCGCGCGGCCGCTCGCGCCGGGCACCAGCTATGTCGACAACGCCGAGGGCCTGTCCGCCAAGATCATCAGGGAGTCGGCCGAGCGCAGCCGCGAACGCCTCGGCGTGGACCGCATCGACCTGCTCTACGCCCACATCGAGGACCGCACGGTGGAGGTGGCCGAGACCGTCGAGGGCTTCGGCGCCCTGGTGGCCGAGGGCACGGTCGGCCTGCTCGGGGCGAGCAACCACGCGATCTGGCGGGTGGAGCGGGCCCGCGCCCTGGCCGCCGCCTCGCGGGTGGCCGGGTACGAGGTGCTGCAGTACCAGCACAGCCTGCTGCGCCCGCGCTTCGACGTGCCGGAGTCGATCTTCCAGGACGGCAGCCTCGGCCACGCCGGAGCCGAGCTGCTGAGCTACCTGCGTGCCGAGCCCGCCCTCACCCTGGTCGCCTACTCGCCGCTGCTCGGCGGGGCCTACACCCGGCAGGACAAGCAGGTGCCGCCGGACTACGACCACCCCGGCACCCCGGCCCGCATGGCGGTGCTGCGCGAGGTCGCGAAGGAGTGCGGGGCGAGCCTGAACCAGGTGGTGCTGGCCTGGCAGATCGGCTCGGCGTTCCCGGTGATCCCGCTGGTCGGGGCGTCGTCGGTGGCCCAGCTTGAGGAGAGCCTGGCCGCCGTGGACCTGGAGCTGACCGACGACCAGCGCGCCCGCCTGGACGCCGCCCACTGAAACCCCGCCCGCCCGATGCCGCATAGGGCTCGGGGAAGCGGCCGGGACGCCGTGCCTGAGCCCGATTCGCCCGGGTAAGGATGGGGCTCATGTTCATCAAAGCGTGTCTGAACGGAAGCCGGGCGGCGGGCGAGCACCCCCGGCTGCCCCTGACGCCCGCCGAGCTGGCCGCCGACGCCGTGGCCGTGCGGCGGGCGGGGGCGGGGGCGGTGCACGTCCATCCGCGGGACGCGGCGGGGCACGAGTCGCTGGCCGCCGCCGACGTCGGGGCGGCGACGTCGGCCGTCAGGGCGGCGGCGCCTGGGCTGCCCGTGGGCGTGTCCACCGGCCTGTGGATCACGGGCGGCGACGCCGCGGCCCGCCTGGACGCGGTGACCGCCTGGGCGGAGCTGCCCGCCGGCGCCCGTCCGGACTTCGCCTCGGTGAACCTGTCGGAGCCGGGGTTCGGCGAGCTGGCGCGGACGTTGCTGGCGGCCGGGATCGGGGTGGAGGCGGGGGTGTGGACGCCGGCCGACGCCGCGACGCTGACCGCCTCGGGCCTGGCCGGACGCATGACGCGCATCCTCGTCGAGGTGATCGACGCGCCGTCCGAGGAGGCCGTCCCCCGGGCTGCGGCCATTCTGGACCGCCTGGACGGGTCGCCCGCCCCCCGCCTGCTGCACGGCGAGGGGCCGGCGACGTGGCCGCTCGTGGCGGAGGCCGTACGGCGGGGCCTGGCCACCCGGATCGGCCTGGAGGATACGCTGCTCGACCCGGACGGCGGCCCGGCCGAGGACAACGCCGCCCTCGTCGGCCACGTCCTGGCCATCGCCCGCCCCGGCGGGTAGAAGGCAGCGCGCCGGGTGGTAGGGACAGCCCCCGGATGAGGGTGGGTGGTGCCGTGACTGTGGCGAAGCCGCCGATTCGCCACAGTCGGGACATAGCTTGATCGACGCGACAAGGAGTCCCGATGCCTTCCTCCGCCGCCCGGCGCGCACTCGCCCTGCTCGTGATCGTCCCGCTGGCGCTCGCACCGATGGCTCCGGCGTTCGCCGCCGAGCGGGCGCCGTCGGTGCAGTCGCGGCTGGACGCCCTCACCGCCTCCCCCGACGTGCCCGGCGCCGTGGCCTACATCCGCCACCCGGATGGCCGGACCACGACGGTCGTCTCCGGCACCGCGCGGCGCGGCACGAAGCAGCCCATGCCCGGCGCCGACGGCCGGTTCAGGATCGCCAGCGTGAGCAAGTCGATCATCGCGGCCACCGTGCTGAAACTGGCCGACCAGGGCAAGGTGAACCTGGACGAGCCGGTCGAGACGTACCTGCCGGGGGTCATCCGCGGCAAGGGCATCGACGGACGGGACATCACCGTGAAGATGCTCCTGCAGCAGACCAGCGGCCTGCCGGACTTCACCCCCGTCGCCGACTGGTCGAAGATCGGCAAGCAGGACCTGCTCAAGCTGGCCCTCTCCCTCGAACCGACGCCGCGCGGCCGGTTCGCCTACTCCAACACCAACTACATGGTCCTCGGCCTGGTCGCGCAGGCGGTGACCGGGCGCGACTTCCGCGTGGTCAGCCGTGACCTGGTGCTGAAGCCGCTGGGAATGCGGGACACGTACTGGCCGGCCGAGGGCGAGACCGGCATCCGCGGCCCGCACGCGCACACCTACGGCGTGCACCCGCTGCACCCGAAGGACGGCGTCGTCGACGTGACCCGGCTGCCCGGCCACGCGCTCGGCGCCAGCGGCGGGCTGGTCTCGACGCCGCGCGACCTGAGCACGTTCTGGCGGGCTCAGTCCGTCACATCCGGTTCGTACGTCGACGTCGACCGGCCCGGCTGGCCCAAGGGCGCCCGCTACGGCTACGGCGTCATGGAGATCCCGCTGAGCTGCGGCGGGAAGTTGTGGGGGCACGGCGGCGACGTCCCGGGCGTGTCCACCTTCAGCGGCCGCGACCGCGACGGCCGCACGGTCACCGTCTACGCCACGGGTTCGGCCAACGGCGGCAAGGCCCGCGATCTCCTGATCGCCGCCTTCGACACCGCCCTGTGCACCCGCTGACCGGCCCCGCGCGCCCGCTAGGCGGACCGCCGGCTCAGCACGGGATCGGCGACCAGCCGGGCCGCCGGGCACAACGTCTGGCCGTGCTCCCGGAACAGCTCGTCCCGAGAGCCGAAGTAGCCCGGGTCCGCGCGGACCCGGGCGGACAGATCGCACTTGGGTGAGGACGTGCCGTCCCAGTCCACGACCGTCCGGGTGACGGCGTCGAAGATGGTCTCGGGGCCGTCGTTGCTGAAGCCGGAGGTGACGCACAGGCCGTCGAACAGCTCGGAGATCGGCACCCAACCCCCTTCGAGCAGGAACTCCGGCCACGCCAGGATGACGTCGGCGGGGACCAGCGCCCGCATCCGGGGAAAGCGCGAGTGCCAGAACGCGCCGTCGACCACCCGGCCCCTGACCCGGGTGGCGATCCCCCGGGCGCGGGCCAGCGCCTCCAGCACGGCCATGCGCTGGCTGCACGAACCCCGGCCGCGGGCGACGGTCACGGAGACCGGCTGCTCGTCGTTCATCGCGTACACCGGGCGGACGGTCCGGCTGACCAGGGTGTGCGCGGCGCGTACCAGGGCGCGCGGCGGCGTCCCCTCTCCGGGGAGTCGCGCGGCCAGGGCGGTGACGCGGGGGTGATGCCAATCGAGGATGGCCGTGGCGGCGGTGCCGAATAGTCCACCTTCACTCATTCCCGCCACGGTAGCCCGCCCCCTTCGGGAACGTGCCGCCGCCCCCGTCGCGACGTGGGTCAGCGGTTCATGTCACGGCGCAGGGCCGGGAGCCGGGGCTCGTCGTCGGTCCAGGCGGCCGTCCTGATCGCCTCGTACGAGCGGTCCTGGCCGATCGTCGACTCCAGGGCCAGCGGCAGGCCGGTGGCGGTGTCCACGACGAACCGGTATCGCTCACCCGGCCCGGCCGGCCGGCTGACCGCCTGGCCCTTACGGCCGAGCGGGTCGGTGGCCTCGTTCTCCGCGCTCGCCCCCGGGAGCGCGGCCAGCATGCGGTACGTCGCCGCCCGCACCTCCGGCGAGGTCGGGAAGTTCATGACGAGCCGCACGCCGGTCTCGAAGAGCTGGGCGTTCATGTCCACCCGCTCCTTGCCGTACCCCTTGGACACGACGCGTTCGAGGGTGTCGCGCAGCCCTTCCGGGGTGGTCGGCAGGGCGTTCAGGGTGGCGGGCGTCATAGGCGTGCCCAGCAGGGTGAGCGTCTTGCCGCTGTCGTCGCGTACGGCGTCGCGCTCGCCGGGGCCGACCTGCAGCTTCACCGGGGGCGTGCCCCCGCTCAGGGTCCAGGTCCGGGGGGAGCCGGCGGCGCGCCAGGCCGTCTCGTCCTCGGGCGTCGCCGGCTCGGCGCCGAGGTCCTGGCGGATCACCCAGGTGGGGCGGTCGGCCGCCTTGGGGAGCCAGAGCTCGATCGAGCGGGTGGTCTTGAGGGTGTAGTGGCCGCCCGGCGCGCGTTCGTACCGGCCGATGACGCCGTCGCGCCTCCAGTACGCGCCGTCGCCTGCGACGGGGGTGACCGAGCCGGCGGCGGCCAGCAGGATGTCACCGGCCGAGAGCCGGGCGGGCGCCGCGGATGCCGTGGGTGTCGAAGGCGTCGAGGGGGCGGTGAGGAAGGTGGCGGCCACGGTGACGGCGGCCGCCCCGGCCAGGCTCGCCCCCACGAGCGGCCAGCGCCGCCGACGCCTCCCGCCGTCCGGCAGTGCCCGCAGCGCCGGGCGCCGCTCCTCCCCGCGGACGCCGGCGTCCATGGGGGAGGCGTAGGCGTCGGCGAGGCGGGCGCGGCCGTCGGCCAGCACCTCGGGGGTGGGGGGCGGGGCCGCGTAAAGGTCGCGGATCAGGGTCAGGTCCTGGTTCAGGTCATCCACGGGAGTCTCCAAGCAGGGGATTGACGCCGCCCAGGGCGGCGCGAAGCTTCCTTCTGATGCGGTTCAGCCGGGAACCGACCGTTCCCGACGGGATGTCGAGGGCCTGGCCGATCTCCTGGTAGCTCAGGTCGGCCAGCGCCAGGAGCAGCAGGACGTCGCGGTCGGCGTCCGGCATCGCCTGCAGGGCCGCCACCAGGTCGTCCTTGACGCCCGCCGCCGCCAGCCGTCCGGCGACCAGGTCCTCGTGCCCGTCCTCGGTCTGTTCGCCGGTGAGCGTCCCTTCCGGCGCCCGTTGCATCGCCTGCAACCGGCGCAGCTCGCTCCGGCGGTGCTGGGCGACGACGTTGGTGGCGATGCCGTACAACCAGCCGCGGACCACGCCACGGCCGGAGTCGAAGCCGGCCCGGCCGTGGAAGGCGGCCAGGAAGATCTCCGCGGTGAGGTCGTCGGCGGCCTGGGTGCCGAGGCGGCCGGCGACGTACCGGTGGATCTCGGGAAAGTAGCGGTCGTAGAGCACCCCGAACCTCTCGGGGAGGCGCAGGGACTCGGCGATCGCCTGCTCGTCCTCGACCGTCATGGTTTGTGTCACACCCCTACTTGGCGGGAGCGCCCGTCCTTCTTCACGCCCTCTCAGCCTGTGAAGAGGGGGCGGGCATTCCGCCAAGAAGACATGTGATCCTCAGAACGACAGCGGTCTCAGTGACCATCGCGCTCCTCGGAGCCGTCCCTTCCGGCCTGCCGGCCCCGCCGGGCGGCCCCGCCCGTACCGTGACGCTGATCACGGGAGACCGGGTGAGCCTCGTCGCCGACGGCGTGCGCGTCGCGCCCGGCAAGGGCCGTACGGGCGTCGTCTTCAGCACGGAGAAGATCGGCGACCGGCTCCGCGTCGTCCCCGGCGACGCCGTCCCCCTGCTGGCCGCCGGCCGGCTCGACCCCCGCCTGTTCGACGTGACGACCCTGCTGGAGTACGCCCCCGGCGCCCTGCCCCTCATCGTCGCGGGCCCGGACGCCGCCCGCCGGCCGGGCCTGGCCGCCAATGGCATGGCGGTGACCCGCGACCTGCCCGCCGTGAACGGCGCCGCCGTACGGTTCGACGCCGCCGCCGGCTCCTGGCCGGACCTCAGGGCCTCGCTCGCCTCCGGCACGGGAAAGATCTGGCTCGACGGCCGGGCGTCCCTGTCGCTGGACGCCAGCGTCAAGCAGATCGGCGCCCCCGCCGCCTGGGAGAAGGGCTACACGGGCGCCGGGGTGAAGGTCGCCGTCCTGGACTCCGGCATCGACGACACCCACCCCGACCTGGCCGGCAAGGTGGCGGCCCGCCGGAACTTCACCGACACGGACACCGCGGCCGACCTCACCGGGCACGGCACCCATGTGGCCTCGACCATCGCCGGGACCGGCGAGCGTTACCGCGGTGTCGCGCCGGGCGCCACCCTGCTGGACGCCAAGGTGTGCGCCGACCGCTGGTGCGCGGAGTCGGCGATCCTGGCCGGCATGCAGTGGGCCGCCGAGCAGGGGGCCAAGGTGGCCAACCTCAGCCTCGGCTCGCCGGACGCCCCCGGCCTGGACCCGCTGGAGGAGGCCGTCCGGACGCTGACCGAGCGGTACGGCGTGCTGTTCGTCGTGGCCGCCGGCAACTACGGCAAGCCGGGCACCGTCGCCTCGCCCTCCACCGCGGACGCGGCCCTGTCGGTCGGCGCGGTGGACCGTGCCGACCGCCTGGCCGTCTTCTCCAGCACCGGTCCCCGCACAGGCGACTCGGCGTTGAAGCCCGACATCACCGCGCCGGGCGTCGCCATCCGCGCCGCGCGTGGCAAGGACTCCCCCGGCGACGGCCCGTACGTCGAGATGTCGGGCACCTCCATGGCGGCCCCGCACGCCGCCGGGTCGGCTGCGATCCTGGCCGGGCTGCGCCCGGACTGGACGCCTGAGCAGCTCAAGGCCGCCCTCATGGCCACTGCCCGGCCGCAGCCCGGCACCGGGATCTACGCCCAGGGCGCGGGCCGCCTCGACGTGGGCCGCGCGATCGGCCAGACGGTGACCGCCTCCCCCGCGTCGGTCAGCTTCGGCGTGCTCGCCTGGCCGCACGACGACGACGAGCCGGTCACCAGGAAGCTGGCCTACCGCAACGACGGTCCTGAGCCGGTGACGCTGCGCCTGTCGGCGCGGGCCGGCGCGGACGTGTTCGAGGTGTCGCCCGGCACGCTGACCGTCCCCGCGGGCGGCCGGGCGGAGGCGACCGTCACCGCCAACACCCGGGGCGACGTGGCCGACGGGCCGCTCGGCGGCTACCTGGAGGCCACCGCCGAGGACGGCACGACCGTGAGCACGCCGCTCGCCGTGGTCAAGGAGGGCGAGAGCTACGACCTGACCCTCGACCGGCCGGGCGCCGCGGACGCGCAGACCACCCTCTACCGGACGGACGTCGACCGGAAGGACTGGAACCCGGTCACCGTCCAGCCTGGCGGCAGGGTCACGCTGCGGCTGGCCAAGGGCACCTACGTCGTCGACAGCCGGTCCACGGACGGCGAGGGTCTGACCATGCTCGTCCATCCCGGCCTGCGCCTGGACCGGGATCAGTCCCTGCGGCTGGACCCGGCTCAGGCGCGGCCGGTGTCCATCGCGCCGCCCGACCCGGCGGCCAGGCACCTGATGACCGAGGTGACCTACAGCGGCCGCACGCGGGACGGTTCCCCCTACTACCTGGGCGCGGAGGCCACCATGTTCGACGCCGCGCCGGGCATCCGCACCGCGCAGGTCGGGGCCGGCCGGTACGACCTGCTGACCAAGGTCGCCGGCCAGTGGGCGGTGCCGGGCCCGGACGGCGACCTGGCGGGCAGCGCTCAGGCGTACCGGCTGGCGTGGTTCGTCCAGGGCCAGGTGCCGACCGGCTTCAGCCGCCGGGTCGGGCGCGCGGACCTGGCCACGATCCGCAGGGACTACGGCGCGCCGGCGGCCGGCGCGGACGCGAGCGCCGCGAGCGCCGCCTGGCCCGCGGAGGGACGGTTCTTCAGCATCATGTTCGTGACCGACTTCCGGCCCCCCTTCACGCACACCGAGTACGTCAACACCGGCGGCGGTCTCCGCTGGCAGAACATGTACACGGAGACGGGCCCGACCTGGGGAGCCGACCTGATCTCGACCCCCCGCAGGTACGAGGCGGGACACGCCTACGACGAGACCTGGAACCGCGGCGTCTTCGGTCCCGCGCCGGTCACCGAGGAGGGCACTCCTCCCGTCTCCCGCGCGGGCGACGTGATCTCCGCGTTCCCCTTGCTGTACGCCGACGGGGCCGGTCATCCGGGGATGTCGAGCGTGTCCGGGGCGCGGATCGCCCTCTACCGGGACGGCGAGCTGGTGGCGGAGGAGCCCGCTCTGGGGGCGCGGTTCGGCGTGCCGGCCGGGGAGGCGGCCTACCGGCTGGAGGTGACGGCCGAGCGCGGCCCGGAGCTGCTCTCCACCCGTACGGCGGTCGCCTGGACGTTCCGCTCAGCCGGTGGCCGGGACGGCGCGCTGCCGCTGCCGGTCGTCGTCTTCTCGCCCCCGCTGGACCCGGCGAGCGGCGCGCCCGCCGGCCGGGCGTTCGCGGTGCCGGTGTCCGTGCGCGGGCAGGCGGGGGCGGCGCGGGAGCCGGCCGTGGAGGTCTCCTACGACGACGGCCGCACCTGGCGGGCGGCGAAGGTCGCGGGCGGCGCCGTACGGCTGCGCCATCCGGCCGGGGCGGGCTTCGTCTCCCTGCGCGCCCGCGCCGCCGACACCGGAGGCAACACCGTGGAGCAGACGGTGATCCGCGCCTACCGGATCGGGTGACCCACCGGCCGGTGAAGGGCGCGGGGCGCGTGGAGCGCTTGGGTAACTTTGGGGAAATTTCCGATTTTGCCGTCATTTCCAACCACAAACCGCGATGATCAAGGTCGGCCGGATGCCCACGGGGGGCGCACCGACCGTTGATTGGAGCCCCATTTTGCGGAGAAGACTCCCACTGTTCGCCACCGCCTTCGTGGCGCTGGCGGCGTTGATCCCGGTTCCGGCGGCGAACGCGGCGACGACCGCGAAGCCCGCCACCACCACGACGAACACCATCACCTGGGCGCCCTGCGAGGAGGAGCCCAGCGCCGAGTGCGGCAAGCTGACCGTGCCCATCGACTGGGCGCAGCCGAGCGGGCCCTCGATCGACCTCGCGGTCGCGCGGCGCAAGGCCACCGACCCGGCCGCCAGGGTCGGCTCGCTGGTGATCAACCCCGGCGGTCCGGGCGGGTCCGGCGTGGAGGCCGTCTACGGCGCTCCCGGGTCCTACACCGAGGAACTGCAGCAGCGGTTCGACATCGTCGGTTTCGACCCGCGCGGCGTGGGCCGCAGCCACCCGGTCATCTGCTCGGCGTCGGTCTACAACCAGATGCCGCCGACCGTCATGCGCAGCCAGGCCGACTTCGACGCCTGGAACGCCTTCACCAAGAAGCTGCACCCGGACTGCCGGGCCCGCACCGGCCCGCTCTACGACCACGTGGACTCCGTCTCCGTGGCCCGTGACATGGACGCCCTCCGCGCCGCCCTCGGCGAGGAGAAGCTCACCTACTACGGCATCTCGTACGGCACCCTGATCGGCCAGATGTACGCCGAGCTGTTCCCCGGCCGCATCCGGGCGCTCGCCCTCGACAGCAACATGGACCACAGCCTCGGCGTGAAGGGCTTCTTCGCCACCGAGGCCCTGGCCGTCGAGGACGGCTTCGACCAGTTCGTCGGCTGGTGCGAGCAGGACACCAGTTGCGTGCTGAACGGCCGCGACATCCGCGCGATCTGGAAGAGCCTGCTGGACAAGGCCCGCCGCGGCGAGCTGGTCTACCCCAGCACCGGTCAGCGGATGACCGAGCTGCAGGTCATCTACAACGCCGCGCTGGGCAACGAGGGACCCGACTGGCGCACGCTGAGCGAAGTGATCAACTGGCTGAACGGCGGCCCGGCCCCCGAGTGGGTGCCGCCGCTGCCCGGCCGGGGCCCGGTGGAGGGCGACGTCGCCGAACTGCCGACCCGGATCCTCTGCCAGGACTACAACCTCAAGGTGAACAGCTACGCCGAGTACGCCGACCTCATGCGTACCGCCGGCCTCCTGGCGCCGGACACGAAGTACCACCCGTACCCGACCGACGACCTGCCCATCTGCCTCAACTCGGGCGCCCCCGCCAACCCGCCGCACTCGCTGCGGTACACCGGCCAGGCCCCGCTGCTGCTCGGCAACTCCATCCACGACCCGGCCACGCCGTGGATCTGGGCGGCCAACGCCACCCGTCAGCTCGGCCCGAAGGCCGTGCTGCTCACGTACGAGGGCTGGGGTCACCGCATCTACGGCAAGGACAAGTGCCAGACCGACATCATCGACCAGTACCTCATCGACCTGAAGGTGCCGCCGCAGGGCACCCGATGCGCCGTGGGCACGCCTGAGGAGACGCTCAAGAAGCAGACGAAGCGGGCGTGGCCGTCCGACTCGCTGCCCTGGGCCGGATAGTCCGCACGGCACGGGTACGGCCCCACCGCGGGCCGTGCCCGTCCCCACAAAGGGATATTTGCCCTGGCCAACCCCTCGGTATGGACAATTCAGCGTAAGAAGGTAGCTGACGAGGGGGTGAGCCATGATTGAGGTCAAGAGCATCGACAAGCCCGACGAACGGCGCGACTTCCCCAAGGGCCACCTGGAGATCTGCGAGCTGAGCGGCCTGACCTTCGGGGTCGCCACGTTCGAGCCGGGATGGCGTTGGTCGGAGTCCGTCAGGCCGATCGCCGGCACGTCGTCCTGCCAGGTGCATCACAACGGGTTCGTGGTCTCGGGCCGGATGCGCCTGCGCATGGACGACGGCACCGAGGCCGAGGCGGGGCCGGGCGAGGTCTTCGTCTGCCCGCCCGGACACGACGCCTGGGTGGTCGGGGACGAACAGGTCGTCCTGTACGACTTCGCGGGCGGCGCCGCCGACTACGCCAAGGCGAGGAACGGCTGACGCCGCGCGCGCTCCGGACGGGCGCCGCTAGGCGGGCGCGTGCGTCCGTCTGGGAATGATCTCCTCCAGCGCCTCGGCGACGGTGGCGCGTACGCCGAGACGTCCTTCCAGGCCGGTGATGCGCATCAGTCTGGCCGGTTGCGGGGTCGGCGCGGCGACCATCACCGTCCGTCCCGTGGCGGTGATGCGTTTCCACGCGCCGATCAGCGCGCCGAGTCCGGCCGAATCCATGAAGCCGACGTCGGACAGGTCGATCAAGGTGACGGCGGCCGGCGTGCCGTCGAGATAGCCGGTCGCCCAATGCTCGATGGCGTCGGCGGTGTGCAGGTCAAGGTCCCCGGCCGGATGCAGCACGACCGTTTCTCCTGCGGAGTTGGCCAGGAGCCGGAAAGTGTCCACTTTCACTGCTATCACTTCCCCTCTTGGTCCGCTCTCCCCTGGTCATCGGCCGACAAACCCCGTGACCTGCCCGCTGGACGCAGCGCCGCTGCTCAATGCGGATTTTTTCGCGAAGCAATTAGCGATGCTCCGCGCGGCCATTCCCGATGCGAATGCGCGGCCATTTCCTCGACGCCGGGCGCACGCCCGTACATAAGTAAAGAAATGCTGGGCAGCGGCAATGAAACGTGATCGCCGACGTTCGAGGAGAGTGAGAACCATGGTCCTGCTCGGCCTGCTGCTCATGGTCGCCGGGTCGGCCGCCGTGGTCGTCCTGTTCACCCAGACGACGACCACCGCCACCGCCGCGCTGACGCTGATGGGCGTCACCTTCCGGGTGGGTGACCTGGAGCTGTTCGCCGCGGGAGCCGCCACCGCGGCCGCGTTCATCTTCGGCGCCTTCCTGATCGCCGCCGGGACGGGCCGCAGGCTGGCCCGGCGCCGCGAGCTGCGCCGCCTGCTGGCCGAGCGCACCGACGACCAGCCCGCCACGGACCAGGACGAGCGCCGCACGGCGGACCGGCCCGCCGACCGTTCGGTGGCCACCGGGCGCACCGCCGACCGGCAGCCCGACTCCGCCCCCGCCGCGCGGCACCGGACGCCGGCCGACCGCCTGGTCGCCGGCCGCCGCCGCCCGGCCACCGGCTGACCCCGGGCCCGGACGGGTCAGGCAGGCAGGGCGTCGGTCGTGGGGACCACCAGGCCGAACAGGTCGCCGATGGTCGTCAGGGCGGCCTCGTGCAGCACGTCGGCGGGCAGCGGCGCGCCGCCGGGGCCGGCCAGTGTGCGGGTGGCGCAGGCGTCGGCGACGACCGTGGGCCGGTAGCCCAGCCGGAAGGCCCCCTGAGCGGTGAAGGTGACGCACATGTGGGTCATGAACCCCGCCAGGACCAGGTCGGGCCCGGCCTCCATGCCCGCCAGGACGTCCTGGAGCTCGGTCTGGTGGAAGGCGTCGGGGAACGTCTTGACCACCACCGGCTCCCCCTCGCGCGGCGCGACCGGCGCGCTGATCGCCCCGATCTCGGCGCGGACGTCGTACGGGCTGCCGGGGCCGCCGTCGTTGACGACGTGCACGACGCGGGCCCCGGCGGCGCGGGCGCGCTCCAGCAGGCGGGCGCCGGCCGCGAGGGCCTGTCCGGCGTCCGGCAGGGCCATGACGCCGGTGCTGTAGGTGTTCTGGTAGTCGATCAGCACGAGGGTCGAGTCGGCCAGCCGGGCGGGCTCGGCCGGCAGGCCGACGACCTGGCGCAGGGTGGGCGAGACGGTGCTGCTCATGGCAGGGGTTTCCTTTCGGGCAGGCTCGCGCCGCCGCCCGGCTCGGACGGCGTACGCGCGGAGAGAGGGGATCAGGCCACCGTGCGGAAACGGCGGCGGTAGGTGCCGGGGCCGGTGCCCAGACGGCGGCGGAAGGCGCGGTGCAGGGTCTCCACCGAGCCGAGCCCGCTGTCGGCGGCCACCCGGGGCAGCGGCAGGTCGGTGGTCTCCAGCAGCCGGCGCGCCACCTCGACGCGCGCCGACTCGACGTACGCGGCCGGGGTGAAGCCGGTCTGCTGCCGGAACACCCGGGTGAACTGACGCTGACTCAGCCCCATCCGCGCCGCCAGCTCGACCGTGGTCAGCTCCTCGGCGAGGTGCTCGGCGATCCACAGGCGCAGGTCGTCGATGTCGCGGCGGCCCGAGGCGGCCCGGGTCAGCGGGACGCTGAACTGGCTCTGTCCGCCCTGACGCTTGAGGTAGACGACCAGTTCGCGGGCCACCGCGAGGGCCGTCTCCTCGCCGTGGTCCTCGGCCACCAGCGCGAGGGTCAGGTCGAGGCAGGCGCTGATGCCCGCGCCCGTCCAGATCCGGCCGCTGGAGCGCAGGAAGATCGGGTCGGGGTCGACGGTGACCCTGGGGTGGTCCGCGGCCAGTTGCCCGGCCGTGGACCAGTGGGTGGTGGCGGTCAGGCCGTCCAGGAGGCCGGCCTCGGCCAGGATGTGCGCGCCGACGCACACCGAGGCCACCCGGCGGGCGCCCGGAGCGGTCCGCCGTACCCAGGCGACCACCTCGGCGTCCGTCAGGGCGCGGGGCCCGTCGGGCGTGACGGTCACCGCGCCGGGCACCACCAGGGTGTCCACCTGGTCGCCGACCTGGTCGAACGTCAGATCGGCGACCAGCCGCACCCCGGCGGACGTGGTGACCTGGCCGCCCTGGGGCCCGGCCAGCCGCACGTCGTACAGGGCGCGACCGGCGACCCGGTTGGCCAGGGCGAACACCTCGGCCGGGCCGGTGACGTCGAGCAGGTCGACGTCCGGGAAGAGCGCGATGACGACGCGGTGGGCAGCGGGCATGACCCGATTCTCACCGAACTGGCGGAATGTCCGCAACGACAGTTATCTGGCACATCTGGCCATTGAGCAGGCGGCGGGGCCCGTCAGCCGGCGTGCAGGCCGGCCGGTTCGCCGAGCCGCAGGGCCAGCAGGGCGACGTCGTCGGTGAAGCGGTCGCCCCGGTGGACGAGCAGCAGCTCGCACATCTCCTCCAGGGGCAGGTGGCGCAGCCGGGAGGCGGTGCGGACCAGGCTCTCCATGCCCCGGTCGAGGCCGTGCGCGGGGTCCTCGACGAGCCCGTCGGTGTAGAGCAGCAGCGTGGACCCGGCCGGGATGACCTGCTCGTGGTCGGGCCGGGGCAGGTCGGGGGTGACGCCGAGCGGGTGGCCGCCCTCGGCCCGCAGGTAGCGGGCGGGGCCGTCGACGGGGAGCAGCAGCGGGGGCAGGTGCCCGGCGGTGGCCCACCTCAGCCGCCAGTCGGTGCCGCCGTACTCCTCCAGGCGGGCCAGCAGCACCGTCGCCATCGGGCCGCCGTGCAGGGCGTGCAGGATCTCGTCGAGGCGGCGCAGGACGCGGGACGGCGGCTCGCAGTGCTCGTAGGCGAGCACTCTCAGCATGTTGCTGATCTGGCTCATGACGGTGGCCGCGTGCAGGTCGTGGCCCATCACGTCGCCGACCATCAGGCAGGGCACGCCGTCGGGCAGGACGATCGCGTCGTACCAGTCGCCGCCGATGCGCGGGACGGTGCTGGAGGGCAGGTAGCGGGCGCAGGCCCACAGGCCGTTCAGGTCGGGCAGCGACGGGAGCAGGCTGCGCTGGAACTCCTCGGTGTTGCGGCGGATGCGCTCGTAGAGGCGGGCGTTCTCGATGGCGACGCCGGCCGCGCTGGCCAGCGCGGCGACGATCCGCTCGTCGTCGCCGGTGAACGGCAGGCCCGACCGTTTGTCGGCGAAGTACAGGTTGCCGTACACGGTGCCGCGGACCAGGATCGGCGTGCCCAGCAGGGTGCGCATCACCGGATGGCCGGCAGGGTATTCGCGGAAGCCGGGGTGGGCGAGCACGTCGTCCACGCGCAGCGGCCTCGGCCGGGCCATCAGCTCCTGGAGCAGGCCGTGGCTGGTCGGCAGGCGGCCGATGGCCTCGTGCACGTCTTCGGAGACGCCGTAGGTGAACAGGTCGGCGAACTCGCCCTCGTCGTTGAGCACGCCGAGGGCGCCGTACTGGGCGTCCACCAGGTCGGCCGAGACCTCCACGATCGTGCGGAGGGCGGTGTTCAGCTCCAGCTCGGAACTGATCGCGAGGACCGCCTCCAGCAGGCGCGCCATCCGGCCGTGCAGATCCTCGATCTGCGTCAGGCTCGCCTGCAGCCGCCGGAGCTTCTCGGCGCCGAACGGCCCCAGGTCCCCGCCGTACGCGCCGCCCTCCGGCCGCTGTCCGCCCACCCCACCCCCCGAGATGCCCTCGCCCAGGTCATGCCCCCGGTCACCGGCATGACACCTGGTCACGGGCACTGCGGGAGACGACTCAACGCGCCTCGGCGGGCTGGGCGTCAGCCGCTCACGGTGGTGACGTTCGGTTGCGGGGCGCTGCGGATCTCGGCGTCGGTGAAGCGTTCCGTGACCCAGCCTCCCCGGGAGAACAGGGCGGTCTGGTCGGTGTGGTGGGGGGAGTTCGGGTTGGCGGACAGGGAGTAGGTCAGGACGGTGCGGGTGCGCGGCCCGTCCGGGGTGAGCTCGACGGCCATCATGAAGCTGGAGCCGGTGTTCACGTCGCCGTAGCGCCCGTCCTTGCCGAGCGGGCCGGAGTTGCGGACGCGGTCGAAGCAGCCCTCCCCCTCGGTGCAGCCGGGGATCGGGACCGACGCGTAGTGCTGGGCCTGGCCGGTGGTCAGGGTCAGGGGCAGGCGGTTGTCGCGGAAGAACAGCACGGCGTCGGCCAGGGCGCGCCGCACGCCGGGGTCGTCCCGCTTGAGGCCGCGCGGCGTGGTGAGGGGCTGAGCCGGGTCGAACGGCACCCGCCACCAGCTCTGCGGCGGCTCCCCGGGCTTGACCGGGGCCTGGAGCCCGTCGAAGAACCGCCGCCACAGCACGGCCCCCTCGCCGTCCAGGGTGGCGCGTCCGTCCCAGCGGGTCAGGGTCCGGCAGGCGTCCCGTACGTCGACCCGCTCCCCCGAGGAGGCCCGCAGCTCGCGATGCTCCCGGCACAACGCCTTCAGGTCCGGACGCATGAGCTCGAAGCCGTGATTGCGCTTGCTCCGCGCGGTGGCCTGGAGCGTCTCCAGGGTGAAGCCGGGTGCGCCGAGCCCGTCGGCGCCCTTGAGCCGCCGGTCGATCATGTCCAGGCTGACCCGGGGCCGCAGCTCCACGTCGGTCCGTACGGCGCCCCAGACCTGGTCGTAGCCGGTCAGCGGCGCGGCCGGGTTCGTCATCCACGGGCTGTTGTTGGAGTTGGCGACGTAGTCGGCGCGGGTCAGGCGGGGCTGGTTGCGGGGGCCGAAGATGCCCGGCACGACCGCGTCGGCGTCCTTGCCCCACAGGCACGCCGAGGTCGAGCCGTCCAGGACGAACGCGTCGATCGACGGGTCGGGCGACGGCTTGGCGCACCGGCGGGCCTGCGCGTCGGTGACGTGCGGGACGACGGAGGCGTCGGCGAAGGACGCCGTCCCCCCGACGTCCGTGGCCAGCGTGTAGACGAACGGCAGGCCCTGGTGGGCGTCCTGGGCGGCGCGCAGCCCGCGCAGGTCGCCGGCCTTGGCCATCGCCAGCCACTCGTCGGCCGCCCGCAGGTTGGCGGCGTTGACGTCGGCCAGCGCGTACGCGTACTCCTCGCCGCGCCCGGCGGCCAGCACCGGGCCGTAGCGGGAGGTGAACAGGGTGCGCGAGACGAGGGTGCCGTCCTGGAGCGGCACCACGACCTCCTGTCGGCCCATCGGCTCGGGCCGGCCGTCGACCAGGTAGGTGGTGGGGTCGCCCTGGGCCAGTTGGAGCCGGTAGAGGGTGAACCGCTGGGCGTGGGAGACGGTGTGGGTCCAGGCGACGGTCCTGTTGTGGCCGATCTGCACGACGGGGGTGCCGTACAGGCTGCCGCCGGCGACGTCGAGCACGCCGGGGATGGTGAGCTGCACCTGGTAGAAGCGGCGGACGCCGTTCCACGGGAAGTGCGGGTCGGCCAGCAGCATGCCGTGGCCGTCGCGGGTGGCCTCGCGGCCCAGCGCCCAGCCGTTGCTGCCGGGGGCGCGGCGCGGGCCGTCGTCCCCGTCGTCGCCGCCGACGATGGCCTCCTTGAGCGCCGAGCTGCCCGACATGCGGCCGAGGTCGAGGAGGTTGGCCCAGACGTCCTCGGCGGTGATCGGGCCGACCCACGACTTGCCGCGGCAGGTGGGGTCGGGCAGGTTGGCCACGCCGGTGTCGTCGAGGTAGCGGTTGTAGCCGGCCACGTACCCGTCGACCAGCTCGCGCAGCTCGGCGCTCGGCCCGATGGGAGCGGGCCGGGCCAGCAGCCGCCGGACGACGCCGGAGTCGGCGACGCTGCGGTGGTAGAGATCGCTGGTGAGGTTGGCGACCGGGCGCACCGGGTCGTCGGACCGGGCCTGCGGGCCGAAGTGGCGGGATCGTTCGCCGCGCAACGTCACCACCCACGAGGCCAGCACGCACAGGTTGTCCTGGGCGAAGGCGTACCCGTAGCCGAAGCCGAGGCCGCCGTGGTCCTTGGCGGACACGTGCGGGATGCCATACTCGGTGCGCCGGATCTCGGCCGAGTAGCGGCCGTCGGCGGCCACGGCCGGCGGGGCCGTGAGCAGGCCGGCGACCAGCGCGAGCACGATCGTCGCGCCGGGCTTTCGCAGCTTCATGTGGCTCCTATTCGAAACGCGCGTTGTCGGGCGAGGTCATGCGCCGCAGCAGCGGCAGGACGGTCGAGATCACCAGCAGGGAGGCGACCAGCCCGCCGCCGACGCCGGCGAAGTAGGCGGGCCCCGGCATCGCCAGGGAGGCCCCCTTCATGGCGAGGGCGTCGATGAACGGCGCCGCCACCCCGAACCCGGCCCCGGCCGCCACGACGGCCGCCAGGACGAGCGGCAACGCCGACTCCAGCAGCACGACCGCGCCCAGGGTGCGGCCGGGCGTGCCGGCCAGCCGCAGCAGCGTGAACGGCTGCCGGCGTTCCACCAGCCCGCCGCCGACCGCCACCAGCAGGCTGCAGCCGCCGGCGAGCAGGGTCAGCGCGACCATGGCCAGCGCGATGTTCTCGGCCTGCGTGTAGAGCGCCGCCCGGACCTGGGCGACCTCGTCGAACGTCATCGGCGGGCCGGCGCTCTGCCCGGCCAGCAGGGTGCGGATCTCCTCCAGGGTCGCCGGGTCGGCCATGGTGACCAGCACGGAGGACAGGTTGAGCCCGTCGGCGGAGACGGGTTCGCTGTCCGGCCCGGCGAGGGGGATCAGCTTGTCGATGGTGAGCGGGTTGTCGGCCTCCACCACCCGGTCGAACCGTCCGGCGACCGCCCGCGCGCCAGGCGGGCACTGCCCGAGCGCCGGGAAGCGGGCCAGGTCGGCGCACTCGACGACCGCCCGGGGCGGCGGCGGCCGCTCGGGGTCGATCACCCGGTTCTCCTCCTCCTTCGCGGCGTGGATCGGCAGCACGCCGACGCCCGGGTAGGCGCGCAGCCGGGCCACCAGCTCGGCCCCGGCCCGCGGCGACAATCCGCCGCCGCCGAGATCGCCGAGCGGGGCGCGCAGCACGCCGGACAGCGTGCCGCCGGCCACCGCCCGCTGGCCGTCCACCACGGCGGGCACGATCCCGGCGATCGCCGTCCCGATGAACACCGCGAGGACGAGCCCGCTCACCGACCTGAAGGCGGCCTTCGGGTCGGCGGCCAGCCGCCGGGCGGCCAGCAGCGTCGCCGCCCCGCCGGTCAGCCGGGCGGCCAGGCGGGCGGCCAGCATCGTCAGCCAGGGGCCGGCCAGGATCAGCCCGATCATGATCAGCGCCAGGCCCGCCGAGGCCGGACCGGCGTTCGGTTTGCGGTCGTCGGTCTGGAACATCGGCACCGCGAACAGCGCCAGCCCGGCCAGCAGCGGGATCGCCCGCCAGGCCCGCGGCGGCCGTGGGGCGCCCTTCCTGAGCGCGCCCAGCGGCGAGATCCGGACGCGGCGCAGCGACCACAGCGCGCTCGCCCCGGCCAGCAGCGGGACGCCGGCGAGCACGGCCGCGTACTGCCAGGCGGCCGGGGCCACCGTGTCGGGGAAGAACCGGGAGCCGGTGACGCGGACGGCGGCGACGGCCGGACGTACCAGGAGGAAGAGCAGGATCCCGGCGAGGGCGCCGGTCAGCGCGCCGAGCGCGGAGTCCACCGCGGCGAACAGGTTGACCTGCCGGGACGTGCCGCCCACCAGCCGAATCGCGGCGAAGCGGGCCTCGCGGCGGGCGGCGGCCAGCCGGGTGGCGGTGTTGACCAGCACCAGCAGCGGCAGCAGCAGCCCGACGGCCGCGATCGCGAACCCGAAGTGGTAGATGTCGGCGTCGCCGTCGACGGCGGGCTCGTCGGCCGTCGTGTCGACCTGCCGGGTGCCGAGCAGGGCGGCGACCTGCTCGGGCGTGCGGCCGATCACGATGGTCAGGTCCTCGGGGCCGGTGAGCGCGGCGCGGCCGATCGTCCCGGCCCTCGTGCCGGGGAAACGGTCGGCGAGCTGCGCGCGCGGCGCCGAGTCCAGCAGTTCGGCCAGCGCCGGGGAGACGTGGTACTGGCCGGGCGCGGGCATGCGGGACAGCCCGGGGACGACGGGAGCCCGGCCGCCGAGCGCGGCGGCGTCGAGCCGCCTGATCGGGCGTCCGGCGTAGTAGTCCTCGTGGTAGTTCCACAGGGCGCCGGTGGCGGTGGCGTCGAGGGCCCAGCCGCTGGGGGCGGTGCCGCGGGTGCACTCCCAGCAGGTGCGCTCGCCGGCCGTCTGGAAGGCGTTGAACAGGGAGAGCGTGGCCAGCAGCACCGCCACGCCGACCGCCACGCCGGCGACGATCAGCGCGAGCCGGGCGGCCGCCTCCCTGCCTCCGGCCAGCGACAGCCGCAGGCCGAGGGCGATCACCGTGCGACCTGACCGGCGAAGGGGTCGGTGAGCCGGCCGTCGCGGACGATGACCTCCCGGTCGGCGCAGGAGGCGACGCGGGCGTCGTGGGTCACCACGAGCACGGTCGTGCCCTCCTCGCGCGCCAGGCCGACCAGCAGTTCCATGACGTGCTCGCCGGTCAGCGAGTCGAGCGAGCCGGTCGGCTCGTCGGCGAACAGCACCCGCGGCCCGGTCACCAGCGCCCTGGCGATCGCCACCCGCTGCGCCTGCCCGCCGGACAGCTCGCCGATGCGCCGCCCGCCCAGCTCGGCCAGCTCCAGCCGCTCCAGCCAGCCCGCCGCCCGCCGGTACGCCTCCTTGCGCCCGGTACGCGCGAGCAGCAGCGGCAGGGCGACGTTGTCGGCGGCAGTGAGCTCCGGCACGAGCTGCCCGAACTGAAAGACGAAGCCGAACGCGGTGCGCCGCAGCCGGGTGCGCCGGTCGTCGCTCATGGTGTCCAGGCGGCTGCCGTCGAACCACACCTCGCCGCTGTCGGGGGTGAAGATCCCGGCCAGGCAGTGCAGCAGCGTCGACTTGCCCGAGCCGCTGGGGCCCATGACCGCCACGATCTCCCCGGCCGCCACCTCCAGACTCGCCTCCCGCAGCGCCGGGGTGCGGCCGAAGGAGCGGCTGACCCCGCGGGCCTCCAGGATCACGACGACCCCCGCACCAGCTCGGCCAGCGCGTCCAGCCGCGCCTGGGTGACGTCGATCCAGCGCAGGTCGGCTTCCAGGTGGAACATGCCGTGGTCGGCGAGCAGCGCGTCGGCCAGCGAGTCCCCCCGCTTGATCTGCGCGAACTCGCGCATGCGCCGCAGGTGGGTGGCGCGCTGGAGGTCGAGGTAGGCCGCCGCGTCGCGGCCCAGCATCAGCGCCAGCACGACCTTGGTGAACAGCACGGTCTGCAGGTACGGCTCGGCCGCGACCGGCTCGCTCAGCCACGCCTCGACCTCACGCGCGCCGACGGGGGTGATCGCGTAGCGCTTGCGCTCGGGGCCGTCGCCGGGCTCGCTCTCCCCGGCGGTGACCTTGCCGTCCCTGGCCAGCCGGCCGAGGGTTGAGTACACCTGGCCGAAGGGCAGTGACTTGCCGCGGCCGAAGTAGGTGTCGTAGTCGCGCTTCAGGTCGTAGCCGTGGCTCGGCTCCCGCTCAAGGAGGCCGAGCAGCGCAAGAGGGACGCTCATGCCCCCGCACTATATACCGAGGGTATATACGGGGGGCATAACCGCGTGGATTCGGCCGGCGTCCCTCAGGAGGTGGCGCTGGGTGACGGCGTCGGCTGGTGGTCGCCGTGCCGGGGGCCACCCATGCCGCCGTCCCTGTCGCCGCTCCTGTCGCCGTCCCTGTCGCTGTTCCTGTCGCCCCAGCGGTCGTCGCCGTGAGGGTGCCGGCCGCGGCCGTCGAGGGCGGTCACGTCGTGGACGGTGACGGCGGTGGCCGTGCCGCCGGTGACCTTGGCGCTGACCATGACCTTCTGGCCGGCCTTGATCGCGTCGATGCCCTGGTCGCGGTTGATCCGGGTGTCGGCGTTGACGGCGTACTGCTTGGTGTAGCCGTCCTCGCTCTTGACCGTGACGGAGTCCTGGCCGACGGCGGTGACCTCGCCGTACTGGGTGGCCACCGTCACGTACGCGCCCTGCCCGTCGGGGACGACGAACTCGCCGTGGACGGGCGGGCCGCCGAACCCGCGCCCCCAGCCGCGTCCCTTGTCGGACGGTGAGCCCGATGGAACGGCCGACGGGCTCGCGGCGGACGAGGGCGTCCCGGTGGGCGACGGCGCCGGCGAGAGCGCCGAGGCGGCGGCCACGCCGGCGCCGGTGGCCAGGACGACCGCGGTGGTCGCGGCGAGCAGTACGGAGCGCGGGAATCGGCGCCTGGGCGGTTCGTTCTCCAGGGTCTCCGCCTTGCCGAATCCGTCAGGCCCAGAGGTCATGATCTTTCCTCTCTATGGGAGACAACACCACAACCCTGCCCAGAACCACCTAAAACGGTCGTAAACGCCCATCGACCTGCGGCCCGCGCCCCCGCACGCGGGCCGCGGGTGCCGCTAGGACGCCGAGACGCGCACCAGGGCGCGGTCCCCGTCACGCAGGACGGCGATCCGGGTGCCGGTGTCCGGCACCTTCACGCCGAGCTGCGGCAGATCGGGGTGCCAGTAGACGCCACGGCGGTCGTCGAACACCGGCACGCCCGGACGCGCCGGGAACACGGCGGGCACGCCGGCCGAATGCAGCCGCAGCCGGTCCGTGCGCGCGTTGCCGAACGGCGCGTCGAACACCTGCAGCCGCGCCCCGGCCGCCGCCCCACTGGCCCAGCGCAGCGGCTCGGGCCGGGCGTCGACGGGCAGGATCATGCCCTCGCCGGGGTGGTCGCGGGTGGTGTTGTCGCCGTACCAGGCGTCCCAGAGCCAGATGAGCACGCCCTGCTGGTACGGGTAGTGCTCGACCCGCTGGCTGCCGGTCCACCCGAAGTTGTACGGCCCGGTCCGCAGGTAGGCGTTGTACCCGGTGTAGCGCCGGTTCTCGGCGAGGTAGGCCCGGGAGAAGCGCTGCACGCCCACCTCGCCGCTGCGGGCGAAGCCCACCGCCGTCCACTCGCCCTCGCCCTGCTCGACGTCGTCGGCGAACACGCCGGGCACCTGGACGTCGTCCAGCCGGAAGCCGGACTCGGAGGTGTTGGAGTCGGTCGAGTAGCGGAAGCGGAACCAGATCCTGCCGCCCGCGTACGGGCTCAGGTCGTAGGCGATCTCCCGCCAGTCCGAGCTTCCGGTGAGCGGCTGCCCGACCGGCGTCCAGGCCGCGCCGTCGCGGGAGACCTCGGCGTACAGGAAGTCGTAGCCCTGCTCGATCGCGTAGGCCGCGTGCGCCTTGAGCGTCGGTTCCGTGGCCCGGGAGAGGTCGATCTGCTGGGTGAGCGTCTGCTCAAGGTTGTCGCCCTTGCCGCTCCACCACTGCCACTCCCCCTGGTACGGCCTGCCCAGCGGAGTGCTGATCTCGCGCGCCGGCAGGTCCACCACGAGCGCCTGCGGATCGCGGGTGTTGTAGGAGCCGACGCCGAGGGTGTGCGTGGAGGGGGTGGCCGCGCGGGCCCGGTCGTAGGCCAGCCAGCCGAGCTGGAGCTTGCTCCAGGCGTCCAGGTCGCCGGCGTACTCGCCGAGCGGGCCGGTCCGCGAGCTCAGGTAGGAGCCGGACGACATCAGCGACCAGAAGTTGACCGAGTTGTCCCCGCCGCCCGCGTACAGGTCCGGCAGGCCGAGGTCGTGGCCGAACTCGTGGGCGGTCAGGCCGACGCCGCTGTTCTCGCCGACCGTCAGGTAGTCGCCGACCCAGATGCCGGTGTCGCCGATCTGGGTGCCGCCGTTGCGGTTGCCCTCGGGGCCGGCCTGGCCGCGCTCGGGCCAGTAGGCGAAGTAGCGGTGGGCCCAGACGGCATCCGCGCCCTGCGCGCCGCCGCCCCAGGTCTCGTCCACGCCGGCGTGCACGACCTGGTAGTGGTCCAGGTAGCCGTCGGGCTCGTCGAAGTCGCCGTCGTTGTCGTGGTCGTAGCGGTCCCAGACGTCGTACTTGGCCAGTTCGGCGCGGATCTGCTCCACCG
The DNA here is from genome assembly GCF_040649795.1 of Nonomuraea sp. NPDC048881. Lineage (NCBI taxonomy): Bacteria > Bacillati > Actinomycetota > Actinomycetes > Streptosporangiales > Streptosporangiaceae > Nonomuraea > Nonomuraea sp. NPDC048881. The sequence goes on from NZ_JBEZGC010000011.1 coordinate 211,717, forward strand.
TCCTGCCCTTGGCCTTCTCGGCCTCGTACCAGGCGTTGGCCGAGTCGCGTACCAGGTCCCAGTTGTTCCAGCAGATGCCGCCCTCCTCGGGGGCGCACCGGTCGCTGCCGTAGCGGGCCTCGTTGTACGGCACGCGTACCCAGTCGCTGACGTAGCCGTCGAGGTCGTAGCGGCCGGAGGACTGGAGGCGGTAGTAGTCGCGCAGGGAGTTGCCGCCGGTCGCGAAGTAGGACTTCGCGTAGGAGGCGCGGTCGAAGTCCGGGCGCCAGAGGGTGTGGTTGTCGTCGGTGCCGCGCGGGTCGGGGATGGCGTTGTGGCGGGGGCCCGGCTGGCCGCCGTACTTGATCTGGCCGTCGATCTTCGTCTCGTCGTCCACCTTGTCGCCGAACTCTGCCAAGACGACGAAGACCTGGTCCTTGCGCTCCTGGGCGAGCTCGACGTAGCGGTGGCCGACCTTGACCGAGCGGCCGGGCCGCGCCTTGGCCGCCGCCGCGTCCGGGGATAAGACGCCTTCGACGGCCTGCCTGCGCAGCGCCGCCTGCTCGCGTTGCTGCGGGCTGAGCGGGGAGATCTCCCTGCTCACCTTTTTCGCGGGCGGCGCCGCGGTCTCCGCCGCCGCGGCGGAGACGGAAGGGACGCCGAGCGCGGCGATCGCCAGGAGGGCGGCCGCCGCGGAGAGAGTGATTCGCATGGCATGTAACATGTCACACTTCAAGTCTCTCGTCTCTACCTCCGGCCGATCTTCCGGGACGCGGATCCCGTCACTCGACGATCAGGTTGACCGGGATGTTGCCGCGGGTGGCGTTGGAGTAGGGGCAGACCTGGTGGGTGGCCTCGACCAGCTCGCGGGCGACCTCGGGGGCGATCTCGTCGGGCAGCTCGACGCGGAGCGTGGCGTCCAGCTGGAAGCCGCCCGCGCCGTTGGGCGACAGGCCGATCTCCGCCGTGACGGAGGCATCGGAGACGTCGATCTGCTTCTGCCCGGCCACCAGCCGCATGGCCGAGGCGAAGCAGGCTGCATAGCCGGCGGCGAAGAGCTGCTCGGGGTTGGTGCCCTCGCCGTCGCCGCCCAGCTCCTTCTGCAGGGCCAGCTTGACGTCCAGCCTGCCGTCGGAGGAGACCGCGCGCCCGTCGCGGCCCGCCGAGGTGGCGATGGCGGTGTACATGCTCATGACCGGTTGCCCTTCGTTTCATTTAACTAGACAGACCTGTCTGTCTGGTTCGTTGAGCCTGAGACTAGACAGGTCTGTCTGGTAGCGTCAAGGGGTGAGCGCAGAGACGGCGAAGGAGCCCCGCCCGAGCCCGGCCCGCATCCGGATCCTGGAGACGGCGGCGCGGCTGTTCTACGCCGAGGGCGTGCACTCGGTGGGGATCGACCGGATCATCGCGGCGGCGGGCGTCGCGAAGGCGACCTTCTACCACCACTTTCCGAGCAAGGACGAGCTGGTCCGGGCGTACATCGCCGAGCAGGGCGCGGTGCAGCGGGCCATGGTGGACACGCTGCGCGCGGACTCACCCCGGCAGACGCTGGCGGCCGTCTTCGCGTTCATGTGCGAGTTCGGGTCCGGCTCCGGCTACCGCGGTTGCCCGTTCGTCAACACGGCGGCCGAGTACCCGGATCCGGCGCATCCCGTACGGCAGGCCATCGCCGAGCACCGGCGCTGGCACCGCGACCTGTACCGCGACCTGCTGGCCACCGACGGCCACGCCGACGCCGAACGCACCGCCGACATCCTCCTCCTGGTCAGGGACGGCCTGGTGGTGGGCTTCGACCTGGACGACCCGGCCACCGTCCGCGCCACCGTCCAGGAAACCCTGACCCGCGTCCTCACCCCCTGACCCACCCACCCCCGGAACGGCGACGCCCCTTCGCCTTCGACGACCCTCGACTTCCCCACCCTCCCGCACCTTGCGGGCCTCCCCCTCTTCGGCCCCCTTGGCGCCCTCCGCACCCTTCGCGCCCTTCGCGCCCTTCGCGCCCTTCGCGCCCTTCGCGCCTTCCACCCTCCACCCCTTCGCTCTTCGCGCCCGAGGCTGCTGAGCTGCGGTGATGGGTGGGGTGGGTGTGGGAGGTTTTGTGCTTTGTGGGTAGTTTGTCTGGTATTAGTGGGCAGCGCCGTTGCTCCCCTACCACCGCTTACGAGGCAGTCATGTCGTTGTCCCGAAATATCAGGAGAAGCTTGGCTGCGGCGGTGGCCGCGACCCTCGCTCTGCTCATCGCCTCCCCCGCGCCCCCGGCATCCGCCGCCACCCCCACCCGGCCGAACATCATCTTCTTCCTGGTGGACGACCTGTCCGCCGACCTGCTGCCCTACATGGACACGGTCCGCGGGCTCGCCGAGGGCGGCACCACGTTCACCGACTACTACGTGTCCGACTCGCTCTGCTGCCCCTCCCGCGCCTCGATGTTCACCGGCCAGTTCCCCCACAACACCGGCGTACGGACCAACCAGGGCTACGACCGCGGCGGCTACGAGGCGTTCGCCCGGCACGAGGGCCGCACCTACGCCGTCCCCCTCCACCAGGCCGGCTATCGCACGGGCTACCTGGGCAAATACATCAACGAGTACCCCGCCCGCCCCGGCTACCAGGTGCCGGACGGCTGGGACGAGTGGCACGTCTCCGCGGGCGGCGGCTACAACGAGTTCAGGTACCAGCTCACCCGCTACATCAAGGAGGAGTCGGGCGACCGGCGCCCGATCGCCCCCTCCAAGGGCGACTACCTGGTCGACGAGCTGGCCCAGCGGGCGACCAGCTTCATCGAGCGCTCCCGCGAGCACGCCCCCGGCCGGCCGTTCTTCCTCCAGGTCTCGCCCTTCTCCCCGCACAACCGGGTGGACGTCCGGCCCGGCGACACCGAGCCGCGTTTCCCGCCCGCCCCGCGCGACCGTCCGAAGGACCGCTTCCCGGACGGCGAGTTCCCGCACGGCGACTGCGGCGGCCCCGACTGCGCCGGCATCGACGTGACCACCCTGCCCTCCTACGACGAGGACACCGCCGACAAGCCGTCCTGGGTGCGCCGGGCCCCGATCGAGGCGAAGCGCGCCGAGGAGCTGCGCGAGGACTTCCGTGACCGGATCCGCATGGTCCAGTCGGTCGACGACATGGTGGGACGGGTGCTGTCCACGCTCACCGAGCCGGAGCGCCGCAACACCTACGTCGTGTTCGCCAGCGACAACGGCTTCCACCTCGGCCAGCACCGCCTGGTCCGCGGCAAGTCCACCGCCTACGACCACGACGTACGGGTCCCGCTGCTGGTCAGGCGGCCGGTCACCGGAGAGCGCGACCGGCTGGTGACCGGCGCCATCGCCCAGAACGTGGACCTGTTCGCGACCTTCCTCGACATGGCCGGCGTCGCCCCGGCGATCCGCGACAGCCGGGACGGCCGCAGCCTGCTCCCCCTCGTCCAGGGCCGGCAGGTCGCGGACTGGCGGCAGGCGGCGCTGGTCGAGCACGTCAAGCCCGACCCTCGGACGCCCGGCAGGCCCGACCCCGACGCCGACCGGCTGAGGCAGGGCAACGCGCAGCCGCCCACCTACAACGCCGTGCGGACCGCGGGAGAGCTGTACGTCGAGTACGAGAACGACCCGAAGCCGGAGTACTACAACACCGTCACCGACCCCCGCCAGGAGTCCAACGACCCCGGCAACGCCCGGACGGTGTCCCTGGCCGGGGTGCTGCGCGGGCTGACGACGTGCGGCAGACCCGGCGCGCCCGACTGCTGGACGGCCGCGCACCTGCACTGACTCGTACGGCAGAAGCCGAGTCGTACGGCAGAAGTTGACCTCCTTCGGTCCGGCGGTTGACGCCCCGGCCGCCGGTCCCCCCGTACATTGGGGCGGTCGGGAGCCCGAACCGAAGGAGAGAGATGCGGTTCACGTCCGCCCTTGCCGGATTACTGATGGTCGCAGGCACGTTCGCAGGCACGGGAGCGGCGCAGGCGGCCACCGGGACGACCACTGAGACGACGGGGTGCGCGGCCGTGCTGCCCCGCCCCGACGGTCATGGCATCACCTGCGTCGACGTACGTCGTCGCCCGCAGAGCGACGGCTCGGAGCTGCGGGACGTCACGATGACCTCGACGGCGATCTTCCAGGCGTCCGGCGGCGCCCCCGTCATCGACCCGCTGACGCGCCCGATCACCGTCCGCGTCTACCTGCCGAAGGACTACGACCCCTCGCGGGCCACCCCCTACCGGGCGCTCTACCTGCTCAACGGCGGCGGCGACAACTACGACTCGTGGACCGTCAAGGCCGACCTCGTCTCCCTCGTCCGCACCGCGGGCTCCTTCGACGGCATCGTGGTGATGCCGACCGGCGGGATGACCGGCTGGTACGCGGACTGGGCCGGCCGTACGGACGGATATTTCGCACCGAAGTGGGAGACGTACCACATCGACCAGCTCATCCCGTGGATCGACAGCAACTTCAACACCGTCGCCGACCGGTCAGGACGCGGTCTGGCGGGCCTGTCCATGGGCGGCTACGGCACCCTGCGGTACGCGGCCGCGCACCCCGGCGTCTTCTCGGTGATCGGCGCGTTCTCGCCCGGCATCGACCTGCGCGCCAGGCCCGCCCAGCGCACGATCTCCGACTCCATGTGGCAGTCGGGCGCGGCGATCGAGCTGACCGACCTGGGCGAGTTCCGCGTCAACAAGTACGACAGCGGCAGCCCGCTGCCCGTCCTCGACCAGGAGGTGCAGCGCCGCTACCGCCTGGACACCCTGTTCGGCCCGCACACCACCACGGTCTTCCACGGCCGCACGGTCGACGACTGGCCCGCCGCCAACCCCGCCGACCTGGTCACCCAGGGCAGGTACGCCCCCTATGACGGACGGCTGGCCCTGTACGCCGGCGGCTGCGCGAGCCTCCCGAACGTCCCGGACGGCGCCGAGCCCGCCCCCGCCGCGTGCGGCTACGACACCAGGGCGAGCGACGACGCCGCGAGCGTCAGCGAGCCGATCCTCGGCGCGTACGCGAGCGAGTTCGACGCCACGCTGACCGGCCTCGGCGTCGGCCACCGCTACTGCTACAGCAGGGGCGGCCACGACTGGAACGCCTGGTCGGCCTACCTGGTCGACTTCCTCCGGTACGCCTACGGCACCGCCCCCGCCCGCTGCCCCGCACTCTGACGCCTCAGCCCGCTTCCAAGTCGGCCACAAGTACCGGCCGGTAGTCCTGGACCGGTGACGAACCATCTTCCGACCCGCGTCCTGACCGCCCTGGGCGCCGCCGTCCTCACGCTGACCGCGCTGAGCACGGCGGCCGCCGCCGACACCGCCGCCGACACCGCCGCCGACCCGGCGAGCTGGAGGTGGGGCGCCCTGCACTCGGCCGACGGCCTGGCGACCGCCCGGGGCAAGGTCGTGGCCGGCCAGTCGGGGCTGGCCGTGACCGGCACCCTCGACGACGACCGCGGCAAGGGCTGCTCGTGGCTCCTGATCAGGTACCAGAGCGCGAGCAACGGCCGCTGGCGCACGCACGGCGTCTACAACTGCCTGCCGGGCACCGGCTCCTTCCGCAAGAACGTCGGCGGCGCGCTGCAGATCCGGGCGCAGGTGTGCCGCGGCAACGGCGCGCGGCCCGTCGGCCGGTGCTCGCGGTGGCGGACGATCTACACCCAGGGCGGCTGACGCCCGTCCCGCCGGCCCCGGGCGTCAATCGGCGCGCTTCTTGCTGGCGATGATGTAGAGCACCAGCTCGCCGCAGGCGCGGCAGACCGTCCTGTCGCCGTCGGCGCCCAGGTGGGCGGGCACGGCCCGCGCGCCGCAGAACGCGCACGGCCGCTCCACCGGCTCCCGCTCGCCCCGCACCGCCCCGGCCGTCGCCAGCAGCGCGCATCCCAGGCAGATCGAGACCGACTTGCCGACGACGAGATCGGCGGGGTCGGGCGCCGAGCCGCAGAAACCGCACTGGAACACCGCCGTCACCCCGATCCAGTCGCTCGGGCGCGCGTGCTCGCCGGACAACACCATCCGCAGGACGCGCAGGCAGCGGCCGGCGACCTCGTCCGTGACGCCCGCCCGTTCGAGTTCGGCCCGGAGCTCCGCCCGCGCGCCGGGCTCCTCGGGCGGGAGCGCCTTCAGCAGGCCGAGCAGCGCCTCGTCGAGCGCGCGCAGGGCGTCCGCGGCGGAGGCGACGAGATCGCTCATGCCGCGCCGCCGATGAGCGGCGGGCCCGGAATGCCACGCGCTTCCTCGTACGCCCACTCGGCGCGGCTGGGCCATTTGCACTCGGGGCTTATGCGTAATATCGCGATCCGCATCCGCCGCGCGTTATCACCGGCCGCGCCGGAAACGCTTCCCGGCGATGACCGTTCTAGAATTCTGCACCACCCCGAGTCAATGGACCGGGCCTCCGGACCGAAGGGCATGAATTCATGCGCCCGGAAATCGGCGGCGAACTCGGGCCGGCCGGCGCGCAGGAGCGCCGTGGCGCCGGGCGCGGGCTTCATCTGCTCAGCCCCTGCCACCACCCGCCAAGAACCCGCAGCTCACGGCCGTGTACCGGCGCTCGGCGGGCACGCCGGCGGGCGCCCCGGGGTGTCGAGTATTCGCATCCTTAAGCAGGGTCACGCATTCCCTCATTTCCGGCGGAGGCGCGGGCGCCCCTTTCGCGGCCATCATCGCCCCGGCCCAATAAAGCGTCAACGGGCGACGGCCCTACATTTTCCCTATATTGCGGCGTGGCGCCGTCTTGCGCGCCCCGGGTTGTCCCGGCACGCTGGCAGACGTGGCGGATAACCGTACTGGAAAGGGCCGCGCGCGAGCGGCGCGCAGATGGTCGGCCGCGCCGCGCAGCCAAATGTTCAGCCTTCCGGAAATCCTCGCCAAGCTCGCCGACCCCGACCGCGAGACGCCCGGCGATCCGGAGCTGCGTGACTTGTTCGACCGCGACCAGGACGACCGGCGCGACGGCGTGCCCGGCGACGGCGGCGAGCGCGGCCTGGCCCGGCGGGCGCGCTGCATGGAGAAGTTCGCGGCCGGAGAGGTGCGCTCGCCGGGCGACTACTACCATCTGGCCGCGGTGATGCAGCACGGCGGGCTGGCCGAGCACTACCACCTGGCCTTCGAGCTGGCGCGGCGGGCGGCCGACGCCGGTTGCCGGCCCGCCCGCAGGCTGGCGGCCTCGGCCCTCGACCGGTGGCTGCTGCAGATGGGCCTGCCCCAGCGGTACGGCACCCAGTACGTCGACATCGGCGGCCGCTGGTCCCTCTACCGCGTCGACCCCGTCACCACGGACGCCGAGCGCACGGTCTGGGACGTCCCGCCCCTGGCCGAGGCGCTGGCCCGGGCCGAGGAGATGAACCAGGCCGACGGCCTGGGCTGACGCCCGCGCCGGAACGCCGGACGGGCCGCCGGCGGCGTCTCCCGTCGGAAACCGGACCCGACCTTTGCCACGGGTTTTCCCGGAATTCCCAGGTCGCGGCGGGCCGGCGGGCGAACCTGACCATGACATGTTCCCGTCCCGGTCGAAACAGGCAGGTTCCCATGGTCAGACGGGCTCTCGGGGCGCCGGTCCCGCTCGCTCTCTCGCTGGTCGCCGTTCTCGCGGTCGCGCCGCCGGCCCAGGCGGTGACGCTGGAGGAGAAGCTCGCCGCGCTCTCGGAGTTGACGCAACCCACCACGTCCAGCGCCGCGGCCTGGCGGGACGCCTGGGCCGACCGGGGTTCATGGTCCGACTTCGACTTCGACTGGTCGAGCGACGGCTGCACGAGCAGCCCCGACCAGCCGCTCGGCTTCGACTTCTCGATCCCGTGCCGGCGGCACGACTTCGGCTACCGGAACTACCAGGCCGTCGGCGACTTCCCGGCGAACAAGGAGCGCATCGACAAGGCGTTCTTCTTCGACCTCAAGCAGGTGTGCACCCAGTACTCGATCTTCCGTCAGCCGAGCTGCAACGCGCTGGCCAAGCTGTACTACCAGGCGGTCCGCCACTACGGCGCCCCTCGCGGCACCGGCGGGGAGATCGTGCGCGTACCGGACAGGGACGCTCTAAGACAGCAGGGCGCCGCTGAGTCCGCAGACGGCGGTGACAAGATGTTCGCCCAGAGCCCGCCAGGATTCTTCGACTGAACCGGCGGCGGCGTGGCCGGCCGCCAGGTCGGCCTCCAGCTCTGCGCTCATGTGCACGACGAGCAGCCGGATCATCGCCGCCTGCCGCTCGGACAGCTCGTGCTCCCGGTCGCGCATCGACGGCGGGCGCAGCAGCTCCAGCCGGCGGAACGAGGGCGTGCTCAACGTCGCCCGCGCCGCGTACTCGCGCAGGGACGGCTCCACGACGGCCTGGGCGAGGAACCGCCCGTACCAGGACGGGGTGCCCAGCTCGATGTGGTGCTCGATGCTCGGCGCGATCGCGCACGTGATCCAGTCGCGCAGCGACACCTCGCCCGAGGTCTCCAGCGCGGCCACCATCGGCAGGCGGTGCCGGTCGACGGCGGCCGCGTGACGGGACAGGATCGCGTGGATCAGCTCGTCACGGGTGCTGAAGTGGTATTGGACGGCGGACTTGTTCCGCTGGCCCGCGGCCTCGCGGATCATCCTGATCGACACGTGCGCGAAGCCGTGCTCGGCGTAGAGCCGCTCCGCGGTCTGCATGATCCTGTCCTTGGCCCGGATCGAGCGGGGAGACGGCGCGGCGACCGCCGTACTGACGTCCATGACCAGTCCTCGATCTTGTTTCCACCACCGTCCCCGAACGCTATCCCATGCCGCCGGCTGAGGTCAGCGGGTCACCAGGTGACCCACACGTCCTGGAGGCCGCCGGACAGGCCGCCCGTGCGCAGCCGCAGCTCGCGGGGGTCGTCGCGGAGCCGCAGGCCGGGCAGCCGCCGCGCCAGCAGGCCCAGGACGACCTGCAGCTCCACCCTGGCCAGCGGCTGGCCGAGGCAGTAGTGCCGGCCGGCGCCGAAGGTGAGGTGCTGGCCGCTGTTCTCCCGGCGCGGGTCGAACCGGTCGGGGTCGGCGAACTTGGCCGGGTCGCGGTTGGCCGCCGGGATGTTGGGGATCAGCGTGCTGCCGGCGGGCACGGTGATCTCGCTCAGCTCGACGTCCTCGGTGATGAAGCGGGGCACGCCGCCGATGGCCGACAACGTGCTGTCCAGCCGCAGGACCTCCTCCACGGTGCCCGGGATCAGGTCGGGGTCGTCGATCACGGCCTCGTAGCGCTGGCGGTCGGACAGCAGCATCGCCGTCATGATGGCGATCATGTTGGACGTGGTCTCGTGGCCGGCCAGCAGCAGCCCGCGCACGGTGGCGATGAGCTCGTCCTGGCTGAGCCTGCCGTCCTCGGCGTCGGTGATCTGGGTCAGCTCGCTGAGCAGGTCGTCGCCGGGGTCGGCGCGGTTGCGGTCGATCAGGTCCGACACGTACGCGTTGAACTCCCGGTAGGCCGTGTCGACCTCTTCCTGCGTGTTGCGCGTCAGGGTCAGCATCGTGCGCGACCAGTGCGCGAACTTGTCCTGGTCCGAGCTCGGCGCGCCGACCAGCGCGCAGATGACCCGTACCGGCAGGGGCAGGGCCAGGCCGGACGACAGGTTGCCCGGGGAGCCCTTGGCCAGCATGGAGTCGAGGAGGTCCTCGGCCATGGCCTGGACGCGGGGGCGCCAGACCTCCATCTTGCGGGCCGTGAACCAGCGGCTCAGCAGGCGTCGCCACCGCATGTGGCCCTCGCCCTCGCCGATGTCGCCGGCGCCGTCCTTGCGGCGGTTGAACAGGCCGCCGTCCTCGGTGGTGGACAGCCGGGCGGCGCCCTCGCGGGCGAGGTTGCGGCTGAAGCGGGGGTCGGCCATGACGGCGCGGGCGTCGTCGTACCTGGTCACCAGCGCCGCCACGTCGCCGCTGGGCAGGCGCACGTGGGCCACGGGGCATTTCTCCCGCAGGTCGGCGAGTTGTGGCGGTGGTTCCAGCGCCGTGGGGCGGTCGAAGGGGAAATCGGGGATCGCGTCAGCGGTCATGCGTCCTCCAGCTTGAAAGCCCGACACTTCGGAATATAAGGCGATCGACTTATTTGAGGCAATCGTCTTGACTGGATGGATTACTTCGAGTGCGAGAAATCTACCGAGGCCTTGCCTCCCCTTGGGGACCCGCGCGGGCGCCGAGCTGGCATGCATCGAATTACCCCGATACGTCGATGGCTCACTATGCTGGCATCCATGGCGGAAGCTCCACTGATGACCGATTCCGAGCTGTCCGACGCGTTGCGGGCGCTGGCGAACCCGACCCGGCTGCAACTCCTGACCTGGTTGCGGGAGCCGGAGCGCCACTTCTCGCTGGAGGGGGCGATCGCCGACCCGGTGGAGGTCGGGGTGTGCGTGACGCACATCCAGGCCAGGGTGGGGCTGGCGCAGTCCACGGTGTCGGCGTACCTGAGCGAGCTGCAGCGTGCGGGGTTGGTACGCGCCACGCGTGTGGGCAAGTGGACGCACTACAAGCGCGACGAGCGGCGCATCGCCCAGCTCGTCGCCACCCTCGGCCGCACGCTGTAGAGACAGCACGCCGTAGAAGCAGCACGCTGTAGAGGCAGCACGCCGTAGAGGCGGCACCCTCCCGCGAAAGAGGCCGGCCGGTTTCCATGTATCGACATTTTGCGATATGTCTATGTACCTGAGGATCGACACACGATGAGGGGACGTCCCATGGGCAGCATCGACGGCCTGGATCTCGGCACGTTCGGGATCTACACGTTCGACTTCGAGCACGTGCCGGCAGCGCAGATGCGCGAGTCGATCCAGGAGCTGGAGGAGCAGGGGTGGCGGGCGTTCTGGATGCCCGAGCTGCTCGGGCGCGAGGCGCTCACGCACGCCGGCTTCCTGCTGTCGTGCACGCGGCGGATGCACATCGTGAACGGCATCGCCCAGATCTGGGCCCGCGAGGCCAGGTGGACGTACGGCGCCGCCCTGCTGCTGGCCGACGCCTACCCCGACCGGCACGTCCTCGGCCTGGGTTTCGGCGGCGCCCCCCGCCCCGGCACGACCCCGCTGACCGCCATGCGGACCTACCTCGACGAGCTGGACGAGCTGGAGACCGTCAACCCGGCTCCGAAGTCAGGCGTGCGCCGCCTGCTGGCCGCGTACGGGCCCAAGATGCTCGAACTGGCCCGCGACCGCGCGGCGGGCGCCCAGACCTACCACGTCAACGTCCCGCACACCGCCGAGTCACGGCAGCTCCTCGGCCCGGACGCGTTCCTGGCCGTCGAGCATCCGGTGCTGTTCGAGACCGACCCCGCCAAGGCCCGCGCCGCCGCCCGCGAGCACCTGCGCCCCTACCTGAGCACGCCGTACAACGTGGCGAAATTCCGGCGGCTCGGGTACGCGGAGGACGAGATCACCGGCGGCGGCAGCGACCGCCTGGTGGACGACTTCGTCTTCTGGGGCGATCTGGACACCGTCATCGGCAAGCTGCGCGCCCACGTGGACGCCGGCGCCGACCACGTCGCCGTGCAGGTGATCGGGATCGAGCCAGGCCGGACGGCGATGCCCCACTGGCGCGAGCTGGCCGCCGCCCTCTCCCCCGGCCGTGACTGACCGCACCCCTCAGACATACAAACGATCGGTCGTTAATATAGTTTGACGGCATGACCTCCGAGTCCGGCCGGTGCGCCGCATGCTGACCTCACGCTGGATCCCCGGCCCCGAGAGCGACCGGCCGGGGCCGCTGGTCGCCGCCCTGACGGACTTCCGCATGCGGCGGCTGCTCGACCTGCCCGGCATCGCCCGGCACGGCCGGTCCCTGAGCCGCCACTGGCCCGGCCTGCCCGGCGCGGTGGGCATGTGGCTCTGGGCTGACCTCACCGGCCGCCGGGTCGGCTCGCTGTCGGTGTGGCGGAGCGAGGAGGACCTGCGGGGGTTCGTCCGGTTGCCCGAACACGTCGCCATCATGCGCGCCTATCGCGACCGGGGCACCCTGCGCTCCCGCACGTGGCCCGTGGACGCCCTCGACCGCGGCGCCCTGCTGCGGTCGCTGCGCTGACCCGCCGGTCGATCCGGCCGGCCGGCCCGCTCATGGCGGACCGTTCCGCGGGCACGCTAGGGTCGGGCGGGAACGGCAGCCGGAAGGCGGGGACGGATGGCGTGGGCAGCCCGGGTGGTCGCCGTCGTCCTGGCCGTGGTCTCGCCGGTGCTGGTGCTCGCGGCGGTCCTGATGTACGCGGCGCTGCCGCCGGAGTGGCGGCTGCCGGAGATCTTCAGCCCGCTGGCCGCGGCGGGGGTCACCTTCCCGGCCTTCAGCGCGTTCCTCATCGTGCACCGGCCGCGGCTCAGGCTGGCGTGGCTGATGTGCGCGGGCGGTCTGGGCGGCGCGGTCAACACGTTCTGCCAGTCGGCGATGCTGGCCGCCGCGGCGGGCGGGGATCTCCCGCTGGCGGGGTTGCTGAGGTTCCCCGCGCAGGTCGGCTGGGCGGTGTCCGGGCTGCTGCTGGAGATGTTGCTGCCGCTGTACTCCCCCGACGGCAGGCTGCCCTCGCGGCGCTGGCGTCTGGTGGTGCTGCTCGGCGCGGTGTCGACCGCGGTGGAGCTGGCCCACATGTTCCTGCGTCCCGACCCGCCGGCCGAGGGTTATCCGCTGCCCGCGGTCATCCCCAACCCGTTACAGGTCCCGGAGCTGGCGCCGATCTGGCCGGTGGTCACGGTGGTGGCCTGGACCGGGATCCTCTCGACGCTGCCGCTGGCGGCGTGGTCGATGTTGCTGCGCTTCCGGCGGGCCGACCCGGTCGTGCGGCGGCAGATCGGCTGGCCGCTGTTCTCCTTCGGCGGGTACATCGTCTTCATGCTCGCCGGCGTCGTCGTGCCGGAGCTGTACTGGTTGTCGATCGGGTGGGCGGCGGTCATCCCCGTGTCGATGGTGATCTCGGTGACCCGCTACCGGCTCTACGGCATCGACACCGTCGTCAGCCGGACGTTCGTCGCCGCCGGGCTGCTGGCCGTGGTCGGCGGGGTCTACTTCGGGATGGCCACGCTGTCGAGCCTGCTGGTGTCGGGGTACCACCAGGTCGCCGGGCTCGCCTCCGCGCTGCTCACCGGCGCGTTCTTCCAGCCGTTGCGGCGGGCGCTGCAACGCGCGGTCGACCGCCTGCTCTACGGGCCGGTGGGCGATCCGCGCGTCCTGGCCGAGCGGCTGGCGCAGGAGGTGCGCCGGGGCGATCCGGCGCAGGCGCTGGCGGCGGTGATCGGCGTGCTGCGCGAGGGCCTGGCGGTACGCGGCGTCGCCGTCGAGGTGACCAGCGGCGAGCCAGGCCATCCGGTCACCGTGGCGGGCACGGACCGCGGGCAGGTCGGCGACTCCCCGCGCGAGGTGCCCCTGATCTGGCACGGCGAATGGGTGGGCCGGCTGCTGGTCGGCCCGCCCGCCGCGCGGCGCTTCCCCGCCGCGCACGACGAGCGGGTGCTGGACACGCTGGTCCCGTACGCGGCCGACGTGGCCCACGCGGTCCGCCTGGCCGCCGACCTGCAACGTTCTCGCGAACGCCTGCTGGCCGCCCGCGAGGAGGAGCGCCGCCGGCTGCGCCGGGACCTGCACGACGGCCTCGGCCAGACGCTCAGCGGGCTGGCGATGACCGTCAACATGGCCCGCGTCAGCCTCAAGAGCTCGCCGGAGGCGGCCGACGGGCTGCTGCGCGAGCTGCGTACCGGCATGGACGCCGTCACCGGCGACCTGCGGCAGCTCGTCTACGGCCTGCGCCCGCCCGCCCTGGACGACCTGGGCCTGGCCGCCGCCGTGCGGGCGCTGGCCGCGCCGGACGGCCCGGCCGCGGAGGTGATCGCCGAGGGCGACCTGACCGGCCTGCCCGCCGCCGTCGAGGTGGCCGTCTACCGGATCGCGCAGGAGGCGCTGACGAACGTGCGGCGGCACGCGCGGGCCACCCGCGTCCGGGTCGAGCTGCGCCGCGAGCCCGGCGCGCTGCGCCTGCTGGTCGCCGACGACGGCCGCGGCCTGCCGCCCGAGCACCGTTCCGGCGTCGGCCTGACCTCGATGCGCGAGCGCACGGCCGAACTGGGCGGCATCTGCCTGGTCGGCGGCGCGCCGGGGACGGGCACCACGGTGGAGGTCATGCTCCCCGTCCAGCCCTGACCGTGCGCCTTACCGGCCGGACACCCTCCTGTCACGTAGAGTGCTGGACGATCACTCTCGGTAACTCCCATGGAGGTGTCCATGAAGCTCAAGGGCCGTCTCACCTGCGCCGTGGCCGGTGGCGCGCTGCTGACCGTCGCGCTCACCACTCCGGCCGCGGCCGACTCGCTGGCCGCCGGCGGGCCCGTCGGCGCGCTGCTCCAGCCGGTGCTGGACGTGTTCAACATGGTCAACGACACGTCCACCCTCGGCGCCCTGCTGCCCGGCGGCATCATCTCCGCCCGCTGACGCTCGCCCTCCCCCCGGGGCGACCGCGCACCGCCCTGCGGGCCCGGCCGGGGCGTACCGTGGTTCGCGGCGGTCACGGCGGAGGGCGGGAGCAACGTGCAGGGGTGGGAGCCGTCCACTGTCGTCAGTGACGAACTGGTCGACCCGACGCCGGTCGCCGCGCTCGCGGCCCTGTTCGACGACGGTGTGCCGGTGCCGGGACCGGGCTCGGAGCTGCCGCCGCTGTGGCATTGGGCGGCGCTGGCGCGCTGGCCCGTCTCGTCCGTGCTGGGGGGCGACGGGCATCCCGTACGCGGCTCGTTCCTGCCACCCGTCGGCCTGCCGCGGCGGATGTTCGCCGGGGGCGAGGTCGTCTTCCACGGGCCCCTGCGGGTGGGCGAGACCGTACGCAGGCAGAGCACGGTGGAGTCGGTCACCGAGAAGTCCGGGCGGTCGGGACGGCTGGTCGTGGTGGTCGTGCGCACCCGGCTGACCGGCCAGGACGGCAGCTCCGGGCTGGAGGAGCGGCAGGACCTGATCTACCGGGAGGCCGTGGCCCCCACCGGTCCGGCGGCGGCCGAGGAGGCCATGGCGGCGCGGGCCGCCGGTTCCCCGTTCCGCAGGGCGGGCGCCTGGGAGTGGCACTTCGACACCAATCCGACCCTGCTCATGCGTTTCTCGGCGGCCACCGCCAACGCCCACCGCATCCACTACGACTGGCCGTACGCCACCCGCGTGGAGGGCTATCCCGGCCTGGTGGTGCACGGGCCGCTGATGACGCTGGCCCTGGCCGAGACGCTGCGGCTGGAGGGGCGTCCCGAGCGGGTGACGCGCATCGCGCATCGCAACAACCGCCCGCTGTTCTGCGGACAGCGGGCCCGGCTGCTCGGCCGCAGGACGGCGGACGGCTTCGCGCTCGACCTGACCGGCCCGGCTGCCGCGACGACCGGGCCGCACACCACCCTGACCGTGACGGCCCGGTAGGCGCCGCTCGGGGGCTGCGCCGCGACGGCCCGCGCCGCCCTGCCCCCGGCCCGCGCGGGCCCGTCAGGGGGTGATGACGTGTTCGGCCAGCTCGCGGGCGGCGGCGGCCGGGTTCGTGCCGGGGCGGGTCGCGCCGACGGCGAGGGTGCCGTCGATGAGGATGAGGAGCTGGTCGGCGGCGTGGCCGGGGCGCGGGTGGCCGAGCGCGGTCAGCTCGCGCGCCAGCAGCTCGTGCACCTGCCGGCGGTAGTCGCGGGTGATCTCGTGCGCGGGATGGGCGGGGTCGGTCAGGCCGAGGTCGGCGGCCAGGTAGCGGCAGCCGTGGAAGCCGGGCATGGCGACGATCTCGCCGATGCGGTCGAAGACGGCCAGCAGGCGCTCGCGCGGGTCGTGGCCGGCGGCGTCCATGGTGCGGCGGTAGTCGGCGGCGTCGGAGTCGGCAGCTGACCTGAGCACCTCGACGATCAGGCCGTCCTTGCCGCCGAAGTGCTCGTACAGCGAGCGCCGGGCCACGTGGGCCGCCTTGAGCAGCGCGTCGACGCCGACATTGACGCCCTGGCTGTAGATCAGCTGGTCGGCGGCCGTCAGCAGGCGCTCCCGGGGGCCCGGTCCCGTACGAACAGTCATGGATTCAGGTTGCCACGGGTTGACGAGTAGATCAACCGGTCGATATACATAGATAGACCGATCGATCTACCCGCTTCCTTCTGGAGGAACCGTGTCCTTCCCATCCACCGCCGACGTCATGGAGCGCTTCAACCGGGCCTTCGTCGAGCGTGACCGCCACCTGCTCGACGACCTGGTCGCCGAGGACTGCGTGATGGAGTCCGTGCAGCCGGCCCCCACCGGCGAACGCGTCACCGGCCGCCAGGCGTGCCTGGACTGGTGGGGCGCGCTCGTGGACGACCTGACCAGCGCGTTCGAGCCGCAGGAGGTCATCGTCGCCGGTGACCGCGCCACCATCCACTGGCACTACCGCTACGGCACCGGCCCCTCCGACTGGGTCAGCGGCGTCAACCTCATGCGCGTCCGCGACGGGCAGATCGTCGAGGCGCTCGGCTTCAGCAAGACCGCCGGCGAAGTTCCCCTGGCGACCGCCTGATGAACGTCATGCGCAGCTACCACGTCGACAGCGGAGCCGGCATCGAGGGCCTGTCGATCAAGGAACACCCCGTCCCCACTCCCGGCCCCGGGCGGGTGTTGGTCGCGGTACGGGCCACCTCCCTCAGCTTCCGCGAGCTGATGATCCTGCGCGGCGACTACGTGCTCCCGGTCAAACCGGACGTGGTGCCGGTCTCCGACGGCGCCGGCGAGGTCGTCGCGACCGGCCCCGGCGTCGAGTCGGTCGGCGTCGGCGACCGGGTCACCGCCACCCTGTTCCCGAGCTGGCAGGACGGCCCGTTCGCGCTGCGGCACCTGCCGCAGCTCGGCGGCTCGCTGGACGGCATGCTCACCGAGTACGCGCTGCTCGACGAGCACGCGCTCGTGCCGATCCCGGCCCACCTGTCCTACGAGGAGGCCGCGACGCTGCCCTGCGCCGCGGTCACCGCCTGGAACGCCCTGACCGGCGACGGCACCGGCCCGGTGCCCGGCCGGACCGTCGTCACCCAGGGCACCGGCGGGGTGTCGCTGTTCGCGCTGCAGTTCGCCAAGGCGCTGGGCGCCCGGGTGATCGCCACGACCAGCAGCCCGGCCAAGGCCGAACGCCTGTACGCGCTGGGCGCCGACGAGGTCGTCGACTACCGGGCCACCCCCGACTGGCCGGTCAGGGTGCGCGAGCTGACCGGGGGCGAGGGCGCGGAACACGTCATCGACGTCGCCGGCGACCTCGGGCGGTCGCTGGCGGCCACCGCGATCGGGGGCCAGGTGGCCAGTGTCGGGTTCGTCCTCGGCGACCCGCCGCCCCTCGACGCGCGGGCGGTCTTCAGCGCGGGAGCCACGCTGCGGGGCATCGCCGTCGGCAGCCGCGCGCAGTTCCTGGCCATGAACCGGCTCATCGAGGCCCACCGGCTGCGCCCGGTCATCGACCGCGTCTTCCCCTTCGACCAGGCGCCCGACGCCTACCGCCACTACGCGTCGGGCAGCCCGTTCGGCAAGGTCGTGATCACGGTGTGAGCCTGCTGGAGCCGCGCGCGACTTCGCCCTAGCAGGGGGTCTCGTGGAACTCCGGGTACGAGCCGCGGGTGCCCACCCACGTCACGTCGCCCACGCAGTTCTCGTACTTGACGCCGACCACCGTGGTCCGGGTGGAGTCGCTGTAGTAGTACGTCTCGCAGTGGTAGTCGATCTGGCAGGCGCGGGCCTGGGCGGGGGAGCCGACGACGGTGAGCGTGCCGAGGGCGAGCAGGACGGCGAGCGATGCGCGACGAATCATGGAGATCCTCTCTGACGCGAGGAAGCGCTACTGCCCCTGATGATCGATCGCCGGAGCGAACAGTTCAATACGGTTCATCACAGTTCAATGCACCAGATGCCGGGTACCCGTCGCGAAGGCGAAATGATCGCCCCTGTCACCGACATAGGATCTTTTCATCTGGTAGATGGCCGATTGTCGAAAGGCTTCCATGACCCACCCCCTCAGCCGCCGGTCCGCCCTGCTGGGGGCCGCGGCCGTGGCCGGTATCGCCCTGTGGGAGAAGCCGGCCGAGGCGACCGGCGCCGCCGCGTTCGACGCGGCCCGGGAGCGATGGGTGAGCCTGCTGGCCGGCGCCACGTACGACCCGGCGTACCTGGACAAGACGCAGGCCGTCGAGGGTTCGGCCAACGCGGTGCTGCGCAAGATGGACCCCGCTCCCGGCCGGCCGAGCCTGTGGCCCGACCTGCCGCTCGACGACCCCCGTACGGGCAACTTCAACCGCGCCTACAACCGCATGCGCACGCTGGCGCTCGGCTGGGCCACGCCGGGCACCGACATGCACCGGGACCAGCGGGTCGCCGAGACCGCGGCCAGGGCTCTGGACTTCCTGTACGAGCACGCCTACCGCGAAGGCCTCGACCGCCGCGGCAGCAACTGGTACTGGTGGGAGATCGGCGTCCCGCGCGCGCTGACCGACACCTGCGCCCTGCTCTACGACGGCCTGCCCAAGGACGACCTGCGCCGCTGGCTGCGCCCGCTGCGCCACTGGTGCCCCGACCCCGAGCGCCGCGTCAGCCACCCCGGCGTGGTCGAGACCGGCGCCAACCGGGCGAGCAAGGCCATGGCGGTGGCGATGCGCGGGCTGCTCACCCACGACGCCCGCCTGCTCAAACGGGCCAGGAAGGCCGTCTCCGACCTGCTGCGCCGCACCGGCGGGCCGGGCGACGGCTTCTACCGCGACGGCTCCTTCATCCAGCACGGCGTGTTCCCCTACAACGGCAGCTACGGCGTGGACTACCTGGAGAGCGTGGCCAAGCTGATCGCCATGCTGGCCAGGTCGCCGTGGGAGATCCGCGACGTCGGGAACGTCTACGACATCGTCGACCGCTCGTTCACGCCGTTCATCTTCGACGGGCTGATGATGGACTGCGTGCGCGGCCGGCAGATCTCGGTGCAGGGCCACCGCGACCACCACTCCGGGCAGAAGGCGGTCGAGGCCATCCTGACGCTGCTGGAGACGGCGCCCGAGCGCCACGCCCGGCGCTGGCGGCCGATGGTGAAGGGCTGGCTCACGCGCAACCAGGCCGTCCCGTACGCCGCGGTCGCCCCGCTGGCGAGCGTCGCGCGGGCGGAGGCGCTGCTGGCGGACGCGTCCGTGCCGGTCGGCCCCCGCACGACCGGCACGTACGTCTTCGCCGACATGGACCGGGTCGTGCACCGGCGTCCCACCTGGGCGTACGCGATCGCTATGAGCTCGGAGCGCATCGGCGCGGCCGAGGGCATGAACCAGGAGAACCTGCACGGCTGGTACACCGGCGACGGCATGACGTACCTCTACACCGCCGACCTGACCCACTGGAACGACGACCTGTGGCCGACGATCGACCCGTACCGGCTGCCGGGCACCACGGTCGACACCCGCGGGCGCGCCGACCTCCCGCACGGCGCGCGCCGCCTGCCGCCCACCCCGTGGGCGGGCGGCGCGGCGCTCGACGGCGAGTACGGCGTGGCGGCGATGAGGCTGATCGCCGACGGCTCCTCGCTGCGGGCCAGGAAGGCGTGGTTCCTGCTCGACGACGGCGTGATCGCCCTCGGCGCCGGCATCACCGCCTCCGACGGCCGCCGCGTCGAGACCGTCGTGGAGAACCGCAACACCCACGGCGCCCATCCCCCGCTGACCCGCGGCGACGGCTGGATCCACCTGTCCGGCGTGGCCGGGTACGCGCTGCTCGACGGCGCCGAGGCCAAGGTGATCCGCGAGCGGCGCACCGGGCGCTGGCGCGACATCGACACCGGCGCCACCACCGGCGGCGACCGGACCCCCGTCACCCGGCACTACACGACGATCCTGGTGGACCACGGCGTCGATCCGCGCCGGGCCCGCTACGCCTACGCCGTGCTGCCCGACGCCACCGCCGAGCAGACCGCGGCCTACCGCGAGCGGGTCCAGATCCTGGCCAACTCCCGCACGGTGCAGGCCGTCAGCCGGGACGACCTGATCGCCGCCGTGTTCTGGCGCGCGGGGACCGTCGAGACCCCGCACGGGCCGCTGGCCGCCGACGGGCCGTGCGCCGTGCTGCTCCGCCACGACCGTCACCGGGTCCGGCTGGCCGTCGCGGACCCGTCCAGGACCGCCGACGAGGTGCGGATCAAGCTGCCGTGGCCGGTCAGGTCGGTCAAGGAGGGCGACCGGGGGGTGCGCCGGTCCAAGCGGGCGGTCAAGGTCGAGGTCGGCGGCAGCCGCGGGCACACCCGCGCGGCGGTCCTGCGCGTCTGAGCCGGGGCGTCGCCGTTCAGGAGACGCCGGTGGGGGCGTGCGGCAGGAGCTCCGCCATCGGGACGCCGGGGTCGGCCAGCCGGCGCGGATCGGCGGTGTGCCCGGCGGCGACCAGGGCCCGGAGGTGGCCGGCGGCGTCCTGGCCGTCCGTCTGGCCGTCCATGGTCAGGGCGGCCACCGGGACGCCGCGGTCGAGCCAGAAGGCGGTGAATCCGGGCTCCCCCGGCTCGCCCCTGGTGACGACGCGGTCGGAGGTGGTGGGCAGGCCGACGTATTCGAGGGTGGACCCGTACTGCGTGGAGAAGAAGTACGGGACGTGGTCGATGGTGACCGGCTCGCCCACCAGCGTGGCCGCGGCGGCGGTCCCGTGGACGACGGCGTTGTCCCAATGCTCGATCCGGACCGGTTTCAGGTAGCGCGGGTGCCGGTGGCGGGCGACGTCGCCGGCGGCCAGCGCGGCCGGGTGCGAGGTGCGCAGGCAGCCGTCGGTGACGATGCCGCCGTCGACGCGCAACCCCGCCGCCTCGGCCAGCTCGGTGCGGGGGACGGCGCCCACGGCGACCACGACGAGGTCGGCCGGGACGCGCCGCCCGGCGACCGTGCGCACCGCCTCGACCGAGCGCGTCCCGAGCACGGCCTCGACGCCGTCGCCGGTGAGCAGCTCGACGCCGTGGTCGAGGTGCCGGCGGGCGACGGCGCCGCCGATCCGGTCGCCCAGCACGTGGTAGAGCGGCGTGGGCAGCGGGTCGACGACGGTCGTGCGCACGCCGAACGCGCGGGCGGCGGCGGCGACCTCGCAGCCGAGCCAGCCGGCTCCGACCACGACGACGGCGGAGGCCGCGCGCAGGGCCGCGCCGAGGCGTTCGCTGTCCTCGCGGTCGCGCAAGTAGTGGACGCCGTCGAGGTCGGCGCCCGGCACCCGGAGGCGGCGCGGGCGGGCGCCGGTGGCGATCAGCACCTGCCCGAACGGCAACTCCACGTTGCGCCCCAGCTTCACCCGCCGGCCGTCGAGGTCGAGCAGGGTGGCGGGGGCGCCGAGGGCGAGGGCGACGTCCTGGGCGGCGTAGAACCGCGGGTCCAGGACGTCGAGCTCGGCGGCCTCGGTGGTGCCCAGCAGGTAGCCCTTGGACAGCGCGGGACGCTGGTAGGGCAGGTGGTGCTCGGCGCCGACGAGCGTGAGCGGCCCGTCGTAGCCGTGGTCGAGCCGCAGGGCCCGCGCGGCCTGGGCGCCGGCGAGACTCGCGCCGATGATGACGATGCCGGGATCGGCGGGCATGGGGACACTCCTTGTGAACGGGACCGGGGTGGCGCGCGGGGTCAGACGACCTGGAGGCCGGCGCGGGGGTGTCAGACGACCTGGAGGTTGGCCATCATGGCCATGTCCTCGTGCTCGGCGTTGTGGCAGTGGAAGAGGTAGCGGCCGCGGTAGCCGTCGAACCGGGTGATGATCTCCACCGACTCGCCCGGACGCAGGGAGACGGTGTCCTTCAGCCCAGCGTCATGGGGCAACGGCGGCCGGCCGCTGCGCGCGAGCACCCGGAAGCCGACCAGGTGCAGGTGTACGGGGTGGTGGACGTCGGCGACCATCCGCCACACCTCGACGTCGCCGAGGCCCACGGTGACGTCGGACCGGGCGGGGTCGAACGGCAGCCCGCCGATCAGCCAGCCGCGGCCGTCGTGCATCCGGCCGGCGCGGAAGGACAGCTCGCGCACCCGGACGGCGTCCGCCCGCCGCCACTCCGGCAGGTCGGTGGACAACACGCGCGGGACCCGGCTGTCGTCGGCCGCGGCGCGCGCGACCCGGAAGGCCATCACGTCCCGGGTGCGGCCCGAGCCGAGCCGGTTGACGATCCGGACCCGCCCGCCGACCGGGACGCGGGCGAAGTCCACGACCACGTCGTAGCGCTCGGCCGGCGCGATCGGCAGGACCTGGTGGGTGACGGGGGCCGCGAGCAGCCCCTGGTCGGCGCCGATCTGCACGAGGTCGAGCCGCCGCCCGTCGTCGAGCACGGCTTCGAGCTCGTAGTGGCGGGCGTTGGAGGCGTTCAGCAGGCGCAGCCGGTAGCGGGCCGCGTCCACCTCGTGGACGGGCCAGGGGGCGCCGTTGACCAGGATCACGTCCCCGAGCACCCCGGCCAGGTACGGTTCGAGCACGCCAGGCCGCTCCCGCAGGGTGGGGTCGAGGGCGGGGTAGGCGAGCTCGCCCTCGGCGGTGAACGCCCGGTCGGCGATCATGAGCGGCAGCTCGCGCGGCCCCGCGGGCAGGCCGAGCGCCTGCTCGGCGTCGTCGCGGACGATCTGCAGCCCGGCCAGGCCGCGCCAGATCGCGGGGGCGGTGAAGTCCATCCGGTGGTCGTGGTACCACAGCAGCGTCGGCCGCTGGTCCAGCGGGAAGGTGTAGTCCCTGGTCCGCCTGCTCAGCACGGCCCGGGGGTCGCGCATGTTCCCCATGCCGGAGCCGTGCGCCATGTGCATGGTGGGCTCCGTCCAGCCCTCGGGCAGTACGAGGTCGGTCGGGTAGCCGTCGGAGGCGGCCGGGGTGCGCCCGCCGTGCAGGTGGACGACGGTCGGCACGGGCAGGTCGTTGCGGTGCGTCACGGTGATCGGCCGGCCCCGGCGGGCCTCGATGGTCGGCCCGGGGAAGGTGCCCCCGTACGTCCAGGCCCGGGTGCGCACGCCGGGCAGGATCTCCAGGGTCGTCTCGCGCTGGACGATCTCGTAACGGTCGGCGCCGCCCGCGGTGCCGGACGGCGCCAGCACGGCGGGGATCGGCAGCGGCACCTGGAACGGCGGCGGCAGCGGCAGGTCGCTGCGCAGCTCGGCGCCGGTGATCGAGGGCCGCCGGGCCATCGCGGCCGAGGCGCCGAGCCCGGTGGCCGCCATCAGCCCGAGCGCGCCGCCGATGCCGAGCGCCTGCCGCCTGGTCACGCCGCGCGCCGGCCGGTCGAGCTCAGGCATCGCGGGCCGCCCGACGCGGGAAGGGGCGGCGCCAGACGTCGATGAACTGCACCGTGAGCGCGGCGACGGTCGCCACCCCCAGCGGGATGTGCAGCCACAAAGCGCCGTCGAGCCCGGCGAAGTACTGCGCCGTCTCGGCCGCCACCACCGCCGCCGTGGCCAGGAACGGCCCGCTGCGGCGCAGGCGCGCCCACACCACGATCGTCACGATCAGCTGCAGGTAGCCGATGGAGGTGACCACGTCGGCGCCGAGGGAGTGCCAGCGCAGGCTGTCGTAGTCGCCGGTCAGGTAGACGCCGGCGAACACCGGCTGCCCGGCGATCGCCACCATGTGGGCGCTGACCGTCGCCCGCAACGTCCAGCCCACGGGTGCCGTGCGGCGCGTGGCATCGGCTCGCGGTCCGTCGACCACGCTGAGCATCGGGGGTCCTCCTCATGTCCGTCCTGGTGGAACGCCTCCGACGCTATGGCTCCTGAGTTATCTTGTCCAAGATCTATATTGCTATGGTGTTATGCGTTGGGAGGCATGATGGATCTGAACGCCCTCCGCCAGTTCCTGGTGGTGGCCCGGCTCGAACACCTCAGCGCCGCCGCCGAGGAGCTGCGCGTCGCGCAGCCGTCCCTGAGCCGGACGATCGCCCGCCTGGAGAGCGAGCTGGGCACGCCGCTGTTCGACCGCGGCGGCCGGCTCCGCCTGAACGGCGCGGGCACGCTGTTCCGCGGCTTCGTCGAACGGGCGCTCGGCGAGCTCGACGCCGGACGGCGAGCCGTCGCCGAGGCCGCCGAGGGGTTCGGCACCGTACGCCTGGCCTCGGAGACCTTCCTGACCCTCACCGGGCCGCTCGCGGCCTACAAGCGCGCCCATCCCGCCGCCGAGATCGAGCTCCACTGGGCCCCCGCCGACGACATGACCCGCCGCCTGCGCGCCCAGGAGTTCGACCTGTGCGTCGCCTCCCAGCCGATCCACGCCGACGGGCTGGAGGCGGCCGAGCTGCTGGACGAGCCGGTCGGGCTGGCCACCGCGCTCGACCACCCGCTGGCCGGCCGTACGTCGGTGACCATCGACGACCTCGCCGACCAGCCCTTCGTCACCGCCCGCAAGGGACACTGGCAGCGCCGGCTGCTCGACCGGCTCTTCGCCGCCAGGGGCCGCACGCCGCGGATCGTCTGCGAGGGCGACGAGTCCAGCGCCATCGCCGACCTGATCAGCACGGGGCTCGGCATCGGGCTCGTCCCGTCCCTCGCCCGCCGCTCCACCACCCGCGCCCCGCTGGCCTGGGTGGACGTCGACGACCCCGACTGCCGCCGCACGCTCACCCTGTTCTGGGGCGCCGACAGCCACCTGTCCACCGCCGCCCGCCTGATGCGCACCACCATCACCAGCTGGGACTGGCTGGCCGGCGAACCCCAGGAGAAACGCTCCTGACCGGCTCGGCGTGATCCGGCCGGTTGATCACCCGTGCCCGGTTCCGCCACGCTGGGCACGTGGTGTACGGGAAGCGGGCCAGGATCAGGCTCCCGGTGGTGGAGCTGGGCGACCGCCGTGCCCTGGAACGATGGCGGCCGGCCGACGAGGAGACGGTGGCGCGGGCCCGGCGACTGAAGGAGCAGGCGCTGCTCGATCTCGGCATGACGCACAGCGCGATCGCGTCCTGGATCTACAGCAAGTGCTCGCACCAGATCCCGACCACGGCCGTGGACACCGCGGCCGTGCTCGCCTCCGGGGACGGCACCTGCCTGCTGCTGTACAACCCCGGCTTCTTCGTCGCCCTGGGGCTGGAGGGCGTGCGCTTCGTGCTGTTCCACGAGGCCCGGCACTTGGTGCAGCGGCATCTCTTCGCCGATCCCGTCCTGCGCGACGACCCGGTCTTCACGCTGGCCTGCGAGGTGACGATCAACCACGTCGCCATGGTCCGGCTGCGCCAGACCGGGCTGCCGGAGATCGGCGGCCAGCCGGTGGGCGTCGATCCCGCGCTGATCCACCGCGCCTACCGCGACGACCTGACGGCGCAGGGGCTCGACTGGCTGCCCTACGACGACTTCGTGGCCACGGACTTGGACGTCTACCGGGAGCTGCGCCGGATGCGGCACCCGCCCGTACCGGGGCCGCTCTGCGTGCACCTGCTGCTGGAGGGCGCCGGGCTCGACCAGGAGACGGTGGACAGGATCAGCTCCGACGTGCTGCGCAGCGTGCTGATCGCGGCCCGGCGCGGCGGCGCGCTCGCCCGCGGCGAACTGCTCGACCTGCTCGACCGCACCCGGGGCGGCGGCGATCGCGCCGACCGAATCTGGGGCGACCTCGGCGCGCACGCCCTGCGCGGCCGGACCGTCGCCACCCGCCGGGTGCACTGGTGGCAACAGTGGCTGGTGGACGTGCTGGCCTCCAAGCTCCGTCCCGGCGAGCGGCTGGTCTACCCGAAGAAGCGCGGAGCGCTGCTGGCCGCGCTCGGCCACGATCCCGTCCTCGCGCGGCGTGGCCCTGAGCGGGTGAGGAGGCTGGTCATCGCCCTGGACACGTCGGGGTCGATGCCGGACCCGGTGGTGCGATGGGTGACCGACCTGGTCGGACAGGTGGACGGCGTGGAGGCGCGCTGGCTGAGCTTCGACGGCGCGATCATGCCGTTCCGTCCCGGCGAGCGCGTGCACGGAGGCGGCGGGACGGACTTCGGCCTGGTCCGCGACTACGTCGAAGGCCGGCACGCGGTGAACGGCGAACGGGTCGAGGAACCTCCCGACGCGGTGATCGTGCTCACCGACGGCCACGCCCCGCCGATCACGCCCGCCGAGCCCGACAAGTGGATCTGGCTGATCACGCCGGGCGGCGACGACTGGCCGGACCGGCACCGGCCGCCGATGGCCTGCCACCGCGTACGCCCGTTGGCGCCGGAAGATCTCAGCCCCTAGCGTGTCGGATCGTGAATGCCACGACCGTCACCTCCGTCAGGGCCCTCGACATCCACGGGTGCGCCGCCGGTCTGCTGCGCTTCGCGGCCCCGTACGAGGTGGACTCCCTCCTTGGCGATCCGCTCGCGCAGGGCGCCTTCGTCAGCCACGGCATGCTCAACCGGGTCGTCGCCGAGGCGCTGCTGCGCCGTCCCGGCCCGAAGCGGCTCCCGCCCGCGGACGTGCTCCTCGACCTCGGGACGTGCCTGCCCGGCCGGCTGCTCGACCTGGACGATCCCCAGGTCAACGGCCAGCTGTTCCTCTCCCCCGGGATGCCGCGCAACCTCCTCAGGCAGCTAGCGCACCAGACCTCCCGCCACGACGGCCGCACCCCGCTGCCGTTTCCCCAGGACGTGCTGGAGGCGGCGGTCACCCAGAGACACCAGTCGTTCCTGCTGCACGCCGCCGACCCCGGCCTCGCGGCCCGCGCCCTGCGGACCCTGGGCAGGGGCGCGGACCCGCACGGCGCGATCCAGGCCTGCCGTACCCTGCTGGACGCCGGGCGCACCGCCGAGCTCGCCGAGCTGGTGAAGCACGACCTGCTGCCCGATGTCCGCTGGGGCGCCGGGGAGGCGGAGCCGAGCGTGAGCGCGTACGCGCGGGCCGCCCTGACCAGCGAGGAGGGCGCGACGCGGCTGCGTGAGGCGAGCGAGCGCCTGCGGCGTCCCGAACGGCTGCGTTCGGCCGCCGAGCTGGCCGACGCCGCCGCCCGCACGCCGTACGGCGCGCGGGCCCGCTCGGTCGTCCACCGGCG
The DNA here is from genome assembly GCF_040649795.1 of Nonomuraea sp. NPDC048881. Classification (NCBI taxonomy): domain Bacteria; kingdom Bacillati; phylum Actinomycetota; class Actinomycetes; order Streptosporangiales; family Streptosporangiaceae; genus Nonomuraea; species Nonomuraea sp. NPDC048881. Next base: position 238,541 of record NZ_JBEZGC010000011.1, read on the forward strand.
GCACCCGTCGATCCCCCGGGTGGACTGGGCCGCCGTGCTCGACGGCGAGCCGGAGCGGCGGCGACGCGAAGGCCCGCTGCCCTACCGCGCGGCCAGGCTCATGGCGCAGCGCGCGGACGTCCCTGAGGGGCTGCTGCTCCTGGCCGTCGCCGACCATCCCGAGCTGGCGCCGCTCGTCCCCAGCCCGTCACCCGCGCTGCTCGCCCTGGTCCGCGACCGTTTTCCGGCGGTCGGCGCGGGCGCGGTGGCGAAGGTCGCCGGGAACGGCTACGTCGCCGGCACGCTGACCGCCGAGGAGATCGTCGCCGGCCTGCCGCCCGAGGCGCTCGACCGGTACGCGGAGTCGCTGTGGCTGCCCGGCCTGCGCGGCACGGCGGCGGTCCGCACGCTGCTCGGCCGGGACGGCGACGTGCCGCTGCGCCCGTTCGTCGTGGACGAGACCGGTTCCGGCCCGCGCCGCCGCCTGCGGACCCCCGGCGTACGGGCCCACTGGGACGCCGAGACCCTCTACGGCCAGCTGGCCGCCGCCGAGCTGCGGCGGCTCGGCGAGCTGACCGCCGACGAGCTGCTGTCCATGGTCAGGCCCGAAGCGGTGCTCGCGCCCCCGCCCGGCGTGCTGCCGGATCCGCGTGTGCTGCGCCGGCTGGCCGAGCTGGTCCACCGGCACCTCGGCGGCAGTCCCGAGGCGTGGATGGTGGCGCTGCGGCTGCTCACGGAGGGTTTCGTCGGCACCTTGCCCGAACTGCTGGCCACGGCGGGCGCGGTCGCCGGCTGACACCTCACCAGGGTGCGACCCGGTAGTCCTTCAGCAGGCATCCGTACGGCGGGTCGCCGGCCTCGCCGCGCACGATCGGGTCGTACACGCGGGCGGCGGCGTCCACCGCGTCCAGCGGCGGGCGGAACCCGGCGGCGGCCCGGCGGCGCCGGTCCGGGTCCGGTTGCTGGTCGGAGAACCAGCCCGGGTCCACGCTGGTGACGTAGACCCCGGCGGCGGCCAGCTCGGCGGCGCTGGTGAGGGTCAGCATGTTCAGCGCGGCCTTGGCCATGTTGGTGTGCGGGTGCTCGGGCCCCTTGTACACCCGGCCGAACTGACCCTCGGCGGCCGAGACGTTCACCACGTACCTGCGCGGGCGCGGCGAGCCCACGAGCAGCGGGCGCAGCCTGCCGATCAGCAGGAAGGGCGCGGTCACGTTGATGAGCTGCACCTCCAGCAGCTCCACCGGGTCGACCTCGTGCACCAGCCGGGTCCAGGAGTTGTCCGGCGCGGGGTCGGGGAGCAGTCCCGCGACGTCCACGGCGACGTTCACCGCGGTGTCCGGCGCGCCCTCCTGCGGCGGAGGCGTCTGCCCAGCGGTCAGCTCGGCCGTGTGCTCGCCCGCGAGCAGCGCCTCGTAGGAGGCGGCGGGCGGGCGCACGGTCTGGGCGGCCAGGTTCACCAGGATGTCCAGCGGCTCTCCCGCGGCCACCTGCTCGTCGCACCACCGCACCACCGCCGGGACATCCCGCAGGTCCATGCCGGTGACCGTGAGCCGGTCGGCCCACTTCTCGTGACCGGGCACGGCGGCGAAGCGGCGGCGCGCGTCCTGCGGGAACCGGGTCAGCGCGGTCACCGCGGCCCCGTCCCGCAGCAGCTTCAGCACCAGCTCGAACCCGGCCTTCACCCGGCCGCCGGTGACGACGGCACGCCTGCCGGTGAGGTCCGTGCGGGCCGTGCGCCGCCGCGCGTTCTCCTCGGCGCACACCGGGCAGAGCCGTTCGTACCGCTTGTCGGCCGCCCGGAAATGGGCCTTGCAGACGTAACACGTGATCAGGCCGTCGATGCGCGAGGACGGCTCGGCCGTGCGGGCGACGGCCCCGGCGGCCGGGCCGGGGACGCCGGTGGTGACGGCCGGAGCGGGGACGCCGGTCGTGACGGCCGGAGCCGGGACGCCGGTCGTGACGGCCGGAGCGGGGGCGCCGGCGAGCGCGGCCGCGTCCCGCTCGACGAGCCGCCGCCGCGTCCCGGCCCGCTCGTGGTGCCGCGTCCTGCTGAGGAAGGCTCGGGCCGCTTCCCGGACGCGGACGCGATCGGGATCATCCTCGGGCGCCTCGGCCAGCTCGGAGAGCACTCTCAGGCACGCCTGCAGGTCGTCGTCGCGCACAAATCAGATGATATTGCTGGGTCTGCCCCGCTCTACTGAGATCCATGGGAGGAACACGGGTGACGTCGAAGCTGGCCGACTTCATCGACGCGATGATCGATCTGGGCATGACCGGCCAGGTCTTCGGCGCGCACGGCATCGGCAAGACCTCGACGTTCTTCTCCCACCTCAGGGACCGGTACCGCCTGGTGTACGTGCCTGCCGCCAACCTGACCCCCGACGACCTGCTCGTCAACGCCCCGGTACGGCAGGACGGCCGGCTCGTCCTGCGCCAGCTCATCATGAGCCGGCTCAAACCCGGCCGCCCCTTCGTCCTGCTGATCGACGACTCGCTGCAGGCCGGCGACCTCATCCAGGCGCAGCTCATGCAGATCGCCTCCTCGTGGACGCTGGGCGAGCACGACCTGCGCGCGCTCGGCTGCGTGGGCGTCTTCCTCACCGACAACGAGTCGGCGGAGGAGACCGCCGCACGCCGTACCGACCTCGCGATCCTGGACCGCATGACGACGCTGCGGATCACCGCGGCGGACACGGCCTGGCGGCAGGCGCTCTCCCGCAGGTTCCGCGGCACCGACCTGTCCGGGGTCTTCCGCGTGTGGGCCTCCCTGCCGGCCGAGCTGCGCCACCGGTTCTCCCCGCGCACGCTGGAGCACGTACTCGACTGCGCGCTGGCCGGGTTGCCGCCGCACTGGGGCCTGCCGCTGCTCAACGGCGAGCGGCTGCGTCTGGCGGCGCCCCGGGCCGACGGCACGCCCGGCCCCGACCAGGCGCCGGAGATCCTGGAGCGGATCGTCGCGGAGCTGCGCCGGGCGGGCGCGGACGTGCCCGCGCCCGGCCATCTGCCCGACGCGGTCCGCAGGGTGGTGCGCGAGGCGCTGCGGCGGCGCTGGGCCGTGCTGGTCCAGGGCCCGCCGGGGTGCGGCAAGACCGAGGTGGTCAAGGAGGTCGTACGGGAGGAGCTGGGCCGCGACCCGATCTACTTCTCGCTGCCGGTCACCAACGTCGAGGACCTCTGCGTGCCGCTCCCCACCGCCGACGGCACGCTCGACAACCTGCTCGCCGGGATCTTCGTCGGCCCCGAGCCCAAGGCGATCGTGTGGGACGAGTACAACCGGCCCAAGGATCGGTCGGCCTTCGCCAGGCTCATGGAGGTCACCCAGGAATGGTCGCTGGCCGGGCGGCGCATCGAAGGGCTCCAGGCGCAGGTCGCGCTGCAGAACCCGCCGTACCATCTGGGCCGCAGGCTGCTGGTCGCGCGCAACACGATCGCGCAGGCCTCCCGCTTCACCGTCTCCCTGGACATCGGCCCGGACGACATCCCGGCGAACGAGTGGCTGATCGCGCGGTACGGCGCGGTCGCCGAGACCGTCCTGGAGTGGTGGAAGAACGACATCGACGACGAAGGTCGCGCCTGGCTCACCAAGCGCACCCTGGAACGCCTGATCAAACTGCACGGCCGCGGGCTGCCACTGGAGATGGCGAAGATCTACCTGGGCGACGGCGAGTACGCGCCCGTCCCGCTCACCGACCTGGAGGCCAGGCTCGCCGACCGCCGGGTGACCGGGCTTCGCGAGCTGACCGACGACCTCGACCGCTGGGCCGAGCGACTGCGCCGGGCGGCGGACGAGGGCCCCGAGGGCACGGACGCGAGCGACGTCGTGCACCGCGTCCTGGCCAACGCCGAGCTGTCGCAGCTGCGCGCCCACCGGGGCACCGCCGCCCGTCTGGCGCCCCTGCTTCCGCCCAAGCTCAAGGCCACCTACCTGATGGGGGTGGACGGCGAGCGCCAGCGCTTCTGGATCGACGTCTTCACCGGCCGGCCCTGACCTTCCGAGGCGCCGTCCGCGCCGGGAAGCGGTCGTGGTCTACGGCGGGGGTGCGCCGATCCGGCGGCGGTAGGCGTCCATGTCGACGTTGGCGCCGCAGACGATGGTGACCACGTGCCGACCGGCGAAGCGGTCGCGGTCTTCGAGGATCGCCGCGACGCCCAGCGCGGCCGACGGCTCCACCACCAGGCCGGCGTGGTCGAGGAGCAGCCGCATGCCAGCCACGATCGACTCCTCCCGCACCAGGACGGCGTCGTCGGCGACCACGAGGAGGTCGGCCAGGACGGCCGGGATCGGACGCCGGCCCGCGACGCCGTCGGCGATGGTGCGGGTCGGGCCGGTGGCGACGACGCGCCGCTGTCGCCACGAGAGGGTCATCGCGGGCGCGCCCAGCGGCTGGACGCAGATCACCTCGACGCCGGGCGCGAGCTCCTTCAGCACGTGCCCCACGCCGGTGGCCAGCGCCCCGCCGCCGAGGGCGATCAGCACGGCGTCGTACGGCGGCACGGCGTCGTACGGCGGCACGGCGTCGTGCGACGGCACGGCGTCGTGCCGCGGCAGGGCTCCGGCCAGTTCCAGGCCGATGGTCGCGGCGCCCTCGCAGGTCTCGATGTCGAGGCTGTCCTCGACCAGCCGGATGCCGTGGTGCCGGGCCATGGCCGCCGCCCGCTCCCGGGCCAGGTCGAAGTCGCCGTCCACGAGCTCCAGCCCGGCGTCCAGGGCGCGGATGCGGTCGAGCTTGGCGGCGGGCGCGGAGCGGGGGGCCACGACGGTGACGTCGAGGCCCCGCCGGCGGCCGGACCAGGCGAGAGCCTGGCCGAGGTTGCCCGCGCTGGCGCACACCACGGCCCGTGCGCCGCCGTAGGCGAGCAGGCTCGCGACCAGCTCCGTGCCGCGGGCCTTGAAGCTGCGCACCGGGTTCGCCGTCTCCAGCTTGACGCTCACCGCGCACCCGAGGTGGGGCTCCAGCGCCGGGCAGGGGAACAGCGGCGTGTCGAGGAACATGGGGTCGATCATCGGGCGTGCCGCCCGGATCCGAGCAGTGTCGAGCCGCGTCTCCCGCACGGCACAGGAGCGTAGCAACGGCTGGGCCGTGAGAAGCCGGACACGCGGCGCGACCGTCCGTACACTTTCTGTCGCTGGTCTGCGGGGGCTTACGGCCCGGTCAAGAGAGGGCGGGGTGGGGAGCGATGAGCGAGGTCCACGGCGGCGGGCCGCCGCCGGGCGCCGCGGAGGCCGCCGGGCCGGAGTCGGTGACCTGTCACGAGGATCTGGTGAGGCTGCTGGCCGAGCAGTTCGCCCGGGCCGACGTGTCGCTGCGGGAGTTGCAGGCGCGGGCCGACAGGTCGGGCGGCGCCCGGTTGCCGCGCAGCACGTGCGCGGACATGCTGGCCGGTCGGCGCTTTCCCAAGAAGGCGGTCATGGTGGCGTTCCTGCGGGGGTGCCGCGTGCCCGAGCACCAGCTGCCCGCGTGGGAGCGGGCCTGGGACCGGGTGCGGATCAGCCGGCTGCCCGCCGGGTCCTGGGACGACCGCGGCTCGCCGGCGTCCGACGGCCCGCATACGTTCGGCAGCCCGCAGGCGTCCAGCAGCCCGCAGACGGCTGGCAGCTCGCAGGCGTCCGGTGGCATGCTGTCGGCCGCGGTCGGCTCGGCGGGGCCGGTGCTGCCGGGCGGGGCGGTGTCGGACGTGGGCGGTGGCGGGCTGCGGCGGGCCGTCCTGTTCGCCGGGATCGCCGTGCCGGTGGCCGCCGCGCTGGTCCTGGCCGTCGTCGTCGCCCTGCGGCTGTCGGGACGGCCAGAGCCGCGGCCCGAAGGCGCGTCCGGGCAGACCGTGGACCCCGGCCAGATCGTCACCGACGACGGCCGCGCGTTCCCCCGCGGCGGGTCGAGCCGGTTCACCGTGAGCGTCAGCCCGGCCAACACCGGCGTACGGCTGATCCGCCGGCTCGACGCCGGCGTCGGCCTGCAGGACGCGACCATCGCCGTGGACGGCGTGCCCGCGGCGAGGTGGCGGCCGCTGCTGGAGGACGCCGTCCACAAGTGGCGGAACCAGATCGTCGATCTTCCGCCGAGGCTGACGGCGGGCCGGCGGGCGCTCACCGTCGTCAACACGTGCGTGTCCGAGACGGGGTTCAACGAGTTCCTCTACACCGTGGAGCACCGGATCAACGGCGTCTGGTCGGTCGCCGACCGGGTCGACGTGGGCCCCGACCACCCCGCCAGCGAGGCGGCGCACGACTACCGCGTCGTGCGCGGCGACTGGGCCCACCACCAGACCTTCGCTTACCCGCCACGAAAGGAGGACTGGGACGTTCGCTAACATAGCGAAGTACTTCATAATGAAGTGCGTAAACAAAGGATCCCCATGGCCTCCATCCGGCACGAAGTCGTCATCGACGCCTCCCCCGACCACATCTGGGACGTCCTGCGTGACGTCGGAGCCGTGCACGAACGGCTGCTCCCGGGCCGCGTCGAGGACACCAGGCTGGACGGCGACCAGCGGTTCCTGACGTTCCCCGACGGGCACGTGATCCGCGAGCTGATCGTGGCGATCGACGACGACGCCCGCCGTCTGGCCTACGCGGTCGTGGAGGGCGCGAGGCCGCCGCTGGCCCACCATCACGCCTCCTTCGAGGTCCGTCCGGAGGGCGAGGGGGCCGGCCGGCTGATCTGGATCACCGACGTGCTGCCCGACGCGCGAGCCGCCGAGGTCGGCCTGCGGATGCAGTACGGCGCGGCGGAGATGAAACAGACGATCGAAACCACGTCCCGCCACTAACCCCCGCGCCACCGACCGCCGCCGCCCCACCGCGACCCGCCGCTGCGCCGCCACAAAGGCCCGCACGGGTACTGGCTCAGAACCCTGTGCCGCGCCCGGCACAGGGCCCAGCACAAGGGGGCCAGCACAAGGGGCCCAGCACAAGGGGGCCCGGCACAGAGGCGGGGCATGGGAGTCGGCACAAGGCCCGGCCACAGGGGCACCGTGGCGAGGTCATTAGGATGACCGGCGCCGGATGACCCCCCGTCCCTCCAGCCGGCTCCCCCGTACCACCCGAGAGGCGCACACCACGATGGCGGACCGCGACGCCACCCCGCTCGACGACCCGGTAGGCGCGTCACTGCGCGGCCGTCACACGCACCTCGCCCGGCGGCTGGGCGCGGCGGTCACGTACCAGGCGGAGGTGGCGACCTTCTCCTCGGTCCCTGCCGAGCCGGACGAGCGGGCGTGGGCCGACCTGGCCCGGCTGCTCGGGCCGGGTGAGCTCGCCGACCTGTTCAGCTCCCCGGCGACCCCGCCGCCCGGCTGGGAGCCGGTGTTCGCCCTCGACGGCCGCCAGCTGATCTGGGACGGCGGCGACCGCGTCCCCGCCGCGCCGGGCGACGTCACCGAGCTGGGCGCGGACGACGTCCCGCACATGCTCGACCTCGTCGCCAGGACGCGACCGGGGCCGTTCTGGGCGCGTACCCGCGAAATGGGCGCCTACCTCGGCGTCTTCGACGGCGGGAAGCTGGTCGCGATGGCGGGCGAGCGGCTGCGGCCGCCGGGCTGGACCGAGATCAGCGCCGTGTGCACCGCACCCGAGGCGCGCGGCCGAGGCCACGCGGGCCGCCTGGTCGGCGCGCTCGTCTCGCGGATCGTGGCCCGCGGCGAGCGCCCGTTCCTGCACGTGGCCGAGGCCAACACCGGCGCGATCGCCCTCTACGAGCGACTCGGCTTCCGAACCCGCCGAACCGTGACCTTCCGAGGCTTCCGCACCCCCTGACACCCCCGGGAGAGACCGTAACGGCTCGGGACGGTCCGGACGGCCAGGGGCTCTCGGGGCGGCCCCGGGTGGGCGATGCGGTCCTGGTGGAAAACGCGTTGCCCTGGACGCTCGGTGAAACGTATGGTTTTGCGCTCGTGGTCACAGTCGTGGAACGGGTCCTGCCGGCCCGGTTGGGGACAGGGTTCCGATGGTTGCTGGCGTCGAGCTGGCTGACGAATCTCGGTGACGGGATCGCGGCCGCCGCCGGCCCGCTGCTGATCGCGACGCTGACCCGCGACCCCCTGATGATCTCACTGTCCGCCCTGGTGAGCTGGGCGCCGCCGCTGGCGTTCGGCCTGTACGCCGGCGTCCTGTCCGACCGGTACGACCGCCGCAGGATCGTGCTGGTCGCGAACGCCGTGCGCGCCGTGGTGCTGGCGGCGCTCGTCGTGCTCATGGCGACCGGCACCGTGACCGTGGCGACGGCGCTGGCGGCGCTCACGCTCCGGTCCATCGCCGAGGTGTTCGCCGACAACGCGACGTCCACGCTGACGCCGATGATGGTCTCCAGGGACGACCTGATCGTCGCCAACGCCCGCCTCGGCACCGGGTTCATCACGCTCAACCAGCTCGCCGGACCGCCGATCGGCGCGGCGCTGTTCGGACTGGGCCTGACCTGGCCGTTCGCGAGCCAGCTGCTCCTGGTGCTGGCGGGGATGGTCCTGGTCTCCCGCATCGCGCTGCCGGCGCGGGTCCGGCCGGACGACGCGCCGCGTCCGAACACCGTACGTGAGCTCGTCGCCGGGTTCAGCTGGACCGTGCGGCACCCGGCGGTCCGCACGCTGGCGCTCACCATCCTGATCTTCAACTTCACCTTCGGCGCGGCCTGGTCGGTGCTCGTCCTCTACACCCAGCAGCAGCTCGGCCTCGGCGCGATGGGGTTCGGCCTGATGACCACCATCGGCGGGATCGGCGGCCTGATCGGCACCGGCCTGTACGGGACCATCACCCGCAGGGTCAGCCTCGGCGCCCTGATGCGGATCGGGCTCATCATCGAGACGTTCACCCACCTGGGCCTGGCCCTGACCCGTTCGCCGTGGGTCGCCGGAGCCATCTTCCTGGTCTTCGGCGCGCACGCCTTCATCTGGGGCACCACCTCGGGCACCGTCCGCCAGCGCGCGGTCCCGCAGGAGCTGCAGGGACGGGTGGGCAGCGTCAACACCGTCTGCGTCTACGCCGGCCTGGTGGTCGGCTCGCTGATCGGCGGCGTGCTGGCCACCCGGTTCGGCGTCGCGGCGCCCTTCTGGTTCGCCTTCGCCGGTTCGGCGGTGTTCGTGGTGCTGCTGTGGCGGCAGCTCATGCTCATCGCCCACGACGACTGAGCAGCGAGCGCCGCACGCCGCTCGTCCGTCTCACTTGAGCGGGTCGTGCCCCCAGTTCATCAGCGAGTAGCGCCACCGGGTCTCCCGGACGTCACCGGACGGGCGTTGCGCCAGGTGCCGGTGGATGTAGCCGATCACCTTGGTCATGTGCTCGTAGTCGTGGCCGGTCCAGGCGGACCTGCCCTTGCGCAGGAGCCGGACGATCTCGCGGCCGGAGGCGTGGCCGGTCGACTCGCCGCCGCCGTCCTGCTTCTGGCCGACCTCCTTCGACTCCTCGGTGTCCAGCCAGCGTTCCAGCTCGTGCGCGGTCATGTTGACGGCCTGGCCGAACTCGGCCGCCACGTCCCGGTCATCGCTCACTTCGCGCCCTTGCCCTTGTCCTTGCGCAGGGCGGACGGCTTGTGCACGGCCTCGCGCCCGCTCTTGTCGCTGCGCACGACGTACTGCGGGTCGTCGGGCGAGGCCGCCACCGTACGGCCGGCCTCCTTCGTCCTCTTGGTGATCTTCTTCTCCACCTTGCCGCGGGCCGTGGATCCGTGGCTCTTCCAGGAGACCTCGTCACCCACGGACGGATCGTCCTTGCGCTTGCCGGTCATGGGATCCGCGCTACCCCACCGCCCTCCCGCACTCGGTCAGGCGGGCAAACCTTCCTTTACCGGCGCCGTCCCGGGTCCGGCGACGGCGTCCTCGGGGCGGGGCGGCTGCTGCTCACGCGTGGCCGAATCGTAAAGTGAGCAGGATCGCACCAGTGATGTAGGGAGCCCTTGTTGCACGAGAAACTGTCGTCGACCTACGACAACGTCCTGCGCCGGAACCCCGGCGAGGTCGAGTTCCACCAGGCCGTGCGCGAGGTGCTCGAAAGCATCGGCCCAGTTCTCGGCAAGCATCCCGAGTACGCCGAATCGAAGATCATCGAGCGGATCTGCGAGCCCGAGCGGCAGATCATCTTCCGCGTGCCGTGGCTGGACGACCGGGGCGAGGTGCAGATCAACCGCGGCTTCCGGGTGGAGTTCAACAGCGCGCTCGGGCCGTACAAGGGCGGGCTGCGCTTCCACCCGTCGGTCTACCTGGGCATCGTGAAGTTCCTCGGGTTCGAGCAGATCTTCAAGAACGGCCTGACCGGCCTGCCCATCGGCGGCGGCAAGGGCGGCTCGGACTTCGACCCCAAGGGCCGCTCCGACCGCGAGGTGATGAACTTCTGCCAGAGCTTCATGACCGAGCTCTACCGGCACATCGGCGAGTACACCGACGTCCCGGCCGGTGACATCGGCGTCGGCGGGCGCGAGATCGGCTACCTGTTCGGCCAGTACAAGCGCATCACCAACCGCTACGAATCCGGCGTGATCACCGGCAAGGGCCTGGTCTACGGCGGCGCCCAGGTACGCACCGAGGCCACCGGCTACGGCTGCACGTTCTTCGTCGAGGAGATGCTCAAGGCCCGCGGCACGTCGTTCGACGGCAAGCGGGTCGTCGTGTCGGGCTCCGGCAACGTGGCCGTCTACACGATCGAGAAGATCGAGCAGCTCGGCGGCGTCGTGGTGGCCTGCTCCGACTCCTCCGGCTACGTGCTCGACGAGAAGGGCATCGACCTCGACCTGCTCAAGCAGGTCAAGCAGGTCGAGCGGGGCCGTCTGGAGACGTACGCCGAGCGCCGGGGCGAGCAGGCCGTCTTCGTCCCGGACCGCAGCGTGTGGGAGGTGCCCTGCGAGGTGGCGATGCCGTCCGCCACGCAGAACGAGATCACCGGCCGGGACGCCGCGTTCCTGGTGGACAACGGCTTGGTCGCGGTCGGCGAGGGGGCCAACATGCCGACCACGCCGGAGGGCATCAAGGTGTTCCTGGAGGCGGGCGTCGCGTTCGGGCCGGGCAAGGCGGCCAACGCGGGCGGGGTGGCCACCAGCGCGCTGGAGATGCAGCAGAACGCCAGCCGCGACTCCTGGACGTTCGAGTTCTCCGAGCGCCGCCTCCAGGAGATCATGCAGGACATCCACGGCCGCTGCCTGCAGACCGCCGACGAGTACGGCATGCCGGGCAACTACGTGGCCGGCGCCAACATCGACGGCTTCCGCCGGGTCGCCGACGCCATGCTCGCGCTGGGCCTCATCTGACCGCGCCGGCGCCCCGGCCTGCCCTTCCGCCCCCGCCTGCCCTCCCGGCGCGGCATGCGCGAGAGGTCAGGCAGGGGCGCCGGGAGGCAGCTGGTGGTCGGCCCAGACGTAGGTCTCGGGCAGCAGGTCGGTGACGGGGACCGTACGGAGACGGTCGCCGTCGCCCACGATGACCTGGAGGGCCGGGAAGTAGTCCAGCAGCACCTGACGGCAACGGCCGCACGGCGGGACGACCCCGCGCTCCCGGTCCCCCACCGCGACGATCGTGTCCAGCTCGTACGCGCCCTGGGCGGCCGCCGTGCCGATGAGGACCAGCTCGGCGCAGGGCCCGCCGGTGAAGTGGTAGGCGTTCACCGCCGTGACTATCCGGCCGTCGCAGGCGCGCGCGGCGGCCGCCATGGTGTGGTTGTCACCCCGGCACCGAGTGCGGGCGACCTCCGCGGCGGCCTGGACGAGTTCGCGGTCGACGTGCGGGCTCACTGCTCCTCCTCGTGACTTGGCGCGTCAGGCGCGGGTCTGCTCGCGCAGGAACCCGACGATCAGCTCGGTGGCCTCGGCCGGCCGTTCCATGCTCGCCAGGTGGGCCGCCCAGGGCAGCTCGACGTTGCGGGCGGCGGGCAGGTCGGTCTCGGTGTGCCGGAAGTCGGCGACGTCGTGCGCGCCCGACACGGCCAGGCACGGCATCGTCACGGCCGCCGGGTCCACCTGGACCTTGACCGGGCCGACGACCCCCTCGGCGAGCTGGAGCTCGTAGGCGCGCAGCTGCATCTCGTGCACGGCCCGCCCGGCCTTCTCGTCGGCGTCGGGGCCCAGCCAGCGGTCGACCATCAGCTGCGCGGCGCCCGCCAGGTCGCCGGCCTCGACCAGCGCGTCCTCGCGCTCGCCGACCGCGCGCAGCTCGGCGCTCGGCTCCCGCCACGGCAGGGCGGCGGAGAGCAGGATCAGCGCCTCCACCCGCTCGGGGCTGCTCGCGGCGACCTCCAGCGCCACCTTCCCGCCGTAGGAGCAGCCGACCAGGAAGAACCGGTCGATGCCCAGGCTGTCGAGGAGGCCCAGCACGTCGCCGGAGTTGCTGTACGGCTCGGTGGGCAGCGGGCTCTGCCCGAAGCCGCGCAGGTCGCACCGGACCACCCGGAAGCCGGCGGCGATCAGGGCCTCCCACTGGGGGTCCCACATGCGCCGGTCGCAGACCCCCGCGTGCAGGAGGAGCAGGGCCGGTCCGTCGCCTGCCACGTCATAAGAAATCGTCATCGCGCAGACGTTACCAGTCATTCACTGACCGGTTTGTCCCACGCGAGACGGCGTCGGGGCTTTTCCGGCGACCCTGGCCATCCAGGCCGTCACGCCCAGCACCACGGCCGCCAGCACCCCCAGCAACACCGCGTTCAGCAGGTGGCCGGCCCCGGGCAGCCCGCCCACGTGGACGCCGACCATCGGCAGCAGCACCACCAGCGCGCGGCGCCCGACCGGCGACCGCAGCGCCGGCCCCGCGGCCACCACGGCCAGCGCCTCCTCGTGCAGGACGCGGTGCTCGGCTCCTGCATCGCCCTGGAAGTCATGCCGACGATATATACCGATGATCGGAGCATACCGCGACTCCGGGGCGCGGAGGGCCCCGTGGCCCCCCGCGCCCGGAGCACTACGGCAGGGCCACCGCGCGGTCCAGGGCGGGCGGGGTCAGCGGGCCCTGTCGCAGGTAGGCCCGCATGGCCTCGTAGTCGCGGCTGCCGCGCACCGCGTCGGTGTACCCGGCGAAGGCGGTGTAGCCGTCGGCGCCGAGCAGCGTGTACGCCAGCGCCGCGAGCCGGTAGGTCCGGCCGGTGTCGAGCGGCTGGCCGTTGATGACCACGTCGGCGGGGTTGATCCGGTCGCCCACGGGCCGGTTCGGGGAGTAGGAGAAGCGCACGTTCTTCGACACGGCCAGCGGGGCGAACTTCACGGTGCCGTCGGCCTGCGTCTGCCACTGCTGCTCCAGGGCCTGCTCAAGCTGCGAGCCCTTGACCGACACCGTGACCACCGGGTTGGCGTAGCCCCAGGCGGCCCACGACTCGCCCATGAGCACCTTGCCGTCGGCGTCGGCGGCGTTGGCGCCCTTGGCGAACCTCAGGTCGCCGCGCAGCGAGTTCGAGCCCTTGGTCGGCGCCACGGCCACCATGGCCAGGTCGGCCTTGCCGCCCTCGGTCTGCTGGGAGTCGAAGTACTCCACGTCGGCCACGGTGTTGCCGAGCGTGCTCTGCCCGGTCACGTCGCGGGTCCTGGTGAGGTCGCCGGTGATGGTCCCGTACGGCTTGGCGTAGGTCTCCTTCTGCATGGCGTTCCAGTGGTCGACCAGCTTCACCATGGCGGGGTCGGGCGTGATGTCGCGGGTCACCGGGTGGTTGGCCGCGGTGGTCGCGGTCCTGATGACGTCGCGGGTGCGGCGGTCGAGCTTGAGGTTGATCTCGCTGATGAGGCGGCCGTGGTTGGCGGCCTCGACGACCGGGCGGGGGTTGCCCGCGGGGTCGGGGATCGAGCAGTTGAAGTACCAGTGCCAGTGGCCCGTGACGATGGCGTCGATGTCGGGCGAGGCGTTCTTGGCGAAGTCCCAGATGGGGCCGGCCTTCTGGTCCCCGCAGCCGCTGTAGTCCTCGCCGGCCTTGCCGCCCTCGTGCACGTTGGCGACGATGGCCTTGACGCCGCGGCGCTTGAGGATCTCGGCGTACTTGTTGGCCGTCTCCACCAGCGGCAGGTTGTCCAGCGACGGCTGGTAGGAGGTGGAGCCGTCCACGGTGGTGGGCGTGGTCAGGTTGATGAACCCGACGGGGATGCCCTGGAACCGCTTGATCACGTACGGCGGGAGCACCGGGCGGGTGTCGCCCTTCATGGTGATGTTGGCCGTGGAGATGTCGAAGTCGGCGCCCTGGAAGGGCTGCCCGTCGGAGTCGGTGAAGCAGCTGTCGAGCCCGACCTCGCCGAAGCACTCCCCCTTGCCCATGTGGTCGCGCAGGAACTCCAGGGACCGGTCCAGCTCGTGGTTCCCGACCGTGGTGAACTCCACCTTGATCTTGTTCAGGAACTCGATCGTGGGCTCGTCGGCGTGGTACGACACCTCGGTGGGCCAGCCGCTGAAGTTGTCGCCGCTGGAGAAGGTGACCGTGTTCTCGTGCCCCTGCCGGAGCCGGTCGAGATGCGCGGCCAGGTACGGCGCGCCGCCCACCACCAGCGTGTTCCCCTGCGGATCCTTGATCGTGCCGTCGGTGGCGTTGCTCTGCGGGGTGATGTAGCCGTGGAAGTCGGTGAGCGACAGCAACTGCACGTCCACAGGCTTGGGCGCGGCCAGTGCCGGTGAGGCGGACGAGGCCAGAGTGACGCCTAAGGCGACAATGATCCACTTACGGAACGAAGACACGCAGACTCCTAAACAAGGGGATATAGCGGGAGAAAAGACTTGCGGATCAGCCCTTCGAGCCGGTGAACGCGATCCCGGCGATCAGCTGCCGTTGCATGACCACGAAGAGAACGATCATCGGCAGCGAGGCCACGACGGACCCGGCGAAGAGGATGGGGTAGTTCGTCAGGTACTGGCCGCGCAGCGAGGCCAGCCCGGCGGAGAGCGTCATCATCTCCGGGTCGGTGTTGACCACCAGCGGCCACAGCAGGCTGCTCCAGGACCACATGACGGTCAGCAGCCCGAGCGCCAGCAGGCCGGGCCGGACCAGCGGCAACATGATCCACCAGTAGATCTGCAGCGGGTTGGCGCCGTCCAGCCGCGCCGCCTCGTCCAGCTCCCTGGGCAGGGTCTTGAAGAACTGCCGCAGCAGGAACGTGCCGAAGGCGCCGAAGACGCCGGGGGCGATGAGCGCCTGGAGGGTGTTGAGCCAGCCGAGGCCCTGCATGATCTCGTACCGGGGCAGCAGGAACAGCTCCCCCGGCACCATCAGCACGGCCAGGAACAACATGAAGACCGGCCCGCGCCCGGGGAAGTCCAGCCGCGCGAAGGCGAAGGCCGCCAGCGAGCACAGCAGCAGCTGCCCGGCCGTCACCGCGGCCGTCACGACCACCGTGTTGAGGAACTGCCGCCCGAGCGGCACGGTCCGGAACACGTCGGCGAAGTTGTGCCACTGCCAGGAGGGGACCGCCGTGGGCGGCACCCGCATCGACTCGGTCATGGTCTGCAGCGAGACCACGAGCTGCCAGACGAACGGCATGACCATGATCAGACCGCCGATGAGCAGGACCGCGTGCACGATCCAGCGCCTACTCATAGTGGACCCACCGCCTCTGCAGCCGGAACTGGACGGCGGTCAGCATGAGGATCAGCGCCAGCAGCACGACCGCGATCGCGGCGGCGTAGCCGCGGCTGTTCTGCACGAAGCCCTGCTCGTAGAAGAGGTAGACGATCGTGCGGCTGCCCGCCAGCGCCGGGCTCTTGGTGTCGATCATGAGGTAGACCAGGTCGAAGACCTGCAGCGTGTTGATCAGCGTGATCACCACGACGAAGAACGTGGTGGGCGTGAGCAGCGGCAGCGTGATGCGGAAGAACTGCCGCACCCGGCCCGCACCGTCGATCGAGGCGGCCTCGTAGTAGTGCTTGGGGATGCCCTGCAACCCGGCCAGGAACAACACCGCGTTGTACCCGAGCGAGGTCCAGATCCCGACCACCGCGACCGCGTAGATCGCGAACTCGGGGTCGGACACCCAGTACGGCCCGTCGATCCCGACCAGGCCGAGCAGGTAGTTGATCGGCCCGAAGTCGCCGTTGTACAGGTAGCGCCAGGTCAGGCCGACGGCCGCGGGCATGGTGACCACCGGCAGGAAGTACAGCGTGCGGTAGAAGCCCAGCCCGCGCAGCCCCGGCACGTTCAGCAGCGCCGCGATCACGATCGACAACGGCACCCCGACCAGCACGAGCACGGAGTAGAGCAGCGTGTTGCGCAGCGCGCCGGCCATCTCCTCGTCGCCGAGGAGGGCGATGAAGTTGTCCAGGCCCACCCACGTCTGCCCGCCGAACACGCCCGACTCGGTGAAGCTGAGGTAGAGCGTCTGGACGATCGGCCACAGGTAGAACACGGCCAGCCCGAGGGCCATGGGCGCGATCAGCCCGTAACCCCACAGCCAGTCGCGTCGCGACCGCCGCCCCGGCGGGGCCGCCGCCTTGACGGCGGCGGCCCGTTCCTCGGTCAGCACCATCGGCTACTCCTTGGCCAGGATCTCGTTCATCTGCGCGGCGATCTCCTTGGCCGCCTCCGCGGTCGGCCGCTTGCCCGCCCACGCCTCGGCCAGGAGCTTGTTCTGCACGTCCTGCCACTTGGCGGTGTTGAGCGAGACGGGGTACGGCACGCCGTTCGGGATCGAGGCGTCGAAGGTCTCCTTCAGGTGGTAGTCCGGGAAGGCGGCGAACCAGCCGTCCTGGGTGCCGGCCCGCGAGGAGACCGAGGCGCCGCCGGAGTCGCTGAGGATCTTCTCGGCCTCGTCGGAGGACAGGAACGTGGCGAACTGCGCGGCCTCGGCCGGGTGCTCGCTCTTGGCCGAGACGGAGTTGGCCAGGCCGAGCAGGATGACGGCCTCCTGCGCCGGCCCCTTGGGCAGGGGCGCCACGTCGACCTTGCCGCCGCGCTCGGTGTTGGTCTTGAACGTGCTGGCCAGCCACGAGCCGCCGTAGTACATGGCGTACTTGCCGGTCATGAACAGCTGCACGGGGCTGGTGTCGGTGGTCGCCTGGGCGGGCGGGGCCACCTTGTCCTTGTTGATCATGTCGGTCCAGAACTCCAGGCCCTGGATGGAGCCGGGCTCGTCGAAGCCCGACTTCTTGCCGTCGGCGGAGATGACGTGGCCGCCGGCCTGGATCATCGTGGGGTAGAAGCCGCCCTGGTCCCACAGGGGGGCCAGCAGGCCGTACTGCTTCTTGGCCGGGTCGGTCAGCTTCTTGGCGGCGGCCTTGAGGTCGTCCCAGGTCCAGTCGGCGGTCGGGTACGCGACGCCGCCCTTGTCGAACAGCTCCTTGTCGTACCAGAGCACGGGGACGCCGACGTCGCGCGGCATGCCGTACAGCTTGCCGTCGTAGCGGTAGCCGTCCACGATGGCCTGCGGGAAGGCGCTGACGTCGGCGTTCTCGAAGGGGGCGATGACGCCGCCCTTGGCGTACATGCGCACGTTGAGGCTGTTCATCCAGAAGACGTCGGGGGCCGCGCCGCCGGTGGCCGCGGTCTGGAGCTTGGTCCAGTACTGGTCCCACGGGGTGATCTCAAGCTTGACGGTGACGTCGGGGTGCTGCTTCTGGAAGGCGTCGATGATCTTCTGGGTGCTGGGCTGGTCGTTCTTCTCCCAGATCGCGTAGCTGATCGTGACTTTTCCTGGCTTGGTGGCGGCGGTGTCGGAGCCGGAGCCACAACCGGCCAGTGTCATCGCCAGGGCGGCGGCGAGTGCCATACGCAGGCGCACGGGCAGTTCCTTTTCTCTAGAAGGCGTCGGGGGGATGGTGATCAGGGTCTCGATCGCGGCGGGCGGCGGGCTCAGAGTCCGGTGTTGGTGAAGCCGGTCCTGGCTACGACGTCGCCGTATCCGTTGGCGTCGAAGTCCTCGACGTAGAAGAGGTGGAACCCGCTGCCGTCGGCGGCGACGGCGGTGCCCGACTGGTCGCCGGCGGTGTTCGGGTTCATGCGCTCGCAGGGGAAGCGGCCGGTCGTCGTCCCGTCGGCGTTGAACCCGCGGGCGTACACCTCGTGGGAGCGGCCGGCGTTCCACAGGTCGGACTCGGTCCAGCCGACCACGAACCGCCCGGTGTCGTCGACGGCCACGGACGGCGACCCCTGGACGGCGCACCGGTAGGTCTGGTCCGTCTTTCCGCAGAGCGGCGGGTACTCCTTGCCGCCGTCGGAGGGCGTGTTCGGCGCGTACCTGCCGAACGCGACGGGGATCTCCGCGAACCTCTGGCCCAGGGTGGGCGTCAGGCCGCGCGTCCGCACCCGCCAGACGGTCGTCACGTCGCCGCCGGTGACCGCCACGTTGTCGCTCCAGGCCACGACGCTGTCGCCGCCGGGGGTCGTCGCCACGGCGGGGGCCAGGTGCTGGGTGGCGGCGTTGGTGTTGATCCGGGTGGCGGCGGCGACGGTCGCGCCGGTCGCCGAGATCCGCCTGCCGTAGACGTCGGGCGCCTGCTGCCAGACCACGGTCGCGGTGCCCGCGCCGTCGACGGCCACGTCGGGCCGGTCGCCCGTGCCCACCTGGAGCGGCGCGAAGGTACGGATGGTCAGCGAGGCGTAGCCGGCCGCGCGGACGGTCCCGGTCGGCCCGTCCTCCCAGGCCACCGTGAACCCGCCGGCGCCGCGGACCGCGATCCTCGGCCGGGTCTGGTCGCCGCTCCACTGCGGGTCGTTGGCCCAGATCGTCGCGCTCAGCGTGCCCGACGGCGAGAGCCTGCGCACCGCGATGTTGTGCTCGCCCCGGCAGTCGCCGTCCTCGGCCCAGGCGACGTAGGCGTTGCCCGCGTCGTCGACGCCGGCCGACGGCTGCACGTGGTTCCAGCCGGCGGCGCAGCCGACGCCGCCCATCGAGACCTTGACGGGGCCGGTCACCGGCTGCCCGTCGCGGTAGATGCGCGCGTAGACCTCGGCGCCCTCCACCGAGGCGCGGTCGCGGTCGTCCTCCCAGGCCACGGCCGTGTAGCCGGACCGCATGGCGGCGGCCCTGGGCGCGCGCTGGTCGTCGGGGCCGTTGGCGGTCATCTGGAGTCCGGCCCCGGGGAAGGCCCTGGGGACGATCTTGACGACCTCGTCCTTCATGGCGGCGAAGTCGGCGTCGTACGCCGCGTAGACGGCCGGGTCGTCGACGCGGACGAAGGAGTCGTCCGAGGCGGTCAGGGAGCCGCCGTTGAGGTTGTGGGAGCCGGTGTAGACGTAGCTGCGCCGCGCGCCGCCCGCCGCCGCCGACGGCCCGTCCACCAGGATGATCTTGGAGTGGATGCTGTCCGGGGCGCAGGTGTCGCCGATCGGGTAGTGGCAGCCGCCGGGCCGGAAGGTGTGCACCACGATCCCGCCCTTGGCGAGCTCGGCGGCGGTCGCGGTCGTCTGGTTGCCCTCGGCCACGAGCACCTGGACGTCGCAGCCCTGCTGCTTCTTGGCCTTGAGCTCGGCGATGACCAGCGGCCGGTCCGTGGCGAACTGCGACTGCACCACGCGGATCGAGCCGGGGCAGCCCACGTCCCGGATCATGGCCGCGACCAGGTCGGCGCTGCCGTAGGCGCTCTGGTCGTAGGCGGTGTCGCGGGGCTCCATCCAGACCGTGACCTTGCCGCTGGTGGCGGTGAACGGCGCCCGCCAGGAGGTGCGCACCTGGGAGGCCAGCGTGTCGAACACCTGCCGGTAGCCGTCGGCCAGCGCGGCGTCGCCCGAGCTGATCAGCATGTTCTGGTGCAGGCCGGTGTCGGGGGCGAGGTTCTGCGAGCTCTGCACGACCACGTCGGTCCTGCCGTCCGTGAGCCGGCTGAAGACGAGGAACTTGTGGTGGCTGATGTCGGTGTCCGGCCCGTTGCAGCCCCTGTCGCAGAGCGTGACGGGCACGCCGGCCGCGGCCAGCTCGTCCAGGAGCGCGTTGTGCCCCGATCCCTCGGACACCACCCGTACGTCGACCCGCCGGTCGTGCGCCGCCACCAGGGCGTCCTTGACGGCCTTGATCTCCAGCACGAAGGTCGCCACGCGCAGCGTGGAGTCCGGGGCGGCCAGCCCGATCAGCTCCAGCACCTTCGCGGGCAGGGGGTCGGCGAGCGTGCCGTCCACGCTCGGCCTGCTGAAGTACGCCGACAGCTCCGGGGCCGCCGCCTGGGCCGGGGTGACCAGGCCGAGTAAGCAGGACAGGCCGACGAGGACGACGGACAGACGCTTGATCATGCTCGCTTCCCTTCGCTGAGGTTCCGCCGCAGGCCGCGGGTCCAGGCCGCCACCTCGGCCTCGGTCTCCGCCCGCTCCTTGGGCCGGCCGCGGACGTCCGGCCGGGTCTGCCACGGCTCGGGGCCGGTCTCCTTGCGGTACTCCACGCCCAGCGCGGCGAGCCGGCGCTCGTGGTGGCGCAGCCGCGCCAGGAAGTCGTCGAAGTCGCCTCCGGCGGGGCTCCACACGACCTCGGCGAAGGCCGACAGCCGTGGGAAGGCCATGTAGTCGAGCCCGCGGGGCGAGTCGATGTGCTCGGTCCAGAGGTTGGCCTGCGCGCCGAGGACCCGGGCGGCCTCGGCCTCGGTCAGCTCCGGCGGCACCGGCTCGAAGCCGTGGACGTCGCGCAGCGAGATCACGTTGCCGATCGGGACCGGCTCGTCGGGCCGGTCGGACTGCCGGAAGTCCAGGTAGAGCTCGGTGAAGGGGCAGGTGACCACGTCGTGCCCGGCCCGCGCCGCCGCGACCGCGCCGTACGTCCCGCGCCAGGACGCCACGGTCGCCCCGGGCGGCAGGCCGCCCTCGATGATCTCGTCCCAGCCGAGCAGGCGACGGCCGCGCGCCGCCAGGTGGTCGGAGAACTGGCCGATGAACCAGCTCTGCAGCTCCTCCTCGTCGCGCAGGCCGAGCTCGGCGATGCGGCGCTGGGCCGACGGGCTCTGCCGCCACTGCTCCTTGGGGCACTCGTCGCCGCCCACGCAGACGTACTCGCCGGGGAAGATCTCCATGACCTGGTCGAGCACGTCCCGGTAGAAGGCGAGCGTGGCGTCCTCGACGTTGAGCACGTTGGGCGAGACGCCCCACCCGGTGGCGACCTCCAGCCGTTCGTCGAGGTTGCCCAGCTCCGGATAGGCCGCGATGGCCGCCTGCGAGTGGCCGGGCAGCTCGATCTCCGGCACCACGGTGACGAACCGGTCGGCCGCGTACGAGACGATCTCGCGCAGGTCGTCCTGGGTGTAGAAGCCGCCGTGCGGGCGGCCGTCGAACACGCCGTGCCGGCGGTCGCCGAGCGGGCTCTCCCTGCGCCAGGCGCCGACCTCGGTGAGCTTCGGATACCCCTTGACCTCCAGCCGCCAGCCCTGGTCGTCGGTGAGGTGCAGATGCAGCACGTTGAGCTTGTGGGCGGCCAGCAGGTCGATGTACCGCAGCAGGTCGGGCTTCGGCAGGAAGTGCCTGGCCACGTCGATCAGGCAGCCGCGCCACCGGAAGCGCGGCCGGTCGGCGACGGTGACCGGGGCGAGCAGCCAGTCCTGCTCGCCGACCGCGCCCCTACGGAAGGCCGCGGGCGGGAGGAGCTGGCGCAGGGTCTGCGCGCCGTAGAACGCCCCGGCCGCGTCGCCCGCCTCGACGCACACCCCGTCGGGACGTACGGTCAGGCGGTAACCCTCCGGGCCGAGCCCGGCGGCCAGGGCGAACTCGATCGCCCCCGGACCCGGCGCTCCGGCGGGCAGCGGCAGGCCGGTCGCGGGCGACAACGCGGCCCGCAGCCAGCCCGCCACCCGCGACAGGCCGGGAGGGGCGGCGATCACTGTGGTCGCGGTGAGGGCGAAGGGTTCCCCGCCGTCTGGGGTCACATGGACGGGTCGTGGCAGCAGCAAGACAGGTCCCTGGGGGGTTCGGGGGCGGGATCGTCGGTCGGTGACAGGGCGGGCGGCGGGTCGTAGCATGGCGCTCGGCTTCCGGTCGCCGCGAGCCGCCCGCGGCCATGCCCGTGATCTGGCCTCTTTTTTCTGGGTGAGCGCCTCGATCAGGATTTATGATGGAGCTCACCATTAAGATTCGTCAAGAAGGGTCATCAGTGACGCTCTCCGTGACCGGCGGCGATCTCCAGCGGCTCCGGCGGCTCAACGCGCTCGCCGCGCTCTCGGCCCTGCGCGCCGGCGGGCCGGCGACGCTGACCCAGCTCGCCGAGCGCGCCGACCTGGCCAGGGCCACCATCAAGGTGGTGGTCAAGGACCTCATGGAGCTGGGCTGGGTGGTCCAGATGGATCCGAGCGGCGGCGAGAAGGGCAGGCCGGCGCGCCGCTACCGGTTCCACGCGGAGACGGGCCGGGTGCTCGGCCTCGACATAGGGGCGCACAAGGTGCTCGCGGTCGTGGCCGACCTCGACGGCAACGTCCTGCACACCACCCGCGAGCCGGTCACTCCCGAGCAGCCGCGCGGCGAGCGGCTGGCCGCCGTCGACCGGGCCATCGACGGCTGCCTGACCGGCTCGGGCACCGCCGCCGCCGACGTCTGGCTCGCGGTCGCGGGCAGCACGGGCTACGTCGACCTGCAGGGGCGCGTCGTGCTCTCGCGGGCCATCCAGGACTGGTCGGACGTGCCGCTGGCCGACCACCTCGGCGACCGGCTGCGCTGCCCCGTCCTGGTGGAGAACGACAGCAGGCTCGCCGCGCTGGCCGAGTGCCGCAGGGGCATCGCCCGCGACGCGCGAAACCTGATCTTCCTGCACGTCGGACGCCGGGCCGGCGCCGCCGTCGTGCTCGACGGGGTCCCCCTGCGCGGCAGCGGCGGCGCCGCCGGGGAGATCGGCGTGCATCCGCTGTTCAACCTCGGTCACGTGGGCGAGCTGCTGCAGGCCGTCCCGTCGGTCGAGCCCGGCACGCCGCCGGAGGCGGTCGCGGGGGCGGTGTTCGAGGCCGCCAGGCAGGGTGACGTGGAGGCGCGCCGGGCCGTCCTGCGCTACGTCAAGGTGCTCGCGCTGGCCACCACCGCGATGGCCCTCACCGTGGATCCCGACCTGGTGGTGCTCGGCGGGGGGTTCTCGCGCTCGGCCGACGTGCTCATGGAGCCGCTGCGGATCGAGCTGGAGACGATGTGCCTGCGCACGCCCGAGCTGCGGGCCTCCGTGCTCGGCGACGAGTGCGTGGCCATCGGGGCCGTGTGCCACGGCGTCGAGCATCTGGCCAAGGTGCTCTTCGACCCGGAGATCGACCTGTCGGTCGCGGCGCCTCCGTCGTCATTAATGGTGTAGCTCACCGAATGTAGCTCATTTGCATCGAACTTCGATATAAATGGGCGCGTGGCATCCTCTCCGGCGGACCCCGGCCCCGCCCTCGACCTCGACGCGCTCGTCGGCGCGATCGAGGACTTCAACGCGTACTTCATCCGGCTGCCCTCGGTGAGGCGGCTCAGCTTCTCGACCCTGTCCGTGCTGCACACGCTGGCGGGCAAGGGTCCGATGCGGCTCACCGACCTGACGGCGACGGAACAGCTCAAGCAGCCCGCGCTCACCAGCCTGGTCGCCAGGCTCGAACGGGACGGGCTGGTCTCGCGCCGCCCCGACCCGCGCGACGGCCGCGCCGTCCTGCTGAGCCTCACCGAGGAGGGCAGGGACATCGTCCGCTCCCGGCGCGCCGACCGGGTGGCGCGGGTCGCCCGCCTGGTGGCGCACCTGAGCGAGGACGAGCGCGCGGAGCTGGCCCGGTACGCGGGCGTCCTCGGCCGCCTGACCGAGATCGCCGCGCGTGTCGAAGACTAGGAGGACGGTTCCCTTGACTCGCTCGACTCCCTTCCCGTTGCGCCCCGAGCCGCTGCACGTACCGGACGAGGTGCTCGACGACCTGCGCCGCAGGCTCACCATGACGCGATGGGCGCCGTCCGCCGGGAACGACGACGGCTTCTACGGCGTGCGCGGCGAGTACCTGCGCGAGCTGGTCGCCTACTGGGCCGACGGCTTCGACTGGCGGGCGGCGGAGCAGGCGATCAACGCCTACGAGCACTACCGGGTGGACGTCGGCGGCGTGCCGGTGCACTTCATGCGCAAGCCCGGCGTCGGCCCCGCCCCCGTGCCGCTGATCCTCAGCCACGGCTGGCCCTGGACGTTCTGGCACTGGTCGAAGGTCATCGACCCGCTCGCCGACCCCGGCGCCCACGGCGGGGATCCGGCGGAGGCGTTCGACGTGATCGTGCCCTCACTGCCGGGTTTCGGGTTCTCGGCCCCGCTGGACGGCCGGCCGGACATGAACTTCTGGAAGATCGCCGACGTGTGGCACGAGCTGATGACCGGCGTCCTCGGCCATGACCGGTACGCCGCCGCCGGATGCGACGTCGGGGCGCTGGTCACCGGGCAGCTCGGCCACAAGTACGCCGACGAGCTGTACGCCATCCACATCGGCTCGGCGCAGAAGCTCACCTTCTTCAACGGCGACCGCGCCTGGGACCTGAGCGGCGGCATGCCCATCCCGGACGGCCTGCCCGCCGACGTGCACGCCCGGTTCGTCGAGCTGGACCGGCGGTTCGCGGTGCATCTGGCGGCGCACATGCTCGCGCCGTCCACGCTCGGCCACGGCCTGGCCGACTCCCCCGCCGGCATGCTGGCCTGGATCCTGGAACGCTGGACGAAGTGGTCCGACAACCATGGCGACGTCGAGAACGTCTTCACCAAGGACGACCTGCTCACCCACGCGACGATCTTCTGGGCGGGCAACACGATCGACAGCTCGATCCGCACCTACGCCAACAACAACCGCTACCCCTGGACGCCGTCGCACGACCGGTGGCCGGTCGTCGAGGCGCCCACGGGCATCACGTTCGTCGACTTCGAGAACCCGCCCGGCGTCACGACCGGCGACCAGCGGATCCGCGGCTTCCTCGACGGCGACCGGGCCGCCTGGTACAACCACGCCGGCATCACCTGCCACGCTCGCGGCGGGCACTTCATCCCGTGGGAGATCCCCGACGAGTGGGTCGCAGACCTCCGCCGCACCTTCCGCCCCCACCGCTGACGCCCCCTTCCCGCTGATCCCGCCGAATCCGACGACCGGCCCGGCCCGGACCTGGAACGGTGACAGGCTGCGGGGACGTGGCGGAGCCACCGGCCTCCATCGCCGACCGCAGCCGGCGACGCGCCCGGTGCAGCCGGACGAAGAAGACGGCCTTGGTGCAGCCGAGCACCTCGGCCGCCTCCGCGGTGGACAGGCCGTGCCAGGTGGTCAGGGTCAGCAGTTCCTTGTCGGCCTCGGACAAGGAGGCCGGCGCCCGCAGGACGGCGACCCGCTCGGTGGCTTGTTCGCCCGCGTCGAGGGCGGCCTCCTCGACCCAGGTCCGCAGTTCGGCCTCCAGGGCCTGACGCCGTACGGTCTGCCGGAAGTCGTCGCGCAGGACGTTGCGGGCGACGCGGAAGAGCCACGGCAGCTCGGCGTGGGCCGGAATGTCGTCCAGCCGCCGCCGGGCCACCAGGAAGGTCTCGCTGACCACTTCCTCCGCGAGCTGACGCCCGGCGCGGCCGGCCGCGTAGGCGTACACCCGCGGCCGGTAGGTGTCGTAGAGCACGGTGAAGCGCTCGGGTGGGTCGGGCGAAACCGTGTCCTTCGGTCGCGGATGAGTCGTTCGTAGAACATGTGGTCCGAAGGACGGTCTTCTTACATCCCGGTTCGTATTTCCGGCGAACCGGGCTAGCCGGCGAGGGCCTGGGTGATCTGCCGGGTGGTCTGCGCGGCGACCCTCGGGCTGACGGCGGCGTAGGCGGCGTACGCGTTCAGGCCGGTGGCCAGGGCCCAGCCGCGGCCCCGGGTCCAGGTGGCCTCGTCCACGCCGAGCGCGGCGCGGAAGGCGGCCCGGCTGCCGGCCGACATCAGGGTGAAGGCGATCATCAGGTCGGCGGCCGGGTCGCCGATGCCGAGCCCGCCGAAGTCGATGACCGCGCTGACGCGGCCGCCGACGGTCAGCACGTTGCCGGTGTGGAAGTCGCCGTGGAACCAGACCGGCGCGCGGTCCCAGCCGGGGGCGCTCATGGCCGCGTCCCACAGCCCGGTCATGGCGGCGCGGTCGAACACGCCGCCGAGCGCCGCGATGGCGGCCCGCGTCGCGCGATCCCGGCCCGCCAGCGGCTGCTGGGCGAGGTCGGGACGGGTCTTCAGGGACGGGACGGCCTCGGGCGCGAACCGCTGCAGCGCGACCAGGAACTCCGCCAGCCCCTCGGCGGCCACGGACGAGCCGGCCAGCGCCTCGACGGTGGCCGGCTCGCCCGCCAGCCAGCGGGACACCGCCCACCGCCACGGGTAGCCGAAGCCGGGCTCCCCCACTTCCACCGGCACCGGTACGGCCAGCGGCAACCATGGCGCGAGCCTGGGCAGCCACTCGTGTTCCTTGTCGGCCTGCCCGACGGCGTCGGCGTGGCGGGGCAGCCGGACGGACAATTCGTCGCCCAGCCGGTAGATCACGTGGTCGGAGCCCGCCGGGTCGAGCAGCCGCAGCGGCAGCGCGGCCCACTGCGGGAACTGCGTGTCGACCAGCCTCCTGACCAGGGCGGCGTCGATCGTGGGGCGGGCGGGCGCGGTTCCCGGGACGGCCAAGGACGACTCCAGCGACGGGCCCGCTCCCTGCGGCGGGCGGCCGGACCATCACAGTGCACCGCGAGCCCGCGTGTCGACCCGATTATCGAAGGCCCGCCGCCCGGCGCGAGACCGCGACCCCGTTCAGCACCCGAAGCCTGCTCGAACCCGGCGGGCCCGTGGGGCAGGTTGCGCCTGCCCCACGGGTGTCGCCCGCGTCCGGTACGCGTTCCCGGCGCGGAGCCGCCGGGTCAGCCGGGGCGGTTGCCGGTCGGGATCACGATCTTGGTCTGCGCGCCCTTGGTCAGGTAGAACGTGGTCCACTTCTTGATCATCTCGTCGAGCAGCCAGGCCGCGGCCGGCACCAGCGGCAGCCCGATCACCCCTTCCCTGAACGCCACCAGCAGCGGCCAGGCGGTCTTGACGACCGGGTCCCACAGCGGCTCGCGCGGGATGCCGTTCCAGTCGGCCGCCTGGTTGCCGGTGAGGTACCTGGAGAACGCGTTGACCAGCGGCTTGTCGATGCTCCCCGGGCTGGTCAGCTCCGCGAGCATGTCGCGCAGGATGTCGTTCAGCTCCACGCCCTCCGGCGTCGGCCCCATGTTCCTGGGCAGGACGATGTCCGACTGGGCGTAGGAGGTGTCCCAGGTGGCGGGGATGAACTCGTCCCTGATGCCGAGCATGTGCGCCAGCAGCTGCAACGAGTGCAGGTACGCCGCGGACTCGGCGGCGGAGATGCGCACCTTCCACTCGCGCATCCCGCGCATGGAGTAGGTCGCCAGGGTGTGCCACGTGACCAGCATGTCCTCCTGGCTGATCGGGATGGGCCCCGGCCAGTGGGGGGACGACTTGAGCAGGTGCCGCACGGCCGCGTGCACCAGCCGGGTCTTGACGGACTCGACCACGGCCGTCCCGCCGGGCCCCCAGGCGTTCTGGGGCCTGACCGCGTACGCCAGGACGTTCGTCTTGGCGACCCGGTCCTTCAGGTCGGCGCCGCCCGCGGAGTAGTAGACCGCGCGGGCCTCCTTGGGGATGGCGGTGGCCAGCATGCCGGCCCCGACGATGGTGAGCACGACGATGTAGTTGCCCTTGAGCGCGTGGAACCGCGACGCGGCCTCCAGCTTGCCCTGGTCGGCCCAGGAGGGGAGCTGACGCGCCTGCTCGATGAAGGCCCGCAGGTCGGCCGGCAGCCCGGCGGGCAGCGGCTGGTCGTTGCGGTTCCAGTCGTGGAGCAGCCGGTTGACCTCGGGGATGACCCCGCGGTCGAACAGCGAGGCGAGGAGCGGGTCGGCGACGTCGTCCCACACCCAGCGAGGGTCGGCGCCGGTGCCGGAGCCCGCGACCGAGCCGGCGGCCGGCCACTCCCAGCCGTCGGCGAGGGCCTTGGCCTGGGCCGGGGAGGTGATCCCCAGCGCGCCGAGGGCTCCCAGGGCGGTGCCCGAGATCAGTATCTCGCGCCTGCTCAGCTCTGCCATGCTCTGCACTCCTTCGAGATGGGGGGTCCCGCTCAGGGCAGTCTCGATCGGTTCGCCGGAGATCCACCGAACAGGGAGCGCGTGTCGGCGCCGTCGCCGGAATCACGCCTGCTGAGTTCTCCCACGCCGCTTCCTCCTTCTCGCCCGGGGCCGAGAAGTGGGTGATACTGAGAAACAAACCATGAGTCTGTGTATCATCATGAGAGCACGTTGTGATGGACATCACAAGACCCGCCCCTGAGGCAGAATCGATCCAGGAGGTGATCGTGGACACCGTGCTGTCCGGCTTCATGGCGCCGTCAGGCTCGGAGTCGTTGCTGGAGCGCGCCTTCGTCGACGCCGTCGAACGCGTCGGCGACCCCGACGAGCTGCGGACGCGCATCCTCGACGCGGCCTACGAGCAGTTCTGCCGGATGGGCATCAGGCGCTCCACCATGGAGGACGTCGCACGCCTGGCCAAGGTGTCACGCATCACCGTCTACCGGCGCTTCGACACCAAGGACACGCTGGTCGAGCACGTGGTGCGCCGGGAGTTCCGCCGCTACTTCGACCGGTTCCTCATCGACATCGAGCAGGCGCACACCCCGGCCGACCGGGTGGTCCTCGGCTTCGTCAGCTCGTTGCGGGCCATCCGCGGCAACCCGCTGATCGGCGGCCTCATCGCCACCGAGCCCGATCTGCTCGTGCCGTCCCTGATGACCGACGGCGGCCAGACCCTCGCCACGGTGCGGCAGTTCGTCGCCGGCCAGCTCCGCCGGGAGCAACGCGCGGGCAACGTGTCCGACGGCCTGGACGCCGATCTCGTGGCGGAGATGATGGTGCGCATCTCCACCTCCTTCCTGGCGATCCCCAGCGCCGTCATCGACCTCGACGACGACGGGCAACTCGCCGAGGTGGCCAGGCGCTTCCTGGTGCCCATGCTCCAGCCGCCCGCCTGACCCGCGGGGCTCGGGCTTCACTTCCCGCCGGGGAAGGCGGCGCGCAGCGCGGCGCCGCGGGTGATGACGGCGACGCCGGCCAGGGCCAGCGCCGACAGGCCCTGGAGCACGGCGTACCAGGCCGGGCAGAGGCCGGGGATCAGGTCCACGCCGATGATCGCGATCGGCATGACGGTGGACAGGGTGCGCACCCGGTCGAACGCCTTGTACGACCCCTCCGCGGCGCGGACGGTCATCCGGTGGATCAGCGCGGCCATCGCGACCAGCACGACCCCCCGGACCCACATGAAACCGGACGCCTCGCCGCCGGTGAACGCCATCACCGCGACCACGCCGAGGACGATGACACCGACGGCTCCGAAGAGCGTGACGCACTTCTTCACCGTGGCGAGGGCCTCCTGGGCACGGGCGTCGCCGAGGGCCGTCGTCGCGGTCGTGAGGTCGCCGGTGTTCGTCATGATCTGTCTCCTCCGTGTCGTTGTGGCAGCGAGCTTAGGAAGCACCCGCCGGGCCGGAACATGGGGTTGGCCGTACGGGTGGGTGGGGCTGGCCCCACTTCTGCCGGCGATCCCGTCCCGCCCGTCCCTCTTGACTTATTCTTTTGACCGACATATCTACTTTCCTGAAGGCATTTTCCAGCCACGTAACATTGGCCGATCAGATGAACTCCGAGGCGATTAGGCAATTCGTCTGGGACCATGAATCGCGCGTCGTCGTGTTCAGCCTTTCGCCGACCATCTGAACAGTGGAATGGAAATTCGCGATGTCTCACGCACCGGTTCCCTCCGACGTCTCCGCCGCCCCGTCCGGATCGATGTCAGGGCCGTCCCGGCGGGCCGTCCTGGCCGGTGGCGGCGCCGCGCTCGCCGCCGCGCTGGCCCCGGCCGCACCGGCGCGGGCCCGTGTGGCGCGGGACGCCGGCCGGACGGCCGTCACCTCCGGCACCGACTTCGCCGTCGCGCCCTCGCCCGACGGCCGCCTGCTCGCCCTCGACCTGCTCGGCGTCCTGTGGGTCTGCTCGGCCTCCGGCGGCGCCGCCCGCAGGCTCACCAGCGACCTGTACGACATCGCCCAGCCCGACTGGTCCCCCGACGGCAGGACGATCGTGTTCCAGTCGTACCGCGACGGCGTCTTCGACCTGTGGACGATCCGGCCCGACGGATCCGCGATCAGGAAGCTGACCACCGGCCCGTACGACCACCGCGAGCCCCGCCACAGCCCCGACGGCCGCACCATCGCCTACTCCTCCGACGCGGGCGGCAGCTACGGCATCCACCTCCTCGACGTCGCCACCGGAGCGAGCCGCGTCCTGACCGACGGCTCCGCCGAGGAGTACGAGCCGGCCTGGTCGCCCGACGGAAGCAAGATCGCCTTCGTCGTCGCCGACACCAGGATCGACGTCGTCGAGGTCGCCACCGGCACGCGCGCCACCGCGGTCACGGTGCCCGCCGGGCAGGTCGTCCACCAGCCGTCCTGGCTGCCGAACGGCGCCGACCTCGCCTACCACCACTTCCACTCGGGCGCCAACGACCTGGCCGGCACCGCGGGCGCGCTCGTCACCGGCGAGGAGGTGTTCCCGTTCCGCGCCCGGTTCGCCCCGGACGGACGCTATTACTACACCTCCGCCGGCGCCATCAAGGTCCGCCGCCTCGGCTCCCCCACCGCCGGCACGGTCGGCTTCACCGCCGCGCTGACGACGACCACTCCGAAGTACCGGAAAAAGGTCCGGGTATTCGACCAGCCGGGCTCATTCCCGGTCGTCGGAATCGGCAGCCCGGCCGTTTCGCCGGACGGCTCCCTCATCGCCTTCCGCGCGCTCAACGACATCTATCTCATGCGCGCCGGCGGCATCCCGGAACCGCTTTTCCGGGACCGCTGGTGGAAAGCCGACCCGGATTTCTCCCCCGACGGGCGGCGGCTGGCATTCGTCACCGACCGCACCGGCACGCTCAACGTCTGGGTCCGCGAGCTGGACACCGGCGCCGACCGGCAGGTGACCCGGCTGACCGACTCCGCCGCCCTGTCGGTCCGCTGGTCGCCGGACGGCAGCGAGATCGCCTACCTGGACCAGGACGGCGCCCTGTGGGTCGTGGAGGTCTCCACCGGCGACCGCCAGAAGATCTACGACGCGACCTTCGAGCCGGGCCGCCCGACCTGGTCCCCCGACGGCAGGACGCTGGCGATGGCCGCGGTGGTGCCGTACTCGCGGCGCTACCGGGAGGGGCTGTCCAAGATCCTGCTCGTGGACCGGGCCACCGGCGCCGGCACGTACGTCGACCCCGCGCCCCACCGGTCCCTGCAGACCCGCGGCGACGACGGCCCCGTCTGGTCGCCCGATGGCACGATGCTCGCCTTCGCCATGGAGTCGCTCCTGTGGGTGCTGCCCGTCGACCGGAGCGGCCGGCCCACCGGCGCGGCCCGTCAGGTCACCCGCGAGGTCTCCGACGCCCCCGTCTGGGCCGGCGACTCGGCCACCCTCCTCTACCTGAACGAGGGACGTCTCAAGCGGGCGAGCCTCGACGGGAGGCCCGCCCGGCCGGTCCCGGTGCGGCTGACCTGGCGCAACGACCCCGGCCCCGACCAGGTCGTCATTCACGCTGGCCGCATGTGGGACGGCGTCTCCGGCCGCGTCGTCCGTGACGTCGACATCGTCGTACGGGGCCAGCGCATCGCCGCGATCGAGCCGCACCGGGACGGACGGCCCGGCGACCTGATCGACGCCCGCGACAGGTTCGTCATGCCCGGCCTGATCGACATCCACCACCACCGCGAGATGCAGGGCTACGCCTACGGCTCGCGGCAGGGTCCGCTGTGGCTGGCCCTGGGCGTCACCACCACCCGTTCGCCGGGCTCGCCCGCGTACCACATGGTCGAGGAACGGGAGTCGGTGCAGTCCGGCGCCCGGCTCGCGCCGCGCTACCTGGGCACCGGCGAGGCCATCGACGGGGCGCGCGTCTACTACAACTTCATGCGCCCGACGTACTCGCACGAGCAACTGCGGCTCGAACTGCGGCGGGCCGCCGCCCTCGACTACGACCTGCTGAAGTGCTACGTGCGGCTGCCGGTCGTCTGGCACCGGGAGGTCATCGACTGGGCCCACCGCCAGGGCAAGCCGGTCAGCTCGCACTACCACTACCCGGCGATCGCCATGGGCGGCGACCAGACCGAGCACGTCGGCGCCACCAACCGGTTCGGCTACTCGCGCACCGTCACGAACGTCGGCTCGGCCTACTCCGACGTCATCTCCATGTTCAACGCCTCGAAGATGGCCAGGACCCCCACCCTGTTCACCTCCTCGACCCTGTACCGGGAGGACACCTCGCTGGTCACCGACGAACGGGTGCGCCGGCTCTACCCGAACTGGCGGACGGCCGCGCTCCGGGCGACGGTCACCGCGGCGCAGACGGCCGACCCGGCGGCGGTCCAGGTGGTCCGGACGAACCTCGCCAACCAGGTCGCGCAGCTCACGGCGATGATCCGCGGCGGCGGCGTGGTCACCGCCGGCACCGACGCGCCGATCGACCACCTCGGGCTCAGCCTGCACATGAACCTGCGGGCCATGGTCCGGTACGGCCTGACCCCGCGCGAGACGCTCACCGCCGCGACCAGCACGTCCGGGGCCTACCTGGGCCTCCCGCTGGGCCGGATCGCCCCGGGCATGTACGCCGACCTGGCCATCGTCGACGGCGACCCGCTGTCCCGCATCGAGGACGCGGCCAACGTCACCGCCGTCGTCGTCGGCGGCAGGCACCACACCGTCGAGCAGCTTCTCGCTCCTTACCCGTCCGCCACCACCACCGCCGCCACCGACCAGGGGGCGGCCGCGCCCGCCGGGCGGGTCAAGGCCCGCGTCCCCGTCCATCCGAGCACGGCGGGCCACTGGTGGAACGACCCCGCCCATCTCGCCGAAGCCCGCACCGCCTGCTGCGACGGCCACTGAACAGGCCCCGGCCGCTCATGTCCGCGTAGGTCGGAACATCACGTCGCGCCGGGCGGTCCCCTGCGCATCCAGCCGCGTCCAGGGGCGGGTCGGCGCGGATGTCGGGGGCGTACCTGCTGCGGGTCAGGCCGTCCGGATCAGGACGTCGGAATGGCCGTACGGCTGATCAAGGTCGGCCGTTCGGCCGATCAAGGTCAATCGCACGGCCCCCTAGCGTCGGTGCCGACATCATCAGAAAAAGGGGCCTTCTGTGCGTGCACGAAAGATCGTCACAGCCGTCGCCGCGAGCGCGACCCTGATGGCGGGGATGGCGGGGATGGCGGTCACCGGCCAGGCGTCGGCGGACGTCAGGCGTGACAGCGGGACCGACGCCCTGGCGACGTTCCACCGCCAGACGCCGACCTGGCACCGCTGCGCGACCGGTCCGGCCGACGACGCCGGCGCGGCTCTGGACGCGGCGGGCGCCCAGTGCGCCGAGGTGACCGTTCCGCTGGACTACCGCAGGCCCCGGGGGCGGACCGTGTCGGTGGCGATCTCACGGATCAAGGCGGCCGATCCCGGCGCGCGCCGGGGCGTCCTGCTGATCAATCCCGGCGGTCCGGGCGGGAGCGGGCTGCGACAGCCGCTGCTCGGCAGGCTCATGCCCGCCGTCGCGGCCCGTTACGACCTGATCGGGATGGATCCGCGCTTCGTCGGCCGCAGCACGCCGATCCGCTGCCGGTGGACGACCGACACCCCCACCCGATCGGCCGGCCCGACCCGCCGCACGTTCGCCGAGAGCGCCACCCTCATGAAGGAGCTGGCCGCCGGATGCGTCCAGGGCAACCGTGACCTGCTGCCGCACGCCTCCACCCGCAACACCGCCCGTGACATGGACGTCATCCGCGCCGCGCTCGGCGAGCCCAGATTGTCCTACCTCGGCTACTCCTACGGCACCTACCTGGGCGCCGTCTACGCGCAGCTGTTCGGCGACCGCGCCGACCGGTTCGTGCTGGACAGCGCGGTGGACCCGGACGTCTACGGCCCCGACCTGCTGTCCGCGACCGGCCCGGCGATCGACGCCGCGCTGAGGCACTGGGCCTCCTGGGCCGCCGCCCGCGACTCCGAGTACGGCCTGGGCGCCACCGAGGCCGACGTCCTGGCCACCGTGGAGCGGGTGAACCGGGCCGCGGCCCACCGTCCGCTGCGCGTCGGCGGGTACCGGATCGATGCCCACCACGTCCCCTACCTGCTGTTCATCCGCCTCTACGACGACAGCGCCGAGGCGTACGCGAGCTTCGCCGCGGAGGTGCGGACGCTGGCCCGCGCCGCCCGCGGCGACGCGGTCACGGTCCCGGCGTCGTTGAAGGAGACGCTCGACGGCCTGTTCACCGGGTCGGGGTCGGCCGAGGACCGGGCGGGCACCCCGATCCTCTGCGCGGACCGGGCCGCCTCCCGCGACCTGGAGTCCTACTACCGCGACATCCAGGCCCACCGCGCGGACGAGCCGCTGTTCGGGCCGATGACCCGCAACCTCGGCCCCTGCTCCTTCTGGCCGGCCGCGCCCGTGGAGGCGCCCACCGCGCTCGGCAACGACGTCCCGCTGCTGGTCGTCGGGGCCGAGGGCGACCCCGTCACCCCCTTCCCCGGCCAGCGGTCCATGCACCGGGCGCTGACCGGCTCGCGCATGATCACCCTGCGCGGCGCCTACCGCCACGGCGCCTACCTCGCCGCGGGCGACGCCTGCGTGAACGCCACCGTCAACCGGTACCTGGTGGACGGCGTCCTGCCCGCCGAGGACACCACCTGCGACGGGACCGGCCGGGGATGAACCCGGCCGCGGATCGATCGGCGGGCTGACCCCGCCGGAGGTCAGCCGGAGCGGGCGCGCCGGCAGCGGTCCAGCTCGGCGCGCAGGTCGCGGCGGAGCGCCCGGTCCAGGCCCGGCTGGGCGAGCGCGTCGGTGAAGTCGCGGGCCGCCTCCTCCCAGCGGCCGAGCCGGGCCAGCGCGGTGCCCCGGTTGTAGCGCGGCTCGGGCGCGGGCGACAGGGCCACCGCCCGGTCCAGGTCGGCCACGGCGGCGGTCACCTCACCGCGTTCGAAGCGGACGGCGGCGCGATTGGTCCACGCCTCGACCAGCGTCTCGTCGCCCTCCAGAGCCTGGGTGAACAGGTCCTCGGCCGGTTCGCCGCGCTCGGAACGGATCAGGCCGAGCGTGCACAGCAGCGCGGGGTCCTTGGGGGCCAGTTCGAGGCCGGCCAGCGCGTCCCGTTCGGCGGCGTCGAGCGCGCCGCGCTCCAGGTGGGCGTTGACCAGGGCGATCCGGGCGTCCAGGTGGCCGGGGTCGATGGCGAGCGCGTGCTCCAGGTCCTCGCGGGCCCGGTCGTCGCGGCCGCGTTCCAGGTGCAGCACGGCGCGGTTGTAGTAGGCCTCGGGCAGGTGCGGTCCCAGGCTGATGGCGGTGCCGTAGTCCTTGATCGCGGCTTGGACGCGACCGGCCGCCCGGTGCAGGGCGGCCCGGTCCACGTAGTACTCGCTGTTGTCCGGGTCGTGGGCGATCACGCTGTCCAGGTCGGCCAGGGCCCGCTCCGGGTCGCCGAGCGCCAGGTACACCTGGGCGCGGTTGTGCCGCAGGCGGGCCAGGTGCTGCGCGTGCTCGCCCGGCGCGAGCACCGCGGTCAGCCTGGCCAGCCCGTCGTCGACCAGCCGCAGCGCCCGGTCGGGCGCGCCCGCCTTGGCGTCCAGCAACGCCAGGCCCTGCTCGTAGAAGACGGTGGAGATCACCTGGTGACGCGGGTCGTCCAGGCTCTGCGCCAGGTCGAGCGCCTGTTCCAGCCAGTGCCGGGCCTGCGCGGGGTCCTGGCGGGCGGCCGGGAGGTGGCGGGCGTACAACATGGCGGTGGCGTACGCGGCGGACATGTTGATCTTCGGGTCGCCGGTGGCGGCGCGGGCCTCGTCGTAGAGATCGAGCGCCTCCTCGGCGCGCTCCAGCGCCGCCAGCGCGGTGGCCAGGCCGGTGGTGCAGGCCCACCATTGCCGCAGGTCGCCGTCCGGGGTGACGAGGGCGCGTCCGTGGGCGGCGACGCGGGCCGCGTGGTGGTAGAAGCCGCGGGCCAGGCCGTCGCCGAGGGCGGCGCGGACGGCGTCCGAGGCCGTGGGGAGCGGCGGCGGCTCAGCGGGACCGTCGGCACGCGGGTCCAGGCGCAGCGGGGTGGCGGCGGTCCGCGGGACCAGGACGTCCAGCAGCTCGGCGGTGGTCTCGTCGGCGTTCGCGACGTGGTCGAAAGTGACGGTGACCGGGCGGCGGAGGGTGCCGGCCCAGGCGGCGGCGAACTCGGCGGCGCCGTACGCCAGGCAGGCGGTGCGGCGGGCGGGGTGGAACCTGATCGGCTCCTCCTCGGCGGCCGGCCGCGCCGTGCGGTCGAGCCAGGGGGCGATCGCGTACAGCTCGACCCGATGGCGGGCGGCCAGGCGGGGACGGTCGGCGGCGATCGTGGCGAGGAATCCGGCGACCCCGGCGTAGGGCCCGTGGCCGCGATGGCAGTCGTAGCGGTTCACGGCCGCACCGGGAACCGCAGGGGCGGGCACCCGAGAGCGCCCGCCGTCTCGGCACCTACCAGCACCACTCGATCCAGAGCCGGCGGGCCCCGGCCATCAGGCGCTGCGTGCTCTTGCGGCGGATGGTCATCTTCTTCATGGGCGCCTC
Organism: Nonomuraea sp. NPDC048881; assembly: GCF_040649795.1. Lineage (NCBI taxonomy): Bacteria > Bacillati > Actinomycetota > Actinomycetes > Streptosporangiales > Streptosporangiaceae > Nonomuraea > Nonomuraea sp. NPDC048881. Next base: position 274,961 of record NZ_JBEZGC010000011.1, read on the forward strand.
CCAGGGGGTGATCCATTTCAGGATGCCCAGAGCATAAACCGGCTTGTCCGAAATGAGTAGACCATCCGGAATTAAAGATGATCTGGCCTCAGGATCGGCGGAAGGCGGCACGGAGATCTTGTCGGTGGCGCGATCTATCGTCCCGGCCATGACTTCAGCGACGCAGGCGTACACGTACGCCGCGCCCTCCTCGCTCATCGACGGTCGCCTCGGGCTCGCGACCTCCGGCGGCCGTGCCCTGTCCGGCCCCGCCGTGGCCCCCCGCTTCTTCAGCGGCGTGGTGACCCAGGCCGCCCCCGCCGCGGCGGCCCTGCTCGGCGTCGCCGACGTGGCGCTGGCCCGCTACCACCAGCCGCAGGAGCGACCCGGCTGGGTGCGCGACCCGGTGGTGACGTGCAACGGCGACCGCCTGCGCTTCGAGTCGTTCTCCGCCTGCGGCGGCGTGTACGCCCGGCTCGACCTGCTGCAGGGCGCGCTCGACGGCGAGGTCTTCGACCGGGGCACCACCAACGTCGACGTGAACGCCCCGCTGCGGGAGGCGCTGGCGCGCATCGGCGCGCGCGACCCGCTGCACCTGGGAGTGGGCCTCGACGAGCTGGTCGTGACCACGACGGACGGCGCGGTGGTGGAGAAGAAGGTGCCGCTACCCGAGCGCTGGCTGCGCGGGTTCGCCGAGGTGCAGGTCATCGCCTCGGGCATGGACCAGCGCGGCGAGCTGGCCGGCATGGCGGCGGTGCGCTTCCTGCGCGGGCTGCCCAGGAAGGGCACGGTGTGGGTGGCCCAGGTGGGGCGCGACCTGAAGGTCTCCGACCGCCCGGTCGCCGGATCCGTCCAGCTCGCCGGCCCCAACCGGCTCGCCACCCTGCTGCCGCTGCTCCGCTTCGCCAAGGCCCTGCGGGTGTACGGCCCGTCCGACGCCGCCTCCAGCGCCTGGGAGCTGGAGTTGCCGGGCATGCGCTACACGCTCACCCTGTCGCCCGAGCGCTGGCGCGGCTTCTCCGGCGAGGGCGCGGTGCTCGACGACCTGGCCACCGACGAGGCCGAGAACGACGCCGACGTGGTCGGCATGCTGCTCAACTTCGAGCCCGAGGTCGAGATCGGCCTGCTGGCCGACCGCGCCGGCATCCCCGCCGACCGGGTGCGGGCCGCGCTGACGCAGCTCGGCGTCGCCGGCCGGGTCGGCTACGACCTGGCCGAGGCCGCCCACTTCCACCGCGAGCTGCCCTACGACAAGGACAACGTGACCGTGCTCAACCCGCGGCTGGCCAAGGCGCGCAGCCTCGTCGAGGCGGGCGCCGTGCGGCTCGACGGCGAGTCGGCCACCGTCCGCACCGCGGGCGGCACGCGTCAGGTCTCGCTGGCCGACGGCTCCTGCACGTGCGAGTGGTGGTGGGACCACCGCGGCTCCCGCGGCCCGTGCAAGCACGTGCTGGCCGCCCGGATCGTCGCCCGCGCCGCCGTGGAGGTCTCCCGATGACCACCTGGACGGAGATCCGCGACCTCGTCGTCCGCAACGAGTCCGGCCGCCTGGCCGACCGGCTGGTCACGCTGACCGAGCAGGAGCGCGCCGAGCTGGCCGGGCAGCTGCCCGGCCTGGTCAAGGAGCTGCGCCGGGTCCGGACCGAGCAGGTGCGCGCCGAGTACCCCGACGACTTCGGGGGGATGGCCTCCTGGGAGGTCGAGAAGCTGTTCACCGGCATCGCCAGGGCGCTGCTGGTGGCCGGCGTCGGGCTCATCACCGGCCCGGCCGCCGCTGTGACGTGGATGACCGGCCGCGCCGTCAACCGCCGCTGGGGGCCGTCCATCAGGGTCGACCAGGTGTGCCGGGTGGCGGCCGCCCGTCCGCCGGAATGGCGCCGGGACGTCGCGGTCCGGCTGGCCCGGCGGGTGCGCCGTCCCGCCGACCGCATCGCGCCGCTGGCCCTGGAGCTGCTGCGCCAGTCCGGCGCGGTGCCGCCCGACCACGACCCGCTGGTGGCCGCCTGGCTGTTCCAGCCGACCGTGCCCGACGACCCGCTGGCCCCCGTGCTGCTGCCCCGGGTCTTCGACGCCGACGGCGCCGGCCGCGTCCTGCGGGAGGAGTCGCTGCAGCCCCGGCCCTCCCGCTGGCTGGCCGCCGTCGCCCGCGAGATCCCCAGGGAGCAGGCCCTCGACGGTTGCGTGAGCCGGTTCCTGCGCGGCGGCGAGCAGCAGGACCTGCGGTTCTTCGTCCGGCTGCACACGCTGCTCGACCCCACGCCCGCGGAGTCGGCTGCCCGCCTGCGCGACTACCTGCGGTTGTTGCCGTCCGCGCCGGGCACGGTCGCCGAGTCGGCCGCCGCGCGGGTGCGCGCCGCGATGCCGCTCGACCACGCCGACCTGGTCGAGGCGGTCGACGCGCTCACCTTCCGGGCCGAGGCCAAGCTCGCCGCCACCGGGCTGCGCTGGCTCGACCAGGCGATCCGGGCCACGCCGGAGACCGCCGCCGACTTCGTCGCCGCGCTGACCACGGCGTACGCGCACACGTCCTTCGAGGTGCGCAACCGCGCGGTCGAACTGACCCTCAAACACGCCGGCCTGCTCGCCGACCACGCCGAGGCGATCCTCGACGCCGTCCGCGACCTGCCCGCCGACCTGGGCGCGAAGCTGGCCGGGCGGTTCGGCGGGGAGACCCCGGTCGAGGAACTGCTGGAGCCCAAGGAGTTCCCGCCGCTGCCCGAGCCCGCGCAGGCGCTGCCCTTCCCCGAGCCGTCGATCTTCCCCGGCGGGCACGAGCCCTGGATCGACGAGGAGCGCTGGCTGGCGGCCTTCGTCACCGGCGTCGCCGACGACCGGGCGGAGCTGCGCCGCAGGCTCGCCCCCCACGTCGAGCAGGTCCACGTCGCGCAGGCCCACGTCGAGCAGGCCCACGGCCGCCGGAGGCTCAAGGACGTGTGCCTCGATCCCGGCGAATGGCGGGCGGCGCTGGCCGCGGAGCTCGTCACGCCCGGCAGCGTGCCGGAGCTCCCGCCGATCCAGCCGGAGAGGTTCTGGGAGCGCGCCGCCCACTCCGTGGGAGTGCGCGTCATCCCCCGCGGGCAGGAGCCCGGCCAGGAGCCGCCGACCGGGCCGATCATGGTGGGCGGCGGCCGCCGGCCCGGCCGCTTCCTCGACGACGACGCCCCGCTGCGGGCCTTCTCCATCACCTGGACCAGCGACGAAGGTCCCGCCAAGGCGCTGGTCCGCGAGGGCGACCAGGAGATCCCCTTCGCCGGTGGCCGGATCCGGCTGAACGAACCCGATGATCGCCCGGTGCGCAAGAGGCCCGGCGTCCTGTACGACGACTCCGTGGAGGCCATGCCGTACCACCTCCTCGACCGCGCCTACGACGAGATGACCGCGCTCGGCGTGGACCCGGCCCGGATCGCGGCGATGCGACTGGGGGAACCGGTGCCCCCGCCGGGCCCGGACGAGCCGCTCGCGCGGGTGACCGTCGTGTTCGTCCCGCCGCGGCGGCGTTCGTACCTGCCCGAGGCGCTGTCCGAGCAGGACGAGTGGCGGCGGCGCAACCGCCTGCCCCGCACCGGTCGGGTCGCCCCGCTCCACGACTTCCTGCTGCACCGCTACGCCGAGCTCGCCGCGGCCCTCCGCGCGGACGCCCTCCCGCCGGTGCTGCTGGCCACCCCGACCTGGACGAGCGGCCACCTCGACCCCGACGTGCTGGTCGGCCGGCTGGAGACGTGCGCCGCCGCCGGGGTGGAACCGCTCCCCGCCGACCTGGCGCAGGCGCTGCTGCGGCTGCCGCGGGGCCGCCATCCGGCGGCGGCCGAGCGGGCCGCCAAGGTCGAGTCGGAGGCGGCGCGGTCGGCCGCCCGCTGGCTCGCCGGTGACGGCATGGCCGACCCCGGGTGCGGCCACGGGTGGCGGCACATGGTCCACGCGTCCATGGTCGAGTTCGGCGACGGCGACCCGGAGCACTTCACCGAGGTCAGGCTGCGGCCCGTGCTGCGGGTGACGGCCCCGACCGGCCATCGGCTGATCGACGAGGTGGTGCTGCGGGAGCCGTCCGACCGGGCGGGCAGCGAGTCCGGCCACACTCTGGGGGCGTGGCCCGCCGTTCTGCCCTCCCACCGCGAGGTCGTGGCCGTCAACTTCCTGCCCTACCTGTTGCAGGGCCACTGGGGCGTCTGGCGGGCTCCGGCGGAGATCATCGGCCTGGAGCTCGCCCAGGGGCCGATGGGTGAGTCCACGGCGCTGATCCTCGCCTTCCTCCTGGCCGGCGGCGTGCCCGGCATGATCCCGCTGGTCCTGCGCATGGCCGCCAGGGGCGAACTGCCCGCCGAGGAGATGGGCCGTCAGCTCGCGCTGGTGCTGCGCCGCACCTGGCAGGAGACCACCTCCGCCATCGCGGCCCTGACCCGGCTGGCCGAGGCCGGCGGCCACCACGAGGTGTGGCGCGTCATGCGGGCCCTGCTGCCCGAGATGTCGCCCGGCGAGAGGCGGCGCGTCACCGTGAGCCACACCCGGCTCGTCGCCCTCGCCACCGACGTGGCCCTCTGGACCGGCGCGCGAGGGGAGATCCCGGTCGTCGCCGAGTTCGCGGGCGGCCGCCGGACGACCCGCTTCGTCCACGCCTGCCGCCGCCTGCACGCCCAGCTCACCGGAGCCACGTCATGACCGCCGATGACGTCCGCGCCGAGATCAGGCGCCTCGTGCTCGCCCGCGACACCGAGCGGCTGGCCGCACGGTTGCCGGACCTCACCGGCGCCGAGCGGGCCGCCGTCGCCGCCGAGCTGCCGGGCCTGCTCGACGAGCTGCGCCCGCGACTGCTGGCCGCCCGCTGGAACGCCTTCGACCAGCTCACCAGTCACTCCGAGGCGCTGATGATGGTGGGCGCGGCGACCGTTCCCGGCCCGGCCGGCGCGGCCACCTGGCTGATGAAGCGCGACCTCGACCCGGGAACGTCCGGCGCGCCGAGCCCGCACCGGCTGGTCAGGGCGGTCTCCGGCCGCCCGGCGGCCTGGCGGGCCGATCTGGCGGTCCGGCTCGCGCGCCGCGTCCGCCGTCCCGACGACCGGGTCGTGCCGCTGGCGCTGGCGCTGCTGCGCGACGGCCCGGTTCCCCCGCCCGACCACGAGCCGCTGGTGGCGGCCTGGTTGTCGGCGGCGACCGTGGCCGACGACCCGCTGACGCCCCACCTGCTTCCGCGGATCTTCGAGGCGGCCGGCGCGGGCCGGGCGCTGGCCGACGAGCAGCTCACCCCCGAGCCGTCCCACTGGCTGGCCCTGACCGGCCGCGCGCTGCCGCGCGAGCAGGTCATCGCGGGCTGCGTGCGCCGTTTCCTGCTCGGCGGCGACGCGCGTGACCTGCGCTTCTTCGTCCGGCTGCACACGCTGGTGGCGCCCACGCCGGCGGAGTCGGCCGGACGGCTGCGCGACTACCTGCGGCTGCTGGCCACCGCGCCGGGCCCGGTGGCCGAGCTGGCCTGGCGGCAGGCGCGCGCGGCCCGGCTCGACCCGGCGGACGTCGCCGAGGCCGTCGAGTCGATGACCTTCCGCCCGGAGGCCGGTCTCGCGGTGAAGGGCCTGACCTGGCTCGACCGTGCCCTCGGCCCTCACCCGGAACGGGTGAACGACCACGTCAGGGCGCTGACCAACGCGTACGGGCACGCCTCCCACGAGGTGCGCGACCGCGCGGTCGCCCTCACACTCAAGCACGCCGGTCACGTCACCGACCCCACAGCGCTCCTGGAGGGGGCCGAACTGCTGCCCCCGGCCTCGGCCCGGCGGCTCCACGAGCGCTTCGGCGCGGGCCGGACCGGCGACTTCACCCCTGGCCGGCTGCCCGAGGCCACCGTGCCCGGCCCGTTCCCGGTCCGCGGCCCGGAGGCCGGCCCGCCGGCGGAGGCAGGCTGGATCGCCGTCGAGGCGTGGCTGGCGGCGGTCGTGCGGGAGGCCCACGCGAACCCCGGCCCCCTGCGCGAGACGCTGGCCCAGCGGTTCGGCGAGGAGCTGCGGCCGGTGCTCTACGACATGCCGGTGTGGGAGTCGCCGCGCGACTGGTGCACCGCGCTGGCCAGGGAGCTGGTCAACCCGGGCGAGGATCCGGGGCCGCCCGGCTCGCGTCCGCCGCGGGAGTGGCCGCCGTACCGGAGCACGCCCGGCGACGTCGGGCAGGCCCTGTACGACGGCATGGTGAACCTCGCGGCCACGGCCTTCCGGCTGCTCCCCGGCCTGCGCACGATGCTCCCGCTGCACGACCTGCCCGACGACGTGCAGGAGGAGCTGCTGCGGACGGACGACGTCGAGACCGATCTCTACGACCCCGGCGCCCGACCGGCGCCCGCCGAGTGGTGCCGCCTCCCCCGCCCGGAGGGACGCGCCGGCCTCTATGCCTTCCTGCTGTCCCGCCTCGACGAGCTGCTGCGCGCCGCGAAGGCCGGAGCCCTGCCCCCGGTCCTGCTGGCCACGCCCACCCGCGCCGACGGCCACCTCGACCCCGAGACCCTGCTCACCCGCCTGGCCGGGTGCGCGCGCTCCGGCCGCGAACCGCTGCCGTTCGACCTGGCGCAGGCCCTGCTGCGGCTGCCGCCCGATCCGGCCCCCGACCTGGCCGAACGGGCGCGGGGCATCGGCTCGGAGGCCGCCGCCACGGTGGCCCGCCGGCTCGGGCGCGGTGCGCCCCCGCCGCCGCGGGTCGAGGTGGCCTGGACCCCCGACCTCGGCTCGGCGCCCCACGAGCAGGTCCCCGACCGGCGCGGGATCGCCGCCGTGAGCTGGCCGCCTGCCGAGCCCACCGGCCTCGCCCGCGTCGACGCCCTGCTGGCCGCGCCCGCCGGGAGAGGCTTCTCCCGGCGCGGGTCACGTGACTTCTGGACGGGCATGACGCCCCATCACCGGGAGCTCGCGGCGGCCCATCTGGCGCTCTGCCTGCTCGACTACTCGGTCCCGCCCGGCGTCGACGACCTGCGCGGCCTGGCGCTGGCCGGAGGGGAGTCCGGTCCGGCCACGGCCCTGGTCCTGGCCTTCGTGCTCACCGCGGAGGGCGACGACGCGGTGCCCCCGCTGCTCGAACTGGTGGCCAAGGGCGCGCTGCCCGCCGCCGAGACGGGCCGTGCGCTGGGCATGCTGAGCCGCCGCGGCGGCGTGGGGGCCGACCTCGCCCTGCCGTCACTGGAGCTGGCCGCCCGGCAGGGCGCGCACGCCGAGGTGTGGACGATCCTGCGCCACTTCCTGGCCGTCTTCCTGCCGCGCGGGGGCGAGCGGGCCCGGCGTGCGCACACCGACGCCGTCGTGCTGGCCACGGACGTCGCCATGTGGGCCGGGGCGCGCGGCGAGATCCCGGAGGTGGCCGCCCACGCGGCCAAACGCGGCTCGACCGCGCTCACCCGCGCCTGCCGCGGCCTGCACCAGGCGCTGACCCAGGAGCCCTGAACCGGCACTGAACGGCCCTGAACGGCCCTGAACCGGCCCGGCGCCGCTCCCGCCGACCAAGCCGTACCGTGAAGGGGGGTTCGCCGTCCTTCAGTACGCGGAAGCGCAGCGCCGACCACGTCTCGTCCACCGCGACCTGGCCGT